>DASUVG010000081.1:0-20385 GCA_036379135.1 Longimicrobium sp.
CTGGTACGACGCGGCCAGGTACTGGTCGATGATGACCTGCGCGCCGTTCACGAAGTCGCCGAACTGCGCCTCCCACAGCACCAGCGCCTCGGGATCGCCCACGCTGTAGCCGTACTCGAAGCCCACCACCGCCATCTCCGACAGCGGCGAGTTGTGGATCTCGAAGCTGGCCCTGGCCTGCGGAAGGAGATGAAAGACGTTGAGCCGCTCGCCCGTGCCGGCGTCGCGCAGCACGGCGTGGCGGTGGCTGAAGGTGCCGCGCTCCACGTCCTGCCCCGTAAGGCGCACGGGCGTGCCCTCCGCCAGCAGCGACGCGAACGCCAGCGCCTCGGCGTGCCCCCAGTCGATGTTCGGCTCGCCGCTCTCCGCCTCGCCGCGCTTCTGCAGCACCTTCTCCAGGCGCGCGTTGGGGACGAAGCCGTCCGGCCGGGCCAGCAGCGCGCGGTTCAGCTCCAGCAGCGTGTCACGGGCGACGGCGGTGGCGCGCGGCGGCTTGCCGTTGCGCGACGGCGGCTCGTCGTGCACGGTCGGCTTCGGCTGCTCGCCGAGCGAATCGAGCACGCGCGCCAGCTCGTCCAGCACCCGCTGGTACGCGGCGTCGGCCTGCTCGCGGGTCATCACGCCCTCGTCCACCAGGCGCGCGGCCAGGGCTTCGCGGGCGGTGGGGTGGTCCTTGATGGCCCCGTACATCACCGGCTGGGTAAAGAGCGGCTCGTCGCCCTCGTTGTGCCCCCAGCGCCGGTAGCCCACCAGGTCGATCAGGAAGTCCTTGCCCCAGCGCAACCGGTACGCGTGCGCCAGCCGCGCCACGGCAAGGCACGCCTCGGCGTCGTCGGCGTTCACGTGGACCACGGGGACCTCGAAGCCCTTGGCCAGGTCGCTGGAGTAGCGGGTGGAGCGCCCCTGCTGCGGGTCGGTGGTAAAGCCGACCTGGTTGTTGGCGATCAGGTGGATGGTGCCGCCGACGGTGTAGCCGGCCAGGGACTGCATGTTGATGGTCTCGGGGACCACGCCCTGCCCCGGGAACGCCGCGTCGCCGTGGATGAGCACGCCCACCGCGCGGGAGTGGTCCACCGGCGGCGGGCCGGCCGACGCGGTCTCGTCCTGCGCGGCGCGCGTCATCCCCACCACCACGGGGTCCACGAACTCCAGGTGGCTGGGATTGGGCGAAAGGCGTACGCGCACCGTGCGGCCGCCCACCTCGCGCTCGTCCGTCCACCCCATGTGGTACTTCACGTCGCCCGACGGCTCGTCGGAGTTCTGGCCGTCGTCCTGCCCCGGCTTCTGCTGGGCGACCTTGAAGCCGGCCAGCATCATCGCGTACGGCTTGCCCAGCACGTGGGTCAGCACGTTCAGCCGGCCGCGGTGCGCCATGCCGATCAGCACGTCGTTCGCGCCCGCGCCCGCGGCGTCGGCGATGATCTCGTCCAGCATGGGGACCATGGCGTCGGTCCCCTCGATGGAGAAGCGCTTCTGCCCGAAGAAGGCGCGGTGGAGAAAGCGCTCGAAGCCCTCCACCTGCGACAGCCGGTCCAGCAGCGCGCGGCGGCGCGCGGCCGGCATGGGCTGGGCGTAGGTGCCGTTCTCGATGGCCTCGCGAATCCAGTCGCGCTCCGCCGGGTCGGGCAGGTGCAGGAACTCGTATCCCACGGTGCCCATGTAGATCCTGCGCAGCCGCTGAATCTCGTCGAGCGCGGTGGACGACCGCGGGTCGGGGCCAAAGACGGTGGAGGCCGGCATCTGCGCCAGCTCCGCCTCGGTCAGGCCGTAGCGCGCAAGGTCCAGCACCGGGTCCGGCGGGGGGTCGGCGCCCAGCGGGTCCAGGCGCGCGGCGGTGTGCCCGCGCGCGCGGATGGTGCGCCCCAGCTCGCGCACGGCGAACAGCTTTGCCAGGTCCGCCGGGGCCGCCGGCGCGGCTCCGGCCGGCGCGGCCGCGGGCGACGGAGCCGCCGCCGCGTCCAGCGCCGCGAGCTCCGCGGGCGGGGTGGAGGCGAAATATGCGCGCCACCCCTCGTCTACCGACGCGGGGTCGCGCTGAAAGCGCTCGTACAGCTCGAGCACGTAGCCCGCGTTGGGGCCGTGAAAGCGAAGCTCTGCCATGGGTCCAGCCTCGTGATGGCGCACGCGAGTGCGGATGCGCCCGTAAGCCCTGCCGCCGTTTGGCGGGCGGAGGGCAAGCCGCCTGAATTTACGTGGGGGCGCGCCCTGCCGCTACCGTCCCCCGCGCGCGGCACCCGTCGTCACGCAGGGCGCGGACCGGAAGCGCGGCAGATGTCCTCTCCCGGCCCTTCGCGGCGCAAACCGCGCGCGCGGTGGGGGAGTGGGAAAAGCAGGGGATGCAGACGCCTGGAAAGGCAGCGAGCCGCATCCGCGGGGCGCCCCCTCCGGGCTCGTAAACCTCGCCCACCTCCCCCAAAAAACCCTGGGGGAGGTGGGGGGGTGCCGACGGATCAACGCTCGACGACCCGGATCGCGCTGGCGCCCGACAGCGCCCCCTCTCCCCCGGCCCCTCTCCCCCGCTGCGCGGGAGAAAGGGGAGAATTCGATCCCGCTCCGGGCGGTTCACTGCGCGTCTGCTCCCGAATCGCTCCGACCATTCGGCTCGCGTCACCCTTCCCCCACGCTGTTTGTGGGGGGAAGGGCCGGGGATGGGGGGCCGCCCACCATCCCGCTCCACCCTCTCCGACGAACTCCGAACTCTGCCTCACCTCGACCTCCCCCAGTCTTTTTTGGGGGAGGTGGGCGAGGTTTACGAGCCCGGAGGGGGCGCCGCGGGCGCGGCTCGATGCCGGGGGGCAGGGGCCCCGCGCGGAGCGGCCCGGGCACGCGATCGCGCGCCCGGGCCGCTCTTCATCCACCGAAACCGTGCCGCCTTACCGGATGGACTTCAGCTGCACGACGATCGGCTGGCCGACCAGCTCCTGCTTCACGACGATGTGCGGCGCGTCCGCGCGAAGCCAGATCGTCGTCGCGGCGCTGCCGCCGGTGGACGAGACGCGGTGCGCCTGGAAGGTTCCCGCCGGGACCGTCACGCTCTCCGCCGCGCCGACGGCGAAGGTGACGGGGGCCACGGCGCCGGTGCTGGTGTTGAAGACGGGGATCACGATGGTCTTTCCCTCCGCCAGGTCGGCGGTGGAAAGCATGGCCTCGTCCATCTGGCTCCACGCGGCGCCGGCGATGGCCTCGGCATCGAACGTCTTGCTGCCGCCGGCCTGCGGGGGCATCTCCATGGTCCCGGTAAAGCGGCCGTTCTCCCCCCGCACGTCCGCGCGGCCCTGGAAGGCGCCTGCGTACGTCTCGCTGTAGGTGCGCGGCTCCCACCGCGGGCCCCAGACGGCGGTGATGGTCTGCTGCACGGGGCCAAAGCTGCCGCTCATGGTGAACTTCCAGCCGTCGCCCTCCCGCGCCAGCGTGTTGGTCGCCGTGCCGAAGGGATTGCCCTGGGCCAGGATCTCGTACTCCGCCGTGTACGGCCGCAGGCGCGACGCGTCGAAGCTCTCCCCCGAGGCGCGCACCTCCAGCGCGGCGCGGTCCATCGGCCGCCCCTCGGCGTCCATCAGCTCCACGGGGGCGATGCGCTCCAGCCCCGCCAGCACGCGCCCCGCATCGCCCACCACGGTGACGACCAGGCTGTCGGGGCGCAGGTAGCGGGCGGCCACGCGGCGCACGTCGTCCACCGTGACGGCGGAGATGCGCTCGCGGCGCTGCAGCAGGTCTTCGATCGGCAGCCCCTTGAGCCGGGTGAGCGCCACCTGCGACGCCACGTCCTGCGCAGTCTGGATGCCGATGGGGAACGAGCCCACCAGGTAGCCCTTGGCCGATTCCAGCTCCTGCGCCGTCACCGGCTCGGCGGCGATGCGCCGCAGCTGCGTCAGCATCTCGGCCACGGCGCTGTCGGTGGCCTCGCTGCGCACGTCCATCCCCGCCATCATCCGGCCGATGTCGCGCGGGCGGTCCGCGTCGGTCCAGGCGCCGTACGTCCACCCCTTCTGCTCGCGGAGGATGGAGAACAGGCGCGAGTCGGTGCCGCCGCCCAGGATCTTGTTCAACACCAGGAGCGCGGGATAGTCCGCGTCCGCGGCACGGATGGTCGGCCGGCCGGCGCGCACGCTGGACTGCACCGCGCCGGGCCGGTGCACCAGCAGGATGCGCGTGGGGGTGGATGCGGGGATCCCCGTGTACGCCGGGCGCTGCACCTCTCCGCCGCGCCACCCGCCGAAGCGGGCGCGGGCCATCTCCTCCACCCGCGCGCCGTCCACGTCGCCGGCGACGACCAGGAGCGCGTTGCCGGGGGTGAAGTGCGCCCGGTGGAACGCCACCATGGCGTCGCGGTCCAGCGCGCCCAGCGTCTGGGGCGTGCGGTACCGGCCGTAGGGATGGCTGCCGTACAGCCGCTCGATGAAGCGGCGGTTGACCAGGTATCCCGGGTCCGCCATCCACTGCTGCAGCTGCGAGAGGGCGCGGTCGCGCGCGGCGGTCACCTCGTCGTCCGGGAACGACGGGTTCAGCGTGACGTCGGCCACCAGCTCCATGGCCAGCGGCAGGTGCTCGGAGAGGACGGAGGCGTACACGTTGATGTGGTCCTCCCCGCTCCCGGCGCCGATGCTGCCGCCGGTGCGCTCGATGGCGCCCGAGAGCTCGGAGCCGGTGCGCGTGGCGGTCCCCTTGGGAAGGAGCTCGGCGAACAGTCCGGCGAGGCCCACGCGCTCCGCGGGGACGGAGGCGGAGCCGGAGCCGACCAGCAGGTTGACGCTCGCCACCGGGTGCGCGTGGTTCTCCACCACGATCAGCCGCAGCCCGTTGGGGAGCGTGGTCTCGCGAAAGGCGGGAAACTGCAGCGGGCGCGCGGGGAGCGGCGCCGGCGGATCCTGGCGCTGCGCGGCGGCGGGCGCGGCGGCCAGCAGGGCCGACAGCGCGAGGGCGGCGCGGCGCGTCATCATCGTCTTCTTCATGGCGGTGTTCACTCCTGCCCGGCGGCGGCTGCGGGGACCACGTGGACGACCGCGCGGTTGCGCACGGAGAGCCAGCGCTCGGCGGCGCGGCGCACGTCGTCGGGCGAGACGGCCAGGTAGCGGGCCAGCTTGGCGTCCGCCTCCTGCGGCCCGCCGTGAAAGTGCACCGCGTGCTGCAGCGCCTCGGCGGTGCCGTGCGGCGTCTGCCGCTCGAACACCACCTGCGCGCGGCGCTGGTTCTTGGCCTTCTCCAGCTCCTCGGCCGTCACCCCGTCGCGCGCCACCTTCGCGATCTCCTCGTCGAAGATCTGCAGCAGCCGCTCGCTGGTGGTGCCCTGCGCGGCGGTGAGCCAGTAGAACGCCTCGCCGGGGCCGCGGTGCTCCAGGAAGATGGTTTCCACGCTCAGCGCGGCCTTTTCCTGGTCCACCAGGCGGTCCTGCAGCCGCGACGTCTCGCCCACGGCCAGGATTCCGTTCAGCAGCTCCAGCGCGTAGAAGTCCGCCTGGTCCTGCGCGGGAAGGCCGTAGACCACGAACACGGCCGGCAGCGGCGCGCGCGGGTCCTGCACCGTCTTCGTGACCGGCAGGTGCGAGAACGGGTCGGCGCAGGTGGGGCGCTGCGGGGCCGGCGCGGACGGAATCTCGCCGAAGTACTGGCGGACGAGCGTGCGCGCCTCCGCCGGATCGAAGCCGCCGGCCACCACGAGCGTGGCGTTGTTGGGCGCGTAGTAGGTGCGAAAGAACTGCTGCACGTCCTCCGTGGGCGCGGCCTCCAGGTCCTCGAAGCTGCCGATGATCTCGTGCCCGTAGCCGAAGCAGGTCTCGGTGTTGAAGACGCCGATGAGGCCCTGCCACATGGCGCCGGCGTACGGCTGGTTGTCGATGCGCTCGCGGCGCTCCTCCTTCACCACCAGCCGCTGGTTGTCGAAGTTCTCCTGCGTGACGGCCAGCGAGCGCATGCGGTCCGCCTCCAGCCACAGCCCCAGGTTCAGGCGGTTGGAGGGGAGCGTCTGGTAGTAGTTGGTGCGGTTCCAGTCGGTGGTGCCGTTCTGCAGGTCGCCGCCGGCGCGCTCTACGAGGACGAAGTGCTCGCCCTTGCCCACGTTGGCGCTCCCCTGGAACATCATGTGTTCGAAGAGGTGGGCGAACCCGGTGCGCCCCGGCCGCTCGTCGCGCGAGCCGACGTCGTACCACACGTTCACCGCCACCGTGGCCACGGCGGGATCGGGCGCCAGGATCACGCGCAGGCCGTTGTCCAGGCGAAAGTCCTCGTACGCCAGCCGCCCGCCCTGCGCGTGCGCGGGCGCCGACAGCAGTGCGAGGGCCGTCAGCCCGGTGAGGGAGAGGCGGGTTCTCATGGGGCCTCCGGGGGGTTGGTGTTCATTCGAGTGCGGTGGTTGGAGTGTGATGGTGGAATGGCGTGATGGTGTGATTCGATGGGTCTGGACGTGCGTCGGCCCGGCCGGCATCATCACGGCGCGAGTGAATTGAAATCGCGGCTAAAGTCACGGAGTCCGCCTGCGCGGACTCGGCGGCCCGGCGGTGTGCGGCGTCCCAGACACCGGCGCGTCCGCAGCCGGGCGCGTGGGCGGGGGCAGGTGCGTAGAAATTAGCACTTCGGCGCGCGGCGGGAAGGGTGATGTTTGTCGAAGCGCGATCGACGTTCTCCCCTCTCCTTGAGGAACGAGTGGGGAGGGGCCACCCTCCGGCGCAGTTCGATCCCGGCCGTCCAATCTCGATCAGCCTCCCCGGCCGTCAGTGCAGAAAGCGCGTCCCCTCGCGGTCGACGGGGCCGGCGGCGAAGCGGCGGGGGCGGCGCGGGGGCTGGGGGGCGGCGGGCGCCGCGGCAGGCGCGTCGTCCGGCTCCGTCCAGCTGAGCAGCGACACTGGCAGCAGCCCGATGGCCACCGCCACCGCGGCGAACGCGCCCACCGCGCCGCGCGGATCGGAGGGAAGCCAGAGCGCGTCGATGCGCAGCGCCAGCTCCGCGTAGACCACCACCGCCAGCAGCAGCCACCCCGTTCCCTGGAACGCCGCCGCGTACGCCCGGTCGCGCGCGGCCAGCCGCCCCGCGTCCAGCGGCCGCGCGCCGCCCCGCAGCGCCGACGCCTCCGCGAGCGAGAACAGGCACACCAGCCCGGCCAGCAGCGTCGCGAAGCCAGCGAACCCGGCCAGCCGGCCGTCGCCGCCCAGCGCGTTGACGGCCACGTGCGCCGCGAACGCCCCCCACAGCGCGGCGACCGCCATCCGCCTGCGCCGCCGGGTGGGGAGCGTGAGCCAGGCGAACGGGCGGGCGTGGCGGATGCGCAGGAACCCGTGGAGCAACTTCATCTCGGTGGATCGGTGCCGGTGGAGCGGCGTCCTCGGGCGCTCCATTCCTTCGTGCGGATCAGGGACCCGCCCGGATACGGAATCGCGCCCCGCCGGGATTCACCCCTGCCCCCGACGCCGCTCCCTCACCATCCGCACTTTCGCACTTTCGCACTCCCCCCCTCACCCCGCCTGCTTGCCGCGCGCCACCCACACCCCCGCCGCAAGGATCACCACCCCCCACCCCAGCGTGACCAGAAAAGTGTCCAGCCCGGGGCCGGCGTCGCGCTGGGGGCCCAGCGAGTAGATCTTCTCCCGCCAGTCGGCCAGGAGCTCGCGCTCCTCCACGCCCAGCTCGGAGCGCACGGCCTCGGCGAAGGGGAGCTCCGAGCGCCAGACGGCGGCGAAGCGGCGGTCGCCCCAGCGCTCGCGCACGTACACGCGCAGGCTGGCGCTGGTGCCGGTAAGGTCGGGGCTGATGCGCGCCAGCAGCTCGGGCGGGGCGTCGGGCTCCACCCCCATGGCGGTCAGCTGGGCGACGGCGTAGCGGTGCATGTCGGCCGGCGGCTGACCCCACAGGTTCTTGCCGCCGAACCGCTCCAGCGCGGCCGCGCCCGGCTCGCCGAAGCGCAGGTACGCCAGCGTGCTCCCCAGCTCCTCGCCCTGGCTGGGCAGGGCGTCCACCCATGCGCCCCACCACGGCACCATCGCCTCCTGGCGCACCCTCACCTCGCCATCGGAGCTCAGGGGCGGCACCACGAACAGGTGCGCGCGCCGGCCCTGCGTATCCACCCCGCGCAGCTCCCGCCGCGCCATGCCCTCCGCGCGCCGCGCCAGCCCGCGCGCGTACCGGCGCGACCCCCGGTCCGCGCGGTGGTGGACGACGAAGTGCGGGGTGCGCACCGCCTGCGTGTATCCCGCGCCCGGCGCGAACAGGTCCTCGCGGGGGATGCGCACCGTCCGCGTCCCCTCCGCCGCGCCCACCAGCAGCTCCACGGGGCGGGCCAGCGGGCCCTCGATCATCCGCTCCACCTGCCGGCCGGAGAGCCCGTCCGTCCGCCGCCCGTCCACGGCAAGGATGCGGTCGCCTGGGCGCAGCCCCGCCATGGCCGCCGGCGCGCCCGCGATCATCAGCCGCACCGCGGGCGCGGGGCGCTCGTTGCCCAGCCGCACGCCGATGGAGCCGGGGCGCGCCTCGTCCCGCGGCTGCACCGTGGCGGGCGCGGGATGGGCGGAGAGCAGGACCAGGAGAAGGACGATGGGCGCGCGCATCAGAACCCGAAGAGGGGAAGGCCGTCCACGAGCGGACGGATGGGCGACGCGGAGCCGAAGACCAGCGCCTCCACCATGACGCTGATCACGGGAAACACGCCGAAGTTCACCAGGATCGCCAGGATCACCACCGTGAACACCACCAGCAGCAGCGACGCCCACGGGCGCTCGAAGCGCGCCGAGACCACGAACATCAGGGTGTACAGCATCCAGCTGCTGAGGGCCGCCCAGCGAAAGAAGGCGCCCGGGTAGGCGTAGACGCCGGCCGGGAGCTCCGCGGCGCCCGCCACGGCGGCGGCGCTCAGCCCCAGGAGCGCGAGCGGGACGGCCAGCCACAGCAGCCCCGCCAGGTAGCGCATGGCGAACAGGTGCACGCGCGACAGCGGAAGGGAGAGCGCGTAGATCCAGCTGCCGCGCCGCTCGTCGGCCCAGGTGCCCGCGCCCCACGCCAGCGCGCCGACGCAGACCACGCCCATCAGCAGCACGCCGGCGTTCTGGGAGAGGACGATGCCGCTCACCCCGTCCGCGCGCCGACGCCCGGACGACAGCAGCGCCAGCGCCACCACGGGGATGAGCCCGAAGACGGCGCTGGTGAGCAGCAGCACGCCGCGGCGGCGCTCCCAGTCCACCCGCACGAACTCACGCAGCAGCATCGCGCGCCTCCGTGCGGTTGCGCAGCAGCTCCACGTAGCACTCCTCCAGGTCCAGGTCCACCACCTCGCGTACCTGCACGGCCTGCCCGCCCAGCGCGGGCGCCATCTCCGGCTCCCAGCCGCGCACGGACCACAGCTCCTCGCGGCCGCGGCGCACGCGCGAAAGGAGGGAGAACGGCAGCGCGGCCGGATCCACCTCGCCCGAGGGGACCACGCGCAGGCGCTTGATGTGGCCGCGGAACGCCTCCAGCGGCATCTCGGCCACCATGGTCCCCTCGTCCATCACCCCGATCCAGTCCGCCATCCGCTCCAGCTCGTGGACGATGTGGGACGAGACCAGCACGGTGGCGTGCGTATCGGCCACGTACTCCATCAGCAGCTCGGTAAAGTCGCGCCGGGCCACCGGGTCCAGGCCGTCCGTGGGCTCGTCCAGGATCAGCAGGCCGGGGCGGTGGGCCAGGGCCAGGAGCAGGGCCAGCTTTCCCGCCTGGCCCTTGCTCAGGTGCCGCGCGGCGCGGTCGGAGGGGATCCCCATCCGCACCCGCAGCTCCTCGGCGTACGCCGCGTTCCACGAAGGGTAGAAGGCGGAGTGGTAGCGCAGCAGGCGGTCCACCGGCATCCAGTCGGGCATCCCGGGGCGCTCGGGGACGTAGCCCACGCGCCGGCGCGCCTCGGCGGGAAGGCGGCGCGCGTCCACGCCCAGGATCTCCACCTCGCCCGCGTCGGGGTGCACCAGGTCCAGCAGCAGGCGCAGCGTGGTCGTCTTTCCGGCGCCGTTGGGCCCCAGCAGGCCGTACACGGCGCCGGCGGGAACGGAGAGCGAGACGTCGCGCACGGCGAAGTGCCGCCCCATGCGGCGGCAGAGGCCGCGGGTGCGCAGGGCAAGGGGCATGCGGATCAGCGGACCGACAGGTGCGCGGCGCGGGCGGCGGTGCGCACGGCCGGCGCATCGGCGCGGTGCTGGCGCAGGCGGCGCATCAGGGCCACGCCCAGGGCCACCAGCACCACGTCGTAGACGACGGCGGTGGCCACCAGCGCGGGGGTCAGCGTAAAGGAGATGGTGAGGTCCGGCATAGTTCTCAGGGCTCCTGACCCCGGTTGGGGAGTGCCGCGGCGGGCGCCGCGGCAAGGGTTCCGGCACCGGCGGCGCGCGCCAGGCTCCGGTCCAGCGTCTCGCGCACTTCCGCGGGCGAAAGGCCCAGGCGAAAGGCGTCTTCCAGCATCCGCTCGATCAGCGCGCGGGCCAGCTCGTCGCGCTCGGCCTCGCGGCGTCCGGTCTCCATGGCGGCCACGAAGGTGCCCTGGCCGCGCTGCACGTAGGTGATCCCCTCGCGCTCCAGCTCGCGGTACGCCTGCGCCACGGTGTTGGGGTTCACCCGCAGCTCGCCGGCGAGCTGCCGCACCGAGGGGAGCGGATCGCCCTCCGCCAGCTCCCCCGCCGCCACCGCCGAGCGCACCTGTCCCACGATCTGGGCGTAGATGGGCACGGGGGACGAGGCTTCGACGCGAAAGAGCATGTCGGGGGCGCGGAGTGTACGAGTGTACTAGCTGCCCAGTACACTAATACGCGAGTGGCCGGCGCGCAACAGTCTCGTGATCGCCCGGGAAAGGGCGAGGGCGCAGCCCTCTACTTTCCATGGCTCCCCCGGCGGATCGGGAGGCAGTCGAAAATCGTTGCCGCGGCACGCATCCGGGCCGATATTGGCCATGGCGGCCCGTCGTCTGTTTCACGGCCGCTGCCGCGGTTTCTCTCCCCCTGCCGCACCGTTGCGCCGCCCGCTGCTCCGGCCGCGCTGCGGCACCGCATCCCCCTTCGTCGTGGACTCCCGGAATGAGCGTGGAGACCCCCACCGCGTCCGCTACCCGCATCGCGACCGGATCTCGCGGGTACGCCGTGACCGCCCTCGTCCTCCTGTTCGGCGTGCTGACCTGGCGCGCCCACGTACAGCAGCCGCATCCGGACCCCACGCGCACGCCCACACTGGGGGAGTGGCTCCGGTACCCCATCCAGCGCAACGCCCACGATCCCCAGGTCGTCCAGTCGAACCTGACGGCGGTGTATGCCCTCCCCGGCACCGGCCGCGTGTGGGCCGTGGGCAACGGCGGGATGATCGTGTACAGCACGGATGCGGGAAGGAGCTGGCACCGAGGGGAGGTCGCTCCCGATTCGTCCGGGATCGGCGCGCGCGCCGTCACGACCGACACCACCCGCGCCGCATCCGGAGCCGATTCCTCTGCGTCCGTGCCCGTCTCCAGCCCCCTCGCTGACACGACCAGGACATCGCCTGCAGCCGGACGCGCGGCGAGCACCGCCTTTCGCAGCCCCCTCGTCGACGTGTTCTTTGTCGACTCCGCGTACGGGTGGGCGCTCTCAGCGTTGGGTGAAGTGCTCGCCACGGGCGACGGCGGCCGGAGCTGGCGCAGGCGGGGCAGCATCGAAGGGCGAGTCGTGTTCCAGGAGGGCGCATGGATCCGGTTCGTGGACCAGGGCCTGGGCTACGCCACGCTGGGAAGGGCAAGGGATGGCGGAACGTTCGTGACGCCGGACAGCGGCCGCACCTGGACCCCCCTGCCGACCGATGAGTCCCGGTCGCTGTTCGTAGCCGACACCACCACCACCAACCTCCTGCTGTTCGGCGGGGGCATCACGCGCTGGACATACGCCGGCCAGCCGCAGCCGGTCATCACGCCGGTTTCCGACCGCCTCCCTTTCTCTCTTTCCCGAACGGAACTGCACTTCCCCACCACGCAGCGCGGGTGGGCGGTCGTGCCTGACAGCGCGCGCGACGCGCTCTACGGCACCGCGGACGGCGGGCGGACGTGGAACCGGCTGAGCCGTGGCCTGCCGTTGCTCAAAAGCCTGGAAGGCGATTCCGCCCGCGGCCTGGTGGGCGTGGGGGTTGATGGATCCATCATCCGCAGCCCGAACGGGGGGCGCGCGTGGGATACCGTGCGCACGGAGCCCGGCTACGTGCTCAACGACGTGGTGCTCGACGGCGACGGCCTTGGATGGGCGGTGGGGGACGGGGGAACCATCCTTTCCACCCGCGACGGCGGCGAGACATGGCGCACGGTCCGCAGCGACACCCGGCTCGCGGATGTGGACTTCGCGCCCGGGACGGGGCGCGGCTGGGCGGCGGGTCGCGGCGGGATGGTGCTGGCCACGCGCGACGGCGGCGCGACCTGGAAGCAGCAGCGCTCACCGACGCGGCAGCCGCTGCGCGCACTGGCGTTCGTGGGCGACGGCCACGTCTGGGCGGTGGGGGACAGCGCCACCGTGATCACCACCCGCGACGGCGGACGCCGGTGGGAGCGGCTGCCGCTGCGGCTGCCCGACAGCCTGGCCGCGGTCGACTTTCAGGACGTCTTTTTCCAGGGCGGCCAGGGGTGGATCACCACCGGCTTCCGCGGCGTGCTGCTGGCCACCACCGACAGCGGCGCGAACTGGCGGATCGTGCGGCCCGCCTCGCTGCGCGCGAGCTCCATCCGCTTCGACGACGGGGAATTCGGCTGGGCGGTGGGCCAGGGACACGTGTGGACCAGCCCGGACGGCGGCGCCAGCTGGCGACACGCAGGGGGCACGAATCTGCTGAGAGCGTGGTTCATCAACGCACAGACCGGATGGGCAGTCCGCGTGGATGGCCGGATCGCGGCGACGCGCGACGGCGGCGCGAGGTGGACCCTGCAGGAGCTGCCGGAGGGAGTGGAGGGTGTCGTGGACCTGCGATTCAGGGACGAGCAGGTCGGCTGGGCCGTGGGGCGGAGGGGCACCGTGCTGCGAACGCTGAATGGGGGACGGCGCTGGACCCGCGTTGACTCACTGCCGCGCGTGGACCTGTACGCGCTCGAGGCCAGGGACGGCGAAGTGTGGGCGGCCGGCTCCGGCGGCGTGGTGCTGCGCGGCGACGGCGAGCGCTGGCAGGCGGCCTCGTCCCCGCTGCGGTGGCCGGCTCCGTGGTATTACCTGGCGGGCGCGGCGCTGCTGGCGGCGCTGGCGGCCATCGCGCGGATGCCGCCGTCCGCCGCACGCCGGCAGCGGGAGGAGGAGCGTTCCATCGCGGACCTGCTCATCCCCGACCGCCCCCTGCGGCCGGGCGACCCGGACCCGTTCGAGCTCAACGCCCTGGCGCTGGGCATCGCCAGGTTCCTGCAGAACCCCAACACCGAGCCCCCGCTCACCCTGGCAGTAACGGGGCGCTGGGGCACTGGCAAGAGCTCGCTGATGAACCTGGTGCGGTGCAACCTGCGCGACGCGGACTTTCGCCCCGTCTGGTTCAACGCCTGGCATCACCAGCAGGAGGAGCACCTGCTGGCGTGCCTGCTGGAAAGCATACGCTCTCAAGCGGTGCCTCCTCCGCTGAGCGGGTCGGGAATGGCGTTCCGCCTCAAGCTCTTCCTGATCCGTACGCGCGACCTGAGGCCGTCGGTGATGGTTCTGTACGTGCTGCTGCTGCTCATCGCGGGAATGTTCTACCAGAACCCTTCGTGGATGCTCGATCTTCTGGACTCCGGCCGCAAGGAGTGGGGAGTGATCGCGAGCGGCGGCATCCAGAGGTCCGAAGCCATCAGGTTCCTGCTGGAGTACCTTTCCGTACCGCTGGCCGCGGCACTCGCACTCTCGGCGGCGCTCTGGCGCAGCCTCGCGGCCTTTCAGCTCAAGCCGGGGCAGCTGCTGCTGGGCCTGACCCGGGCGGCGCGCTTTCGCGACCTGCAGGAGAAGACGGGCTTTCGCTACCGGTTCGCGCAGGAGTTCCGCGAGGTGACCGAGGCGCTGCGCCCGCGGGACATGGTCATCTTCGTGGACGACCTGGACCGCTGCCGGCCGGAGCAGGTGCTGCAGGTGCTGGAGGCGGTGAACTTTCTGGTCTCTTCCGGCGAGTGTACGGTGGTGATGGGGCTGGACCGCAGCTGGGTGACCGCGTGCGTGGGGCTGGAGTTCGACAGGATTGCCCAGGAAAGCGCCCACCTGCGGGGAGAGGCCGCCGAAACGGCCGACGACGCGGAACGCGCCCGGCTCAACCGCGCCAGGTTCGCCGGCGACTACCTGGACAAGCTCATCAACATCGAGGTGCCGGTGCCGGTGCCCACCTCCGCGCAGCGGCGCGAGCTGGTGCACGCCGGCCTGGAGCGCCGCGCCCGCGACCCCGAGGCCGCGGATCGTGCCCGGACGGTGCGGCGGCGCGATGCCCTTGTCCCGCGGCTCGTCACGTACGGCGTTGCCGGCGCGCTTTCCATCGCGCTGGGGGTGGCGATGGTCCCCCGCGTAGAGCAGCCGGCTCTCGGCGGCGCGTTGATCTCCGAGTCCGTCGCTCCGCCGTCCGATACTACGATCACGCCGCCGGGCGATACCGTCCCGCCCGCTCCCTCGCTGGCGCTCGTCCGGAGCCCCGCCAGCCTGGTGGACCTGCCGGAACCGCGGCGGAGCATTCCGGTGCCCGCGGCCGCCATGGCGGTGCTGCTGGCCGGCGCAGTGGTCGTGCTGCTGCAGGCGCCACGGGGGGCCGTTCGCGACTCGGCCGAGTTCACCAGTTCGCTCAAGGCGTGGAGCGGCGTGGTGGCCAGCCAGG
Organism: Longimicrobium sp.; assembly: GCA_036379135.1. Lineage (GTDB taxonomy): Bacteria > Gemmatimonadota > Gemmatimonadetes > Longimicrobiales > Longimicrobiaceae > Longimicrobium. The sequence goes on from DASUVG010000081.1 coordinate 14,755, forward strand.
GGCTCACCCCGCGCGCGACCAAGAAGTTCCTCAACCGCCTGCGCTTTTACGCCATGCGCATGCGGGCGCACGAGCCCCCCGAAACGCGCTGGACCCAGCTCACCGCCGCCGTGGCGCGCGCAGTCGCGGCCCTGCGCGCGTGGTGGCACCGCCGCGACGGCGCGGCGAAGGACGGTGACGCAACCCCATCCTCCGCGCCGCCCGAGCCCGACCGCCGCCAATCGCGGGACGAGGACGGGATCCCCGAGCCGGTGCTGGTGGCGCTCGCGACGCTGCAGCAGTGCTCGCCCGACGGCGTGGTACCGCGGGGCGCGTGGTCCAGCTTTCACGAGTTCGTGGAACGGACCCCCCTGACGTCCGACTTTCGCGAGGAGATTCTCGCGAAGGAGTTCGGCTATCCCACGGACCTGTCGGGCTACCGCGAGCGCTTCGAAGAGATTTCGCGGGAAGTCCGCATCCGTTGAGCGCCACCCGGATCACCGCCGGTCCGCCGCCGCCCGCAGCGACTCGCCGGTGATCCAGACGGCGGCGCCGAGGAGGAAAAGGTCCTTGATCAGGAACGATCCCGCCGCGCCCGGCATGGGGATCGGCCACCCCGGAATCATCGCCCACGCGCCCGGCGTCGTCAGCAGAAAGCTGAGGGTGGTGATGAAGATGACGATCGCCCCCGCGCCGCCGGCGGCGCTCACCCGCGCGGACCACGGCCGCGCCAGCAGCAGCCCCGCGACCACGATCTCGCCGATGCCGATGAGCGTGGAGACGGCCTGCACGCTCAGGACGGCGTACATCCATCCCATCAGCGGGCTGTTGGAGACCAGCGGGCGGATGGCCTCCGCCTCGACCGGGTGGAACTTGAAGACGCCGAAGTACAGGAGGATGGCCGCCAGGCCGTAGCGCAGGATGGCGCCGCCCGCCGTCTCCAGCCGCGGCCCCACCTGGGCCGCGTCCCACTGCCGCACCGCCACCCGCGGCGCCATCCCCGCGTCCCGCGCCATCGTCGACATCGTCATCCACCCGCGTCTGGTGTGAGCCTTTCCGCCGGCATCGGTCCGGCGCCCACGCTCCAGAATGCGCCCACCGCGCGGATGGTTCCCGGCACATCGTCCAGAAGCATCACGGGGAGGACGCGGAGGAACGAAGAAAGGACGCGGAGAAAAACCATCATCCGCGTCCTCTCTCTTTTCCTCCACGTCCTCCCCGTGATTCCTGTCCTTTCAAGCGGTCAGGACGGATCCGGACCGGCGCCGCGGGCGGAGGCGATCAGGGCGGAGATGCGCGTCATCAGGTCGCCGGGGGCGCGGATGCGGCGCAGCTTGCCGCGCACGTCGTCGATCACCGTCTGCTCGAAGTCGAACTCCGACGCGCAGACGGCGCAGGTCTCCAGGTGCACGCGCACGCAGTCCATCTGGTCCGGCGGCAGCTCGCGGTCCAGGTAGTCGTCCAGGCACCGGAACGCTTCTTCGCAGGTGTAGCGGTCGATCTGGCTCATTCTTCCTCCTCCTCCACCGCGACCGTGGTGGCCGCCAGCCCGGCGTCCAGCGCCGCCTGCCACAGCCGCTTCTGCAGCAGCTTGCGGCCGCGGTGCAGGCGCGAGCGCACGGTTCCCACCGGCACGCCCACCACGTCGGCGATCTCCTGGTACGACAGGTCTTCCATGAAGTACAGCGTGCACGCCACGCGAAACTCCTCCGGCAGCGAATCCAGCGCCCGCGCCACGTCCTCGCCCTGGATGCGGTCCATCACTTCGCGCGCGGGATCGCGCCCGGCGCCGTGCATCCCGTTGTGGTACGTCTGCACGTACAGGTGCAGCAGCGGCGCCTCTTCCTCCAGCCCCTCCAGGCTCTGCTCCGGCCGCTGGCGCCGCCGCGACGCGTAGAAGCAGTTCACCAGGATCCGGAAGAACCACGCGCGAAAGTGCGTCCCCGGCTTGAACGTGTGGAATCCGCGGAACGCCAGCAGCGCCGACTCCTGCACCAGGTCCTGCGCGTCGTCGCGGTTGCCGGCCAGGCGCAGCGCCAGCCCGTAGGCGCGGTCCACCACCGGCGCCAGCAGCGACTCGAAGTCGGCCGGCGCCGCGGCGGGCGCGGCGGGGGTTGGGATCGTGAATGCGTCCATCGCGCGTCCCGGAGCGGGTGCGCCGGGCTTCGGCGCCCGGCATACAGCAGAATGCGGTTGGATCGGAAATGGTTCCCGCGGGATGGATGTGCGGGATGATGGAAGAAGGCGCGCGGCGCGGCGGAGGGCAAGGGGATCGATCCGGATCCGCGGATCGAGGATCGGCGAAGCGGATCACGCTGGCGTCCGACGCGACCCCCTCTCCCCCTGCCCCACCCCCTGCCCCTCTCCCCCGCTGCGCGGGAGAAAGGGGAGAATCGCGCTTCGGCGGCCGACAGTGAGGGGGGCGCACCTCCCGGCTCGTAAACCTCGCCCACCTCCGCCAAACCCCTGGGAGCAGTTGACCTTCGCTTGCCCTCCCGGATGGCATTCGCGATGGGCCGGCGCAGCGAGACGCCGGCGCAATCGGGGGATGGGTCTACGGGTTGGCGCAGACGTTCTCGATGTGGAACTCCTGCCCGCCCACGCCCAGCGTCCCGACCGCCCCGGTGATGGTCGTGTTCCCCAGCTTGAACGCCCCCATCGGCGCGGTAAAGGTCACGTTGTGCGACACGGCGGCGCCGCCCATCGGCGTTGGCGAGGCGGTCAGCTCGCCCACGTGGATCGCGCTGTTGTTCACCTTGAGGTTCTCATGGCCGCCATGGTCGCGCCACTTGAACGTTACGGACGCAGGCGTGAATCCCAGCGCCGCGGAGGTGAAGGTGAAGCCCAGGTTGATGTTGGCCGTGTGTCCGATCTGGTCGTCTCCGAAGAAGGGGAACGAGTCCACCACGGCCGCGTCGCCAAAGGCCGTTCCAAAGCCCGGCAGGTGCACGAACGTGTGAAGGGTGACGGGGATGCCGTTCTCCGTAAAGAACAGGTCCCCCGGCGAGTTTCCGGCCGCCCCGCCGCCGGCCAGGCCGGCGAACGGATCGAACGTCACGCACACCGGCGTCAGCACGACGCGCGACGGCTCCCCGGCGGCGGTGACGCGTCGGGGGACGTCGTCGCAGGCGGCCAGGGCGATCGCCAGCAACGCGACGGAAGAGCGGAGTGGTCTCATTCGTCACCTCCTGTGGGGGGCACACACCCGACGCCCACGCGCCGGGTGCCACACGGAATGAGCATCGAACGCACCATCTCCGGCCGCAATTCGCGCATGTGGATGAGCGCGTTGCCAGGCAGTGACTTACCGGCAGAAACGTAAACGGATGCCCGCGCAAACCCGTGGTGGAGCTGGGGCAGTCGCTCCCCGGATCGGTGAGCTCGCGCCCCACTTCCGCCCTGCCGTGCGCCTCCGATCGATCCACAGGCGAACGCCCCCCGACGCAGCCGGCCCCGCGCCTCATCCCTGAGACGCGGGGCCGATCACCCGATCACCCGATCACCCGATCACCCGTTCACCCGTTCACCCGTTCACCCGTTCACCCGTTCACCCGTTCACCCGTTCACCCGTTCACCCGTTCACCCGTTCACCCTACGCCGCTCGCGACTCCCCCGCGAGGATCGGCGCCAGCCACTGCCCCGTCAGCGAGCCCTCCACGCGCGCCACGTCCTCCGGCCGCCCCATCGCGACCACGTGCCCGCCGTCCGGCCCCGCGCCGGGCCCCAGGTCCACGATCCAGTCCGCCGTCTTGATCACGTCCAGGTTGTGCTCGATCAGGACGACGGTGTGCCCCGCGTCGGCCAGGTCGCCGAGGACGCGCAGCAGCTTCTTGATGTCGTCCATGTGCAGGCCGGTGGTCGGCTCGTCCAGGATGTACAGCTTTTTGCCGCCGCGCCGCGCGCCCATCGCCAGCTCACGCGCCACCTTGATGCGCTGCGCCTCGCCGCCGGAGAGCGTGGGCGCGGGCTGGCCCAGGCGAAGGTAGCCGAGGCCCACCTGCTGCAGGTGCCAGAGCACCTCGCCCAGCCGGTCCTCGTGCAGAAAGAAGCGGATGGCCTCGTCCACCGTCATGTCCAGCACGTCGCGAATGCTGCGGCCGCGGTAGCGGGCCTGCAGCACCTCGGGCTTGAACCGCGCCCCCCCGCAGATCTCGCAGGGGACGAAGACGTCGGCCATGAACACCATCTCCACCTGCACCTGCCCCTCGCCCTTGCACGCCTCGCAGCGCCCGCCCGCCACGTTGAAGGAGAAGTGCCCCGGCCCGAACCCCAGCCGCTTGCTGTCCGGCAGGCTGGCGAAGATGCGCCGCACCTCGTCGTACGCCTTGATGTACGTCACGGGGTTGGAGCGCGGCGTGCGCCCGATCGGCGACTGGTCGACCAGAACCACCTCGCGCAGCTGGCTCACCCCGCTCAGCCGCTCGAAGCCGCCCACCGTCTCGCCCAGGTGGCGCTTGGCCGTCGTCTCGCCGCCGGAAAGCTCGCGCTCCACGGCGCGGTAGAGGACGTCGTGCACCAGCGTGCTCTTTCCCGAGCCGCTTACGCCCGTCACCACCGTCAGCGCGCCCAGCGGAAAGACCGCCGCGTCGCCGCGCAGGTTGTGCTCCCGCGCGCCCTCCAGCCGCAGCCTGGCGCCCTCCACCGGCCGGCGCCGGGCGGGGATCTCGATCCGCTCGCGGCCGGAGAGGTAGCGCCCCGTGAGCGTGTCGGCCACCAGCAGCTCCGCCAGCGTCCCCTGGAACATCAGCTGGCCGCCCAGCTCGCCGCTGCCGGGCCCCAGCTCCACCAGGTGGTCCGCCAGCCGCATGGCCTCGGGGTCGTGCTCCACCACGATCACCGTGTTCCCCTGGTCGCGCAGGCGCACCAGCAGGCGCAGCAGGCGGTCGTTGTCCGCGGGGTGCAGGCCGATGGTGGGCTCGTCCAGCACGTACAGCGTATCCACCAGCCGCGAGCCCAGCGCGTTGGACAGGGTGATGCGCTGCGCCTCGCCGCCGGAGAGGGTGCGCGTCTGCCGGTCCAGCGTCAGATATCCCAGGCCCACGTCCACCAGAAAGCCGACGCGCGAATCCAGCTCCTTGAGGATGCTGTCCGCGATCCCGCGCTCCTGCTCGCTCAGCGGCGGATCCGGGCAGTCGGCGCCCGTGCGGCCGTCGCGCATCGCCCGCAGCCAGGGCATCAGCCGGCCCAGCGGGAGCGCGGAGACCTCCGCGATGGTCCGCCCGCCGACGCGGACCCACAGCGCCTCGCGCCGCAGCTTGGCGCCGCCGCAGACGGGGCAGTCCTGCGCGCTCTGGTACTGGCGGATGAAGACGCGGATGTACTGCTTGTACCGCTTCTCGTCCAGCTCCGCGAAGAACTGGTGGACGCCCTGGAAGCCGCGCGTGCCGTGCAGGACGATCTGGCGAAAGCGCTCCGGCAGCTCGGCCCAGGGCGCGTCGATGGAGACGCCTTCCCGTGCCGCCAGCTGGGCGAGCTTGGCGCGGCGGGTGTCGTAGCGCGGCTTGCTCCACGGATCCACGGCGCCCTCGGCCAGCGAGCGGGACGCGTTGGGGACGATGAGCGAGTCGTCCAGCCGCAGCACCGCGCCGAACCCCGTGCACTCCGGGCAGCTGCCGTACGGGTTGTTGAAGCTGAAGAGCTGCGGCGAGGGCG
>DASUVG010000082.1:0-10503 GCA_036379135.1 Longimicrobium sp.
CATCGTCCGCCCCTCCTCGTCAGTTGCTGGTCCGCCGCGGTTTCAGGTGAAGACGGCCTCGTAGCGCATCCCGCGCTCGTCGGGGCCGATGGGCGCGAGAAAGATTTCGAACGGCTCCATGTTCTCGTTCTCCACGCGGTAGATCGCCTGCGGGACCACGGCCTGGGGGATCGTGTGAAAGACGAGGGAGAACGGCGTGCGATCGCGTCCCGCGGCGGCGCCCTGTCCCCAGGGGTACACCTCGGTGAGCTTGGTGGGGAGGCGGTTCTCCTCGTCCACCATGATCGTGAAGATCTCTCCGACGTGCGGCTGGAACGTCTCGATGGTAAAGGTCTCGAGCATGGGCGTGTGGATCGGGGTGCGTGGCGTGGGGGAGAGGCCGCGGCGCGGGATGAGAGGGGTGTGTGCTCGCGGCGGCGTCAAATCTATGCCTGCCCGGCGCGGCGCGACAGGCGGCGCGGATCGGGGCGGCGCATCGGGATGATTGATGCCGTGCACGCCGCGCGCTATCATGCGCCGTACACTTCCCGATGTCCGCAGGATCGTCCCTCCCGAAACCCAGGAGCATCGATGCCCACGCCCTCCGCCAACTCCGGCACCGGACTTTCCGACAACGTGGCCGGCGCGCTCGCGTACGTGGCCGGCCCCATCAGCGCGGCCTTTTTTCTGGTGGTGGAGAAGCAGAGCAGGTTCGTGCGCTTTCATGCCATGCAGTCGCTGATCATCAGCGCGGTGCTCCTCATCCTGAACTTTGCGCTGAACGTCCTGAACGCGGTGCTGGTGCGCATTCCGCTCATCGGCTGGCTGTTCGCGCTCGGCCTGGTGATGGTGGTGGGGCTCGCCAGCCTGGTTCTCTGGCTGGCGCTGATGTACGCAGCGTATCGCGGCCAGGAGTGGGAGCTGCCCGTGATCGGCCGGGAAGCGCGCAAGCTGCTGGACGAAACCGTCGCGGCCGAGTAGCGGCGCCGGCTGGCTACGATCCACGTGAAAGGCCGGGAGCACGCCGCTCCCGGCCTTTCGCGTGTCTCCGATCAGCGCCGGCTACCGCCCCGTGAACGACGCGGGGCGCTTCTCCAGGAACGCTGCGACGCCTTCGCGCTTGTCCTCGCTGGCGAAGCAGGTGACGAAGAGCTCCGTCTCGTACTGCAGGCCGGCGGCGAGCGGCATCTCGGCGGCGGCGCGGACGGCGGACTTGGCCATGCGCAGCGCCACCGGCGACTTGGCCGCCATGGCCCGCGCGAAGTCCAGCGTCCGCTCCCGCAGGTCCGCCGCGGCGTGGACGACGTCGACCAGGCCGATGCGCAGCGCCTCGGCCGCGTCGATGATCTCGCCGGAGAGGATCAGCCGCATCGCCTGGCCGGTGCCCACGACCCGCGGCAGCCGCTGCGTGCCGCCGCCGCCGGGGATGATCCCCAGGTTGATCTCCGGCTGCCCCAGCTTCGCCGTGTCCGCGGCGATGCGGACGTCGCACGCCAGCGCCAGCTCGCATCCGCCTCCCAGGCAGAAGCCGTTGATCATGGCGATCACCGGCTTGGGATACGCGGCCACCTCGTCGAAGACGCGGCGGCCGGTCATCGCCGCGCGCTGCTCCAGCGGCGTGCGGTCGGCGAACTCCCCGATGTCGGCGCCGGCGACGAACGCCTTGTCGCCCGCGCCGGTGACCACCAGCACGCGCACCAGGCCGTCGTCGCGCAGGGCGTCGAGGGCGGCGACCAGCTCCGCGCGCACCTGGCCGCTGAGCGCGTTGCGCTTTTCCGGGCGGTCGATGGTGAGGATGGCGACGGCGCCGTCCTGCTCCACCCGCAGCGTCTCGTACAGGCTCACCGGCCCTCCTGCGTCCAGTCGTAAAAGCCCTGCCCGCTCTTCTTCCCCAGCCTCCCCTCGGCCACCATCCGCCGCAGCAGCTCCGGCGGGCGGTACTGCTCGCCCCCCAGCTCGCCGTGCAGGTACTCGGCGATCCCCAGCCGCACGTCCAGCCCCACCAGGTCCGTCAGCCTGAGCGGGCCCATGGGGTGGTTGTAGCCCAGCTCCATGGCCTTGTCGATGTCCTGCGGGGTGGCGACGCCCTGCTCCACCATCCGCATGGCCTCCAGCCCCAGGACCACGCCCAGCCTGGACGAGGCGAACCCCGGGGTGTCGGTGACGATGATCGGCTCCTTGCCGATGCGCCGCGCGAAGTCGAGCGCGGCATCCACCGTTGCCTGCGACGTATCCGCCCCCCGCACCACCTCCAGCAGCTTCATGATGTGCACGGGGTTGAAGAAGTGCAGCCCGATCACCCGCTCCGCACGCCCCGTGGCCTCCGCGATGCGGCTGACGCTGAGCGACGAGGTGTTGGTGGCCAGCACCGCGTGCGCGGGGGCAATGCGGTGCAGCTCGCCGAACAGCCCCGTCTTGATCTCCATCCGCTCCGGCACGGCCTCGATCACCAGGTCGGCGTCCGCCGCGGCGGAGTGCAGGTCCGCGGCGTCGCGCAGGTTGCCGAGCGCCGTCTCTCGCGCCTCGGCGGTCACCTTTGCGCGCTCCACCCCCTTGTCCAGGTTGCCGCGGATGGTGCCCAGCGCGCGCTCCACGGCCCCCGGCTGCGGGTCGTGCAGCGCGACGGTGTAGCCGGCCATCGCGCACACCTGCGCGATCCCGTTCCCCATGGTCCCAGCGCCCAGCACCGCCACCCGGTGAAATCTCCGATCGTCTGCCACTGGATTCAGTGTTTCTGGTGGATGTGGTCTACTGCGTCTGGACGATCTCGTCGGTGATGCGGTACTCGCCGTCCAGCCAGGCGATGATCTCCCGCGCGCCGGCATGGTCCACGCCGGCGTAGCGCTCGCGGAGCATCAGCGCCTTCTCGTCCAGCCGGTCCAGACCGATGTCCTGCAGCACCAGCACGTCCTCGTACAGCCGCTCCGCCAGCGCTTCGCCCAGCACCTGGACGGCGGCTCGGCGGGTGGCCTCGCCGTACTCGTACTCCGCGCCGCGCCGGTAGCTCTCCACCAGCGTGAGGGCGGGGATGCACGTCAGCGTGGCCTGCAGCGCGGGATTGACGCCGTGCGCGGCGAGCAGCTCCGCCATCTCCGCCGGACGGCCCGTAAAGCCGCGGACGTGCAGGAACTGCGACATCCGCTGCCCGTCGTTCACCGGGTAGTTGTCCCACAGGAACGGCTTGCGGCGGAGCTGGTCCGCCACGCGCCGCAGGTGCCCCGGCGAGTACTCTCGCGAGACGACCTCCTCGCCGGTCCAGAAGATCTCGATCCGCGGGTCCAGCCCGGTGCCCAGCCGCTCCAGGTACCCGTCCGGCCGCTGGCCGAAGACGCGGTCCAGCACGGGATCGTCCGTATAGTAGCTGGGGCAGACGATGATCCGGTCCGCCGCCGTGCGCCCCGCGGCCCAGTCGACGATCTGGATCTGCCGGTCCGCCAGTCCGGGGACGTCGCCGCGCATGTCGTCGAAGAGGATGGCGAGGTCGCGCACGCCGATCGCGTCGAAGAACGCCAGCTTGCGCCCCAGCGCCTCGCGCTCCGCCGCGCCGAACTCCCGCACCTCGAACGGGCTGATTCCCACGCCGAAGCGCACGCCCAGCTCCGCGCACCGCCCCGCCAGCCGCGCGAGCGCGTCGGCGACGTCCCGCGGGTGGTCCTCCTGCCAGCGGCGGCGCAGGTACGCGTCCACCTTGGGCGCGTACAGGTAGAAGCGGTATCCGTGCGGCGCCAGGAACGCGATCGTCGCAGCCCGCTCGTCCCACGACCACGGCCGCCCGTAGAAGCCTTCGATGATCCCCAGCTCTACGTCCATCCATCTCCCTCCGTGCGCGGCGGCCGGCGGATGGTGGCTCCGTACGAACCCCCGCGATGCGCTCCGCCAAAGTATGCACCACTCGCGCCGCTCGCCACCGGCGGAGCTCTCTTTCGCTCGGGCGGGCGAGGGGTGATTATTCGCCGGACAGGCGGCGGGAGACCGTCCGCGCGGCAGGCGTGCCCGGCCGGGAGGCGCGGTGGAGAGCTACGACGTGGTGATCGTGGGGGGCGGCGTGATCGGAGCCAGCGCGGCGTGGCACCTGGCGGCGCGCGGGTGCACGCGCGTGCGGGTGCTGGACGGCGCGCCGGGTCCGGGGCAGGGGAGCACCGGAAAGGCGACCGGCGGCTTTCGCGTGCAGTTCGGGTCCGAGCCCAACGTGCGGCTGTCGCTGCTCGCGCGCGAAAAGCTGCTGCGCTTTGCGGACGAGGTGGGCGTGGACCCCGGCTACCGCCCCTGCGGCTACCTCTTCCTGACGGAGCGCGAGGAGACGCTCGCCGCGCTGATGGAAGCGCAGGCCATGCAGCGCGCGCTGGGCGTGGACGACGCGCGGCGGGTGACGGTGGACGAGGCGCTGGGGATCAACCCCGCCTTCGCGGCGGAGGGGCTGGTGGGCGGCGTGTACTGCCCCTCGGACGGCTTCATTCGGCCGCTGGAGATGCTGCGCGGCTACACCGAGGCTGCGAGGCGCATGGGCGTGCGCTTCGACTACGGCGCCGCCGTCCGCGGCATGCGCGTGGAGAACGGCCGCGTCGCGAGCGTGCGGACGGACGCGGGGGAGCTGGGCGCGGGCGCGGTGGTGAACGCGGCGGGGGCGTGGGCGGGGAAGGTGGCGGCCATGGCGGGCGCCGACATCCCCGTCTTTCCGCTGCGTCGGCAGGTGGCGGTTACGGAGCCGTTCGCCGGCCTGCCGGAGTGCATGCCGCTCACCATCTTCGTGGAGGCGGAGTTCCACCTGCGCGTGCGCGACGGGCGGGTGCTGCTGCTCTGGTCCGACCAGCCGAACACGGCGGACCCGTTCGACACGACGTTCGATGACGCCTGGCTGCCGGAGGTCACCGCCCGCGCCCATCGCTGGATCCCGTCACTGCGCGAGGCCCGGGTGGATCGGTCGATGTGCGTGGCGGGGCTCTACGAGATGTCGCCGGACCGCCACGTGCTGCTGGGGCCCGCACCTGGCGTCGAGAACCTGTTCCTGGCCAACGGCTCGTCCGGCCACGGGGTGATGCACTCGCCCGCGCTGGGCCAGCTCCTGGCGGAGATGATCCTCGATGGCTCGGCTTCGTCGATGGACGTCCACGCCCTGCGCCCGTCCCGCTTCGCGGAAGGCCAGCCGAACGCCGCGCCGGAGTTCCTGTAGGGACGGAGCCGACTCCGGTGTTCGGGCGGCTGAAGCCGCGGCTGGAAAAGCACGAAGCCTCGCAAACCGCGCGAGGCTTCGACCGCGGAATCGTTCGCGAGGCACATGGGCGTAGTGCTGCACGAACGGTCCGCGAAGGCGGACATTGCGTTGTCCCAGCCGCGAATTCATTCGCCGCCGCGGGCGGGCGGCACATCACCCGCGGAATCGCACCCTCCGCCATCTTGGGGACGCCGGTCATCCGCGGCCGCCCGCGCACTCACTCCCCCCGGAACACCGCCTTCCGCTTCTCGTTGAAGGCGGCGATGCCCTCCTTTGCGTCGGCGGACCGGAAGCAGCGCATCTGCTGCTCACGCTCGGCGGCGAGCATGTAGTCCATCTCCGATTCCAGCGAGTCCGCGAGGGTGCGCTTGGCCAGCTTGAGCGCCAGCGGCGGCTTGGCGGCGAGCTCCTTCGCCAGCTTCTTCACCTCGTCGTCGAACCAGTCCTCCGCCACCACGCGCTCGAACAGTCCGATCCGCTCCGCCTCGCGGGCCTCCACCATCCGCCCGCTCATCACCAGCTCCGCGGCGCGGCCGGGGCCCACCAGGCGGGGCAGGGTGTACGTCGCGCCCCAGTCCGGGTGCAGGCCGATGCGGTTGAAGGTGATGCCGATGCTCGCGCGCTCCGACGCCACGCGAAAGTCGCACGCCAGCGCCAGCGATGCGCCCGCGCCCGCCGCGGGGCCGTTCACCGCCGCGATCACGGGCTGCTCCACGGACCGCAGCCGCTGAACCACGCGCATCCCCGCCTGCACCAGCGTCTCGAAGGTCGCGTCGTCGCCGCGGGAAAGGAGGTCGCTCATCACCTCCACGTCCGCGCCGGTGCAGAAGCCGCGGCCCGCGCCGGTGATCACGATCACCCGCACCTCGGGGGACGACGCCGCGCGGTCGATGGCGTCGTGCAGGTCGTCGCGCATCGTGCCGGCGAACGCGTTCAGCCGGTCGGGGCGGTTCAGGGTGATCCAGGCGACGCCGTCCTCCACGCGCAGCAGGACCGTCTCGGCGGATGTGGATGTCGATGCGCTCACGATTCCACGCGCTCCACGATCATCGAGATCCCCTGGCCCACGCCGATGCACATGGACGCCAGCCCGTAGCGCACGCCCTGCCGGTGCATCTCGTGGACGAGCGTCGTCAGGATGCGCGCGCCGGACGAGCCCAGCGGATGCCCCACCGCCACCGCGCCGCCGCTCACGTTGACGATCTCCGGGTCGATCCCCAGCTCGCGCACGCAGGCCACGGACTGCGCCGCGAAGGCCTCGTTCAGCTCCACCAGCCCGATATCGCCGACCTTGAGCCCCGCCAGCGCCAGCGCCTTGCGCGTGGCCGGCACCGGGCCGATCCCCATGCGGTGCGGCTCCACCCCCGCCACCGCGCTGGCGACGATGCGCGCCATCGGCTTGCGCCCCAGCCGCTCCGCAGCCGCGCCCGACGCCACCAGCAGCGCCGACGCGCCGTCGTTCAGCCCCGACGCGTTCCCCGCCGTCACCGTCCCGCGCTCCTTGCGGAACGCCGCCTTGAGGCCAGCCAGCGACTCCAGCGTGGTGTCCGCGCGCGGATGCTCGTCCGTATCGACGACCTTTGGCGGGCCTTTGCGCTGCGGGATCTCCACGGGGACGATCTCGCTGGCGAAGTGGCCGGCCGCGATGGCCTTTGCCGCGCGCTGCTGGCTGTTGAACGCGAACGCGTCCTGGTCCTCGCGCGTCACGCCGAACTCCTCCGCCACGATCTCCGCCGTCTCGCCCAGGCTGACGGTCCACTCCGGCGGCATCTTCGGGTTTACGAAGCGCCAGCCGAGCAGCGAGTCCGCCATCTGCGGAACGCCGCGGGCGTAGCCTTCTTCCGGCTTGAGCATCACCCACGGCGCGCGCGTCATGCTCTCCACGCCGCCGGCGATGAAGGTCTCGCCCTCGCCCGCGCGGATGGCGTGCATGGCGCTGCGCACCGCCTCGAGTCCCGATCCGCAGAGCCGGTTGACGGTCTGTCCGGGAACGGTGACGGGGAGGCCGGCCAGCAGCAGCGCCATGCGCCCCACGTTGCGGTTGTCCTCGCCCGCCTGGTTTGCGCACCCGAAGATCACGTCGTCCACCACGGCCGGATCGATCCCCGTCCGCTGCACGATGGCCCTCACGACGGTGGCGGCCAGATCGTCCGGCCGCACGGAAGCCAGCGCGCCGCCAAAACGCCCCACGGGCGTCCGGGCGGCGTCCAGGATGTATGCGTCAGTCATGGAAGACAAAGAAGTGCCCAGTGCCCAGGTTCAAGTGCCCGGATAGGTCAATCGCAGGTCTGCGCCGTCTGCGTCACGCGAAATCACCATCGTCTGCTCCACGGCGGTGGTCCCCGCGTGATCGTGCTCCGCTCGCACGCGGCGGAACTGGATCGTCTGCCGCGTCCCGAAAGGCCAAGTGCCCAGCGCCATTCCTGGGCACTGGGCACTTGATTCTTGAACCCGCCGTTATCCCAGGTTCACCCACACGCTCTTGACCTGCGTGTACAGGTCCAGCGCGTAGCGGCCCAGCTCGCGGCCGTAGCCGGACTGCTTGTATCCGCCGAAGGGGCTCGCCGTGTCCAGGTTGTGGTAGGTGTTGATCCACACCGTCCCCGCGCGGAGCTGGTGCGCCGCGTGGTGGGCCTTGCGCACGTCGCGCGTCCACACCGCCGCCGCCAGCCCGTACTCGGTGTTGTTGCCGATCTGGATCGCCTCCTCCAGGTCGCTGAACGTCTGCACCGCCAGCACGGGTCCGAAGATCTCTTCGCAGGCGATCACCATCTCGGACTCCACGTCGCCGAAAATCGTGGGGTTCAGGAAGTAGCCGGCCTTGCCGTTCACCTCCACCCGGTCGCCGCCCAGCAGCAGCTCCGCGCCCTCGCTCTTGCCCTGCGCGATGTAGCCCATCACCCGGTCCAGCTGCTCCGCGCTGACGAGCGGACCCAGGCGCGTCTTGGGGTCCAGCGGGTCGCCGGGAACGAAGCCGGCCGCGCGCTTCACCAGCTTCTCCACGAACTCGTCGCGGATCTTCTCGTGCACCAGCAGGCGGCTCCCCGCCGTGCACGCCTGGCCCGTGTTGTAGAAGATGGCCATCGACGCGCCCTTGACCGCCGCGTCGATGTCGGCGTCGTCCAGCACGATGTTGGGGCTCTTTCCGCCCAGCTCCAGCGACACCTTCTTCAGCGTGTCCGCCGCCTGCTTCTGGATGATCTTGCCGACCGCCGTGGAGCCGGTGAACGCGATCTTGTCCACGTCGGGGTGGCTCACCAGCGCCGCGCCCGCCGGCTCGCCGAAGCCCGTCAGCACGTTCAGCACGCCGGCCGGCAGCCCGGCCTCCGCCGCGGCGCGGGCCAGCTCCAGCGCCGTCAGCGGCGTCTGCTCCGCGGGCTTGAGCACCACCGTGTTTCCGCAGGCGATGGCGGGAGCGACCTTCCACGCCGCCATCTGCAGCGGGTAGTTCCACGGGATGATGGCCCCGCACACGCCCACCGGCTCGCGCCGCGTGTAGTTGAGGTACGGCCCGGGCACGGGGATCACGTCGCCGCTGATCTTGTCCGCCCACCCCGCGTAGTAGCGAAAGCAGTCGATCGACTCCTTGATGTCGATCATCCGCGCCTCGCGCACGGGCTTGCCGTTGTCCATCGTCTCCAGCCGGGCGAGCTCGTCCGCGCGCGCCTCCAGCTTGTCGGCGATGGCGTACAGCAGCTTGCCGCGCTTGCGGGCGTCCAGCTTCTGCCAGCTGTCGGCCTCGAACGCCGCGCGCGCCGCCTTGACCGCGCGGTCCACGTCCTCCGCCGCGGCCGCCGCCACGTGGGTCAGCGTCTCCGCCGTCGCCGGGTTGATGGTGTCGAACGTCTCTCCCGAGGCGGCGTCCTGCCACTCGCCTCCGATGAACAGCCGTCCCGGCTGGATGCCAAGCGTCGCCGTGTCGGTCATCTTGTCCGTATCTCAGAAGTGCAGATTGGCTGCGTAAGATTCTTTACCTGCAACTGCACGATTTGGGCGTGTCCCTCCGCTGCGCTCCGGGCCGGGCTGCGCGCGCACTAGGCAACGATACAACTGTTGCCAAGTGCGCCGAGCCACCAGCGCTCACCGGCATTTTGGCGGCTCCGCCGGGCTCGTGCATTCGCGCCGGTGTCTCGGCCCTGCGGGCGCGCATCCCTCACGCAAACTGCAACACCTGCCGCGGCATCGGGGCGCTTCGACCAGGATTGAACTGCGTCCCCGGGGGCTCCTCCCCCGACCCCTCCCCGCTCGTTCCTCGCGGAGAGGGGAGAAGTCGATTGCGCTGCGACGAGCACCGGACTGCGTCCGCGGGGTGCCCCCTCTCCCGGCCTCTCCCCGAAAAATCCTGGGGGAGAGGTGACGCGCTTCGACACGCTGACGTCGAGCACCAGGCCAGTCGGACCGGGACCGAATTCTCCCTTCCCCCACGCCGTTTGTGGGGGAAGGGCCGGGGATGGGGGGCGCCGGTCGTGCGCACGACACCCTTCGGGACCGGGATCGAATTCTCCCCCTCTCCCGCGCAGCGGGGGAGGGGGCCGGGGGGAGGGGGCCCCGTCGGGCGCAGTTCGATCCCTTGCGCCGAGCCGCGATCCCCGCCGAACCGCCCTGTAACCCCCGTCCCGCGAAACCGATCCCCCTTCAACGACGAGAGGCGCCCGATCACCTGATCGAGCGCCTTCGCCTCCGTTCGCCGCGCTTACTTGCCGGTGAACGACGCCGTGCGCTTCTCCACGTAGGCGTTCAGCCCTTCCTTGGCGTCCTGCGAGTTGAACAGCAGCGCCTGCAGCTCACGCTCCAGCGCCAGCCCCTGCTCCAGCGGCAGCTCCGCGCCGCTCTGGCAGCTGCGCTTGATGTTGCCCACCGCGAAGGTGGCCTTGTTGGGGCGCGTGAACTGGCGCGCGTACTCCAGCACCGAGGCCAGGAAGGCGTCGCGGCCCTCCGCGTCCAGCACCCGGTTCACGATGCCCATGGCCGCGGCCTCGTCGAAGTCGATGTTGTTCCCCTGCACCATCAGCTCGATCGCCTTCGACGTGCCGACGAGCTTGGTCAGCCGCTGCGTGCCGCCGGTGCCGGGAAGCACGCCCAGCGCCACCTCGGGAAGGCCGATCTTGCCGGCGCCGCGGCGCGCGATGCGCAGGTCCGCCGCCATGGCGATCTCCAGCCCGCCGCCCACCGTGTGGCCGTTGAGCGCCGCGATCACCAGCTTGGGCGTGTGCTCCAGCTTGAGCAGCGTCTCGTTGGCGTGCAGGCAGAAGTAGTACTTCCAGGTGGGGTCGGCCTTCTGCAGCATGTTGATGTTGGCGCCCGCGCAGAAG
>DASUVG010000083.1:0-18314 GCA_036379135.1 Longimicrobium sp.
TCCGCGACACGCTGCAGCTGGATCCCAAGAAATGGACCCCGCGCGCGGTGCACGGCGCCATCTCCTCCGCCAAGAACGAGCTGACGGGGCCCGACACCTACGCCGAGCGCGCGCTGGACCCGTTCGAGAAGGTGGTGGCGCAGGTCTTTCCGCTCTACCAGAAGGCGTTGCGCGACGCCAACGCCTTCGACTTCGACGACCTGCTGGTCAAGCCGGTGCAGCTGTTCCGCGACCACCCGCACGTGCTGCGGCGGTACCAGGACCGCTTTCGCATCATCCTGGTCGACGAGTACCAGGACACCAACCGCGCCCAGTACGTCTTCCTGCGTCAGCTGGCGGAGGAGCACCGCAACCTGTTCGTGGTGGGCGACGACGACCAGTCCATCTACGGCTGGCGCGGCGCCGACGTCCGCAACATCCTGGACTTCGAGAAGGACTTTCCGGACGCCAGGGTGATCAAGCTGGAGCAGAACTACCGCTCCACGCAGATCATCCTGGACGCCGCCAACCGCGTCATCGAGCAGAACGTCAACCGCAAGGGCAAGACGCTGCGCACCGACCAGGTGGGCGGCGAGCAGATCACCCTGGTGGAGGCCGCGGACGAGGCGGACGAGTCGCAGTGGATCGCGGAGGAGATCCGCGGCCGGCTAGCGGACAGCCCGTCGCTGGCGCTGCGCAACTTCGTCGTCCTCTATCGCACCAACTCGCAGTCGCGGTCGGTGGAAGAGGCGCTGCGGCGCGAGCGGATGGCGTACCGCATCATCGGCGGCACGCGCTTCTACGAGCGCCGCGAGGTCAAGGACGCGCTGGCGTACCTGCGCCTCGTCGCGAACCCGGCGGCGGACGAGGCGTTCCTGCGCATCGTCAACGTCCCCAAGCGCAGCGTCGGCGACACCACGGTCACGCGGCTGGCGGAGCACGCGGCGGCGCGCGGCGTCCCCCTGCTCACCGCGGCGGAGCAGGCGGGGGCGATCGACGGCATCCGCGGCGGCGCGGCGAAGGCGCTGCCGGAGCTGGCGGGGCTCATCCGCAAGTACGCCGCGCTGGCCTCCACCGGCGGGATGGGGCTGGACGTGCTGCTGCGCGAGCTGGTGATGGAGTCGGGTCTGGTCGAGGCGCTCAAGGCGGAGGGGACGGAGGGAAAGGACCGCATCGCCAACCTGGAGGAGCTGGTGAACGGCGCGGCCGAGGTGCAGCGGCGGTTCGAGGAGGAAGACCCCGACCTGATGCTGGAGCTGGAGGCGGTGGGCGAGGACGCGTCGGCGCGGCCGTTGGACGTGTTCCTGGGCCACGTGGCGCTGGTCGCCGACATCGACCAGCACGACCCCAGGGCGGACGCGGTGTCGATGATGACGCTTCACAACGCCAAGGGGCTGGAGTTCCCCTTCGTCTTCATCGCCGGGCTGGAGGACGGGCTGTTTCCGCTGATGCGCGCCTACGACGAGCCGGCGGACCTGGAGGAGGAGCGCCGCCTGTTCTACGTGGGCGTGACGCGCGCGGAGCGCAAGCTGTACCTGACGCACGCCAAACGGCGGCGGCGCGGCGCGCAGTTCATGGACAGCACGCCCTCGCCGTTCCTGGAGTCGGTGCCGCAGGAGCTCACCGAGACGCGGCGGACGCTCCGGGTGGACGAGCGCATGTCGTACTCGCAGCCGTGGAAGTCGTCCAGCGCGTACACCACGCGCCGCGAGCGCCTGTTCGGGGGCACGCCGTCGTGGAAGGCGCCGTCGTCCGCCCCCTCGCGCCGCGGGGCGGACGAGGACGAGACCTACCAGGTGGACTACTCGGACTCGCAGGACCTGCCGTCCATGCGCAAGGGCTCGCGCGTGCGGCACCCGTCTTTCGGCGCGGGGACGGTGATGGAGCTCAGCGGCCACGGCAGCGACGTAAAGGCGGCGATCGAGTTCGACAACGTGGGCCGCAAGGTGGTGGTGCTGAAGTACGCCAACCTGGAGCCGGAGTGGGAGTGATGCCGACGACGACCTCCGGTGGAGGGGCGGCGCGGGGCAGGTGGCTCCGCGCGCTCGGCCTGGTGGGGCTCGGCGCCCTGCTGGCGGCGAGCCCGTCTGCCGCCACCCAGGTCCGCCCCGCCGATGCGCCCGCTTCCGTGGACGGACGCGGACCGGGCGCGGCTCCGCGGGCGCTGGAGCGCCCCGGGGCACCGGACACGCGCGAGCTGGTGGTCCTGGTGCACGGCATGGGACGGACGCCGGCGTCCATGTGGGTGCTGGGGCGGCGGCTGGAGAAGGACGGGTACCGGGTGGTGCGGTTCGGCTACAGCAGCACCCGCTGGTCCGTCGCGGAGCTGGGCGCGGCGCTGGGCCGAACGGTGGCGCGTCGCGCGGGCGATGCGCCGCGGGTGCACTTCGTGGGACACAGCCTGGGCACCGTGGTCATCCGGTCGATGCTGGCGCAGGCGCCGCCGGAGCGGACCGGGCGCGTGGTGATGCTGGCCCCGCCCAACCAGGGCTCGGCCTCCGCGGACCGCTGGGCCCCCGTGCTGGGCGGGGTGATGCCGCCCATCCGCGAGCTGCGCACCAGGCCCGGGTCCACCGCGAGGACGCTGCCGCTGCCGGAGGGGGTGGAGGTGGGGATCATCGCGGGGGCGCGGGACCGCAAGGTGCGCGTGGCCGAGACGCAGCTTCCCGGCGCGCGCGACCACGTGGTGGTGGGCGGTTTTCACACGTTCCTCATGAACCGGCCGGACGTGCACCGGCTCGTCCGCGCCTTCCTGCGCCACGGCAGCTTTTCGCCCGCGGGCACGTCCACCGCCACCCCTTGAGCGGCACACCCTCCATCCGCGAGTTCCGCGACGCCGACTACGACGCCGTCGTCCGCCTCTGGCGCGAGGCGGGGCTGACCATCAAGCCGTCCGACACCCTTCCCGAGCTGCGGAAGCTGATGGACCGCAATCCCGGGCTGTTCCTGGTGGCGGAGGAGGATGGAGCCGTCGCCGGCACGGTGATCGGCGCGTGGGACGGGCGGCGCGCCTGGGTCTACCACCTGGCCGTGCTCCCGGCGCGGCAGGGGCGCGGGACGGGGCGAATGCTGATGGACGAGCTGGAGCGGCGCCTTCTCGCCGTCGGCGCGACCAAGCTGAACCTGCTGGTGGAGCGGGGAAACGCGGGTGTGGCGGACTTCTACCGCAAGCTCGGCTACGCGCCCGACGATCTGCTGTTCATGACCAGGCGGCTCGGCTGATCTGCCCGCCCGCTCTGCCGCCGCGGCATCATCATTCCGAATCCAGAACGACCAGCGTCCGGTGACCGTGCCGCTCACCTCGATCGTAGAGCGGATGGAGGGTTCTCCAGATCGCGCATCAGGTTGATGGAGACGGCCTGTTCCCCTGCGCCGTGGAGATCTTCCGGCGATCCGCATCCCTCCCTGAAAAACGCGGATGGCCCCCTGCCGCATTCCATCCTCCTCCCGTTCCCGACAGCCCCAGGGATCGTGCCTCGACGACGGACGCGCCATGCGCTCCGCTCACGATCAGGCTCTAACCCGGAGAACCGAGGAACCGGCACGAGAAAACTCCGCTAACTCCGCTGACTCCGTGTGAGGACCCCATCTTTTGCGGAGCCGGAATGGATCAGAAAAAGCCGGCGGCTCGCGAGGAGCCGCCGGCCTTCTTTCATCCATCCACATGCCGCCATCCACCCGTCATACGGTCGGCGATCCGGGGATCACGCCGGCGTGGCGGGCTCCACCATGGTCCGGGTGGACCGGAACCGCGCGGCCAGCCAGGTGCGCAGGTGGGTGGGCCACGCCGGGTCCATGCACGGCCGCTCCACCAGCGCAAAGTACACCGCGCACACGACGAGCAGCGGCGGAATCACCAGCGCGCAGTGCAGCAGCAGGCTCAGCGTGGTGTTCGCGGGCGCGCCCAGCGCGGCCACGCCGCGGCCCAGCAGCGAGATGAGCGGGTAGTGCAGCAGGTAGATGGTGTAGCACATCCCGCCGATCGTCACCACCCACGGGTTGGACAGCGCGGCGCGCGACAGGCGCCCGCGCAGCGAGGCCGCGAACACGGCGAGCACCACCGCCGGAAACGCGAACGCCGTCACGGCGGGCGGCGCCTCCCAGGCCAGCCACATCGCGGGCCAGCACGCCAGCCAGAGCGCGTCCCACGCGCCCGACCGCGTGGGGGGACGCGTCCAGTCGGTGGTGTACAGGTCCGCCAGCAGAAAGCCCAGGAGGAAGAACTGGATGAACGAGGCCAGCGTGACGAAGCGCGTGCCCTCCAGCAGCGTCAGCTGCGCCACGATCGCGGCGGCGCTCACGGCCAGCAGCCCCCAGCGGCGCAGCGGCGCGCTCCGCCACCGGAACGCGGCTGCCGCCAGCAGCGGCGCAAGGACGTAGAACTGCACCTCGATCTCCAGCGACCACGCCACCGAGTTGATGGCGCTGGGCTGGGCATAGACCAGGTTGTGCACGTACGCCAGGCTGGCCAGCAGGTGCGGCAGCAGCTGCGACGGCGGCGTTCCCGTCATCACCGCCACCGCGGGGAACAGGGCAAGCATCGCCAGCACGTACGGCGGCTCCAGCCGCGTGAGCCGACGCAGAAAGTACGGACGCAGCCGCACTTGCCGGCCCGCGGACAGGTGCTGCGACGCAAAGGGCAGCCCCAGCACGAACCCGCTGATCACGAAGAAGATCGGCACGCCGTAGTGGCCGTGTATCGCCACGCCGAACAGCGGTCCCCCCGTGGAGACGCCGGGCCGCCCCGCCACGTACCCGGCCATGTGGTACAGCACCACCAGCGCGATGGAGACGAATCGCAGCCCGTCGATCTCGGGGATGAACCGGCCCGAGCTGGTACGCCGCGACAGGCGCGCCAGCAGGCGCTGCCGCCAGCCGCGCTCGTCGGCGGCGGAGGGATGCGGGGGGGCCGGCACGGCGGCGGGTGCGGAAACGGTCAAGCGAGGCTCGGAGGCGGAATACGGGCGCGGCGCGCCAGGGAAACGGCGTGCCGCGGGGACGTAACTCTAGTCCCTGCACGCGAATGAGTCAACCGGCCGCGGGCCCGGAGGCGCAAAACGAGGCCGGCGGTTCACGGTGAGCCGCCGGCCTTCCCTTCATCCCTCCCCAGGTCGCCAGCCGCCGGTCAGCGAAGGCAGAGCGGGGCCGAGGAGCCGGACTGCGCCATGGGCACGGTGCCCGGCTTGCGGATGTAGCCGCGGCTGAACTGGCCGCTCACCATCATCGCCTTGTGCTGATAGGCCTGGTGCTGCGCGCGCGCCTGGTGCACCTGAAAGCCGCGGCTCATGCGGCTGGCGCCGTCGGACATGGGATCCACGGACGCGAACCCGCACCCGGTGTTGAAGCTCATCCCCGCGCACCCCGACGCGCCGAGCGCGACCAGGACGGCAAGGGTGGGGGCGGCAAAGCGGCGGAGCGTCATCGAGGTCCTCCTGATGCGGCGTTTCCGGCGTGGATCTGCGAAAATCCGGCCCTGCAAACAACCCGCCAGCGCGGCCGGCGGTCCACTGGGGCTGGATGGAGAACGCGCGTCCGTCGGTGATCGGGACAGGGTGCGAGTCAGGCGTTTTCGATCGGCCGAGCGGCTTCCTCCGCGGCTCAGCCCACGCTCACCGGCAGGTGGTGGCGCGAGCCCTCCGGGAGCGCGCGCAGGTGGCCGAACGGGATCTCCGGCAGCGGAAAGAAGTTGTCGGCCATCTCGTGCAGCAGCGCGGGGTTCTGCGCCGCGCCGTCCTGCAGGGCCATCCGCCGCACCTGCTTGCTCATGGCCAGGTGCCGGTCGCCAATGGGGTCCAGCCCGGCGCAGATCGCCTCGCCGCGGCGGGCCAGGTAGTCCACCACGTAGTCGAACGAGCGCTCCAGGTATCCCACCACCGCCTCGTCCGACAGGTCCCACCTCGAGCGCGCCACCATGGTGCCGAACACCGACTGCCAGCGCTCGCTGTCCTGAAAGCGGATCATCCCCCGGAAGATCCGGCGGTTCGTCCGGAAGGTGAACAGCGTGTGGCTGAGCACCTGGTCGAACAGCGCGTCGGCCTCGCTGTGGTCGTGCTCCATCACCACGTGCCGCGCCAGCCGGCGGTAGCGCTCGTCCAGGTGCGTGTCCATGCGCGCCTCCCAGTACGAGTGCCCCACCCCCGACGTGGACGAGGTGAGCACCAGCTGCCGCGGGACGAAGTAGTTGTGGGCGATGGTGTCGGCCGCCAGGTGGCACAGGTAGCCCAGCGACATGGACTTCAGCCGGTCGTTGGGCGCTTTGGCGTGGATCTCCTCGCCGATGTGCCAGTGGTGGCAGTGGCGCCCCTCGGGCACGTACTTCTTGGCCAGCGAGATGTCGGCGGCCAGGTTGCCGTACAGAAAGTCGAACGGGTGGGCGGCGACGATCGTCCGCACGGCCTCGGGGACCAGGTGCAGCGAGTCCAGGAGCGCCGAGCCCAGGTAGACGTGCGTGGCCGGACCCCACGCCCACGCCTGCTCGGGGAGCAGGAACACGGCGGCGACGGCCAGGCAGACGGCGGCGAGCACGCGCTTCAGCCCTCCCGCTCGGCGCCGTCGTCGCGCGGGTGGCGCGGACGCTCGGCGGAGAGCTCGCGCAGCTCGCCGCGTGCCTCTTCCAGGATGCGCTGCACCTCGCCGCGAAACTCGGCCAGCAGCTCGCGGCCGGCGCGGATGGCGTCGTCCTCCATCCCCTCCGCGGCAAAGGGGCGGGCGGCGATGCGACCGGCCTTGCGGCTCTTCGCGGCACCCTTGCGCACCTTGCGGACGTGGGGCTTCAGGCGCTTCTGCAGCTGTTTGCGCGGGTTGGGCTTCTCCGGGCGCAGCAGCAGCGTGGCGCCCACGCCCAGCGCCGCGCCGATGGCGAACGCGGTAAGAAAGTCGTTGGAGTCGTGTCGGGCCATCGGTGTGCCCCCGTCGGTGTGTCAGTCGTCGAAGATGTCGCGGCCGGTGCGGCGCGTACGGGTCACGTCGATCCGCGGGCCGTCGTCTTCCGCGTCCATCGTGTCGTCGTTCAGCAGGTCGTCCAGCTCCCCGTCGTACTCCGCCTCCTCGCGGCGCCGGGTGATGCCCCGCAGCGCGCCCGCCCCTACCTGCACGCCCCGGACCGCGGACGCCGTGCGCACGAACAGGTCCTCCGCCTCGTGCTGCACCACGCCCAGCAGCGCGTTCAGCTCCGCCAGCCGCACCTCGGCCGCCTCCGTGGCGCGGCGCACCTTGTCGTTGGTCTGCGAGACGGTGCCGCTCAGCTCGTCCACGTTCTTGCGCAGCGTCCCGCTGATCGCCTTCGCCTGCTCGCTGGCCGCGGTCAGGTTGCGGATGGCGGGGTCGAAGTCGCCGCGGATGCGCTTGATCATCCCCCGCACCTTGAGCGCGCCGTAGATGGCCACCACCCCGATGACGATGATCGCCAGGGCGATGACGATGGTCGCCACGTCAGCCGCGACGTCCACCCAGCGCTCGAAGCCGCTCTGGACGGGGACCTGGATGAGGAGGAGCGGTGCCTGCGTCACGGTTCGTTCCAGACTGCTGAAGATGAGAATCATTCGTACAGGTCCGCGAACAGCGTCCGCCCGCCCAGCTTGGGGACGATCCGCGGATACCGCCGCGCCGCGCTCCCCTCCGCCAGCATCGCCCGGATCCGCTGGCCGATTTCGACGGGCAGCGCATCCAGGGCGGACGGATCGCGTCCGTCGATCAGCCGCCGCAGCGCGCCGTCCAGCACCTCGATCCCCCCCGCGTCCCGCGCCAGCGCCTCGGCCTCGGGGGATGCGGACCATCCGCCGCACACGTCCACGACGTCCGTGGCCCACAGGTCGCCGAGGGGAAGCAGCGGCTCCGGCGGCAGCTCGCCGCCCAGCAGCAGCGCCGTCTTGTTCGCGGGATGCGCGGCCAGGGCGTCGTCCTTGAGCCGCGCGCGCATCCGCCGCACCTCCTCGTCCACCCGCCGCGTGTCCGCCGTCCATCCCCGCAGCAGCGGCGCGGGATCCACGTCCGCCGTGTCGACGGAGAGCACCGCGTCCTCCCCGAGCCCGGCCCGGAGGATGGAGGCGGCCAGCCTCGCCTCAGGGCCGCCGTCGTCCAGCAGCGCGATGCGGGTGACGCCGCGGTCCGCCAGCGCCTGCCGCGCCACCGCGCCGATCACCTCCGCGATCCGGTTCGCGTTCCGCGCGCCCGTCATCCATCCCCCAGCATTCGCGCGATCTCGCGGGCCAGCAGGCGCGGGTCGTCGTCGCGGGCGTGGGCGTAGGGGCGGCGCGCGGCACCCACGGCATCCAGCGACAGCTCGGCGTCGATGCGGCCCTCGCGCAGGTCGTCCGCCCGCGCCAGCACCGCGCCGTCGGGGGCGATGATCATCGATCCGCCGGCGAAGCAGAGCGGGCCCTCCACGCCGACGCGGTTCGCCAGCGCCACGTAGGCGCCGTACGCGATGGCCGCGGCGCGCGCCAGGTGCTCCCACGCGTCCCACGAGGCGAATCGCCCGCCCGCCGCGCCGCCCGCGACCACGCCGCGCCCCGCCGCGGCGGCCTGGACCACCAGCAGGTTGGCGCCCTGCGCGGCCAGCAGCCAGGAGAGCGCGGGATGCCACAGGTCTTCGCAGACCAGCAGCCCCACGCGCCATCCGCCCCCCGTGTCGTACGCCCGCACCCCGTCGCCGCGGCCGAAGTATCTCCCCTCGTCGAACATCCCGTACGTGGGGAGATAGACCTTGCGGTGGCGGTGGATGACGCGCCCGCCGCGCAGGAGCAGCGCGGCGTTGTACGGAACGAACCCCGCGTCGCGTTCGATCGTCCCCACGACGACGTCCGGCCCCTCCGCCAGATCCGGATACGGGGCCTCCGATTCCACCGCGGCCAGGGCGTGGACGGCGTCGCGGACGTCGTACCCCGTCATCGACAGCTCGGGGGTGACCAGGAGGCTGATCCCCTCCGCCGCCGCGTCGGCCTGGGCCCGGACGACGCGCTCCAGGTTCGCGTCGATCCGACAGAGCGCGGGGGCCATCTGCTCGATGCGCAGGCGCACCCGCGCCCCCCAGTCCGCCGTCACCCGTCCGCCAGCTCGGGCTTTAGGCCCAGCACGCGGTTCACCGGCAGCGTGACCACGATCCCCGTCGCCGGCGTGGCGAAGTCGCCCACGACCTCCTGCAGCAGCGCGAGGGCGGCGTCCACCTTGTCGTCGTCGATCACGCTGAACAGCGTCTGGTTGCGCGGCCGCGTCCTCCCCGCCAGCGCCTGCAGCCCGGCGAAGATCGGCACCTCCGACGACAGCAGCCGCCCCATCCCCTCGGTGTTGATGAGGGTGGCGCCGGTGATGCCGATCTCCAGAAAGCCGGAGAGGATCTCCTCCATCCGCTCTTCCTGGTTGATGACGGCGATCAGAAGCTGCACGGGCGGCCTCGCTGGGGACTCGGGTGTGGGGCGTCGCGGCAATCTTACGCCCCGTGCGGAAACGGTGTCAAGCAAGGCGCGGCGCGGCGTTTGGGCGCGTCCGGCGCGGGCGCCCGGCCGCGCGCGCCGCACCGGCCGCCCCCCGCCGCGGCGGCCGGGGGGGCGCGCACGATCCTTGCGCGAGGCGTCGCCGCGACCCCCCCAGAGCGGCGCGCGCCGGCTTTCCCCGGAGCGCCGGGCGTGATCCCCACATTCCAGAACGAAAGTCGGAGACCCGAGTGCCCAAGTTCATCGTTCACGGTGGCAACCGGATCAAGGGGACCGTGCGTCCCAACGGCAACAAGAACGCCGCCCTGCCCATGCTGGCGGCCACGCTCCTGACCGAGGAGGACGTGTTCCTGGAGAACGTCCCGCGCATCAAGGACGTGCTCACCCTCATGAACCTGCTGGAGGTGCTGGGCGCCGAGACCGAGTGGACGGGGCCCAACGAGGTGCGCGTGCGCGCCGCCAGCGTGGGGATGACCCAGCTGGACGCCGGCGCCGCCGCCCGCATCCGCGCCAGCATCCTCCTTGCCGGCCCCATGCTGGCCCGCGCGGGCGGAATGACGCTTCCCCCTCCGGGCGGAGACGTCATCGGCCGCCGGCGGGTGGACACGCACTTCCTGGCGCTCAAGAAGCTGGGCGCGCAGGTGATCGAGGACGAGGGCGTCTGGCGGCTCAAGGTGGACGGGCGGCTGCGGGGGGCCAACATGTTCCTGGACGAGCCCAGCGTGACCGCCACCGAGAACGCGGTGATGGCCGCCGCGCTGGCCGACGGCGAGACGGTAATCCGCAACTCCGCCGCCGAGCCGCACGTCCAGGACCTGTGCCACATGCTGGTCAAGATGGGGTGCGAGATCGACGGCATCGGCACTGGGACGCTGCGCATCCAGGGGCGCGAGCGCCTGTCGGGGTGCCGCACGCGCATCACCGCCGACCACATCGAGGTGGGCTCGTTCATCGGCCTGGCCGCGGTGACCAGGGGCGAGCTGACCATCGAGGACGCGGCGGTGCAGCACATGGACAGCACCCTGATCGGCTTCGGCCGGCTGGGGCTGGAGGTGCAGATCCGGGGCGAGGACCTGTACATCCCCGGCGACCAGGAGATGCACGTCACCCTGGACATGGGCGGCCACATCAGCAAGGTGGACGACGGCCCGTGGCCCGCCTTTCCGGCGGACCTCACCTCCATCGCCCTGGTGGCGGCCACGCAGGCGCACGGCAACATCCTCATCCACGAGAAGATGTTCGAGTCGCGGATGTTCTTTGCCGACAAGCTGGTGGGGATGGGCGCGCGGCTGGTGCTGTGCGACCCGCACCGCGTGCTGGTGATCGGCCCCTCGCAGCTGCACGGCGCCATCGTGGAGAGCCCCGACATCCGCGCGGGGATGGGGCTGCTGATCGCGGCGCTGGGCGCGGACGGCCGCAGCGAGATCTTCAACGTGGGCCAGATCGAGCGCGGGTACGAGCGCATCGACGAGCGGCTGCGCGCGCTGGGCGCCGACATCCGCCGCGCCGACAGCCGCGCCGACGCCGCCGAGGTGGACGACGCGGCCCGGCAGATGTTCATCAAACCCGCACAGTGAACCGCGTCCATGGCTGCTGATGGAGACGGACCGATGAGCGACGAAGGACAGGGCGGCGGCCGCAGGATCCCCTCCATCGGCGAGGGGCTGCGCTCGGGGATCGGGGTGCTGACGGCCTTCAAGGAGGCCATCGAGGAGACCATCCAGGAGGCGGGATCGCGCGGCGACCTGAGCCCCGAGCGCGCCAAACACTTTCTGGGCGACGCCCTGAGCCGCGCGCAGGAGACGGTGGGCGACGTGCGCGACCGGCTGGACTTCGTCCCACGCCGCGAGTTCGAGGCGGTGCTGCGCGAGGTGGAGGAGCTGCAGCGCCGCGTGGACGCGCTGGAGGGAAAGACCCGCGCCGGCGACGACTTCACCATGCTCTCGCTGCCGTCGTCGCAGCAGCCCGCCACGCCGCCGGCGCCCGAGGGGCCGACGGAGGCGAGGATGCCGTAGGTGTCCACCACGCTGGAGGTGCGCACCGTCGCCGAGCGGCAGGCGCCCGACGGCGTGCCGCTGTGGGTGCAGCCGGAGTGGGAGGCGCGGTTCCCCTGGCTGGCGCAGGGGACCACGGGGCGGGGGCGCGGCGAGGAGCCGTTCGACCTGGGGCTTTCCGGCGCGCAGCCGGTGGGGGGGGCGATGGACCGCTGGCGCGCGCTGGTCGGGGCGACGGAGATGCACGCGGCCGTGCACGCGCGGCAGGTGCACGGTGCCGACATCTGGATCCACCGCGAGACCGGCTCGCCTGGCATCCTGGTGATGGACGGCTTCGACGGCCACGTGACGGACCGGGCGTGCGTCCTCCTGTCCGTGGGGGTGGCGGACTGCACGCCGGTGTCCGTCGTCGATCCGGAGACGCGCGTGGTGGCGCTGGTCCACGCGGGGTGGCGGGGGACGGCCGCGGGGATCGTGGAGCGCGCCATCAACCGCATCGTGGAGAGCTGGCAGAGCGCCCCGGAGCGGCTGTGGCTGCACTGCGGCCCCGCCATCTGCGGCGCGTGCTACGAGGTGGGGCCCGAGGTGCACGCCGCCGTGAATCCGCACCGCCCCGTCCCCACGGAAAATACGCCGATCGACGTCCGCGCCTCCATCGCGGAGCGCGCGCTGGGGATGGGGCTGCCGGCGGAGCAGGTGAGTGTCTCCGGCCACTGCACCCGCTGCGGCGAGCCGGACTTCTTCTCCCACCGCGGCGGGTCCAGGGCGCGGCAGATGGGCGTCCTCGGCATCCGCGAGCTACCCGGCTGACGACGCGGTCGCACGTAGAACACACGCGGAGGCGCGGAGAATCTTTCCGCGCCTCCGCTTCGTTTCGCTCGACGTGTGCCGATGCTCCGTCATACCGAATCCTGAAAAAGAATGGGGCCTCACACGGAGTCAACGGAGTTAACGGAGGGCAAAACTCCGTTGACTCCGTTAACTCCGTGTGAGACAAAGCCACAATCTGCTTACGGGAAGTGTTTAGCCGGATTCGGTATCATACGGAACGCGGAAAAAAGACCACCGTCCGAAAACCGTGCCGCTTGCCTCGATCATGGAGTGGCGGGATGGTTCTCAAGATCGCGCATCAGGTGGTGCGGACGTCATGTTCACGTGCGCTGTGGAGATCTGCTGGCGATCCACATCCCTCCCCCAACAAATTGCCACGGCACCCTGCCGCGCCTCCCTCCGTCTGCCGTTCCCGCGGCCTCTCGGGCAGTCCGTCGCGCTCCCGGCCGGAACAGCGCACCGACACTGCAGTTGCGCGCGATGGCGAACCTCTCGACCGTGGATGCACTCCAACGCACATCGCGCGGCACGAGAAAACTCTGCTTTGCGTGAGGCCCATCCTTTTATCAGAGCAAGCCCATCTGGTAGCGGTCCAGGCACTCGGCCAGGTAGCCCAGGCTGGACGGATGCATGAGGGGCTCGCTCTCCACGTCGGCCACCCGCTGCTCCGCGCGGTCGAACAGCGCGACCGCGAACTCATCGTCGTCGTGCCGGGCGCGGTAGCGGATGCCGTCGGGCGCCTCCGGATGGTCGTGCAGCGCCGCCGCCCACGCGCGTGAGACGGCATACTCGCCCGTGCACGAGCCCGCGGTGGCGCCCAGGGCGTGGAGCCCCGGGCCGTGCATCGCCACCAGCCGCAGGGGCGCCAGCGCGCGGATGCGGGCCAGGGCGCGCGCCTCGACGTCCTGCATCTCCAGCACGATCACTCCCGGCTCGCGGAGAAAGGTCTCCGCGAACGCCGCGTACGAGTGCTCCGCCATGTAGCAGACGCGGAACCGCCCGTCCGGCGCGTCCCAGCGTCCGCGCGGCGGCAGCCCCGGTGCCGGGCCGAAGAACAGGGGCGAACGGTCGGCGGGGTGAATGCGCCACAGCCCCCACCCGGCTTCGTACACGTGGATCGGCAGCCGCCGTACGTGCAGGTCCGGAGGGGGAAGGGGCGGAGGGCCGGGTCCCCCGCCCGGCGCCGGCGTGCCGCTCACCCCACGTGCTCGCCGTACGTGGCGACCGCCTGCGCCGCCACGCCGGGCTCGCCGGCCTGCAACGCCTGGAGTGGCGTACGCCCGCCGAGCGCCGGTGCCGGGGCCAGCAGCACGGACAGCTGCGTCCACGGGCCCCGCACGCCGAACGCCTCGAGAACGGCGCCCAGCCCTGGGAGCGCGCCGTCGGGGCCGAACTGGCAGGCGGGGTACAGCCACTCGCCGTTGGCCTGCGGCACGGCCAGCAGCGTGCCGCGCTTGCGCCGCGCGTGCACGGCCTGCGGGCTCACGCCCAGCCGGTGCGCGGCCTCGCCCAGCCGCAGCGCGCCGCCGGCCTGCCGCAGCAGCTCGACCTTTGCCTGCGCCCCCCGCGCCCGCGCCGACGCCAGCGGGTCGGTGGCCGGCAGCGTGACCGGGCCGACCTCTGCGAGCAGTGCCGCGAGCCCGCCCACCTCGTCGGGAGCCGCCAGCGCGCTGGCGATGGCGTCGTCGGACGCGGCCTGCCCCAGCCGCTCCAGCAGGCTGGAGTAGCGCTTGATGAAGGCCGCCGCCAGCAGGTTGCGGGCGGCCGCCCCGGCTGGCGCCGCGCGGTAGGGAATGCGCGGCCGTTCACGTGCCACGGACGGCTGGACGGGCTCAGTATCCTGCACCTGCTCCTCCGGCGGCTGGCCTGGATCGTCGGGCGGGGAGCCCTGACCTTGTCGCTTCATCGTGCCCTCCCGCGAGTGCCTCTCACATTGATACCATACTAACATACCACCCCACGATACACAATCAATCCCCCCATCGCTCCATCACACCATCCCTCTCGCACTCCCGCACTCTCGTACTCTCGTACTCTCGTACTCTCGTACTCTCGTACTCTCGTACTCTCGCACTCCCGCACTCCCGCACTCCCGCACTCCCGCACTCCCGCACTCCCGCACTCCCGCACTCACGCACTCACGCACTCACGCACTCACGCACTCACGCACTCCCGCACTCCCGCACTCCCGCACTCCCGCACTCCCCGCCACGAGCACGCGGATTGCGCGCCGCCCGCTCGGAGCCTATATTCCGCAGGTGTCCATGGCCTGCGAACGCCCCCGCGGCGGATTCGCGAGACTGAAGTGGGGTGCGGTTGGCCCCGCTTTTTTATTTGCCCAAACACACCCGGAGGGCGGCGGTGCACGACGAGTCCCTGGCGCGCGAGGTGGAGCAGCGCGTGGCGGATCTGGGCTACGAGATGGTGGTGCTGGAGCAGGCGGGAAGCCGCGCGCGCCCCATCCTTCGCCTGTACGTGGACCGCCCCGACAGCAAGCCGGGCGAGCCCGCCGTCTCCATCGACGACTGCGCCGCCATCAGCCGCGCGCTGGAGCCCTGGCTGGACGGGCGCGAAGGGCTTTCCGACCGCTACGTGCTGGAGGTGTCGTCCCCCGGCGTGGAGCGCCCGCTGGTGCGCCCCCGCGACTGGGACCGCTTTGCCGGCGTGGAGGTGGCGGTCAAGGGGCGCGAGGTGCTGGCCGGGCGGGCGAAGCGGCTGGAGGGCACGCTCCTGGGCCTGCGCGGCGAGGAAGAAGGCGGGCAGCGCGTGGCGCTGCGCCTGGGCGACGGTGAAGAAGTAGAGATTCCGCTGGCGGAGATCGACCGGGGCAACCTGGTCTACCGCTGGGAGCGCGGCGGGAAGGGCCGCTGAAGCATTCCCCGCGCGCTCACCTGACAGACCTGGAAAGACGGCCAACATGAGCAACGCAACGCAGATCCTGGCGGCGTTCCGCGAGATGACGGCAAACAAGTCCATCTCGCGCGACGAGCTGCACGACCTGATCAAGGACGGCATCCTGGCCGCCCTGGCCAAGCGCTACGGCCCCAACGTCGAAGCCGAGATCGAGATCGACGAGGACACGGGCAAGATCGGCATCACCGTCCTCAAGGAGGTGGTGGCCGAGGTGGAGGACGCGTCGCGGCAGATCCTGCTGGAAGAGGCGCGCTGGGACGACCCCGAGTTCGAGGTGGGCGACATTCTGGAGGTGCCGGTGGAGTTCGCGCACTTTGGCCGCAACGCCGTCATGGCGGCCAAGCAGCGCATCCTGCAGCGCGTCCGCGAGGGCGAGCGCCAGAAGATCCGCGACGAGTACGAGCACCGCGTGGGCGAGCTGCTGAGCGGCGAGACGCAGCAGGTGGAGCGCGGCAAGCTGGTGCTGATGCTCAACCGCAGCCGCGACGCCGACGCCATCATCCCCTGGAAGGAGCAGAACCCGCGCGAGCGGTTTCGCCAGGGCGACCCGATCCGCGCCGTGCTCAAGAAGGTGGAAGAGACGCCCAAGGGCCCGCGCCTGATCCTGTCCCGCGCCGACCCGCTGTTCGTGGCCGCGCTCTTCAAGCTCGAGGTGCCGGAGATCCAGCAGGGGATCGTGGAGATCCGCGGCGCCGCGCGGGAAGTCGGGTTCCGCAGCAAGATCGCCGTGAGCTCGCGCGACGAGTCGATCGATCCGGTGGGCGCCTGCGTGGGGCTGAAGGGGAGCCGCGTCCGCGCGGTGGTGCAGGAGCTGGGCGGCGAGCGAATCGACATCGTGCCCTGGCATCCGGACCCGGAGATCTACGCCAAGCGCGCGCTGGCCCCGGCCCGCGTGGCCAAGGTGATCAGCAACTACGAGACGCGCACGATGACGGCCATCGTGGACGAGGACCAGCTTTCGCTGGCCATCGGCCGCAACGGGCAGAACGTGCGCCTGGCGTCGCAGCTCATCGGCTGGCAGCTGGACCTGTTCGGCAGCCGCGAGTGGCTGGAGCGCGGGGCCGAGGCGGCGCTGTTCGGCGGCGGCGGGGACGAGGGCGAGTACGACAACACCGACTTCTCGCTGCGCGACCTGGACCTGGCGCCGGCCACGCTGGCCGCGCTGGAGGCCGCCGGCTACAGCACGTTCTTCGACGTGATCGACATGGAGCGCGAGGACTTTCTGCGCATCCCCGGGCTGGGCGCCGACGAGGCGGACCGGCTGATGTCGGAGATCGAGCGGCTTACGGTGGAGGACGAGGAGGACGAGGGCGCCGCGGCCGAAGCGGGCGGCGACGCGCCGCAGGCGGAGGCCGGGAGCGGGGACGAAGGTGGCGAAGAAGCCGCTCCGGACTTGACTTTCGGGTCCGATTCGGAGAACTTGCCGGGTTCGGAATAGCCGCATGGAAGGCGCGCCCCAGGACTCGTCCGGCGCGTCGGAGCGCGCGCTGCTGTCCCTGCTGGGGCTGGCGGCGCGCGCACGCGCCCTTGTGATGGGCACGGACATGGTGCGTGGCGCCGCGCGTGACGGAAAGGTCGCGGCGGCCGTCCTGGCCGCCGACGCCTCGCCCACGCAGGCCCGCAAGCTGGTCCCGCTGCTCGAGGCGCGCGGGATCCCTTTCGCTGTTTGCTCAAACCAGGCCGACCTGGGTGCCGCGCTGGGCAAAGGCCCCGTTTCGGCCGTCGGAATCATAGACCCGAGTTTCGCGAGGCGCGCCATGGAACTGGCCGCCGCGCCGACACTGCAGCAGGACCGTGGAGGAGGAGAGCCGTACTGATGCGAGTCTTTGAAGTCGCCAAGGAGCTGGACGTTCCGGCTGAGGCCTTGGTGCACCTCCTCCGGGAGATGGACGTGCCCGTGCGCAGCCACATGAGCGACCTGGCGGATGAACACGTGGCGCGCCTGCGCACCGTGGTCGAGCGCGAGCGCCGCCACGGCCACGCCATCGCCGCACCCCCCGCCGCCGACGACCAGCCGGTGGGCGGACGGCGCCGCCGCAAGCGCGAAGACCTTCCCGCTGCCGAGGAAGCCCCCGCCGTCGAGGCGGCGGCGGAACCGGCTGCGCCCGTGGCCGCCGCGCAGACCGAGGTGTCCGCCGGTCCCGCGCCGGCCCAGACGCGCGCCGAGGCCGACACCACCGCGTCGCCGACCGCCGACGCGGCCGAGGCCATCGAGGCCGAAGCCGCCCAGGCCGCCGCCGACCGCGGCGCCGACCTGGTCACGAAGGGCGGGCAGCCGCCCAGGGACGTGACGGTCATCGTCGACACGGCCGCCGCGCCCCCCGCGGCCGAGGCCCCGGCCGCGCCGGCGGCTCCGCTCTCCGCCCGTCCCGCGTCGGCCCGTCCGGAGGCCCCGGCCGCGCCCGAAGCCCCCGCGGCGCCGGAGCGTCCCGCGCCCGCCGCGCCGCGGCGCGAAGAGCTGCGCCCCGCCGCCTCCGCCCGGCCTTCGCCGGGCGGTGGTCCGGCGACGGGCGGCCCCACTCCCGTGCGTCCCGGCCAGCCCGGCGGCGCGCCTCCGCGTCCCGCGGGCGGCCCGCCGCGTCCGGCGGGCCCCGGCGCGCCGGGCGGCGACCGCCGTCCCTCGCCGCCGCCCTCGGTGCGTCCCGGCGGGCCCTCGGGCCCGCGCCCGGCCCGTCCCGAAGGACAGGGGCAGGGTGCCGGCGCCGCCGCCCCGCCGCCGGCCTTCGTGCCGCGCTCGGCGCGCAGCATGGCGCCGCCCATGCCGCCGGCCCGCACGCAGTCGTTCGGCGGCCGGCCCGGCGACACGGCCGGCACCACGCCCACCGGCGGCGGCAGTGCTGCCGCGGGTGGCGCGGGCGCCAAGAAGAAGGACCGCAAGAAGGGGAAGAAGGGTCGCGGCACCGTGGACCAGACGGCGGTGGACGACAACTTCCGCAAGACCATGGCGGCCATGGAGTCGGGCGGCGGGCGCAAGAAGCGCCGCGGCCAGCGCGACCAGGGGCCGTCGCAGACGGAGCGCCGCGAAGAGGAGATCCGCAGCCGCCGCGCCGAAGAGGCGACCACGGTGCGGGTGAACGAGTTCCTCACCGTGGCGGAGCTGGCCGAGCTGATCGACGTGCCGGCCAACCAGATCATCGGGTCGGCGTTCAAGAACCTGGGGCTGATG
>DASUVG010000084.1:0-15184 GCA_036379135.1 Longimicrobium sp.
CATCATCTCCTGGTTCATCCGCGCCGGGTCGTCGCGGTGCTTTGCCTGCACCTCCTTGACGCGCGCCTGCAGCTGCGGCTGGATGGCCATGTTCTTCATCTGCGCGCGCATGGCCCGCGCGTTCAGCGGCCACGTGGCCAGCCGCACGATGAAGCCGAAGAGGATGAGCACCCAGCCGTAGCTGAGCCCCAGGTCGTGCAGCCGCTTGAGCGCCCACAGCACCACCGCGGCGATCGGGCGAACGACGGGACGCAGCCAGCGGTAGCCGTACGGGTTCACCTCCTCCAGCTCGTGCCCCACGGCGGCCAGGCGGCCGTGCTCCTGCGGCCCCAGGTACGCCTGCATGCGGAACGCGCCGTCCGCCCCCAGCGTCTGCACCACCCGCCCACGCGCCCGCGACGAGTACGCCGTGTCGTTGCCGATGGCGTACTTCACGTCGCGCGCGGGCTCCATCTCCAGCCGCGAGAACCGGTTCTGCCCCGACTCGATGAGCGCGATCAGGAAGTAGCGGTCCTTGACGCCGGCCCATACCAGCGGCCCGGCGATGGTATCGGCGAACTGGACCTTGCGGATGTAGGTGCGGCGGATCTTGTCCCGGTCCCACCCCACGAACGCCAGCTCGTTCGCGCTGCCGTGCTTGGGCGAGTCGTGCGGCGCCAGCCCGGTGCCCAGCTCGGTGACCAGCTGGGCGTTGCGCGGAACGCCGGTAAAGCGCCCCTGCACGTCCACCAGGTAGCCGTCGGGGCGAAAGGTGTACGTCACCTCCGCGCGCACGGGGCCGGGGTTGGACGAGACGAAGCGCAGCTGCTTCGGCTGGTCGCCGTCGCGCAGGTCGATGCGCTCGGCGCTGGGGACGAAGGTGACGTTGCGAAAGTCCAGCGTGTCGCGGCCCACCACCACGCGCTGGGCCAGGACGTCGCGCGCGCTGCGGGGGACCAGCTGCACGCTGCCCCCCTTCTGCACGTAGCTCTCGAAGCGCAGCAGCGTGGCGGCGTCGAGCGAGGCGCCGCGGGTGCTGAAGCGGTACTCGTACAGCGGCGAGCGCACGGTGACCATGCGCTCCGGCGCGGTGCCGGCGGGCGTGGTCCGGGGCACAGGCGGCGCGGCGGCGGCCGGGGCGGCCGGCGCGACGGGGGTGGCCACGGCCGCCGTGGCGCTGTCGGCGCCGGCGGGGACCATGTTCTGCTGCGGGGGCGGGAACGCGAGGTTCCACCCGAAGAGCACCACCGCCGAGATGACGAGGAAAAGGACGAGCCGTCTGGTCTGGTCCATCAGCCGGGATCAACCGTGAGAAAAGTCAGGACCCGCCCCCCCGATGCTCAGGGGACGGGGTCGAAGCCGCCCTTGCAGAACGGCTGGCAGCGGGCGAGCCGTTTCACCAGCAGCCAGCCGCCGCGCGCCGCGCCGTACTTCTCGATCGCCTCCTGCCCGTACGCGGAGCAGGTGGGATGAAAGCGGCACACCGGCGGCTTGAGCGGCGAGATCCCCTTCCGGTAGAAGCGGATGGCCGCGATCATCGCGCGCGCGAGCACAGTTCCTCCGTGAGCGCGGCCACCTCGTCGCGCAGCGCGGCGAACGGGGCGGTGTAGGCTTCGGGGCGGGCCCGGAACAGTACGTCGAAGTGCGCCCCGCGGTTTCCGAGCGCCGGAAGCAGCACCGTGCGCCCCAGCTCGCGCAGGCGCCGCTTGAGGCGGTTGCGCTGCACGATGGTGCGCTTGTGCTTGGGCACCACCACGCCCAGACGGGGAACGCCAGCGGGGGAAGGGGAGACGAACGCGTCCAGGTGACGCGTCTTGCTCCTCTTCCCCCGTCTGAACAGCGACCGGATCTCGTCCGACGCGGTGATCCGGGCCTGCCGGGGCAGCCCGAACCCGTTCCGCGCGTCGGGCCTTTCAGGCTCCACGGCGCGGCCGCGGCCGGTCAGTACTTGCTGGGAACCGTAACGGCGATCTTGTGCCGGCCCTTGCGGCGGCGGGCGTTCAGAACCGCGCGGCCGCCCTTGGTGGCCATGCGGGCGCGGAACCCATGCTTGTTGATCCGCTTGCGGTTGCGCGGACGATAACTCGGCTTCATCGGTCAAACCCCTTCAGGGTGCTGCGCTCTTGGCTTCGGGACGGCCTTGCGGGCTCGCGGCAAAGACAGTGAATGTAGCCAGGGGACCCGGTTTCGTCAACGGGCGGCTCCCGGCGCGTTGGGAAGGCTGCGTGCGAGCCGACGACGGCCCCTCCGCCCGCCCAGGCTCGCACTCCGCCAAGAAATCCCTGGGGGAGCGTGAACGTCCTCGGCCGGGTATCCCGCCGAAGAGCAAAAAAAGACCCCGGGTTCATCACCGACGCGAAGGTCGGGAGAGGAATAGCCCGGGGACAGTGCCCTGAAGATAACAGGGCACGCATCCTCGTTCAACCTGGGAAGCAGAGATCCGTAACGGGGAGGCATCCCCTTCAACGTGGACGCTCCGGCCGACGATCTGGTCGCGAGATTCAGGACCGCGCGGAGTGGACGCGGTGGATGGGCATTGAACGATCCAAGGACTGTCACAATGATGTATTCGGGTGAGCTTCGGACCTCTGCCACATCCGCAGGACGCGTTTTCCGTGACGAGCCCGAGACGGTTGCGCAAGCCCTTTGAAAAGGCGCCCAAACGCAAGCACTTACGGGGCTTTCTTGACTTTTCCACACTCCGTTTCTACGTTGCCGGGTGCCGTTTACAGGGTCCTGCCGTCTTGCTGCCTGAGTTGTTGATGGAGCTTACCGCCGCGGAAATCTGGTCGCGCATCCTCGAGAGTGCCAAGACCGCGCTTCCCGAGCAGGCGTTCCGCACCTGGCTGGCTCCCACGCAGGCGGTGGCCGTCTCCAACGACCTGCTCGTGGTCTCCACTCCCAACCCGTTCGCCGTGGACTGGGTGGAGGACAAGTACGCCGGCCTGCTCACCAGCATTGGCGAGCACCTCTTTGGCCGGCGCTTTACGCTGTCCGTCCAGTTCCAGGGAAACGGCAAGGTCGCGTCCGTGCCCCCCATCGACCTCGCGCCTGCTCCACCCCCCGCCGCTCCGGCCCGCATCGAGAGCGCGCCGCAGGCGCATGCCGGCAGCCACGGCGCCGACGCGCGCCCGCTGCCCCCGCTGAACCCGCGCTACATCTTCGACCGGTTCGTGGTGGGCAACAACAACCAGCTGGCGGCCGCGGCGGCGCACGGCGTGGCCGAGTCGCCCGCGCGGCTGTACAACCCGCTCTTCATCTACGGCGGCGTGGGGCTGGGCAAGACGCACCTGATGCACGCCATCGGGCACGCCATGCTGGAGCGCGACCCGGGCAAGCGGGTGATGTACCTGTCCAGCGAGCGCTTTACCAACGAGCTGGTGAGCGCCATCCAGGACGGCTCCATGGGCGAGTTCCGGCGCCAGTACCGCGCCTGCGACCTGCTGCTGGTGGACGACATCCAGTTCCTGGAAGGCAAGGAGCGCACGCAGGAGGAGTTCTTCCACACCTTCAACGCGCTGCACGACGGGCAGCGGCAGATCGTCCTCACCAGCGACCGGCCGCCCAGCGCCACGGGGCTGGAGGACCGGCTGGTGAGCCGCTTCGAGTGGGGGATGGTGGCCGACATCAAGCCGCCCGACTTCGAGACGCGCGTGGCCATCCTGCGCCGCAAGGTGGAAGAGGACCGGCTGGAGATCCACGACGCCGACGAGGTGCTGACCTTCATCGCGCGCAATCGGACGTCGTCGGTGCGCGAGATCGAGGGGGCGATGATCAAGCTGCTCGCCTACTCGTCGCTCACGCGGCGGCCCATCGACCTGGTGCTGGCCCGCGAGGCGCTGGGCACCGGCCTGGCCGGGAGCGAGAGCAGCGGGGGATCCCCGGGCGGCCTTACGCCGCAGAAGGTGCGCGACAAGGTGGCCGAGGCCTGGGGCACCACCCCCGACGCGCTGCAGTCCAAGAAGCGCACCAAGGACCTTACCATCCCGCGACAGGTGGCGATGTACCTGATCAAGGAGATGTTCGACCTGGCGCTGGTGGAGATCGGCAAGCTGTTCGGCGGGCGCGACCACTCCACGGTGATCCACTCGGTCGCCAAGGTGGAGGAGGACATGGCCGCGGACCCGGCCTTCCGGCGTCGGGTGGGCGAGTTGCGGGATTCGCTTCGGGCGTAGACGAGCGGTACGGAGGGGCGAGGGTAGGAGGGTACGGGAGACGCACGAGGTTGGCGCGTACGGCGGCGGGACGAGGCAGGGTGTGGGTGGAAGCCGGAGCTCCGCGGCGCGCTGCGTGAGGGATGCGCGTCCGAGTGCGAGTTTCCGGCGCACGTCCACGGAAATGGCGCGGGTCCGCTCCAGGAGCGAATGAATTCGCCGCTGGAAGAACGCGAAGTCCGCCTTCGCGGACTGCGGCCGAGCGTGCCGGGCTCGACGACGTGATTCGAGCACGGGCAGCGGACGCGCAGGTGCGTGGGCCGCCGCACGGGGCCCGGCCGCCGAGTCCACGCAGGTGGACTTTGTGAGGTTCCAGCCGCGGTTTCAACCGCCCCGTGCCGATGCCGGCCGGAGCATGCGGATCCGCATCGCTCGCCACCGTTCCTTCTCTTGCCGGCGCGGCGCCGGAAGGGAACGAAGGGAACGGAGCTTGACAGCGTTGCACGAACCCCGTACATGCGTCGGGGAACGGCGTGGACAACCGGTGTGGACAGTATGGGGACAAGTTGTGGAGTTCACGCCTCGGCTGTGGGAACGTGGACGGGCTGGGGACAACCGGGGTTTCCCACAGACGTTCTCCACAGAGGGGTCAGGGCACGCAGGTGGTTGCGGCACAGGCGGATGCGGAGGGCCGGGGGCGAGATGTACACGTTCCCACACCCTCTACTGTTATTACTGATTTGTATATCTCTATTGAGGAAGTAAGCCTTCCTCGTGGAGAACCGGGTCAACCCCAGGCGATTCGCGGAACAGAACCGTATGCGATTCACGATCACGCGTGAGAACCTGCAGCAGGGGCTGGGGGCCGTGGCGGGGAGCATTCCGTCGCGTACCACCCTGCCCGTGCTCTCCAACATCCTCATCGAGGCCGAGGACGGCGCCGTTCGGATGAGCGGCACCGACCTGGACACGGCGGTCTCGGTGCGCGTGGCCGCGGACGTAGCCGAGGCGGGGGCCATCACCGCGCCGGCCAAAAAGCTCCAGGAGATCGCCCGCGAGCTTCCCGGCGCGGTGGAGTTCGGGACGCAGGGCGACGCCATCCAGATCACCAGCGGCCGAACGCGCTACCGGCTGAACGGCCTGCCCAAGGACGAGTTCCCCGCGTTCCCCAACGTGGACTTCGCCGAGAGCTGGCGGGTGACGGGCGAGAGCCTGTCGCAGCTGATCAACTCCGTCTCGTTCGCGGCGTCCACGGAAGAGACGCGGCCCATCCTGAACGGTGTGCTGTGGCAGCTGGGCGAGGGCGAGATGCGGATGGTGGCCACCAACGGCCACCGCCTGGCCAAGATGACGCTGCCGGTGGAGACCACGGGCAGCGACGGCACGCCGGCGGGCGACTTCATCGTCCACCCCAAGGCGCTGGCCCAGGTGCAGCGGCTGTTTCGCAAGGACGACACGGTGGAGGTGGGCCGCTCGGAGAACCACATCGGCTTTCGCGGCACCGACGTGCAGATCTACACGCGGCTGATCGAGGGGCCGTACCCGAACTACGAGCAGGTCATCCCGCGCGACAACGACAAGCACATGGTGGCCGACAAGGGCGCGCTGCAGGCGGCGGTGCGGCGCATGGCCATCGTGGCGAGCGACCAGACCCACCGCATTCGCCTGTCGCTGGGCGGGCCCATGCTGCGGTTCGCGGTAGAGACGCCGGACGTGGGCACGGCGACCGAAGAGCTGCCGGTGGAGTTCGACGGCGAGCCGCTGGAGATCGGCTTCAACGCGCAGTACCTGCTGGAGCTGCTGCGCTACATGCCCACGGACGAGGTGAAGATGAGCTTCAAGGCGCCCGAGCGCGCGGCGACCATGATGCCCATCGGCAACGAGGACACGCCCGACTACCTGTGCCTGGTGATGCCCCTGCGCCTGCTGAGCTGACGGCACAGATGCGGATCTTTGGACCTGGAACGAGCGGGGGAGGGCGGATGCCTTCCCCCGCTCGCCTTTGTGCACATACCTGATCAGACACCGCGCGTACGATGAAGATCGCCCGCAACGATCCCTGCCCCTGCGGCTCGGGAAAGAAGTACAAGGCGTGCTGCAAGGTGCAGGATGAAGTCCGCGCCAGGGCACGAGCGCTGATCGGCGAAGATGCCTTCGACGAAGCGGAGGCGACGTGGACGGCGGCCGCGCGCGAGGCGGAGGTGTGGGCGGCCGACCTGGCGCCGACGCCGGGGTACTTCGGAAAGTCTCCTGACGCCGTGCCGTCGCTGGTGATGGTGACCGCAGCGGGGTTCGTGGTCCACAGCGAAATGCTTCCTTACCGCCCCGCGGGCCCCGGCGAGCGGGCCCGGGCCGTTGCCGCCGCGGTGAACGCCGCCACGCGCGTGGTGGGCGTGCTTCCCAGGCGGCTGGAAGTGCCGCACGAAGAACTCGTGGAGGCACTGGGGCACGAGCTGGTCGGCCGCGGCGTCAGGGTGGAGTACGGCGATCCGGAAGACCTGTTCGAGGCGATGAATGAAGCGCTTGCGAGCGTGGATCCCGGCGTCTCGCAGGGGAAAATGGCCGTCGCCCTGACCTGGCGCGAGACGGAGGCTTCCGGACACGAGCTGGCGGACTTTCACGAAGCCGCGGCAGCGTTCTACGCCGCCGCGCCCTGGGCGTCGGAAGAGACCGAAGGCCCCTTTCTGCTGGACCTGCCACGCGAGTCCCACGAGCATCTGCCGGGGCTGGATCTGCCCGAACGGCACCAGTGGGCCGCCAGCGTGATGGGCTCCATGGGCGAGAGCTTCGGGCTGGCGCTGTACTCCCAGCCCAGCGACCTGGCGGACATCCTGACGGCGGACAACTCACTGGAGGCCGCCCTGGAGGCGATCGGGTTCTCGATCACCGTAGACTTTGACCGCAAGAGCGAGCTCACGCGCCCCATGCAGCGCGAGATCGCCGCTGCGCGGTGGCCCATCGCCGGCTCGCGTGCGTATCCGCGGCTGTTCGGGTTCGGGCTCCCCGGCCGCCGCGTGACCGCTCGCGACGTGCGGCTGGCGACGCTTGCCCTGCGCGCCATCGCGGTACACGCCTGCGGGGGCGACACGCTGGCGGAGACGGGGGTGGCCGTGACGCCGTTCGATCCCGAGGCCGAAGTCGAGAGCCGCGAAGACTGGTTCCGGTTTCCGGACCAGGCGCAGCCGATCGGTCCCGAGGGTCCGGGTGCGGAGCTGGAGGCTGGTCTCCGCGCGTGGGATACGGACGAGCAGGGGCTGCAGGTGGAGGCCGCGGAGGAGGAACGGTTCGGCCGATTCGTGGGCTGGCTGGAGGGGCAGGAGCGTTCGGACGTGGAGAAGGAGGCAGACCGGCAGAACGCACGGCATTGGGCCGACTTCCTGGGAAGGATTCTCCCCGCCGGCGCGGTGACGGAGTATGATCTGCGGCTGTTCCTGTACAACTACTACCCCCGCAAGGCTGACGCGACGGTCGGCGCCATCCGCGAGCTGCCGCGTTCCATGCGCGTGATCGTCCGCTTTCTGGAGGAGCGGGAGGGGATCCGCTACCCGTTCGCGTCCGGTGTGCTGGAGGAGCTGGAGGGGATCGAGGCTCGTGCGCGCGAGCAGGACGAGCCGCTGGAAGACACGCTCAAGATCCTGTCGTACGACATCTACGAGTACCTGAACACACGCGTCCTGCTGCCCGTGGACGACAGCCCCGGCGTGCCCGGCGGCTGGCCGGAGCTGATGACGATCGAGGTTGCCCAGCTGCGGCAGGAACTGCAGCGCCGCTGGCTGCTGTGGTTCGAGGGGATCGTACGTAACGGAGAGGTCGACCACGCGGTGCTCGAGGAGGAACTCGAGGCGCTGCAGCGCGAGTGGGAGACCACGCCGCATCCGCGGGTCGATGGCCGGACGCCCGCCGAGGTGGTGGCGGCGCAGCAGGAGTTGTAGCCGGTGGATCGTCCTACGAACGAGCGGGGGAGGGCGGATGCCTTCCCCCGCTCGCGTTCATCCCCCTGGCGCGGCCTCCGGGCGGACCCTGGGCTGGAACAGCTCCACCACGTTCCCGGAGGGATCTTCCACGAGGATCTGAGAGCCGCCCTGGCCCTCAACGAGCTCGCCGCGGAAGCCGGCCCCGGACTTCCGGAGCGGATCGATGAACGCTTCCAGGTTCTCGACCTCGATCTGGAAGCGGTTCCAGCCGCCAGGCTCCGGCGCCCCGCCTGCCCGTCCGGCTCCCCCGGCACCGGGCGCGTTCAGGAAGAGCCGCAGATCACCCCGCTTCAGCGCCGCGAAGCCCGGCGCGGGGTGCATCTCCACCTCGAAACCCAGGAGGTCCCGGTAGAACCCGATCGCTCGCTCCACGTCGTGGACGATGTAGCGGATGGCTGCCATGGGAGGCCCTCCTCGGAGACTTGTGATACGCTACCGTTCTACATCATAAGTAGAACGGTACCGTTTTACAAGTCCGCCGCCGGCGATTAGCTTGAACGGCATGGATCCTCGCATTCAGCGAACGCGCGA
This sequence comes from Longimicrobium sp., assembly GCA_036379135.1. Lineage (GTDB taxonomy): Bacteria > Gemmatimonadota > Gemmatimonadetes > Longimicrobiales > Longimicrobiaceae > Longimicrobium. The sequence goes on from DASUVG010000084.1 coordinate 8,639, forward strand.
CGCCGTGCTCCCGGCGACGCTGTCCGTGCTGGCGGACCGCGGCTTCGCGAACTTCACGATGGAGGGAGTCGCGGAAGCGGCCGGCGTTTCCAAGAGCACGGTGTACCGATACTGGCCCACGAAGCTCTCCCTGCTCCGGGACGCCCTGGAAGGGCTGAACCGCCAGCCCGACGTGGAGCTCGACGCGGGACCCGCGCGGGCGCGGATCGAACGGCTGCTGGAGCACCTGGCGGCCGCGCTTTCCGATTCGGTTCTCTCCGCCTGCATCCCGGGCCTGATCGAGGCCGCGGAGCGCAACCCGCAGATCGCCGACTTTCTCCACCAGTACAGTGACCGCCGCCGGTCGGCGCTGACGGCCGTCATCAGGAAGGGGATCGAGGAGGGGGAGCTGCCCGCGCACCTCGATCCGGAGATGGCGGCGCTGGCGCTCTCCGGGCCGATCTTCTACCGCCGGCTCATGACGGCGATCCCTCTGCCGCCCTCCGACGTCCCCTGCCTCGTCCGGCAGGTGCTGGGCCCGGCGTAGCCCTCCGTCGCTCATACCGGATGCGGGAAAAGAATGTGACTTCCTGAGGGAGCGCACGCGCAGATCCCGCCGCCTGCACCGGCTCCGGCGCGCGACCGAAGGACCTCCTCCCGGCTGCGCAGGGGCCGGATCAGGGCGCGGAACCAGCCCCTTCGTTCTGCTGGCGAGGTCCTTCGGTCGGTGCGCCGGGTTCCCGGTCACGGCAAGGTTCAGCGCGGCGCCTCCCTCAGGAAGTCATGCACACTATTGCCGGATCTGGTAATCGGAGACCGGAAGCGCAGCCGCCGATCCCCTGGAACGCAATCGGCCCGGCGCATCGTGACGACGCGCCGGGCCGAAAATCTTCCCGAAAGCCGAGCTCAGCCGTGTCGCAGCGCGGCGGCGAGGGCGGTGTCGAGGGTGGGGTGGTGGAAGACGTGGCCGATCTCCCGCAGGCGGGCCGGCTCGGCGCGCTGGCTGGCGAGCAGCGCCTCGTCCGCCATCTCGCCCATCAGCGCGCGCATGCCGAACGCGGGGATCGGGAACAGGGTCGGGCGGTGGAGGGCGCGGCCCAGCGCCTCGGTGAAGTCGGCGTTGCGCACGGAGCCGGCGATGGCGTTCACCGGGCCGCGCAGCCGGTCGTCGCGAATGGCGCGCAGGATGACCTCTACGGCGTCGTCCAGCGAGATCCAGGGCATCCACTGTCGCCCGGTGCCCATCCGCCCCCCGACGCCCATGCGGAACGGCAGCAGCAGCTTCTCCAGCGCCCCGCCCTTGGGCGCCAGCACCACGCCCATGCGCAGCTTGACCACGCGGATCCCCGCGGCCTCCGCGTGGCCCGACGCGCCCTCCCAGTCGCGGCCGACGTCCGCCAGAAAGCCGGTGCCCAGCGCGGAGCTTTCGTCCAGCGCCTCGTCGCCGCGGTCGCCGTAGATGCCGGTGGCGGAGGCCTGCACCAGCACCCGCGGCGGGCGCGCCAGCCGCGAGAGGGTGTCGGAGATCAGGCGCGTGCCGTTGATGCGGCTGTCGCGGATGCGGCGCTTTCGCTCCTCCGTCCAGCGCGTCCCCACGTTCTCACCGGCCAGGTGCACCACCGCGTCCACCCCCTCCAGCGCGGCCCCGTCGATCGTCCCCGCGTCGGGATCCCAGGCGACGTCGCCGGCGCCGGCGTTCCTGCCGGAGCGCACCAGCCGCGCGACGGTGTGCCCCTCGCGCCGCAGCCGCTCCACCAGCGCGCTGCCGATGAGCCCCGTGCTTCCGCTGACCGCCACCCGCATCGGCGCGGTGGATGATGTGCCGACGTCCGTCATCTGCCTCTCTCCAGGTACCCGCCTCCGCTCCGCCGGAACGCAGTGGCAGGGGGAGGATTCATGCCACGCCGGCGATCATCCCCTTACGGCTGCAGCTCGGAGAGGGGGATCGTCCGCTCCAGGCGCACCTGCTCGCGGTCGTCCAGAATGGTGAAGCGCAGGGTGGCGGGGCGCGCGTTCCAGTCGATCTCCAGCATCCCGAAGTTGAGCGCGACCAGCTTTTCGCCGATGCGGTGGCGGTTGGCCTCGGGGTTGTCCGTGCGCCAGGTGTGGGTAAGACCGCTGGAGGTGACGTCGTACAGCGGATATCCCGCCGCGGTGCCGTCCACGCGCGAGATCTCGGCGATGTGGCGGTCGCCGCTCAGAAAGACGACGCCCGGCGCGCGCGTCTGCCCGATCAGCCGGAACAGGCGCTCGCGGGCGGCGGGAAAGTTGGCCCACTTCTCGAACCGGTGCTCCTCGGGCACCACCTGGATGCTGCTGCCGATCAGGTGCACCTGCGCCGTGCTGCCGCGCAGCTCGCGCTCCAGCCACGCCCACTGCGCCTCGCCCAGCACGTCGCCGGTGAAGCGGACGGTGTCGCGCGGGTCGCGATGGTAGCGCGTGTCCAGCAGGATCACCTTCACCTGCCGCCCCGGCGGCCCATACGTGTACGACGCGTAGACGCCCTCGCGGCGCCGGCGCGGGCTGTCCGCGGGCTCGTCCAGAAAGTCGAGCAGAAGCTGCTGCGCGGCCGCCTTCATCCGCCACTCGCGGCCGCCGTCGTTCAGCCCGTAGTCGTGGTCGTCCCAGGTGCCGATGACGGGGGTGGTGGAGAGGAGCGCCTGGTACCCGGGGTTCGCCTTGCCGTTGTCGTACGCCTGGCGCATGGCGCCCATGTCGTCGGTGTCGGCGTATACGTTGTCGCCCAGCCAGATCCACAGCCCCGGCCGCTGGTTCAGGATGGGCATCCACAGCGGCTGCGGCCGGGTCTCGTCGCTGCAAGAGCCGAAGGCGATGCGCGTGAGCGGCCCCTGCGCCGCCGCCGGCCTGGAGTCTGGCCGCGGCTCCATGCACGCGCCGGCCAGCAGCGCGGCCGCCAGGGTGATGGATCGGCGGATCGTCGTCGTCATCCGGGTCATCGGGAACGGTGCGGATGGATGGAGGTCACACGAGCGGAGCCACGCCCGGAAAGCGGCGCCGCATCTGCTCCGCGTCCGTGGGATGGTCGGCCAGCATGGCAAAGTCGGCAAAGTCGAAGCCGGGGCCCACGGCGCAGGATACCAGCGTGTAGGCGCCGGTGGTGCGCGCCGCCTGCCAGTGCCCGGCCGGGACCACGCGCGCCGGCTCCGCCCCGTCCGCCAGCGCGCCCACCAGCATCCGCTCGCACTCGCTGAACGCCGCGTCCACGCGAAACAGCTCCAGGGGCGCCCCCTCGATGTAGTTCCACGTCTCGTCCGACGTGACGCGGTGCCAGCGGCTGTGTCCGTGCGCGTCCAGCAGAAAGTAGATCAGCGTGAGCGCGCTGCGGGTGCGCCGGCCGTCCTCCGGGCGCACGCCCAGCGTGGACCGGTGGATCTCGCGAAAGTGGCCTCCCTCCGGGTGCGGCTGCAGGCGGAGGACGCGGATGAGCTCCTGGGCGCGTTGCACGGTCGGGAAGTGCGAGAGTGCGAGAGTGCGAAAGTACGAAAGTACGCACGGATCAACGTACATCGCGATGGCGCCGGCCCGCAAAGGCCGAACGCCGCCGCCATGCGGAGCGGGGACGGTTTTCCCGCGGCGCCTCCTTCGGAACGACGGATGGTGGGACGTGATCGACGGCCTTGGCCGCCGATCCGGGAGCGGCTAGCTTGGCGCGGAGCCATGGCCGATCGAACCCGCGAAGACCCGCCCCCGGAGCGCGACGCAGGCGCCCTGCCACTCAAGCTGTGGCGGGCGCTGGACCGCGCCCATACCGCGATGTCCGCCGCCGCGGGCGAAGAGGCGGCGCGCCACGGGCTGAGCATCGCCGAGCTGGAGGTGCTGGAGACGCTGCGCCGAAAGGGGCCGCTGAGCGTGGGGCAGGTGCGGCGGCGCGTCCGCGTCTCCAGCGGCGGCGCAACGTACCTGGTGAGCCGGCTGGAGTCGCGCGGGCTGCTGGAACGCCGCGACGTGCCGGGCGACCGCCGCACGCGGGTGGCGGCGCTCACCCCCGCCGGCGAAGAGGTCGCCGCGTCCGCGCACCCCGGCTTTGGCGAGCGGATGCGGCGCGCCGTCTCGGGGCTGGGCAAGAAGGACCGACGCGCGCTGCTGGACTTGCTGGAGGCGCTGGAGGACAGCTGCCTGGCCGACGAGCGCCGCGATGCCGAGCACCGCGCGGAGCGCCTGGCCGCCGAGCTGTCCCAGCGGTAGGAATCCTTCGCCGCCGGCCCCCGTCCGCCGGACATCGCGGCGTACGGTCATCCACGCGCAAGCGCGCTGGCGCCATGTGGATGGCAAGCCTGCGGATGGGGATGACGCCGTCAGATTTTTCTTGACTGGCGCCCGCCATCCGATTATCCTGTGCCTCCTGCCGGCGCAGCAGCGTCCCTCGCGCGCCCGCACCCCGCAGTCCCCGGTCCCGGCTTTCTGCCGCGTGCCGCCCGCCCGTCCGCATCTCCCGGAGATTTGCCCATGAAGTGGATCAAGCGCATTGCGCTCGGCCTCGTTTCGCTCATCGTGCTGCTGGCCGTCGTGATCTTTGGCGTCAGCGAGGCGCGGATGCGCAAGACGTACGACGTGGCGGCGGTCACGTCGCTCGCCGTTACGAAGGACCCGGCGCAGATCGCGCGCGGCGAGCACCTGGTGCGGGCGGTGACCAAGTGCGCCGACTGCCACACGGAGGATCTGGGCGGCAAGATCTTCATCGAGCCGGGCCCCATGGGCACGTTGAGCGCCAGCAACCTCACCACGGGCAAGGGGGGCGTGCTGGCCGGCTACACCGATGCCCAGCTCGAGGCCGCCATCCGCCACGGGGTGCGAAAGAACGGACGCGGTCTGCTGATCATGCCGTCGGACGAGTATCAGAACCTGGGCGATGCGGACGTGGCGGCCATGATCGCCTACCTGCGCTCGCTGCCGCCGGTGGACCGCGAGCTCCCGGCGAGGAAGCTGGGTCCGATCGGCCGCGGACTCGTCACGTTCGGCGCGCCGCTCATCCCCGCCGCGCGCATCGACCACGACACGCCGCCCGCCTCCCGCACGTCGGTGCCGCCGGTGGGGCCCACGGTGGAGTACGGCCAGTACCTGGTGAGCGTGGGCGGCTGCCGCGGCTGCCACGGCCCCACGCTGGTGGGCGCCCCCGGCCACGGCCCCGACGAGCCCAACGCGCCGAACATCACCCCGGCGGGCGCCATCGGCCGGTGGAGCGAGGCGGACTTCACCCGCGCCATCCGCACGGGCACGCGTCCGGACGGCACCAGGATCAACGAGGCGATGCCGTGGAAGTCCATGGCGCGCCACACGGACGCCGAGCTGCACGCCATCTGGCTCTACCTGCGCACCGTGCCGCCCGTGCAGTCGCCCGCCAAGAGCTGAGCGGCGGCGGAGCATCGGCTGGATCCACAACGGAGAACCCGCGGCGAGCACCGCGCTCGCCGCGGGTTTTTGTCGTCGGTCGGCTTCCGTTTCGGGCGGTGAAGTGAAACCGCGGCTGTAAGAGCGCAAAGCCCCGCAAGCAGCGCGGGGCTTCAACTGCAGACCACGGCATCGGCGCCGTTATACCCAATCCGGCAATAGGGTGCATGACTTCCTGAGGGAGGCGCCGCGCTGAACCCTGCCTCGACCGGGAACCCGGCGCGCCGACCGAAGGACCTCGCCAGCAGAGCGAAGGGGTGGTTTCGCGTCGTGATCCGGCCCCTGCGCAGCCGGGAGGAGGTCCTTCGGTCGCGCGCCGGAATCGGTGCAGGCGGCAGGATCTGCGCGTGCGCTCCCTCAGGAAGTCACACTTTTCCCCGAATCTGGTACTGTACCCTCTCCCGCTGCGGGAGAGGGTACGAGCCTGAACGAGCGGGTGAGGGTCCCTACCGCGACGCCAGCCCCGTCCGCTCGCGGTACGCGCCCTCGGCGGTCTGCAGCGCGTCCCAGGCGCGCTGGGCGCCGCGGCGCACGGCGGTGCGGGGCGCGCGGCGCGTGGGCCAGGGCGCGGAGACGCTGGTGGGATCGCCGGGGTACAGGCCCAGGCTGCTCTCCACGATGGCGCGCGCCACGGCGGTGCGCGTGTCGCGGTCCATGGCGGCCATCGCCTCCAGGGTGCGCAGCGGGCCCTGGTTGAAGGCGTCGGCCAGGAAGGTGGCGTACTCCTCGCGCAGCGGGCCGGCGCCCAGCTCCGTCACGCGCGACAGCACGCCGGTGAGCGCGTCGTCGTCGCCGTCCTTGGCGCCGCGCAGCAGGAGCACGCTGGCCACCTGGTGCCACCGGGTCGCCGCGCCCGTGGCCGCGACGGCGGTGAACAGCTCGTCGTCCAGCCGCTCCAGGAGGGCGTACGTCTCCTCCTCCTCCAGCTGTACGATCAGCGGATCGCGCGGGGGCGGGCCGCTGCGGCGCGCGGAGGAGGACGACGGGCGCGGCGGCGGCGCGGGCTCGATGTTGCGCCCGCCCACGATCACGATCTCCGTCCCCACCTGCACGTTGTGGAACAGGCGCAGCGCGTCGGCGTTGGCCAGGCGGATGCAGCCGTGCGACACGCGCTGGCCCAGCAGCTCCGGCTTGTCGGTGCCGTGGATGGCCAGCCCC
>DASUVG010000085.1:0-30122 GCA_036379135.1 Longimicrobium sp.
CACCGCCTCGGCCGCCGCCTTGCGGCCGATGGCCTCGATGTACCCCGACTCGTCGTTGATGTCGGTGATGTTCACGTTCAGCAGCACCAGGCCCAGCTTTCTGAGCTCCGGCTCCAGCGACGTCTGGATGTTGTGCAGGAAGCTGTCGCGGTCGCGGTTGATCTCCTCGATGCGCATGGACGCGATCACCTGGCGCAGCTGGCCGAAGATGATGTCCTGCGCCTGCCGCTTGATCTGCTCGGTGGTCAGCTTGAGCAGGCGCACCGCCGCGTTCATCCGCACCGCCGGCTCCGTGCCGATGGCCACGGTGAACACGCTGGGCACGCTGACGCGGATGTTCTCGAAGCTGAGCGCGTCCTTGAGCGGGATGTCGATCTGGATCGGCTCCAGGCTCAGGTAGTCGTACTCCTGGACCACCGGCAGCACCAGGGCGCCGCCTCCGCTGATGCACTTGGCCGACTCGCCGCCCGACACCCGGCCGCTGATGACCAGCAGCTTGTTGGCCGGGCATCGCTTGTACCGCGAGACGAAGAACATTGCCAGCCAGAAGACCACCAGTACGGCGGCGCCGGCGAGGAGCATCGTGTAAGAGATCTCAGTAGGCATCGGCGACCGCTCCGAGCTGGGGTTGAGGGGCGACTTCCAGGGTGTCGGGATCCACCACGTCCACCACCATCACGGAGGCGCCGGTGGGGAGCGGATCGCGGGAAACGGCGTTCATCTCCACGGTCCGCCCCTGCAGGAACAGGTGGACCTTGCCCGGCGCGCCGCGTCCGCCGGGAATGCTCAGGTAGACGGTGGCGGGGTGGCCAACGGCGCCTTCCACCCGCAGCACGCCGTCGGTTTCCATCCGCTTCATCCCGCGCATCACGTAGGCGACGCCCAGCGCCGCGCCCACCCCCACCAGCGTGGCGGCGGGAAGGGCGAGCAGGCGGGGGAACCCCCACTCCAGCGCCGCCAGGCCGGTGAGGCCGAGAAAGCAGAGGCCCGCGGCAACGGCGCGCAGGCTCAGCAGGTTCAGCCCCTCGCCGGCATGGATGGCGTGGTCGTGGTGGCCGTCCTCGTCCATCCCCATCAACCCCATCAGGGATTGAAGCAGGATGAAGCCTCCGCCGGCGAGGGCGGACACCCAGAACATGGTGCTCACGGAATGGTCCCCGGAGTGGAGGAAATCGGGGCGGGGAGGAAACTTCTGGCGCCATCGAAGCTAGAAGCGCCTTCCCGCCGTGTCAACCGTACGCCGTTGCGCGGCATGGGGTTTCGGGGCGGGAGCGGGGAGTACGGCGATACGAGGGTGCGAGGGTGCGAGAGTGCGAGAGTGCGAGAGTGCGAGAGTGCGAGAGTGCGAGAGTGCGAGAGTGCGAGAGTGCGAGAGTGCGAGAGTGCGAGAGTGCGGACGTGCGTCAGCCTGCCGCCCTCACTCCCGGGCGTCGATCACCCGGCGCGCGGCGGCGAAGACGTCGTCCAGCATGGCGGGGGTCAGGCGCCCGGTGAAGGTGTTCTGCTGGCTGGGATGATACGAGAGCACCAGCGTGGGTCCGCCCTGCACCGGCACCAGCACGCCGTGGCCGAACTTCGGGAGCGGATGGGGGAGGGCGTAGCCGGCGCCGCGCAGCAGCCGCACCGCGGCCTCGTACGCAAAGCCGCCCAGGCACACGATGGCGCGCACGCCGGGAAGCAGCGCCAGCTCGCGGCGGATGAAGCAGGCGCAGGCGTCGCGCTCGTCGGGGAGAGGCTTGTTGTCGGGCGGGGCGCACTTCACGGCGGCGGTGACCCAGGCGTCGCGCAGCGCCAGGCCGTCCGCGCGGGCCGTGGAGGTGGGCTGCGAGGCGAACCCCGCGCGGTGCATGGCCGCGTACAGAAAGTCGCCGCTGCGGTCGCCGGTGAACATGCGGCCGGTGCGGTTGGCGCCGTGCGCGGCCGGGGCCAGCCCCAGCACCATCAGCCGCGCGTTGGGATCACCGAACGCAGGCACGGGCCGGGCCCAGTACTCCTGGTCCAGGAACGCCCGCCGCTTCTCCACGCCGATGCGCTCGCGCCACTCCACCAGCCGCGGGCACGCGCGGCACGCCGTAAGCTCGTTCTCCAGCTCCCGCAGGTCCATCCGTCCCCTCATCCACAAAAAAGCCGCGCACCCTGCCGCGCGGTCGGCGGCAGGGTGCGAGATCCCTCGAGTCGGTCCGGCCTCAGTTGTTCGTTCCGCCGGGCTTGGCGCCGCCGCCGGTGTTCCCTCCGCCGGTGCCCGCGCCCCCGGTGCCGCCGGTGCGGCCGCCCGCGTTGGGCCGGTTGGCGCGGCGCTCCGCCGGCGTGGTGGCCACGCCCGGACCGTTGCCGGGCCCGTTGCACCCCCTGCCCGTGGCCCCCGACAGCACCACGCTGCCGTTGGGGCAGTCCACCGCCATGCTCCGCTGGCCGCCGCCGCCGCGGGCGCCGACCGTGCGGGTGGTCACGCGCTGCCACGGGGTGAGCAGGGCGCTGGTCCAGGGGCCGGCGACCGTGGCGTCCGTGCTCATCAGCGCCAGCTCCAGCGACTCCGTGATCACCGCCAGGTCGTTGGACCGGGCGTTCTCGATCCCGATCACGTCGTGCACGCTGCGGGTGCCCGTCTGGAACTGCTCCACCTCCAGCGGCGCCTTGCTGGCGACCAGGTACAGGTAGCCGTTGGGGCTCGGCGACTGCGCCGCCGTTCCGCGGATGGGCCTGCGGGGGACGATCAGGGTGCTGCCGGCGCCCAGCATGGGGCGGTCTGCCTCGTCGCGCGGGTAGACCAGCACGGCGCCGGAACCCGGCCTCACCTGAAACAGGGCGACGTAGGCGGGGGCGCTCAGGCGCACGCGCGCGCCCAGGTCGTCCTCGGCGAGCTCGGCCTTCAGCGGCCCGGCGGATTCGAGCTCGGCCGGTGCGGAAGGGGCCGATGCGGGCGGGGCGGCGGATGCGCACGCGGCGAGCGCGGCAAGCATGACGAACGCGGCGATGGCTTTCATGACGATCTTCGCGGTGCGTGTGGCGGGGTGACGGCGCTGCACGGACAGTCAAGGCCCGCGCCGCGTTGAGCCGTCCCCTTCAAGATGTTGCCATTCACCCACTTCCGGAAGTCCCCCGCGCATTTCGTGGAGCTCCGCCGTACGCCCGTGGTGACGGAGCCGTCCCGCATGCAGGACAGCACCGGCGCCGTTCAGCCGGCCGAAGCACTCCGCGCCGCCAGCGCCAGCGCGATCCATCCCGCCAGAAAGCACACCCCGCCCAGCGGCGTGACGGCCCCCAGCCAGCGCGTGCCGGTAAAGGCCAGCAGGTACAGGCTGCCGCAGAAGACGGCGATCCCGGCGGTGAACAGCCAGCCGGCCGCCGTCCATCCGCCCGCGGGCCAGCGCGCCGCCGCCATTGCCACCGCCAGCAGGGCCAGCGCGTGGTACATCTGGTAGCGCGCCGCCGTCTCCCACACCGTCAGCATCTCCGCGCCCAGCCGCGCCCGCAGCGCGTGCGCCCCGAACGCGCCCGCCGCCACCGCCAGGAACCCGAAGACGCACCCCAGCGTCCAGAACGTACGATGCATGCTTCTCCCCGTCCATCGAAATCCGCCGCTGCCGGTGGACAAGATGCGGACGCGCGGCCCGCTCCGCTACTCGCGGCCACGCGAAGGACGATGCGGAACCCGCGTCTGGAATCGGCGTAAGTTCATGCAAACCTTGCGGTAAGGAACAGATGGAACGTCATTTGCTACTTGCTGGTGGTCCAGTTTTCATTCGACCACCCGGACGAACGGCAGGATGAGCGATCCAGGAACCCCACGGCGAAGCCTGCGCCGGGAGCACCCGGTGTTCTTCTGGGGTGCGCTGGCCGTGGCGGGACTGTTCATCGCGGGGGCTGCGGCCATCGCATCGCGGGTCCCCCGCTACCGCGCCGAGACCCAGCACTTCAACAACCAGCTCACGGCCGCGCAGCGCGCCACCCGTGACTCGCTGCTGCAGGCCCAGCAGAAGCGCACGCAACTGGCCGTGGCCGTGCTGCGCCGCGACATGCGCATCCGCTCGCTGGAGACGCGCAAGCGCCACCTGGCCATCGTGCTGGAAGACTCCATGCTGGAGCTGCGCCAGGGACGCGCCACGCTGCGCCGCGCCAGGCTCACCATCGGCCCCGACAGCACCGTCCGCGCGCCCGACGGGCGCACGTGGCGGCTGGTGCGGCCGGTGGGCGAGCGCAAGATCGCGGAGCGGCAGAACACCCCCACGTACACCATCCCCGAGTGGGTGTACGTGGGACAGGGCCAGCCGGTGCCGGCCGAGGCGGACCGGAAGATCCGCGGCGGGCTGGGCACCTACGTGATCCGGCTGGACGACGGGACGGAGATCTACAGCCAGCCGTCGGCGGGGCCGCTCAAGGACGTGGTGAAGCCGGGCGCCTTCATGGCCCGGGCCCGCGACCTGGCCGCGATCTTCGACGCGGTGGGCGAGGAAACGCCGGTCTACATCTACTGACCCGTGTGACCATTTTTAGGCTCCGCGCAGGCGGGGCCGGAGGAGAGCAGGACCGATGGATGAAAACCAGCCGCTGAGGCCGCGCAGGCCGGACGACATTCCCGAGCGGCGCGACTACACGCCCAAGGGCCGCGTGCGCCGCATCTACCACGACTACCGCGGCACCGCGCTGATGATGATGCTGACGGTGCTGGTGGCCGCCGGCCTCTTCGTCGCCACCTCCGCGTGGGCCGTGAACGAGCGGCTCACCCGCCGGGTGACGGAGATGACGTACCTCAAGGACACGCGCTCGCTGGAGTTCGTGCGGCAGAAGGAGGCGCAGCGGGTGGCGCAGATCGCCGCGCGCGAGCGGGCGCTGGCGGCCAAGGAAGAGGAGCTGGCCCCGCGCAACACGCCCTACATCGTGGTGAGCCTTGCGGAGCGCCGCATGCTGTACCTGCGCGGCGACGACACGCTGTACAAGGCGCCGGTGGCGGTGGGCAGCGGCAAGACGCTGGTGATGGGCGGCACCACCAAGCGCTTCATCACGCCGCGCGGGCGCATGGCCATCACCCACAAGGAGCTGAACCCCACCTGGGTTCCGCCCAACTGGCACTACATCGAGTACGCGCGCCAGCGGGGGATGGGGATCCGGGACATGAGCAACGCCTCGCCCGGGGCGCTGGCCGGGTATCCGGCGGGGCGCGTGCCGGTAAGCGGCAACACCGTCATCATCCCGCCCTGGGGCAGCCCGCAGCGCGAGCACAAGGGCGTGCTGGGCGTGGCCAAGCTGGAGATGTACGACGGGTACTACTTCCACGGCACCGACAACCCGCGGTCCATCGGAACCGCCGCCAGCCACGGCTGCATCCGCATGTACAAGGACGACATCATGTGGATGTACCGCAACGTCCCGGTCGGCACCGTGGTGTACATCTACTGATCGCGAGGTCGACCCCGTGTCTGGAGCCCCGGCGGACCATTGCGGCCCGCCGGGGCTTCAGCGTTCCGTGTTTGAGGCCAGGGCGAAGATCCGGGTGAGCCGGACGATTGCGGATTGATAGCAACGTTACTATCATGATGGATGGATACGGGACGCAAGCCGCTGCACTTCGTGGGCTCGAGCCACAAGGACCTCCGGGAAACCCCGGACGACGTGCAGGATGTCTTTGGATCGGCCCTGCTGGATGCGCAGTACGGCGACGTTCCGTACGGCGCCCGGCACTTTGGCGAGGGTGTTCCGCGCGAGGTGATGAAGCTGGTCGAAGACTACGATGGGGATACGTACCGGGCGGCGTACACGGTATCCTTTCCCGAAGCCGTCTACGTGCTCCACGTATTCAAGAAGAAGGCGAAGAGCGGGATCGGCACTCCGCAGCCGGACAAGGAGTTGATCCGCACACGGCTGCACGCAGCCGCGGAGCATTACCAGCGGACCTATGCGGGTCCGGGAAGGAAAAGATGAGCGACGACGTGACCGTTCACGACAGTTGTGGTAACGTGTTCGAGGACATGGGGATGGCCGATGCGGAGGAGCGTCTCGCCAAGGCCGAGCTGGCGCGGTTCATCCGCAAGGAGATCCGTGATCGGGCGCTCACGCAGCGGCAGGCGGCGGAAGTGCTCGGCCTTCAGCAGCCCGACGTATCGGATCTGGTGCGCGGAAAGCTCGCGCGATTCAGCCGCCAGCGGCTGGAGCGGATGCTGAACGCGCTCGACATGGAGATCCGCATCCAGGTGGGACCGCGGCCGACCTGGAAAGAACACGCGGGGATCACGGTCGAACACGTCGGGACCTTCTGACCCACGCCGGCGCACGCGCAGACGATTACGCCCCTCTCCCGGTTGCGGGAGAGGGGCGTAATCCTGAGCGCAGGTGACGGCTACACCCAGTCCTTGCGCTTGAAGTACGTGAAGAGGATGCTCCCCACCACCAGCATCACCCCCAGCCCCCACAGGTAGCCGTAGCGCCACTCGATCTCGGGCATGAAGCGGAAGTTCATCCCGTAGATGCCGGCGATCCAGGCCATGGCCATCAGGATGATGGACCACGCCGCCATCAGTCGCATGGTCTCGTTCAGCTGGTGGCTGGCGAGCGAGAGCTGGCCCTCCATGGCGCCGTTCAGCAGGTCGCGCAGGGTGTCGATCTCCTCGGCCACGCGGATGGCGTGGTCGTGCACGTCCTGAAAGTACGGCATCATGTCCGGCTGCAGGAACGGGATGTCGCGCCGCAGCAGGGAGCCCACCAGCTCGCGCTCGGGGCCCACCATCCGCCGGAACAGCGCCAGCTCGCGCCGCATAGTGAGGATGGTGTGCATCCCTTCGCGCGGCCGGGTGGCGCTCTCCGCCGCCGTGGCGGTCTCCAGCTCGGCCACGCGCTCCGAAAAATGGTCCAGCACGGGAAAGTAGCCGTCCACCACCAGGTCCAGCAGCGCGTGCGCCAGCACCCCCGGCGCGCGAAACCGGTCCGGCGCGCCCCGCCACCGGGCCAGGACCTCGGTGATCTCTTCGATGCGGTGGTCGTGCACCGTGACCACGAAGTTGTCGCCGATGAACGCGTGCAGCTCGTTCAGCGCCATCCGCTCGCGCTCGGGGTTGATGCGCGCCGCGTACATCACCAGAAAGAAGTAGCCCGGGTAGCGGTCGATCTTGGGGCGCTGGCGGCCGCGGACGGTGTCTTCCACCGCCAGGGGGTGAAAGTTGAGCTGGTCGCGCAGGAACTCGCCCTCGGGCACGCCGGGCGCGGCGATGTCGATCCAGATGAGCGGCGGGTCGTCCTTCTGCTTGCCGGGGCGGCCGCGGTGGATGACCTCCAGCGCCTGCGCCAGCGGATAGGCGTGCACGCCGGTCACGGTCTCGGCGTATGCGCTGATGCGCGACCGGGGCTCGGCCCCGGACGCGTCTTCGCAGAGCGGGTCTACGATCTCGTCGTCAGCGACCCGCTCGGCGACGCTCATAGCCCGGGACGGTGTTGGTGATGGCGGCGGTGGCGACTTCCACCAGCCCGATGGCCACGTGCGGGATCCACACCCGCTCGTCGAAGCCGAACATCCACGGCGAAACGGCCAGCGCCAGCCCGCCCACCGCGTCCAGCAGCAGGTGCGCGGGCATCTGCAGCTTCTTTACGAGGCCCAGCTCGTAGTCGGTGAACACGCTGTACAGCAGCACGCCGGCGCCCAGCGCCACCGGGACCCACTGCTCCGCGCCGCCATCCGCGAAGCCGAACAGCCAGGGCGAGCCGATGAGCAGGGCCCCCAGCAGGTAGTCCAGCATGCCGTGAACGCGGGTGGGAAGTCGCATGGATCGCCCTCTCGCAGGTGCGGTGCAGGGTGGAATCGTGATGCCACAGGGTGCTGTCGCCGCGCGGGTTTGCAAGCGCCGCGCCTTTCACTGCTGTCCAAGGTGCGTCCACAGGGGCGTCGGGGCCAGCATTCCAGCCGATCATCGGACGGCGGAGCAGGGCAGGAGCCGCGCCGACGGGCCATCGAGCTGGCGCCCGACACGCCCCCTCTCCCCCGGCCCCCTCTCCCCCGGCCCCTCTCCCTCGCTGCGCGGGAGAAAGGGGAGAATTCGATCCGTTTCAGAAGGGAATGACGCGGTCGGCGGTCTACCGCCAGCCTTCCAGGATGCGGCCCGGCGGCGGGGTGAGGGCGGCGTCGGGGTGCAGCCAGGCGGCCAGCGCCTCGATCCCCTCCACCACGCGCGGGCCGGAGCGGCTGAAGTACGCGCTGTCGCCCACGGCGGCGCGGCCTGCGTCGATGGCGGGCGCGGCCAGGACCCACAGACGCGCGCGGGCCTCGTCGGCATCCTGGCGGGCGCGGTCCATGGCGTAGCCGCAGGGGACCAGGAGCAGCCGGTCGGGGTCCAGCCCCTCGGCCTGGCTCCACGGGATCTCCAGCGAGTGCGATCCCGCCGTCCCCACCAGGTTGTCGCCGCCCGCGGTCTGCACCATCTCCGGCACCCAGTGTCCGGGCGCGAACGGCGGATCCAGCCACTCCAGCGCCAGCGTCCGGGGCCGCGCGCGCCCCGCCACCGCCTCGCGCACCCGGTCCACGCGCGCCCGCAGCCGGGCGACCGTTTCCACGCCGCGCCGCGAATCGTCCGCGGCGTCGGCCACCTGCAGCATCGTCGCGAAGATCTGCTCCAGCGTGTGCGCGTCCAGCGAGACGACGGCGGGGGGGTGGGGAAGCCCGGCGACGGCGTCGTTCACGGAGCCGGTGGGGACGGCGCACACCTCGCATACGGCCTGGGTGAGGATGACGTCGGGCCGGATCCGCCGCAGCGCGTCGACATCCACCTCGTACACGCTGCCGTGCTCCACCATGCAGCGCCGCACCTCCGCGTCGATCTCGCCGCTGGTGAGGCCGGCGGGATCGAAGCGCGAGCGGCTGAGGCGCGGCAGGCGCAGCGCCTGGGGCGGATGGTCGCACTCGTGCGAGATGCCGACCAGGTGGTTCTGCAGGCCCAGCGCGTACACGATCTCCGTGGCGCTGGAAAGCATCGACGCGATGCGCATCGGCTCCGCTGTGGCGATGGTCCAGGGGCTTCGATTCAGGCGGATAATAGGATGCGCGGCGGATCGTGGCGAGTGCCGTCGTCCGCCTTGCCCCCGCACGGTCGGGAGGCCTAGCTTACCCCCGCCCCAGCGTCCACCCTCCAGCACGCGTCCCCTGATGCAGATCATCCGCGAGCCGCGCGTCACCGTACTGGCACGCCAGCAGTTCGTCTATCCCGAGCACATCCGCTGGGAGAGTGACAGCGACGTCCCGGGCGAGGTGGTCGCCGAGTTCGCGGGACGCCTCTGCTACCTCTCGTTCGGCGAGGACGCGGGGCTGGAGGGCGGCCACAAGAGCATTCCCGGGCGCACGACGAACGACGCGTATCTCTCCAACATCCTGCGCACCAAGCACGGCAGCGTGCTGGAGCACGCCGTATGGACGCTGCTGCTGGAAGGCATCAGCCGGTCCCTGACGCACGAGCTCATCCGACACAGGGCCGGATTTGGATTTTCGCAGTTGTCCCAACGTTATGTCGATGAATCCGACATCGCGTTCGTGCAGCCGCCGGAGATCAGCGAGAGCACGCGGGCGTACGAGATCTGGGAGTCGGCGTGCGAGCAGTCGCTGGAAAGCTACCGCGCGCTGCTGGAGGAGATGACGGACCAGGTGGGCGACGACGGGCCGGCGACGATGCGAAAGAAGCGCGCCCGCCAGGCGGCCCGCGCCGTGCTCCCCAACTGTGCGGAGACCAAGATCGTGGTGACCGGCAACGCGCGGGCGTGGCGGCACTTCATGGAGATGCGCGGCAGCGCCAGCGCCGACGTGGAGATCCGCACGCTGGCCACGGCCGTGCTGGAGATCCTGTCCGCCGAGGCGCCGCACATCTTTGGCGACATGCACATGGTGCCGCACTCCGACGGCACAAGCACGGTGGAGACGCCGCACAGCAAGGTCTGAGGCGGGGACCGGGTCCACGCGGCCGGCCAGGGATGCGGTCGACCGCATCCCTGGCCGGCCGATCCGACGTACGCTTCGCCGCCGGCTGATCTTCTCGCCGCACCCTTCACGCAGGACCACCGATGCCCATCCCCCAGCACCTTGCCCGAGGCGTGACCGAGCGGCTCGTGCGCGGGCGGCCCGCGGACGAGGTGGTCGCCCTGCTCACCGATACCTCCCAGCAGGAGCGGCCGGCGCCGCCGCGCGTGCCCGCTCCGCGCGAGTGGAGCGCGCGCGCGCACGCGCGGCGCGTGGAGCACGTCCGCGCGCTGGGCGTCGACATCCCGCACCTGACGGGCGACGCGCCGCGGCCGGGCCCGGCGACGCTGCGCGGCAGCATCGAGAACTACATCGGCATGGCGCAGGTGCCGGTGGGGCTCATCGGTCCCCTGCGCGTGAACGGGATACACGCGAGGGGCGACTTCTACGTGCCCCTGGCGACCTCCGAAGGCGCGCTGGTGGCCAGCCACGACCGCGGGGCCCAGCTGCTGACGGCCGCGGGCGGCGCCGTCTGCCTGACCACCACCGAGCAGGTGCAGCGCGCGCCGGCGTTCGTGTTCGACCGGATGGCGCAGGCGGCGCACTTCGCGGCGTGGGCGGTGGGCGAGTTCGAGAGCCTGCAGGACGCGGTGGCGCGGGTCACCCGCCACGGACGCCTGCTGGACGTGGCCACGCACATCGAAGGCAACCACGTCTACCTGATCTTTGCGTTCCACACGGGCGACGCGGCCGGGCAGAACATGGTGACCTTCTGCACCGCGGCGCTGTGCGAGGAGATCCTGTCGCGCACGCCGGTGCCGCCGCGCTGCTGGTTCCTGGAAAGCAACATGTCGGGGGACAAGAAGGCGACGGCGCTCTCCTTTATGCAGGGCCGCGGCCGCAGCGTGACGGCCGAGGCCAGCATTCCCCGCGCCCTGGTGGCGGAGGTGCTGCACACCACGCCCGAGCGGATGTGCGACTACTGGCGGGTGAGCTTCGTGGGCGGGGTGCGCACCGGCTCCATCGGGGTGAACGGCCACATCGCAAACGGCATCGCGGCGCTGTTCCTGGCGTGCGGCCAGGACGTGGCGTGCGTGAGCGAGGCCAGCGTGGGCGTGACCCGGCTGGAGCTGACGGAGGCGGGCGACCTGTACGCGGCGGTCAGCCTCCCCAACCTGATCGTCGGCTCCGTGGGCGGCGGCACGCGGCTCCCCACCGCTCAGGAGTGCCTGCGCATCATGGACTGCCTGGGCGACGGCCGCGCGTCGCGGCTGGCGGAGATCTGCGCGGCGCTCACGCTGGCCGGCGAGCTGTCCATCGTGGGTGCCCTGTGCTCCGGCGACTTTGCGCGGGCGCACGCCGCCCTGGGCCGCGGCGCGCCCGCCAGGTGAGCGGCGCCGCGACCGGCGTGGCCGGCGGCGTGCCGGCGCGGCTGTGGGCGTACCAGCGGGAACGGTTCCCCCTGGCCGCGTACCTGCCGCTCATCACCCTCTCCGCCCTGTCCGCGGCGGCCTGGTCCCGCGCGGCCCGCGGCCGTCCGGGTCTCCCCGGCGCGGGCGTTCTGCTGGTGGGGTGCGCCACCGCGCTGGCCTTCTTCTTCCTGCTGCGCGTCGCCGACGAGCACAAGGACGCGGAGGCGGACCGGCGGTTCCGTCCCGAGCTTCCCGTCCCCCGCGGCCTGGTCTCCCTGGCGGAGCTGCGCCGTGTGGGCGGGGCGCTCGCGGCGGCGGCGCTCCTGGCCAACGCGCTCGCCGCCCCGGCCCTGCTGTGGGCGCTGCTCGCCGCGGCGGCGTGGGCGGCGCTGATGGCGCGGGAGTTCTTTGCGCCCGCGTGGCTTCGCGCCCGCCCCGCCGCCTACCTGCTCAGCCACATGGGGGCCATGCCGCTGCTGTTCGCGTACCTCACCGGGCTGGACTGGCTCGCGTCGGGCGCGGCGCCCCCCCGTGCCCTGGCGGCCTTCCTGGGCCTCGCCTTCATGAACGGCATCCTGATCGAGGTGGGGCGAAAGATCCGCGCGCCGGGGGACGAGCGCGCCGGCGTCGACACCTACACCTCCTCGTGGGGCCTCCGCGCCGCGCCCGCGGTCTGGGCCGCCGCGCTGGTCCTTGCCGCCGTGCTCGCCTGGTGCGCCGCGCGCGCCACTGGCTCGGGGACGGTGACGGCCGCCGCGCTCGCCGTGCTCCTTCCCGCGGCGGCGTTCCCCGCCCTGCGCTTCCTTCGCACGCCCACGCGGGCGGGCGGCAGGCACATCGAGGCGGCGAGCGGGGTGTGGACGCTCGCCTCGTACGCCGTGCTCGGCTTCGCGCCGCTGCTGGTGCGCTGATGGACGCCGCCGCGGCGGTCGCGCCCTCCCTGGTCCTCGGTCCCGGCGGCGAGCCGCCGCCGCTGTGCGAGGTGGGAGGCAAGGCGCGCAGCCTGGCCCTGCTCGCCGGGGCCGGCGTGGCGGTCCCGCCGTGGATCGTCATCTCCGCGCGCGCGTTCGGGCGGCTGGTGCTGGACACCGCCTGGCTGGCCGAGGGCGATCCCGCCGTCATCCGCGGCCGCATCCAGGAGATGGAGCTTCCCTCCGGCTTCCGGGCGGAGGTGCTGGCCGCGCTGGAGGCCGCCGGGCTGCGCGGGTCGCTGCTGGCCGTGCGGTCGTCGGCGGTGGACGAGGACGGGGCGGAGGCGTCGTTCGCGGGGCAGTTCGAGACCGTGCTGGGGGTGCGGGCGGAGGGGGACGGCGCCGGGTTGTGGGACGCGGTGCGGCGGGTGTGGGCCTCCGCCTTCAGCGCCCACGCGGTGGCGTACCGCGCGCGGCAGGGCGGCTCGCCGCCGGGGATGGCGGTCATCCTCCAGCGGATGGTGGACGCCCAGGTCGCGGGCGTGGCGTTCTCCGTCGATCCGGTCAGCGGAGATGCGGCCACCGCGGTGGTCAGCGCCGTCTTCGGGCTGGGCGAGGGACTGGTGAGCGGCGAACTGGACGCGGACACCTATCGCGTCTCGTTCGCCGAAGGCGCACCGGGCGCGGTAGAGGCGGAGATCGCGGCCAAGGAGCGCGCGCTTCGCCTCCACGCCGACGGCGGGAGCGAGTGGGTGTTCATCCCCCCCGCCGACCGATCGCGCCGCGCGCTGGGAGACGAGCAGGCGCGCGAGATCGCCGCCGCGGCGAAAAGGCTGGCCGACCGGTTCGGCGCGCCGCAGGACGTGGAGTGGGCGCTGCGGCAGGGAAAGCTGTGGATCCTGCAGGCGCGGCCCGTCACCGGGCCGGGGCGGGCGGAGGCGCCCGGCCCGGCGGACGACGGCGAGCGGCGGCTGTGGGACAACAGCAACATCGTGGAAAGCTACGGCGGCGTCACCACCCCCCTCACCTTCAGCTTCGCGCGCTCCGTCTACGAGCAGGTCTACCTGCAGTTCTGCCGCCTGCTGGGGGTGAGCGAGCCCCTGCTGGAGCGGCACCGGCACGTGTTCGCCGGCATGCTGGGGCTGGTCCGGGGGCGCGTGTACTACAACCTGCTGAACTGGTACCGCGTGCTGTCGCTGCTGCCCGGGTACACCGTGAACCGCGGGTTCATGGAGCGGATGATGGGGGTGCGCGAGAAGCTGGACCAGCCGCCGTCCCTTCCCGCGGTGGCCGGGCGCGGGGAGGACGCCGCCCGCACGGTGAAGATGGCGTGGCGGCTGGCCGCGGCGCACCGCTCGCTCCGGCGCGAGGTGCCGGCGTTCCACGGCCGTGTGGACGCCGCCCTCGCGCCGCTGGCGGGGGCCGGGCTCGCCACCCGGAGCGCCGACGAGCTGGCCGCGCTCTACCGCGAGCTGGAGGAGAAGCTGCTGCGCCACTGGCGCGCGCCGCTGGTGAACGACTTTTTCGCGATGATCTTCTTCGGCGTGCTGGTGCGGCTGGTGGAGAAGTGGCTCCCCGGCTGCCCGCCGACCCTCGCGAACGACCTGCTGTGCGGCGAGGGCGGGATCATCTCCACGGAACCGGCGCGCGCCGTGGCGCGGATGGCGGACCGGGCCGCCGCGGACCCCGCCCTCCGCGCGCTGCTGGCGGACGAGCCGGACGACGCGCGCGCCTGGGCCCGGCTCGCGTCGGAGCCCCGCTTCGCGGCGTTCCACGGCGAGCTGCGCGCGTACCTGGAACGCTTCGGCGACCGCTGCGCGAACGAGCTGAAGCTGGAGACGCTCACGCACGCCGACGATCCGTCGTTCATCGTCCGGCTGATCCGCACCGGCGCCCGGGACGGCGCCCCCCGCCCCGACGGCCGCGCGGTCCGGGTGCGCGCCCGGGCGGAGGCGGCGGTGCGGGCGCGGCTCGGCGGCGTGCGGCGGCGCCTGTTCTTCGCCGTGCTGCGGCAGGCGCGGGCGCGCATCCGCGACCGCGAGAACCTGCGCTTCGAGCGGACGCGGGTCTTCGGGACGGTGCGGCGCATCTTTCTGGCCATCGGCGGCCGGCTGGCGGAGGCGGGCCGGCTGGACGCGCCGCGCGACGTGTTCTACCTGCGCGTGGAGGAGATCTTCGCGCACCTGGACGGCACCGGCGCGACCGCCGACCTGCGCGCCCTGGCCGCGCTGCGCCGCCGCGAGTTCGCCGCCCACGAGCGCGCCCCGGCCCCGCCGGACCGCTTCGAGACGCGGGGCCCGCCGGGGGACTTCGCGGACGACGCCGTGGCGCGTGCCCCGGCGTCGGGCGAGCTGCGGGGCACGGGCTGCTCGCCGGGCGTGGTGCGCGCTCCCGTCCGCATCGTCCGCGACCCGCGCGACGCGGGAGAGCTGGCGGGGCACATCCTGGTCGCGGAGCGCACCGATCCAGGGTGGACGCTCATCTTTCCGGCGGCGAAGGGGGTGCTGGTGCAGCGCGGCTCGCTGCTCAGCCATTCCGCGATCGTGGCGCGCGAGCTGGCGCTGCCGTGCATCGTGGGCATCCCGGGGCTGATGGAGGCGCTGCGCGACGGCGAGCGGGTGGAGATGGACGGCACGGCGGGCACGCTCCGGCGGCTGGACGCGGCGGAGGCGTAGGTGGGGATCGCGGAGCGTGCGTCGTTCGCCTTCGTCCGCTACGCCAGCGTGTGGGAAGACGCGGACGTGCTGTGCGATGCGCTGGCGCCCGTTGCGGCGGGGGGGCGCCTGCTCTCGGTCGCGTCCGCGGGGGACAACGTGCTCGCACTGCTCACGCTGGATCCGGCCGAGGTGGTGGCGGCGGACCTGAGCGCGGCGCAGCTCGCCTGCCTGGAGCTGCGGATGGCCGCCTTCCGGCGCCTGGAGCACGCCGGGGTGCTGGCGTTCCTGGGCGTGGCCGCGGCGGAGTGCCGGGCGCGGACGTACCGCGCGCTGCGCGCCGAGCTGTCGCCGTCCGCCCGGGCGTTCTGGGACGCGCACCCGCAGGCGGTCGCGGGCGGGGTGATCCACGCGGGCAGGTTCGAGCGCTACCTGGCGGGGTTCCGCACGCGCATCCTGCCGCTGGTGCACTCGCGCCGACGGATCGAACGGCTGATGGCGCAGCGCTCACCCGCGGAGCGGGAGGCGTTCTACGCGCGCGAGTGGGACACGTGGAGGTGGCGCCTGCTCTTCCGCCTGTTCTTCAGCCGCGCGGTGATGGGGCGCACGGGGCGCGATCCGGCGTTCTTCTCGCACGTGGAAGGCTCCGTCGCGGCGCGCGTCCTCGAGCGGACGCGCCACGCGCTCACCGTGCTGCCCACCGACCGCAACCCGTACTTCGCCCGGATCATGACGGGCAGCTATCCGCCCGAGGCCCTGCCGCGCTACCTGCGCCCCGAGTGGTTCGACGCCATCCGCGCGGGGCTGGACCGCGTGCGCCCGGTGCGGGCGCCGGTGGAGGCGGCCGCGGAGGGGCCGTTCGACGGATACAACCTCTCCGACGTCTTCGAGTACATGAGCCCGGCGGAGCACGAGCGGAGCTACGCCGCGCTGGTGCACCGCGCCGCGCCCGGCGCGCGGCTGGTGTACTGGAACCTGCTTGTCCCGCGCGCCCGCCCCGACGCGCTCGCCGGCCGCGTGCGCGCGCTGCGCGGGACGGCGGACGCGCTGCACGCGCGCGACCTGGCCTGGTTCTACGGCGCGCTGCACGTGGACGAGGTGACGGCGGCATGATGGCGGGCCTGCTTCCGCCGTGGGGCACCCCGGCGGCCGAGACGGCGCGCGCGGCGCTGGTCTCCGCCCTCCTGCTGCTGCTGTTCGCCGCCGCCGAGCTCTGGAAGCGGCGGTGGGACCCCCCCACGGAGTGGACGCGCAAGCTGGTGCACTTCGGGGGCGGCGTGGTGGCGGCGGGGTTCCCCTGGCTGTTCGCCCGGCACTGGACGGTGCTGGCGCTGGGCATCGCGTTCGCCGCGATCATCTGGGGGACGCGCAGGATGGGGCTGCTGCAAGGCATCCACGGCGTGCAGCGGCGGTCCCAGGGCGGCATCTACTATCCCGTCGCCATCTACCTGGTCTTTCTGCTGGCGGCGGATCGCCCCGTCTTCTACCTGATCTCCCTGCTGGTGCTGATGGTGTCCGACACGCTGGCGGCGCTGCTGGGGACGGAGTACGGCCGGCAGTTCTACGCGGTGGAGACGGACAGGAGGAGCCTGGAAGGGTCCGCCGCGTTCTTTCTGACCACGTTCCTGGCGGTGCACCTTCCCCTGCTGCTGCTGACGGACGTGGGGCGGGGCGCCAGCGTGCTGGTGGCGGCGCAGGTCGCGCTGACGGTGACGATCTTCGAGGGGATCAGCCTGGAGGGGAGCGACAACCTGATCGCGCCCCTGGCGACGTACGGGCTGCTGGCGGCGATGACGCCCCAGCCCGCGGGATTCGTGGCCCGGCAGCTGGCGGCGCAGCTGCTGATCACGGTGCTGGTGGGGCTGCTGGCGTGGCGCTTTCGCTTTCTGGCGATGAGCAGCGCGATGGGGCTGGCGCTGGTTGTGTACGGCGCCTACGCGCTGGGCGGCAGCGAGTGGACCCTCGCCCCGGCGCTGGCGGTGCTCTGGTTCGCCGGCTTTCACGCCGTCGTCCGCCGCGTGGCGCCCGACGCGCCCAGCCGCTATCACATCCGGGGCCTGTTCTACGTGGCGCTGGTGCCCATCCTCCTCTTCGCCCTGAACAACGCGCTGGAGCGGTTCGCGGGGCCCGCCCTGCGCCCGGCCGCGCCGGACCCGCTGTACGTGCCGTTCGTGGGCGTGGTGGCGGCGCAGCTCGTCATCGTCAGCTTTGCCCACGTGATGGCCGTGCGTCCGCGGCGGCGGCGTGCGGCGCTGAGCCTGGCGACCAGCGGGGTGTTCCTGGGGTTCCTCGCCGTGGTGCCCGCGGCGCTGGCCGTGGGAGCGGCCGGGCTCACGCTGACGGGGCTGCTGGCGGCGGGCGCGATCTGCGGGGTCGCGCTGGCGCTCTACCTGAGCGTGCGCCGCCTCCCCGTCTGGCCCGGCGTTTCGCCGTGGGACCTGCGGCTGCAGTCCCTGAGCGCCGGCGTGGCGATGGCGATGGTCCTGCCGCTGCACCTGTGGCACATCGGCGCGTACTGAAGATGCGGATCGGCGAGCGCGGCCGGGGCGGGAAGATCCGGCGCCCGTGCGGGTGGATGCGGCCGGCCGCGCTCTCCGCCGCGGTGCTGATCGCCGTCGCCCCTCCCCCCGCCGCGCGCGCGCAGCAGGTCGGCGCGCGCGCAGCGGATTCCGCCGCGGCGGCGCCGGCCTCCCGCTGCATGGAAAGGCACATGCGCGACGCGGCGAAGCTGAACCGCGAGCGGATGCCGCTGTACGCCGCACTTACGGAGGGGCGGTCCCGCGGCATCTCGCGCCGGCTGATATGGGCCGAGCGGCTGTCGATCCCCGTCGCCTGGTACGTGGACCGGCGCGCACGGCCGTTTCAGCGCGCGGGGATCCCGGTGGTGTGCGACGACTTCGTGCCGATGGCGGAGACGCCCGCCTTCCGCGAGCGCATCGACCATCCGCCGCCGCTCTCCGCCTTCGCCCCGTCGGACGCGCGGCGGATCCGCCGGGCGATCACCCGCGCGCGGCGGGACGGCGGCTTTCCCGCGGTGAGCGCCGCCGTCGAGCACGAGCTGGCGCGTCTGGAGGGCACGCCGGGGTTCCATTGCATGGTTCGCCACCTGCTGGAGTCCGCGCTGCGCATCGCCAACCAGGCGCCTCTTTACGAGGCCCGGGCGCGGGAGCTGGGGCTGCGCTCGCCCGCGGGGGTGTCGCGGATGATGCTGGACCTGCACCTCACCGCGCTGGCGGAGGCGGCGGCGCTGGACCGCCGCGCCGCGCCACTGCAGGCCCGCGGCATCCCCATCGTGTGCCAGGACGTGCCGCCGATCGCGCCTTTCGCCGGAAGATAGCCGTCGGCTGCGCTCCTGGCGGCGTGGTCAGCCGGACCGGGCGAGCAGGGCGCGCAGCGCGGCGAAGTCCGTCTTCGACGCGTGGCGCGGGTCGCGGGGAATGCGGCGGAAGGCGCGGACGTCGTCGACGGGCATCGGCGCGAGCGCGGAGCGCAGCGCCTCCACCTGCGCGGGGGTAAGCGCGCCGGAGGCGGTTTCCACGCACAGCAGGGCGCGCTCCCCGAGCCGCGGATCGGCCATCCCCAGGTAGGCCGCGTGCCGGACCCCCGCGACCCGCAGCGCCCGGACCTCCGCGGCCCCGCCCCACCACACGCGTCCGTCCCGCCGCACGCGTTCGCCCACGCGGCCCATCAGCCACAGCCTGCCGTCCGCGTCCATCCACGCCGCGTCGCCCGTGCGGTGCCACACGCGCGCGCCGTCGCGCACCTTGTTCCGGCGCTCGGCCTGGGGGTCGTTCAGGTAGCCGGCCAGCACGTGGGGGCCGGCGACCACCACCT
This sequence comes from Longimicrobium sp., assembly GCA_036379135.1. GTDB lineage: Bacteria > Gemmatimonadota > Gemmatimonadetes > Longimicrobiales > Longimicrobiaceae > Longimicrobium. The sequence goes on from DASUVG010000085.1 coordinate 18,737, forward strand.
CTCCCACCTCGCCGGGCACGGCCTCCCACTCCGCGATCCCGGCGGCGCCGGGCACGACAGGGCCATCCTCCGGCCGCAGCAGCTTCACCTCGACGGACGGCACCGGCCGCCCGACGCAGATCCCGTCCGGCGGCGGGCCGCCTTCCATGGCGGCCAGCATCTCCCGCGCGCCGATGCCGGCGATCGGCTCCGCTTCGCTGCTGCCGTACACGACGCCCGCCTCCCCCTCCACCGTCTCGGCGAGCAGCCGCGCCAGCGGCGGAAGCACGGGCGCGCCGCCGGTGAACAGCGCGCGCAGCGGGATCCGCTCGCCGCCGTCCGCGCACCACCGGGCCAGGCGCTCGTAGAACGCGGGCGAGCCGCTGCTGGTGGTGACGCCCTCGCGCAGCATCTGCCGGTGGATGCGGGCGGGGTGGATGTCGGCGGGGCGGCGCGGGTCGAAGTCGGGGAGCACGCTGGGCGTGCCGCTCGCCAGGTTGTGGAGCACGAAGACGGGCAGGGTGGGCATGTCCACGTCCCCCTCGCGCGGGCGCAGGTGGCCGGCGAGCGCGAGATGCTGCGCCCAGAGGAACCCGTGCGAACGCACCGTCGCCTTGGGCGCGCCCGTGCTGCCGGTGGTGAAGGTCACCAGGGCCGGGGCGGATGCATCCACCCGGACCGCCTCGCCCGCACCCGCGCCGGTGGGGTGGCGCCGCAGCGGGATCGGCATCCTTCCCGCGACGACGAGGTGGATGGGGATCCGGCGGACTGCGGGGCTCAGGAGCCGCAGGAGGTGCGCCTTCGGGGTGCCGATGAACGCCCCGGGACGGGCGATGCGGACGGCGGCGTCCAGGCGGCGCCGGTCGGCCCAGGCGTCGACGAACACGGCCGTGGCGCCGCGGTGCAGGATGGCGAGCAGCGCGACGTACAGGTCGGCGGACATGGGGACGAACAGCAGCACCGGATCGGCCGGGCGAATGCCGCGCCGGTCCAGCCCGGCCGCCAGGGCGCGGACGCGCCGATCCAGCTCTCCGAAGGTCAGGCGCCGCGCCGCCCGTCCGGAGCCTTCGACGATGGCGGCCCGGTCGGGATGGCGGGCCGCTCGCTCGCTCAGGCGCGCGGCGAGGTTGGGGTTCATCGCGCGCCCCGAGGACGAAGCCTCGCACCCCTCAAACGAAGCCGGCCGGCGCCCCGCGGAGGAAGCCTGCCCGCGGGCCCCGGACACCCCGTGTAGCCAGGACTCGAGACGGGCGGATGAATTCGCAGCGCGGAAGGGATGCAAGGCACGGTGCCACCCACCCCACCGCGATGACCGCTGCAAAGTAGTGAGTCCACGAAGGTGCCACGAAGGTGGGCTTCGCGTGTTTGTTGCGGCGATTTCATTCGCCTGGCCGGGGTGCGGCGATCATCCGGCCACTCCACGCGTACAGCGCGTAGCGGCGGAACACGCGGGCGCTGTGGCGGGAGATGCGGACGGACGCGTTGTCCGCGTGCATCAGCGCGTGGATCACCGACGTGTATCCCTTCTCCCCCGCCAGGCGGCGGATCTCATCGGTCAGGAACGCCCCAAGCCCCACCCCGCGCGCCTGCGGGGCGGTGGCGAGCGTCTTGAGCACGACGCGGGTGGGGCGCGCGCCGCGGGCGGCGGAGAGCGGATCGGGAAAGGCCAGCACGAAGCCCAGCAGCCGTCCGCCGGAGTCTTCCGCCAGCCGCACCAGGCCGGGATCCAGCAGCGGCCGCAGCGGCGCGTAGCGGGCGCGGAACTCGTCGAACCCGATCGGCGAGTAGTACGGGTTCTCCGCGAAAGCCGTGCGGCTCAGCGCGAAGATCGCACGCAGCTCGTCATCGAACCGGTCCGGGTCCAGCGGACGGATCGCCGCGCCGCGCGCCCGCACCCGCTCCGCCAGCTCCTCCCGCCGCGGGTCGGCCGCCGCCAGGTCGTCGACGATCGCGCTCTCGTACAGGGCGGCCACGCCGAACCCCGCGGCTTCGAACTGCAGCGGATATTCAGCGGGGTTCCAGGGCTCGGAGAGGAACGGCGGCTCCGCCTCTCCCTCCCCGGGCGCAGGCGGGAGCGCCAGGCGGTAGCGGCCCCACGTGCTGCCGTTCATCGGCCCCAGCACCCGCGCGGCGCCCCGCGCCCGCAGCCGGTGCACGGCGCTTTCCAGCAGCACCGTGCCGGCTTCCGCATCTACGCTCTCGTACTGCCCCACCAGCCCGGACACGCCCGGCGCGCCGCGCAGCTCGCGCGCGAGCGTGTACGAGAGCCACGCGACCGGGATGCCGCCGCGCCGCGCCAGCATGCACCGTGCCCCGGGCGCCAGCGGCTCGTCCGGCGTGGGATTGCCCACGCGGGCGCGGACGGCGTCGAACTCCGCGGCGCGGGCGTCGCCCGGCGCGAGCTCCTCGACCCGCACGCCCCGCATCACCCGGCCCCCGCCTGCGCCGGCGCTTCCGTGCGCGCCGCGCCCTCGCCCGCGTGCCCGTCGCGCCCGCCGCTGCCCGGGAGGAGCAGGACCGGGAGCAGGAACAGGTCGGCCAGCATGGCGCCGACGATGGACGCGGCGGACACGATTCCGAAGCAGGCGATGGACCTGGACCCGGAGGTGGCGAGCACGGCGAAGCCCAGCGCCAGCACCAGCGAGGCGAACACGATGGCGCGCCCCGTCTCGCGGTACGTGCGCCCCACCGCCTCCTCGCGCGACAGCCCCGCCCGTCGCTCGGAGCGGTATCGGAAGAGGAAGTGGATGGTGTCGTCCACGGCGATCCCCAGCACGACGGCGCCGATGGTGGCCGTCGCGATGTCCAGGGGAATCCCGGACCATCCCATGATTCCGAACACCACCGCCACGGGGAACAGGTTGGTGGGGACGGCCGCCGCGGTCAGCGGGACCGAGCGCAGCAGCAGCCCCACCATGGCGAACACGATGACCGTGGAGAGGGCGAGCCCCCACACCGTGCCGCTCACCACGTAGTCCACGATGCGCAGGTACAGGGGCAGGTAGCCGGAGGGGCGCAGCGTGGCCGCGGGGCCCAGCACGCGCTCGCCCTCCGCTTCGAGCGCCCGGACCGTGCCCGTGAACCCGCGGGTGCTGGTCATGGAGACGAAGGCGGTGACCCGCGCCTCCCGCCCGTCCGCCGACAGGTGCGTCCCGCCCGGCACCGCGCGCCCCGCCGCCGCCAGCTCCGCGACGCCGAAGGTGCGGCCCACGTCCGGCCGCGCCTCCGCCCGCCGCTGCCACTCCGCCACGCGCCGCAGCACGTCGGGGTCCAGCGCGCCCGCGGGGCGGAACGGGTCCACCGCGCGCGCCGGCGCGCGGACGACGAACTCCAGGGGCGTGTAGAAGCCGGCGTTCCGCTCGATCCAGCGGCTGTCCTCCCGGGCGGCGTGGCCCGGCGGCAGCAGCTCGAGGGTGTACGTGTCCACCCGCACTCGCGTGGCGCCGGCCAGCAGCACGGCGGTGACGATCCCCATCGCCCCCAGCACCGCCCGCCGCCGCCGCGGCACCCAGGTGGAGAGCGCCGCGAGCACCCGGTCCACCCGGCCGCCCCGCGCGCCCTCGGGCGGCGGCGGCACGTCCCACCCGGCGAGCGCGGCGGTGCCCACCAGCAGCGTGAGCACCCAGCAGACCAGCATCGCGGCGGCGGCGGCCAGGCCCAGGTCGCGGATGGCCGGCATCCGCGAGCTGGCCAGCGCCAGGAACCCCGCCGCCGTGGTGAGCGCCGTGAAGAGGTTGGGGAGCGCGACCCACGCCGCGCTCCGCGCCACCAGCTCCCGCCGCGCCTGCGCGTCCACCGCCCCCCGCGCCCGCCGCTCCGCGTAGTAGTGGGAGATGAGGTGGATGGCGTCGGAAAGGCCGATCACCAGCACCAGCATGGGGAGGATGGCGGTCACCTGCGTGAAGGGCCGGCCGGTGAGCGTGAACAGCCCCGTCGTCATCATCGACACCGCCACGGGGGGCGCCAGCGCGATGGCCACGGCCCGCCAGCGGCGCAGCGCCAGCCACAGCAGCACCGCCATCACCGCCAGGGCGATGCCCAGGTAGATGCCGCTGTCGCGCAGGGTCTGACGGTTCAGCGCGTCGTACACCACCCCGATGCCGGCAAAGTGCGGCCGCCGCCCGGCCGCGCCCAGCGTCTCGCCCGCCGCGGCGCGCACCTGGTCCAGGATGCGGCCGCGGGCGGCGTCGATGTCGTCGCGCGCCTCCATCTGCACCAGCAGCGTCGCCGTGCGCCCGTCCGCCGAAACCAGCCCGGCCCGGTGCAGGTACGCCCGCGCCCGCGGCCCCGTGCCCAGGCTGTCGGCCAGCGTGGCGGGGGCGAGCACCCGCGCCACGCCGTCGATGGACCGCAGCCGGTCCGCCGCGCGCCGCTGCACCCCCGCCTCGTCCGGCGCCAGCACGTCCCCGGGTGGGCGGTACGCGACCGCCACCACCTCGTCGCTGCCGAACTCGCGCACGAAGGCGCGGTAGTCCGCCAGCGCGGGATCGTCCCGGACGAACCAGACGGAAAGCGAGTTGTCCGGCTGGAGCGAGGCCCCCGCGATCGCCATCGGCGCGACCGCCACCAGCACCGCGAGCAGCGTGGACCGGGGGCGGTCCGCGACGCGCTTGAGCATCCGGTACACGCGGGGTTCCGGCGTCATGGAGGAGGATCGAGAGGGCAGGCGTGGGGCGGAAGCCGGTAGAATAGCGCGGCGGACGCGGACGCGACACGGGCCCGGCGGCGGATCGCCGTCCGTGCCGCGGCGGGTCCGTGCGCCGGCGCGGGAGACCATCGGGCCGCGCCGTGGGCGAACGCGGCGCCGTGGCCGAAATGCTTGCCGCGGCAGGGTTCCCGCCCTACTCTTTGCCAGCCTTCGCATTCCGCTTTCTCCGGCGCCGTCCTGGCCGCCCCGGCCGCCCGTCCGCGGCGCCGGGCGCGCGCCGGCACATCATCCACCCGTCCCCACCACGGGGCGTGACGCAACCCGATCCGCAATGCGCGTCCACCCGGACCCAGCGACATGCAGTGGAGCTTGACCGGCACCCCGAGCCGGGGATTACGCACGGGTCTGGCCGGACGCGGAGAACGTGATCCCGATCGACGACCGGGGGGGACGCTGTGGTGAACGGGTGAACGGGTGAACGGGTGAACGGGTGAACGGGTGAACGGGTGAACGGGTGAACGGGTGAACGGGTGAACGGGTGTCTCCGCGCCGGACAACCTTTCACCCGTGACTCGGGCGCCACCCGCGGCCACTCCGGGCTCGTAGAACGCCCCCCTCCGCCGAACAACCCTGGGGAGGTTGATGGCGGCGGGCAATCCGGCCTGGATGGGGGGCATCGAGCTGCGCCCGACGCCTCACCCGCGGGTCCCTCTCCGTCTCGCACCCCACGTACCCATGCATCCCAACGCCGCGCTCATCCAACGGTTCTACGACTCCTTCGCGGCGCTGGACGCGGCGGGGATGAAGGCGTGCTACCACCCGGACGTCGTCTTCAGCGATCCGGCGTTCGGCGAGCTGCACGGGCCGCAGGTGGGGGCCATGTGGACCATGCTCACCAGCCGGGCCAGGGACCTGGAGATCAGCGCCACCGACATCCAGGCCGACGACCAGCGGGGGCGCGCGCACTGGGACGCCCGCTACACCTTTGGCCAGACGGGGCGAAAGGTGCTCAACCGCATCGACTCGGAGTTCGAGTTCCGCGACGGCCTCATCATCCGCCACACGGACACGTTCGACTTCTACGCGTGGGCCCGCCAGGCGCTGGGGCCGGCGGGGCTGCTGCTGGGCTGGACGCCCGTCATCCAGAACCGGGTGCGCTCCGCCGCGCGCGCCGGGCTGGCGAAGCACATGCAGCAGAGCGGCGAAGGTCCGCCGCCGGCGTGAGCCCCCGCCTGCGGACGGCGACGCCTCCTTCGGAATGACGGATCGCCGCTTCATCGGTCAGGGCCGACTCATCGGTACGAAGACCCGGGAAGACAGCGCTTCTTCGCCACGGGAGAGGGGGCCAGCCGGGGACTCGGGGAGCGGCGCGTAGCACGAATGCCTTGTGCGATGCCGCGTGCCAGTTTACTCTGTTCCGCAGAGTGCTCTGCTCCTCAGAACCGGAGACGATTCGACATGGACCCGCAGACGCAGGCACGGGAAGACCTGGCCGCCATCCGCCGGCTGATGGAGGACGGGCAGCGCGTGGTGAACACGGCCGGTCCGCACTTCGTCGCGTGGGGCCTGCTGACGAGCGCGGCGCTGGCCGCCACGTACGTCCTTGCCGGGCGTGGCGATACGCGGCTGATCACCGGCGCGTGGGCGGTGGCGGTGGGGCTGGGGTGGGGGGCGTCGCTGGCGCTGACGGTAGCGGAGGGGCGGCGGGAGCGGGTTCGCTCGGCGACGGGGCGGATCCTGGGCGGCGTGTGGACCGGCACGGGGGTGACGATGATGCTGCTGGGCTTCGCGGCGCCCGCGGGCGGGGGCGTGGAGACGTACGCCGTCACCGGCGTGCTGGCGGCGGTGATGGGCGGCGGGTTCTTCGCCACGGGGCTGCTGGTGGGGAGCCGCTGGATGCAGGCCGCGGCCGCGGCGTGGTGGGCCGGCGCGCTGGGGATGCTGCTGTGGCCCGGCCCCCACGGGCTGCTGCTGACGGCCGGGCTCGTCCTGGTTCTGCAGACGCTGCCGGGGCTCTGGCTGATGCTGCGGGCGCGGCGGGCGGTGGCGGTTGCCTGAGCCCTCGCTGGCCGGAGGGCTGGACGAACGGATCCACGCCAAGCTGCGGTTGGGGGTGATGGCGCTGCTGGCGGGTGTGGAAGAGGCGGAGTTCACCCACCTGCGCGAGCGGCTGGGCGCCACGGACGGCAACCTGGGGTCGCACCTGCGCAAGCTGGAGGACGCGGGCTTCGTCGCCGTCCGCAAGGAGCTGGAGGGGCGCGGGCTGGTCACGCGGTACCGGCTGACGCCGGAGGGGCGCGCGGCGTTCCGCGCGTACGTCGATCAGCTCGCCGCGCTCCTGGGGCTGGAGGGGCCCTCCCCCGGCTCCGAACCACGGTAGTCCCACTTCCACACCCGGAGGACCACCATGCGATTCCCCATCCTCACCCTCGCGCTTCTGCTCGCCGCCGCCCCGGCCGCCGCGCAGGCGCCCGACCACACCGCGTCCGCCGCCGAGGAGATGCGGCGGCTGGCGTTCCTGCACGGCACCTGGCGCGGCGAGGGCGTGACCACGATGCGGCCCGGGCAGGAGGAGCGCGCGGCCGTGCTGGAGACGGCGCAGCCCAGGCTGGACGGCGCGGTGCTGCTGGTGGAGGGGCTGGGGTGGAAGGGGACGCAGGGCGCCACGGACTACCAGGTGGTGCACAGGGCGCTCGGCGTGGTGTCGTACGATGCGCGGCGCGGCGGCTGGGCCATGCGCGCCTACCGAGGCGGAGGGTGGGTGGATGCGGACGTGACCGTGGGCGACGGCGAGCTGGTGTGGGCCTTCGACCAGCCCGGCGCCGGCCGCATCCGCTACACCGTCCGCCTGGACGAGCAGGGGCGCTGGCACGAGGTGGGCGACCGATCTCCCGACGGTGCGCGGTGGCACCGCTTCTTCGAGATGCGCCTGACGCGCCAGCCGTAGCGACCCAACGCAGTCTCCCGCAGCGGCTTTGACTTCCTGAGGGAGGCGCCGCGCAGATCTCCACCGGCACGAACTACTTCGGACTGCACGCTGGGCTGCACGCAATACGCCACGTGCGGGCTACCGCAGATGCGGGATCGAGGACAATACCAAGCGCTGCAACCCCGGCTGAGGGTACGGACGAGGAGGAGGGGGGATGTCCCGGCCGGCATCCCCCCTCTTCGTATCACTGACCTCGTTTAGCTCATCGGGCTCCGGGCCAGGAGTTGAACATTTGCCGACGTTCGATGATCTTATGTTTCCTTCGCCGCGACTGCCGGCGAAAGAAGTCATCCCACGAAGGAGCCCCCCCATGCGCAAGCTGAAGCTGGAGTCGCTGATCGTAGAGACGTTCGTCACCACGCCGGCCGCGCCGCGCGTCCGCGGCACCGTGAACGCTCATTCCGAGCCGCAGCCGGCTCCCCCGTCGATTCTCTGCACGTACGACGTGGAGGAGTGCGGCGAGACACAGTACTTCGACTGCAGCCTCGGCTGCCCGAGCATCGCGCCGTGCGACGTCACCGAGTTCAACTGCTGGTAGGCTGATCCAGAGTTCCCAGGAAGCGCGCTGCACCGCCAGCCATCCCGGAAAAATCATCGGCAGCCGTGTGCTCACGCACCCGCGGCTGCCGATTCCGTTCTGCTCACGCCGCCAACCGCCGCACCACCTCCACCGCCGCGCTTGCAGACGGTCAGGCGCACCATCTGGCCCATGGTGAGGTCAGGGTCGTTGGAGCGATCTCCTTCGGCTCGTGGCTGCGCCCTGTGTGCGCGGTTCGTTGTAGCAGGCCGATTTGCGAAATCCCACAGGTGCGCTGCAGGTTTCAGTGCAACTGCGCCGACGCGGCGACCTTACGCTGCTCCTGCACCATTGAGCTTTTCTCGCAGGTCACAAGCATCGAGCACATGGACGCCCTGATATTTTCCATCGCTTTCACGATCGCCGCCGCGCTCGTCTTTCTGGCAGCCGCCGCGGTAGACCGAAAGATCGCCGTGGCGTTCGCGCTCCTGGGCGCCATGTACCTCGGGCTGGACGATCTCGTCACCGGCCTGGCGTCTGAATTCGCGGTGTTCAGCCTGCCTGGGACCGACTGGAACTGGACTGGCAAGATCTTCAGCCTGCTGCTCTCGGCGCTCGTCATTATCGCGCTGCGGCTTTCGCCAGAAGCCGTCGGGCTCACGCTGAAGCAGAACGACAAGAAGGTCGGCATTGCGGCGCTGGTGCTCTTTGCGTTGTGGGGCACCTGCCTTGGCCTGCTCTTCAAGCCGGGCCAGGCCGACGTGGAAACGCTCGCGTTCCAGGCGACCATGCCCGGCATCGCGGAGGAGCTCGTCTACCGCGGCATATGCCCGGCGATTCTGCTGGGCCTCATCCACCGACGGGCGCCCGTCTCGGGAACCCCCTGGGCCGTAATCCTTGCCACCTCGATCGTATTCGGGATCTGGCACGGGCTCGGCTACTCTGACGGAAATTTCACCTGGGCCACCATGTCCGCGTTGATCCCGCTGGTGGGGAGCGTTGCCGGCGGCTGGCTGCGCTTCAGAACGGGGAGCCTTCTCGTACCCGTGCTCGGCCACGGCATCGCGAACGTCGCCTTCCATGTCGCCGGCGGGCTCGTGACCTGACCACCATCGCCCAAAGCCGTGGCCAGAATGAGAAGCAGCCGCGGGAATCCTCTCCCGCGGCTGCTTTTCGTCACGCCGCCAGCCGCTGCAACCACCTCCGTGTCTAGCGACGCACCGGCAGATCGATGTAGCTGCCGCCCATCCAGCGGATGACCAGCGGCTCACGTGCATCCGCGACCGATTCATCGCTCACGTCTCGGCCGGTGCCGTAGTTGATCTGCTGACGCGAGTTCTTCGGCACGCTCAAGACCATCACGATCCTGCTGCCGGGGCTCATCTGCCGGCCGAGCATGCGCACCCGGCTCACGAAATCCAGGCGCTCGCGTGCATCCGGTGTCAGCAGCCGGCGCTCGTACATGCTGTGGGCGTGGCTCGCCCGCGTTATGAACGGTGGCAGCTGAAAGTACTGACCGTCCGCCGTCCACTCGTAGAGCGTGATGGTGAAGTCGAAGTCCCTCCGGTTCGCGATCAGTTCGAGGTGGCCCGTGAGCAAGCCGCTCACCTCCGTGGCGGCCGTGAGCGGCTCGCTCACCAGCACGACGGCATTCGCCGTGTCGATCTCGGCCGCCAGAATCCCTCCGACGAAGCCCGCGTCGGCGTCGGACCGGTCGGCGAGGTTCACCGTGTGCGTGAGCGACGCGTCTGGCTCCGGCGGAGTGGAGGCCAGCGTGTGCGTGCCATGCGCTCCCGGGTGCAGGTACAGGCGCAGCCGGTCGTTGGCCACCGCGGCCAAGCTGGGTGCGTGCCTCCACGTGTCCGCACCCATGAGCTGGTAGTTGACGCGATCCTGGAGCAGCGCCGGCCCCGCGCGGCCGCGCAGGACGTGGTCGAACCACTGGTAGCGCAGGCTGGCGACGATGTCGATCCGGGCGGCGGGGTCGATGGTGTACCCCGCGAACCACGTCGCCGTATCCCCCAGCGCCGTGACCACGCCGCGCTGGGCCTGCAGGTGGTCGTACGGCCCGATCACCAGGTAGTGCCGGGCGCCGGGATGGTGCCGGTAGTGCTCGTTCGCGTACCACACCGCGCTGCCCGGCCCGCCGAAGAAGTAGCCGGCGGTCTGCAGCACTGGGATGTCGATGCCGGCAAACTCGCCGCCATGCGGCACCATGTCGCGCCAGTACGCGTCGATGGACGGGTGCGCGAGCCACGCCGCGAACCCGGGATTGGGCGTGCCGTCGATCTGCTCCAGCTCGCGGTACGGACGGCCGCTGGTGTACCACGTCCGGTTCAGCCGCTGCCAGCGCGCGTTGTCGTTGTACGTCGCGTTGTCCAGCCAGCGGTCGTTGGTCGTGTAGAACGGCCAGGGATAGACGAAGTTCAGGAAGATGTTTCCCTCCATCGGCACGTCGATGCCGGGCGCCACCGGGGCCCCTACCATGATGCCCTTCAGCGCGTCCGGCCGGCGCTTGGCGGCGGCCCAGGCGGTAAAGCCCGAATAGCTGCCGCCGTACATCCCCACGCGTCCGTCGCTCCAGGGCTGGCGCGCGATCCATTCGATCAGCGCGGCCGCGTCGGCGCCGTCGTGCACGTAGGGCGCCGGGTTGTCGTTGCTGCACGCCTTGCCACGCGTATAGCCGGTGACGCCGGCGTAGCCGTGCGCGGCAGAGAGGAGCGCGTCGCGCACGGCCGCCACGGAGTCGGCGTAGATGGTGAACTGCAGCAGCGCGGGCAGCGGCTCCCGCGCCGCCCGCGGGCGGACGACGTATGCGCACACGGTGGCGCCGTCGGGGGTTGGTACCGGAACGTGCTTCTCGACGAGGTACCGCCGCGCCTCCTCCTCTGCCACCAGCGCAGCCGGAAGTCCGGCAAACGCGCGGTACGACTCCACCGCGGCGTACACCCGCAGCAGCACGAGCACGTCTTCGAGCGACACCGTGGTACGGCCGGTCTGGTCCGGCGTGGCCCAGCGCAGGTCGCCGGCGACCGTGCGCGGGCTCAGGAGGATGGTGCGAGCGGCAAACGCGGCGGTCGCATCGTCCAGCTGCGCAAAGCGGTCGCGAAACGCCCGCGCGAAGCGATCCCCCATAGCTCCTTCGCCCGTGCCGCGGCTCATCGCGTCGGCCAGGATTTCGTACTGGACGTAGCGCGCACGATCGGACGGGATGCTGTCCTGCCGCAGCGTACGGAGCTCCGCCAGGCTTGTC
>DASUVG010000086.1:0-50155 GCA_036379135.1 Longimicrobium sp.
GACGCGGTCCTGCGGGCTGGCCTCCACCAGCACGCGGTCTCCCGTGTTCGCCAGGTAGGTTTGCAGCTCGGGATGCTGCCCGAACTTGGCCTCGTTGCCGCGCACCACGATCTCCCACCGGGCCGCGTTCCACGCCTGCTCGTCGAAGCCGCGCACCTCGCGGCCGTGCTTCTTGGCCGCGCCGGGGTTGCCGGCGGCGAGGATGCGGTCCAGCGCCTCGCGATCCCCGAAGAGCCGGGCCTTCTCCGCCATCATCCAGTGCTCGGCGGTGGGATACGTGACGCCCTCGATGGTGAACGGCGCCTCGAACCACTGGGAAAAGCAGTGCTTTCCCACCGCTTCGCCGTGCCTGGGCGTGTGGCCCCAGAAAAAGATGTACTTCGGCCGCCCGCCCCGCCGCACGAAATCCAGCAGCGTTTCGCGGTCGCGGATGGTGCCCGGATCGATCTCCATGCTCGTGCGTCTCGGTGGAACGAAGCACCCAGTGGCGGCGGTCCCGGGCGTCAGACCGGCGAAGCGTCGGCCGCGGCGCGGCGGACACGGACGGCGAGGGCGGCGCTCACGCGGTCGATCCGTCCGTTCACATCAGAGGCGCGAGCTCGGTCTCCGTGAGCGCGCCACGCAGGGGGACGAACCAGGCGACGGAGACGATACAGAACGCCGCCGCCCCTGCCGCCAGCGCGAGCGGAATCGCGCCCGTACCGCCCAGGATGATCGCGACGACGCCCAGCACCGCCAGCCGCGCCGTCTCCATCGGCCCCGCCCATTTCGCGGATTCGAAGACACCGCCCACGCCGGCCAGGCTCACCGCCACGTAGAAGCCGGCGCCGGCCACGTGCGGCATCGGCATCTTCGCGGCGCCGACCAGCAGGAGAAAGCTGGCCGCCAAGGCGACGACGAACTGCACGAAGCCGTACACCGCCAGCCCCGCCGGCACCACGGGGTCCCACGTCTCCGCCGTCGCGCGGTCCACGTTCGGCGGCGGCACGGGGCCGCCTTCCGCCGCGGCGCGCCATCCCGGCGGGCCAAAGACGTACATCCACCGGTCACGCCACCCCGTGGCCCGCCGCGCGTCGCGGGCGATGTCGACGAACACGTGCACGTTGGCCCACAGCGGGTTCCAGCTGCGCAGCGGCCGGGTGATGCCGTAGACCGGCGCCTCCGCCTCCGGCTCGAAGGTGCCGAACATCCGGTCCCAGACGATGAACACGCCCGCGTGGTTGCGGTCCAGGTACCGGGGATTGCGCCCGTGGTGCACGCGGTGGTGCGAGGGCGTGTTCATCACCCACTCCGTCCACCGCCCCAGCTTTCCCACCGCCTGGGTGTGGATCCAGAACTGGTACACCAGGTTCAGCGCGTAGACGGCCACGTACATCCGCCACGGCACGCCGGCCAGCGCCAGCGGCAGGTAGAACACCCACGTCATCAGCCCGTGCAGCGAGCTCTGCCGCAGCGCCACGGCCAGGTTGTACTCCTCGCTGCTGTGGTGCACCACGTGGCCGGCCCACAGCAGGTTTATGCCGTGCGAAAGGCGGTGGCTCCAGTAGTAGGCAAGATCGACCAGAACGAAGACCGCCACCCAGCTGGCCAGCTCCGCCCAGCGCGGCGCGAAGAACGGAAACACGTCCGCGCGCGCGAACGGCGCCCCCTCGGGCCATGCGGGCGCGCCGGGAAGCCAGCGCTGCACGGCCAGGTGCCGCTCCACCTGGATGTAGATGCCGATGGAGAACAGCTTGGTGAACACCCCCGAAAGCTGGCTCAGGATGCCGCACGCCAGGTCGGCGATGGAGTCGTTCAGCCGCAGCAGCCGGCGGCCGGACCACGCGCTGTAGCCCACCTCCAGCGCGATCAGCACCAGAAAGAAGGGGATGGAGAAGAGGATGATGCCCATGGCGCCGTGGCCGAGGAAGCCGGCAGGATGTGGGGGAACGTTCGACGATAACCACGCGCCTCCGCGCCGCACAAGGCGGCCCTGCCCGGCGGCCTCGGGCGGGGGCCCCTTCGCGCCGGCAGAGCCACGAGGGCCGGCTCCACGTCGCGCAGCCAGCCCCATGGCGGCGCGAGCCGGTCCCTCGGCCGCGGCGGCGTTCGTTCAGACTCCGTATCGGCGCGCGGACGAGGTCGGAGCCGCCGCCGATCCTGCCCAGATCGTCCCACGTCCGCCCGCCCGCATCGAGAGAACAAAAGTATTGCTGAACATCTGAATGCGCCCAAACTTTCGGCCAGGGTTAATGTTTTCCTCGGCCGAAAGGCACCCCAGCATGAGCGGCACATCCATGGAGCCCGGGGGGAATCCGGGAGGTGCGGCCGGGCCGGCCGCGGCGCCGGCGGGGCAGCAGCCGCAGAACAAGCACCTGGGCGACCACTGGCCCACCTGCCGCTGCGGACATCCCATGCACCCCAGCAAGATCGAGACGCGCAGGGGCGTGCGCCTGGAGCGCTTCGAGTGTCCGCGCCAGCGCTGGTGGAACAGTTTTCTCCATCCGTACGTCTGGCAGCCGCCGCGGGAGTAGTCCGCCAGGAATCATTACCAGACGCAGGACGCCGCCGTCGCGAAGACGGCGGCGTCTTTTTGACGATCGCTCCGCGGGCTGATGGGCTACACCGCGCGCAGGCGCCGGGGCGGGGCGGACTTGTCGCGGTACATCGCCTCGTCGGCGGCGCGGATGGCGGCTTCGGGGTCGCCGTGGGGCGGCAGCCAGGCGTGGCCCACGGAGAAGCGGATCCCGGGGCCGTCCGCTCGCTGCCCCAGCAGGCGGTCGCGCAGAAGCTCCACGCGCTCCAGCACCTGCGGAGGCTCCGCCGACGGCGCGACGACCACGAACTCGTCGCCTGCGTAGCGGATCACGCTGTCATCGGGGCGAAAGCTGGCCTGCAGGGCGCGCGCGAACCGCTTCAGGCAGTCGTCGCCGGCGGCGTGCCCGTATGAGTCGTTGATCAGCTTGAAGTCGTTCAGGTCGAAGAACAGGACCGTGGCGCCGGTGGGCCAGGCGGCGCGCAGCACGGCCGGCAGCCCGCGCCGGTTCTCCAGCCCCGTGAGCGGGTCGCGGTCCACCAGCTCCTGCAGCACCTCCTGCGCGGCCAGCAGGTCCAGGTTGGACTGCGTGAGCTCCTGCTGGATGGCGCGATACAGCGTGAGCACACACCCCAGCGCGATCACCCACTCGGCGCCGGTATCGAACGACGAGTGCGAGGCCAGGAAGATCCCCATCTCCCTGGACGACGCCCAGCTCCCGGGCCGCAGCTGCGTCACGTAGGCGCCCGTCTCCGCCGCGGCCAGCAGCGCCCGGAGGGAAAAGCCCGCCGCCAGCCAGCCGCCGCCCGGCACGCGCCAGCGCATCAGCATCCCCGCCGCCGCGCCCAGGACGATGGCGGTGACGGACGACTGCACCACGCCCACCTGGTTGATGTCGTCCACCGCCAGCGCCGCCACCCCCGCGAGCAGCGCCACCGCGGCGACGGCCAGCCGCGCCGTCCGCCGCGAGAGCGGCGCGCGCACGAACCGCCACGCGCCCGCGGCCAGCAGCAGGACGAAGAGCGTCTTGGTGAAGAAGTAGCCGGTGCGCAGCGCGATAAAGGCCAGCGGTGCATTCGGCTGCGCGAACCAGAAGACGATGGTGACGCACAGCGCGGCCAGGTTGGCGATCCACGCCGCCACCCACGGCCGCAGCTCCACGCGCCGCATGGAGCGGGCGAGGACGACGAAGAACACCGCGATCACGATGGCGGACGCGATCTGCGCGGTGGTGCTCCAGCGCCAGAGCAGCAGTTCCATGCCGGGGCGGGATCATTCCCGCGCCGTGCGGCGGCGGGCGGATGGGAGTGTGCGGGGTGAGCGGATCAAGTAAGGCGGAATCCCGCTCCGCACGCAAGGGTGTCCGCCCGCCGCGCCCCATCCCCCCGCATCCGCCCGCCGTCAGCCCGCGGGCTTTCGCGCCACGAACACCTCGTACGAGCCGGGCTCCAGCTCCGAGTGGTCGAACGGGACCGCGGCGGGCTCGAACCCCACCTCCGCCAGCAGCCGCAGCCAGTCCGCGCGCGAGAACAGCCCCTCCACGTGGCGGTCGTGCTCCACGCGCACGGAGCCGTCGGCCTCGCGCAGCGCGTACGTGTAGTCCACCGTGTACGTGGTGTCCGCCGGGTCGGGGTCCCACGTCCACTCCAGGTACCGCATCGCTCGCGCTTTGCCGTCGTGCCCGCCGTGATCGGTGGAGGGCGCGAAGTTCTCGCGCAGGTGGTCGGGGGCGAACAGGGCGGCGCCGCCGGGGGCGCAGTGCACCCACGCCGTCTCCATCGCCCGCCGCAGGTCCGCCTCCGTCGTCATGTAGCACACGGCGTCGTGCACGAACACGCAGTCGAACTCCCGCCCCAGGCGCACGGTGCGCATGTCGCCCTGCACGTGCCCGCACTCGGGGTTCAGCCGGCGGCTCACCTCCAGCATGCCGGGCGAGAGGTCGACGAGCACCATCTGGAAGCGCGCCTTGAGGTACGACGCGTTGTTGCCGCCGCCGCTCCCCAGCTCCAGCAGCGTGCGCGGCGGCCGGACGCTGGCTTCCAGGAGCGCCTTCTGGTAGAACGCCGCCTCTTCCTGGTAGTCGTCCGGCGACGACATCAGCGGCCACCAGGACGCGAGCTCCGCGTACAGCCTAGGCGCGCCGGCGCCGCCCGCGGAGCCCACC
Source organism: Longimicrobium sp. (assembly GCA_036379135.1). Lineage (GTDB taxonomy): Bacteria > Gemmatimonadota > Gemmatimonadetes > Longimicrobiales > Longimicrobiaceae > Longimicrobium. The sequence goes on from DASUVG010000086.1 coordinate 4,680, forward strand.
CTGGTGTCGATCTCGGCATCCATCCCGTTCTCCCCCATCGTTGTCGAGCCGGCCGATCCTTCCCTCTCCACAGCATCAATGCGGACCGCGGCCAGGGAGTTCCCGGCGCGGCGAACCCGACGCCCGCCGGGGTGCGTGGAGCGGCCAAATGTTTGTCTTGTGGACGACGATTCCGAGCCCTATCTTCCTCCCTCCGACCGAACGAATCCCGAAAAGGGGATTCGGAGCATGCCACCCGCCATCGTGAGGCAAGCCATGTCCGACGCCGCCGCCCCGTCCACCACCGCCGCCGTGACGGCCGAAGCCCTGCTGGAGCACTGGCAGGGGCACCGCCGCCTGACCCGGCGCGTGATCGACGCCTACCCGGAGGACCAGCTCTTTACCTTCTCCGTGGGCGGGATGCGGACGTTCGGCGAGCTGGCGCTGGAGCTGCTCACCATGGGCGCGCCGATGGTGCGGGGCGTGGTGAGCGGCGACTGGAACACCTCCATGGACCGCACCCCGAAGCCCAAGGACGAGATCCTGCGGATGTGGGACCAGGCCACGGAGGAGATCGACACCCTGTGGCCGCAGATTCCGCCCGAGCGCTTTCAGGAGAACCTGGTGGCGTTCGGCCAGTACCCGGGGCGCGCGTCGGACCTGATCCTGTACGTGATCGACAACGAGATCCACCACCGCGGGCAGGGCTACGTCTACCTGCGCGCCCTGGGCATCGAGCCGCCGCCGTTCTACGAGCGCTGAATCCGGGGCGGACCCCGTTCGAGATTCGATAAAACGACCGCCCGGGGATGCTCCCCGGGCGGTCTGTCGTATCCCCTACTTCTTGGGACCCTTCGGAGGGTTGTTTCCCCTGCGCGTGCCCGAAGGCTTGCCCGTGGCGCTGAGTCCGTTCGGCGGACGCGGCGCGGCAGGTTCGTTCGGCATGGTACCTCTCCTCTCGGCTCCCTCGGCTCGTCGCGCGCCGGGCAGAGGGAGCATGCACCCGGCGGGCGAGCGATGGGTACGAGGTGCAGACGCAACTGGTTTCAAGGCATCAGGATACGCGCGGCATGTGCGCCGGCCGGTCCAGGCCAGCTCCCGTTCGCACGATTCCGCGCTCCCCGCGGCAGGCGTGTAACGGAGCGTGCCCCGGCGGCAACGTCCCCCTGCATCGGGAAGATACACCCGCACGCCGCCGCGCCGTGGACGTCGTGCGCATCTCGTTGCACTGCAAGCACTTGATGCACCGGAGGCAGCGGGCACGCCGGGTGCCCGGGAGTACGGGCCCGTGCGCCGGCGAGAGCGGCGCGGCCGGCCTTTTCCCATCCCTCCCCGGTGTACACATGCTGTTCTGCCAGGAGTTCGACAACGAGCGCGGCGACGTGGTCTACGGGCTCAACAGCGAAAGGACCCGCTACCTGGTCAGCTGGGCAGAGTCCAGGGTGGCCCAGGTGGAGGCGTCGAACGCCGCCGGAGACTACGGTCCCTACGAGCAGGTGGAGTACCGGAACGACGTGGAGAGCGCCCGCAGGCTGCCGATGCGGAGCAAGCTGATGATCAACGACTACAACGATCCCGTCGCCCGCGGAGACTTTTCCAACCCGGCACAGCCGGGGCTGTACCGCACCTTCGACCCGGACGTGCGGGATTACAGGGACGAGCTGGTGGGCCACGCCAGATACGCACCCGCGCTGGTGGCGGCCGTGGGGCAGGCCGGGCTGGCAAAGGACGACGACCGCATCGGGAACGGAGCGCAGCTCACCGCGCAGGAGCAGGAGCTGGCGTACCGCGTGCACGCCATCCGGCGGGCGTGCAAGTTCGGCATCGAGTACATCACCAGCCTGCAGGGCGGCGCCAAAATCCACTACATCCTGGACGGCATCGCCATGGACGAGGTGGTGAACAAGAAGGCCAGGGCGCTGTGGGTGGGCACGGTGGGGGTGCCCATCACCACGTCGGAGCTTCGCTACCTGTTTCGCAAGTGGTGGCGCTACAAGGACACGCAGCGGGTGATCTTCTACCGCGACGGCATGTCCACCCGCGCCCCGTGGCTGGAGGAGCCCGCGAAGTGGCTCCCCTACGCCCACGACCGCGTGGAGAAGCACTGGCAGCAGGGGACGATCAATCCCGGCCTGGCCGTGGAGTTCACCCGGCACTACCTGGGCAACCGCCCCGGTCCCGCGCTCCACACCTTCTTCCGCATGACCTTTCCGGACTGAGCCGCCCGGCCGTCGCGCCGCGGACGCCGGCTACCGCACCAGCACGCGCCAGCCGTGGGCGGGGACGTCCAGCCATCCCGACGCGCCGAGGGAGACCCGCTCCTTGCTGAACCAGTCGGTGAACGCGCCCGGCTGCGCCAGCCCCTGGTACGACGCGCTCACCGGCGCGTCGCCAAAGTTGACGGCCACCAGCACGGTGCTGGCGCCCTGCGTGCGCGTAAAGGCGTACACGCGCGGGCCGCCGTCCGTGCGCAGCGCGGTCTGCGCGCCGCCCCACGGGCCGTTGGCCAGGGCGGGGACGCGCTCCTTCAGGTCGAACATGGCCGTGTAGAACGGGGCCAGCGACGGGCCGCTCCAGTCCACCGTGTCCTTTTCGAAGAAGCGCAGCCGCTTGCTCATGCTCACTTCCTGCCCGGTGTACAGCAGCGGCATGGAGCTCTGCACGGTGGCGCTCAGCACGAAGGCGGGAAGGTGGTTGGCGCCCATGCGCTCGAACTCCGTGCCCTGCCAGCTGTTCTCGTCGTGGTTGCTGGTGAAGTACATGCGGTATGCGCCGCGGCCGTAGGCGCTGTCCTGGCGCGCGAAGTAGCGGTCCAGCTCCGCCGTCGTCTTTTCGCCGCGCGCGATCTGGTTGAGCAGGTGGTGGAACTCCCACCCGTACGTCATGTGAAACGCCGCGTGCATCTGCGGCGACTCCGCCTCGGCCAGGAGGAAGATGTCCGGCTTCACCGCGCGCAGCTCGGCGTTGGCCTGCATCCAGAAGTCCATCGGCACGCCGCCCGCCACGTCGTCGCGGAACCCGTCGATCCCCATCTCCGTGAGCCACCAGCGCATCTCGCCGATCATCGCCCGGCGCATGTCGGCGCTGGCGTAGTTGAGCTCGGCCACGTCGGTCCAGTCCGTCTCGCGCCCCTCGTTGTCGCGCGCGTTCAGCACGCGTCCGTCGGGGGCACGGTCGTGCCAGTCGGGGTGCTGCGTGATCCAGGGGTGGTCGTGCGCGGTGTGGTTGGCCACCCAGTCCAGGATCACCCGCAGCCCCAGCGCGTGCGCGGCGTCCACGAAGCGCTTGAAGTCTGCCTCGGTGCCGTGCTCGGGGTTGATGGCGGTGTAGTCGGCGATGGAGTAGTAGCTCCCCAGCCCGCCCTTGCGGTTCTTTACGCCGATGGGCTGCACCGGCATCAGCCACAGGACGTCGACGCCCAGGCTGTCCAGCCGCGGCAGGTGCCGCTGCAGCGCGGCGAAGGTGCCCTCGGGCGTGTACTGGCGGACGTTGATCTCGTAGATGGCGGCGGTGCGCGACCACGCCGGGTAGAACGAGGGGTCCGTGCTCGGCACCCCGCCCGCGGCGGCCGTCGTCGTCTGCGCGGCCGGCATCGCGGACACCGCCGCGGAGTTCGGCGATCCCGCGCAGGCGGCGAGCGCCAGGGCGGCGGCGGGGAGCAGGGCTTTTCTCATGCGCGTACCGGCGATGGATGTGATTCGTGGGCGGCTGGATGACCGGCATTTTCACTCCGTTCGAGGCGTTTGTCAAGAATTCTAACAATTCAGTGTGCCGCAAACGTCAAAAGATCGGGCCTCACGCAGAGTTAGCGGAGTCAGCGGAGTTTTCTCGTGCTGTTTCCGCTGCTCTCACCGTCCAGAGCTGCGTCGCCTGAGCGGGCGGCATGGCGCGAGGCACGGGCCGGCGTGGGCTGTCGGGAACGAGGCGGAGTTGGAATGCGGCACGGGGCCATCCGCGTTTTTTCGAGAGAGATGCGGATCGGCGGGTGACCTCCGGAGCGCGCCGGAGCAAGCCGTCCGCACCACCTGATGCGCGATCTCGAGAACCATCAACGCACTCCAGGATTCGGGGCCGGCAGCGCGGCACGATGACCGGCCCCGTCGCTGTCACTCGGGAGCGAGGGCGATCGTTGATCCCAACGCGGCCGCGGGGCACCGTGTCTGGCATCCGGCGGCCGGGGGGTGCTAAGTACTTGCCATCCCGCGCCGCCGTGCTAGTATCGAACGTTCGAATCGATCGTCCCACGGCGCGGGGCCCTGCCGCCGCGCAACGGCATCATCCGGAATGAAGCGATTGCACACCCGTTCGCTCCCCGCCGCCCTGCTGGCGGCGGCTTTCGCGGCCTGCGGCCCCGCCACCCGCGGCACGCCGGCGGCCGTTCCCACGCCCGTGGACGCCCACGCCGGGCACACCGTCCCCGCCGCGGTACCCGTCGACAACGGCGGCTTTCCGGCGACGGAGGCGGACATCCGCTTCATGTCGGGGATGATCGGCCACCACGCGCAGGCCATCCAGGTGGCGCAGCTGGCCCCCACGCACGGCGCCAGCCCCGAGGTACAGCGGCTGGCGGCGCGGATCATCGGCTCGCAGGAGGACGAGATCGCCACCATGCGGCAGTGGCTGGCGGACCGCGGCCAGCCGGTGCCGGACGCGCACGCGGCGCACCACGGCCACGACGCCGCGCTGATGCCGGGGATGCTGACGGCGGCGCAGATCGCGCAGCTGGACGCGGCCCGCGGCGCCGACTTCGACCGGCTGTTCCTTACCTTCATGATCCAGCACCACCGGGGTGCCGTGACCATGGTGGAGCAGCTGTTCGGCAGCTACGGCGCCGGGCAGGACGAGACCGTGTTCAAGTTCGCCTCGGACGTGAACGTGGACCAGGCCACCGAGATCGACCGGATGCAGCGGATGCTGGAGGGGCTTCTCTTCGCATCCCCCGCCCCGTGAAGGACCCGCTCTACCACGCGCGCATGACCCAACCCACCCGATCCCAGGACACCGTGATGCCATCCACCACCCCGCCCCGCTCCGCGCGGGTGCGATCCACCGCCCGCACGCTGCCGTTCGCGGCCGCGCTGCTGGCCGCCGCGCTGTCGGCCGCCCCGGCGGCCGCGCAGGGCACCTCCGCGCCCTCCCCCGACCCGCGCGTGGGGCTGCGCGCCGGCCGCTTCGACGCCGCCGAGGCGCTGTGGAACCTGCGCCTGGTCTCCAAGAGCCCGCCCACCCCGGAGTTCGCGGGGAGCACCAGCTCGGACCTGGCGTTCACCGGCAACTACGCCATCCAGGGCAACTACAACGGCTGGATGATCTGGGACCTTTCCAATCCCGCCCAGCCGGCGATGGTCCGCGGCTTCGTCTGCCCGGCCTCGCAGAGCGACGTCTCCGTCTACAAGAACCTGCTCTTCATCTCCGGCGAGGGGCTTACGGGGCGGCTGGACTGCGGCACGCAGGGCGTTCGCGACACGGTGAGCCAGGATCGGCTGCGCGGCCTGCGCATCTTCGACATCACCGACATCCGCAACCCGCGCAACGTGGGGAACGTGCAGACGTGCCGCGGCTCCCACACGCACACCGTGCTGGCGGACCCGGACGACCGCGAGAACGTGTACGTGTACATCTCCGGCTCGGCGGGCGTGCGGTCGCCCAGCGAGCTGCCGGGGTGCGTGAACGCCACGCCGGACCGCGACCCCAACTCGGCGCTCTTTCGCATCGAGGTGGTCAAGGTGCCGCTGGCCAACCCCGAGCGGGCGGCCATCGTCAGCTCGCCGCGCATCTTCAACGACCTGACGGCGCCCCCGCGCCACGGCGACGCGCCGGAGGACATCGCGGCCGCGCGGGCGCGCGGCGCGCTGGTGGTGACGGTGAACGGCCGCGACCGCATCATCCAGCCCGGCTTTGCCAACCCGGTGCTGGACAGCATCGTGCGGGCGCGGGGCGGCACCGGCCGCGCCCAGGCCACGGCCGCGGACAGCGCCGCCCTGCGCGCGGCACTCCCGGCGCTGGTGGAGCGGGCGCTGGGCGAGGGCCGCGGGCCGCGCCCCGGGCCCACCCAGTGCCACGACATCACCGTCTACCCGGAGATCGGGCTGGCGGGCGGCGCCTGCGAGGGGTACGGGATGCTGCTGGACATCAGCGACCCGGTGAACCCGGTGCGCATCGCCGCGGTGGCGGACAGCAACTTCTCGTACTGGCACTCGGCCACGTTCAACAACGACGGCAGCAAGGTGCTGTTCAGCGACGAGTGGGGCGGCGGCGGACAGCCCAAGTGCCGCGCCACCGACCGTCCGGAGTGGGGCGCCGACGCCATCTTCACCGTCTCGCGCGACCGGCAGATGCAGTTCCGCAGCTACTACAAGCTGCCGGCGGCGCAGACCTCGTTCGAGAACTGCGTGGCCCACAACGGCTCGCTGATCCCCATCCCGGGGCGCGACGTGATGGTGCAGGCGTGGTACCAGGGCGGCATCTCGGTCTTCGACTGGACGGACGCGGCGCGCCCGCGGGAGATCGCCTTCTTCGACCGCGGGCCGGCTGACTCCACGCGCATGGCGGCCGGCGGGTCGTGGTCGGCGTACTGGTACAACGGGGTGATCGTGAGCTCCGAGATCTCGCGCGGGCTGGACGTGCTGGAGCTCACCCCCAGCGCGCACCTGTCGCAGAACGAGATCGACGCCGCGAAGACGGTGCGGCTGGAGTACCTGAACGCGCAGGGCCAGCCCAAGTTCGTGTGGCCGCCCAGCTTTGCGCTGGCCCGCGCGTACCTGGACCAGCTGGAGCGCGGCAGCGGCCTGGCCGCCGCCCGCATCACCTCCGCGCGCCAGGCGCTGTCGGCGGCGGAGCGCGCGTCGGGCGCCGCGCGCCGCACCGCGCTGTCGCAGCTCGCCACGCAGCTGCACGGCGACGCGCGGGGCGCCGCGGACGAGCCCCGCGTGCACATGCTGGCCGGCGCCGTGGAGCAGCTCGCCGCCGTTCGCTGAGGCGGACGCGGAGTCGATCCGCAGCACGGAAAACCGCCCGGAGCACGCTGCTCCGGGCGGTTCTCTTTTCGGCATGTGGAGCCGGTCATACCAGATCCGGGAAGAGAATGTGGCTTCCTGAGGGAGCGCAGGCGCAGATCCTGCCGCCTGCACTGACTCCGGCGCGCGACCGAAGGACCTCCTCTCGGTTACGCAGGGGCCGGATCAGGACGCGAGACCAGCCCCTTCGTTCTGCTGGCGAGGTCCTTCGGTCGGCGCGCCGAGTTCCCGGTCAGGGCAAGGTTCAGCGCGGCGCCTCCCTCAGGAAATCAAGCTCTTGGGAGATTCTCAAACACCCTCTCAGCCTCAGGAAGCCGTGCACTCTATTTCCGGATTCGGTATCAGGATCAGGCCAGCGTGTGCACCTCGGGAACGGCAATGATCACGCGGAGGACTCGGAGCAACGAAGAGAGGAGGCGGATGCAGGCTTCATCCGCCTCCTCTTTTCCTCCGCGCCCGCCGCGTGAGTGCTTCCCCTGGTCGAACCACGGAGATCCGGTGGACGAATCCGCGGCGGCCGTGTCCGGCTCCACCTCGGCCTCGTCTGCGCGGCAAGGGCCCAGGTCGGCCGATGAGGCGGGCGAGTCGGTGAGCCGCCAGAGCCAGCAGATGTACCCGCCCAGGGGAAGGCGCTCCTCGTAGCGGCGGGGGCCGCCGATGCCGCCGCCGGTGGTGACGGCGCGCAGGTTGATCGCCGCGCCGGTGCCGATCAGCGGCTTGCACACCTCCTGCCCCGGCATCACGTCGAAGCGTACCGGGCCCGCCCTCGCCACGAGGTTTCCGTACGCGATGGTATGGTTCTGCACGCACAGCGTCAGGCGCTCGCGCACCGGCGCGTCCTCGCCGCCGCGAAAGAACGGCCCGCAGGCGCCCAGGCCCAGCAGCAGAACGGCGGCGCGTCGATGCATGGCTCTTCTCCATCCGGCGTGAACGGTCCGGACGGAGCAGGCTCCATGCCCCGCGGCCGGTTTCTCTATCGGATGATGTGGATACGGGTGGCGAACACCTGGGCGGGGTCGGAGCGCAGTTCCACGCCCGTGGTCCACACCTGGAGCAGGTCGCCCACCGCGAGGTCGGCCGCGCCCGTTTGAACGCGGAAGCCGATCTCAAGTGCCGCCTCGACCTCCCCTGGGCGTACGTGGCGCCCCAGTTTTACTGGCCGCCCCTCTACGGGCTTTTCGGGGGCCGGTCTTCGGCGCTCGTGCACCGCCGCCGGCGGTGCCTCCGCTGGCGCCCGCTGGCTTACGTCCACGCTTCTTCGAGGGGCCGCGGACGGACTTTGGCGGGCTCGAATCTCCACCCGTCTTCGCAGGTGGTACGGATGGCTTCCGTGTGGCTTTCGTAGTAGCGGCCCTGGGTTCCTTGGACTTGGCCGCTGTTGAACGACTGCGCCTGCGGGTTCCGGAACTTCCCGTTTCCGCCCTTGTCGACTCTTTTGCAGCGCCACCCGCCGCCGGTACGGCCGGTGCCGCGCGAGCCGGCTTGCGGGTCGCGGCGGTGCGCGTTCCACCCGCGCTCCCGTCAGCCGCCTTGCTCTTTCCCTGCCTCCGAGGATTCGAGCCTGAGCGTTTGGCGGCAGCGGCACTCACCGCCTTGAGTCCATCCACTTTGCCCAAGGCCTTGAACAGTTGCTGGACATCCGTGCCGAAAGAACCGTCGCGGATTTCAATCGCGCGCTTGCGGGAAAGCGCCTGAATGTCCTTGGGGAGCTCTGACGTGGCAGGCATCCGGGCACCGTGCACAAGCACGGGGAATACTTTCGCTTTCGACTTCAGCGCCTGTGCGATCTCCAGTCGCACATGGTCCCCTGCTGTGGTGAGCCGGGTGCGGTTTTCACCCGCGAACCATTGCTGCCCGATGAGAACGAGCACCGCGGCACAGCCGTTCAACGCTTTCTGAATCTCCTCCACGAAATCGGCGCCGGGGGGGATGCTGTCGACATCCATGTAAACCCTATGTTTCCCGAACCTGGGAACGAGACGGTCATACAGCCGGCCCGCATGTCCTCCGGTATCCGCTCGGCGATAGCAGATGAAGATCCTGGACATGGCCACTGGAAGAAGGGAAGGCGTGATGCAGGATGAAAGCGCCAGCAGAACAACAGGTTAGCAAAAGTTCTGCCGGGTTTGCGCGACGGGGAGACCGGAAAACGCATCGGCAGCCGCGGAATGAACGCGCGACTGCCGATTGTGTTTGCGCTCCTGCTTCGTAGCTCTAGCGCTCTCCAATCGCCTGCCGTTATCGGATGATGTGGATGCGGGTGGCGAACACCTGGGCGGGGTCGGAGCGCAGCTCCACGCCCGTGGTCCACACCTGCAGCAGGTCGCCCACCGCGAGGTCGGCCGCGCCCGCGGAGATCAGCTGGCCGCGGCTCATGACGTAGACGCGGGTCCCAGTCTCCACGTGGACGATCCGCCGGTCCTCGGCGTCCGGCTCCTGCCGCTGCACCAGCACGCGCCTGGCGGCGCCCAGCGAGGCCGGGCCCGGCACGAAGTCGGTGAGCTGGCCGGCGAAGTCGGGATCGCTGTCGGGGAGGGTGGAGCCGGAGCCGCAGGCAGCGGCGGCCGCGACGGCGAGAAGGAGAAGGAGCGAACGGAGCAGGCGCATGGGTACCAGCCGGTGTCTGTGGAGAATGAAGCGGATGGACATCCGGAGAACGCGCGTCCGGGGCGAGTCCGGACGGCTGGGCCGGACGGGGGGACGCGGCCCGGTCCGGGCGGATGTCCGGCGCCGGTCCGCCGCGCCCACTCAGCGGCCCCGCGCGCGGGACGGAGGTGCCTGGGGCGGAGGAGCATCGAGCCAGCGCTCCACCTCCGCGAAGAGCGCGACGAAGTGGGGGCTTCGGCTCACCTGGTCGAGCACCGCCCGCCCCTCCCGCGTGCGGAGGGCTGCCCGGTCCTGGGGGTCGCGCAGCCACAGGTCGCGCGCGTAGCTGGTCACGAACACCTCCGGCGTGAGTCCCATGCTCACCCGGGCCCCGCCGGACCTGCCGGCGCGGTGCACCGCCGCGACCGCCGGCTCGGTGAACTGGAACGCCATGATCTCGTCCGCCGCGCTCCGCGCCCATCCGCTGGCGATGATGTTGGGATCGCCCAGCCTGGGCTGCCCCCTGCCGATGCGCGACCGGTTCAGGAACTCCACCAGCGGCTCGAACGCGGTGGTGATGGCGGACTGGTGCGGGCTGCTGGACGACCGCCCCGCGCCCAGCGTGATGTCGAAGTGGCGCACGTCTCCCACGGACACCGGCGACCGGGGCGCCTGGGCCGCGCCCGCACCGGTGCCGGTGCCACTGCCGGTGCCGGGCTGCACCGGAACCGGCCCCCGCTGGGCATTCGCCACCACGTCGTTGTACAGGTGCACGGTCTCGTGCAGCAGCACGTCGGCGACGGCCGCCTGGTCGGCCCCCACGAGGCTGCGCGAGTAGATGGTGATCACGCCGCCGCCCCGTCCGCCTACGTACTCGCCCATCAGCGGGGTGGCAGGCACCTCGTCGCTGATGAACAGGCGGACGTCGTGCCGGTATCTGCGGCCGCCGGAAAGGGGCACCTCGATCGGCGCCACCGCCGAAGGGCGCGTTACGGCGCCGGCGCTGTCCTTCGTGCCGTACCCCTGCGGAATGAATGCACCCAGGATGGCCTGGATGGATCCCAGCATCTCCCGCCGGCGCTGGCCCTGGAGCAGGTTCACCGCCGCGCCCATGCGCCGGACGATCACCGCCAGCGAGCGCGCGTCCGTCCCGGTGCGCTGCTGCCGGTACACCGTTTCCGCCGCCCCGCCGGCCTGGACCACGTGCGCGAGCTCGTGGGCCACCAGGCGCTGCGTGCCGCCGGTGCCCGGCGCGTACTGCCCCTCCCCGAACACCACGTGGCTGCCCACAGCGTACGCGAGCGCGCCGACCGCCTGCGCCGACGCCTGGGCGCGCGCGTCGGCGTGCACGCGTACGTGGCTGAAGTCGTGGCCCAGGCGCGCCTCCATCCGGGCGCGGGTGGCGCCGTCCAGCGGCTGGCCGGGGGAGCGGAGCACCTGGTGGACGATGTCCGGCGCTTCCGCTCCACCACCCTCCGTCCCGCCGGCGTGCTCGGACGGATGCGGCGGCCGGAACGGCCGCCGGAACGGCCGCGTCACCTCTCCCGCCACCTGCTCGGCCTGCCGCTCGCGCGCGTCGCCGGGGGGGCTCACCCGCAGCGTCGGCCGCGCGGAGGCAGACACGGGGACGCGGCTGAAGTCGTGGACGAAACGGGAAGGTTCCCCCTGCGCCTGCGCGCGCCGGGCGCCGACGGCTTCGACGCGCGGGCGGACGGACGGGAGCGGCGGGTCCGGCGCGGGCGCGTTTCGTTTCCCTGCGTACGTGCGCATCGTGTTCGGGCGCTGGTGATCGGACCCGGGGCAATCATCCTCACCCGGCGGGCTCGTCCGGATTCGCAGGGCGGATGCCAGCCGCGCGCTCAGGGGGACGACGGGACGCGCCCTCGTCCAGCAGGCGCGCGCAGAGCTCGCACAGCCCGCGCCTCCAGCGCCAGCACGCCGCTGCGCTCCCGCAGGCCTGGACCCAGGGGCTCGAACCGGCTGAGCTCTCGGGCGCCTCGGGCTTTATACCAGATCCGGCAGTAGCGCATGACTTCCTGAGGGAGGCGCCGCGCTGAACCTTGCCCTGACCGGAAACCCGGCGCGCCGACCGAAGGACCTCGCCAGCAGAACGAAGAGGCTGGCTCCGCGTCCTGATCCGGCCCCTGCGCAGCCGAGAGGAGGTCCTTCGGTCGCGCGCGGAATCAGTGCAGGCGGCAGGATCTGCGCGTGCGCTCCCTCAGGAAATCACATTCTTTTCCCGGATCTGGTATTACGCCTACCCGGCCGCATCCATCGCACTGGTTCACGAGCCTGCGCCCCTGGCTCCGTCTTCCGCCGGTGTCTGCCTCTACGCGCCGCCTCCGTGCGCGCTTCGCACGATCCGTACGACGGCGCGGCGGAAAGGTGGCGCGGGTTGCGGCGGGTGCGCGGCGCGTGAGATGTTGCGGCCGGGGACGACGGGGATCCACACGACGGACACGGGGGGACCGATGCGGATTCGGGGGATGCTGATCGTCTGCTGCGCGGCGCTGGCGGGGTGCGCCTCCCTCCGCGGATCGGGCGCGGCGCGCGAGCAGGATGCGTTCTGGGCGTCGCTGCAGCGGCTGTGCGGAAATGCGTACGGGGGAACCCTGGTGCAGGGCTCCCCCGCGGACTCGGGATTCACCGGCAAGCCGCTGATCATGCACGTGCGCCAGTGCTCGCCCGCGGAGGTGCGCATCCCGTTTCACGTGGGCGAGAACCGGTCGCGCACCTGGATCATCACCCGCACGGACGGCGGCCTGCGGCTGAAGCACGACCACCGGCACCAGGACGGCACCGAGGACGCCGTCACGCAGTACGGCGGCGACACGCGCGGCGCGGGGACGGCGTCGCGGCAGGAGTTCTACGCCGACGCCCACACGGCCACGCTGATCCCCGCGGCAGTGACCAACGTGTGGACGGTGGAGGTGATTCCCGGCGAGCGCTTTGGCTACGCGCTGCGCCGCGAGGGGACGGATCGGCGCTTTCGCGTGGAGTTCGACCTCACGCGGCCGGTCGAACCCCCGCCGGCGCCGTGGGGCCACGCGGACTGAGGCCCGCCGCCGCCCGTCCGGGGCGGCCGGGGCTCCGCTCCGGGGCCGGGGACAGGCACGCCGCCAGGCACAGCAGCACCCCGGCGGAAAGCTGCATGGTTCCCAGCGATCCGCCCGTCCCCATCCGCACCCCCTGCAGCGAAGCCAGCGCCTGGCCAACGGACGCGGCGAAGAGCGCCACCGCCAGCAGCGCGGCGGCCGCCGCGCCCCCCGCGGCGACGCGGTGCGCCCCGCGCAGCCGCCACGCCGGCCGCAGCGAGGCCACCGCCCCCGCCACGCACAGGAACACGGCCGCCAGCACCACGGGATACACCGCGCGCAGCCGTCGGAACGCCGCGTCTCCCCCGCGCGCGACGGCGCAGGGCGCGGCGTATCCCGACGCCGCGTGCCATCCGCAGTCCACCGTCCGCGAGGCCGGCCGGTCCGGCGTAAGCACGTGGGAAAGGCCCACGGGCGAGGCCTTGAAGCGCGACCCGTCCGCCACGTCCGCCCCGCCCCATCCCAGCGTCGAAGCCGAGTGGAGCGCCGCCGCGGCCAGCACCAGGGCCAGCGCGGCCGCCAGTCCGGAGGCGTACGTCGCCAGCAGGCGGTAGGCGATGGCGACGAACGCGCCGGCCGCGGCAAAGAGCGCCAGTCCGCGGAACGAGAACATCCACCACCCCAGCGCCGCGCCCGCCAGCACCACGCCCACCGCCGGCCCCCACGCCATCCACCGCGTCCGTGACGTCGATCGGCTGATCATCCGGGTTCCCCGCGAGGTTCGACTTCGGTACCGCTCAGACCAGATCCGCTAAAAGAATAAGCCTCACACAGAGTTAGCAGAGTCAACAGAGTTTTCTCGTGCCGCGCGATGTACTCCGCGATTTATCCGATCGCTTGTAAACGATCGATGCGGCACGAAGGGCGATCATCTCGCCGAGGCTTCACTCTGTTAACTCTGTTGACTCTGTGTGAGACCCAGTCTTTTTGCGGATTCGGTATCAGGATCAGATCAGATCAGACCAGATGCGGCAATAGAGTGCATGGCTTCCTGAGAGGTGTTTTCCCGGATTCCGTATCAGCATCAGACGGTGTTCCGCTTGGCGGAGCGAGGGATGGACTCATCGCGCACCGCGCACCGCGGACGACGCGCGCCGTACGCCGTCATGCGCATCACAGGAACATCCAGGCGTGATCTTCACCACGCGGTCGTGCTCATCCACCTCCAGCTGCGCCGGAATGCCGGGTGCCTCGAAGTACGTGGTGATTCCATCCACCGACGTCCGCTTTTTCCACGCCGCCTCCACTGCGTCCGTCACCTCGCCGGTGCTCATCCCCACCCGCAGCGCGCCGGCCATCCGCTCGCTGCGCAGCCGGCGCAGCGACTGGTCCGCCCAGCGCCAGTACCAGTCCGCGAAGCCCACCTCCGCCGGCTGCGGAGCGCTGTCGCCGTCCCAGATGGTTCCCCACGCCGGGCCGTTGACCACCAGGTAGGAATAGATGGCGCAGCCGTGGTGGCAGATGGAAAGCACGCCGGGATAGTCGTCCAGCCAGTGGTCCAGCAGGCCCTCCGCGTCATCGGACGGGACCTGCACGAACGGAAAGGGGATCCCGGGCCTGCACCCCTCCGCGGCGGCGGCGAGCGTCTCCAGCCCGTAGGCGGGCCCGGGACCGCCGTTGCCGATCTCCCGCAGGAACAGGCGGTAGTCTTCGGGAAGGGTGATGCCGTGCGTGGCTTCGAACGCCCGCAGCTCGCCCCCGGAAAGGGGCGGGTGGAGCCGGTACCCGTGCGCCGGCGCGCCGAACACGCGCAGCCCGGTGTCGGCCGCGCGCAGCTGCCGCAGCATGTCGCCGATCTCGGCGATCCGTGCATCCGGCGTCATCGCCCCTCTCGTCCAGAGTCGTGTCGATGGATGGCGCGTGAGCCCGCCGCGCCGCCCTCAATCGTTCCGCAGATGCTCGTTCTCGGCGATGCGCGCCTGCACCAGCCTGTGCACCAGGGCGTCGGGCAGGGGCTGGTCCGCGGCGAAGCGGATGGTGCCCTTGCTGGTGTCGTAGCCCGCGAGATCGTCCCGGTGCGCTTCGACGGTGGATCCGCTCATCAGGTAGAAGGCGCAGTGCTTCGCCGTCGCGCCGTACCCCACGAGCGGCCCGTTCTGGCGAAAGGCGGGGAGCGAGTAGCTGATGCACTCCTCCGCCCGCGGCGCCGCCGCCCGGATGGTCCGCCGCAGCTGCTCCAGCGCGGACCGCTTGTCGTCGGGGAGGGCGGCAAGGTACTCGTCCGGGCTCGTCGGCCTGGCCATGGTCCGCCTCACGCGCGAAGGAGAAGGAGGGCGCGCAGCCGCGGCTCGCGCAGGTACAGGCCGGCCCACACCAGCACGCCGAACACGGCGGCGAACAGAAAGAACGGGTCCTCCACCCGCACGTGCGACGCGGTGGCGCCGCCCAGGTAGCCGGTCAGCAGGACGGCGCCCAGCACGGCCGTGCGCGGCACCACGTACAGAAGCGTGCAGGCGACCAGCACGATGCCGATCGGCGTCGCCAGGTGCTGGGGATAGCCGAACTGCACGGTGCCGTCCACGTACGGCTGAAAGCGGACCGTCCGCAGCACGCCGTCCGCCAGCAGAAAGAGCGCGGCGAACCCGCTGATGATGCGCCCCGTGAGGACGACGCCCCCGCCGCCCGCCCTGGCCGCCGCCGCGCCCCGCGCCGTGCCCGCCGCCGCGCGCCCCTGATCGATCGTCGCCGTGATGCTCATCGCCGCTCCTCGTGGTGTCGGGTTCCATAGCCGGGTCTTTGCCCGCCTCTACCCTCCCGACGAACGGCGATTCGCGAAATCGACAGCGCCGAAAACGCGCATCTACACGTGCCTGATCCACTCGCGGACGACGGCCGCGAACGCCGGCTGCTTCGCCTCCACCTCGCGCAGATCGCGAAAGGTGGCCGACGCGCGGTCGTCCGCGAGCCACGTGAGGATGGATTCCGGGTCGGCGATGGCGGCGCGCGCGCCGGCCCTGTCGCGCACCTTCGCGCCGAAGTGCAGGATGATCCGCACGCCGTCCCTGGCGCGAAGGTGGAAGGTGGCGAACCATTCCGACGTGCGGAAGCTCGGCGCGTTCCACTTGATCCCCTCCGCGATCCCCGCGTCCGCGCCCAGGATGATCCGCCGCAGCGCCCGGATCTCGGGCTTGTGCGGATGATCGAGCGCGTCGAGGAACGCCTCGACGTCCTCCCCCGCCGCCGCGGCACGTCCCAGCCTGCCGGTAGAGCCTTTCAAGGTCGCACTCCGTATGGATGACCGCGCCTGCGGACGCGCCGCGGGTGGCTGCCCAATCTGCCCGCGAGAGGCGCCATGGAACAGGGGATTCGGCGACACCCTCTCATGCTCATACCAGATCCGGGAATAGAGTACATGACTTCCTGAGAGGAGTGTTGCTAAACCTCAACCAGCGGCGTTGACTTCCTGAGGGACCGCACGTTTGGAACTGTAATTCAGTCAACCGTTTGCGCGCGACCGAAGGACCTCGTCCGCTCCTCGCGCGGGCTAGCTTCCGAGCATGGAATCCGGCCCCACATTTCTGCTGACGAGGTCCTTCAGTCGGCGCCAAGGCATTTCGTACCAGCAGGTTATGGAGCAGCGCCTCCTTCAGGAAGTCAACGCTCGTGTTGAAGGGTCCAGAGGTTTAGCAACACCCTCTCAGGAAGTCGCGTTCTTCTTTTCCCGGAACTGGTATCACCATCACGCGCCTCTGAGATCGTTCTTTTCACTACTCGGTAGGAAGTCCCGGAGGCGGAAGGGCGGTCATGCGGCCAGGATGCGGGCGAACTGCGCGCCGACGTGACCCCACGTGTAGCGCGCTTCCCGCGCGCGGGCGAACGCGGCCGATGCCAGCCGCGCCAGCAGCGCCCGGTCGTGGTACAGGCGATCCAGGGCGCGGGCCACGTCGTCCCGCGACACCACCGCCATGTTCGCCGCCTCGTAGTCGATGAACTCGCGCCCGGGCGCCGGCACCATGAGCGATGCGCCGCGCCAGTTCTCCACGAAGCCGGTGTGCGCCGGCACGATCAGCGCCGCGCGCGTGGCGGCGTGCTCGAACAGCCCCAGCCCCCACCCTTCGCCCATCGCGGTGGTGAGCCCCGCGTCGCACGCGTTGTAGAGCGTGTTCAGCCAGTCGGCGGGCCGCGGCGGCTCGCCCCGGTCCCTGGGCGTGAGGTGAATGCGCCCGGCGACGCCCGTCCGCGCGATCGCCTCGCCCAGCTCCGCGTCCTGCTGCACGCTGCGCACGCCGGTGTGCAGGTGCAGGTGTGCGTCGGGCTTGTCGCGCGCGAAGAGGCCAAAGCCGGAGATGGTCAGGTCCAGCCGCTTGCGCAGGTAGGGGCGGTTGCTGTTCAGGACCAGGAACGCGTCGTCCAGGTTCTCCTGGTACAGCGCCCGCCGGGCCGCGTTGCGCCGGGTGCGCTCGTCCGGCGCGGGGAGGGGATAGAAGGTGGACGGGTCCACGCCGTGGCCCACCACCGCCAGCCGCGGCTCGCGCTCGCGCCCGCGGCGCTCGAACAGCGCGACGACCTCCGCGCGCGTGGCCTCGGTGTAGGTCACGCAGGTGTCCGCCATCTCCATGATGTGCGCGAAGTCGTCGTTGGCCAGCGATCCCTCGATCGGCGGATACAGCACGATTCGCGTGGCGCCGCGCCACGGCTGCAGCTGCTTCAGCAGCGGCGCGGCCAGAATGGGCGGGCCGATCACGAGCACCGCATCGGGACGGTGCTCCGTGAACTCGCGCTCCAGCCACCTGCCGTCCGCGGAAAAGGCGCGCGCCCGGATGTTCCGCACGCGCGCCTCGCACCCCATGATCGTCCGGTCGTCCTCGCCGTCCCGGTCCGACGGCGCCAGGCCCAGGCAGCGGACGGAAAAGGCGCCGCGCAGCTCGCCGACGAGCGCCGTGAGGACGTTCGTCAGCCCCGTGTCCGGAACGTACAGACCGGCGATCAGGAGTCGTTTCACGGCGGCGCCTGCCGGGAAGACGGCGCCCGCGTGCGCGTGGCGTACACCGTGGAGTTCATGGAATCGAGCGGCCGCGGGGGGGACGTCGATGGCGGGGCGGAACGATGATGCCCTCGTGCGGCGCAGAAAGTCAACGGAAGCAGGCAGGGCGAGGTTCCGGCGGGGCAGCCGGCCACCCGCAGCAGAAAGCGGATTCCCCAATCCACGCCACGGTTTTTCGGCCGATCCACCAGGACCGCGCGGCACCTCTTCTACCGAATCCGGCTGAACACCCGGTGTAAGCAGAAACCGCTTGCCTCACACGGAGGGCACGGAGTAGTTGATCCTCCGTGTCCTCCGTGCGAGAAGTCTTTTTCAGGATCCGGGATTCGGACCTGCGATGGGGGAGGCGGTGGGATTCCGCCGCACGGGGTTCGCGAAGCCGCCGCGGCTCAGGAAGCCGGCGCCTGCCTGTCCGCTGAAGGGGGAGGGAGAACACCTTCGGCGGTGTGGGCGAGGGCGGCGTCCAGGTGGCGGACGGCGGCGTCCACGGCGGTGCCGCGCTCCTCCTCGGGAAGGGGGTGGCAGGCGCCCAGCTC
Source organism: Longimicrobium sp. (assembly GCA_036379135.1). Classification (GTDB taxonomy): domain Bacteria; phylum Gemmatimonadota; class Gemmatimonadetes; order Longimicrobiales; family Longimicrobiaceae; genus Longimicrobium. The sequence continues at coordinate 22,876 of DASUVG010000086.1, forward strand.
GCCGACGGCCGCGGTAAAGCAGCCGGCGATCTCGTGGTCGCGAACCCAGCCCAGGCCGTGCAGCCGCCGTCCCAGGTGGTCGATCCCCGCGGCGGCGCCGTTCACCCGCGCGTGCGAGGGAACGCCCGCGCGCAGCCCGGCGATGATGGAGCGGATGCCGTCGGCGAAGGCCGCGGGCGCCATCAGGAGGTGCCCTCCGGCGGCGGATCCATCGACAGCGGCTTTACGCCCCGGCGCGGGGCCACCCGGCGCCCCTTGACCCGCTGCTCGGCGGACGAGAGCTCCGCCGGAAAGTCCGGAACCGGCGCATCGAACGTGGCCGGGAGCACGGGAAGGCGAACGGTGAACACGCTTCCGCCGCCGGGCTCGCTCTCCATCGTCAGCTCGCCCCCCAGCAGCCCGGCGAGCTGGCGCGCCACCGCCAGCCCCAGCCCGGTTCCCCCCGCCCGCGCGTTGGACTGGTCCACCTGCCAGAACGGGTCGAACACCAGGTCCGCGTGCTCGGCCGCGATGCCCATCCCCGTGTCGCCCACCCGCAGCAGCAGCGCGCCGTCCGCCACGTCCAGGTCCAGCTCCAGCCGCACCTCGCCCGCTTCCGTGAACTTAACGGCGTTGGCCGCCAGGTTCAGGATGATCAGGCGCACCTTGCCGGCGTCGGTGTGAAAGGGGATGGGCCCCTCGGGCACGCGCAGGGGAAAGGCCAGCCCCTTGGCGGCCGCCAGCGGCTTTACGATCATGGCCGCCTCGCGCACCACCACGGCAAGGTCCACCTCGCGCAGGCGAAGCTCCGAGCGGCCGGACTGCTGCTGGGCGAAGGTCAGGATCTCGCCGATGAGCGTGAGCAGGTGGTCGCTGGCGCCGCGGATGCGCTCCACGTTGTGGCGCTGCTTTTCGTTCAGCGGGCCCGCCGCCTCGGCCGTCAGCAGGTCGGCGAAGCCCTGCACGGCGGTGAGCGGGGTGCGGAACTCGTGCGAGATGGTGCCCAGGAACGCCTTGCGGGCGCGGTTCGCCGCCTCGGCCTCGTGGCGCGCCAGGTTCGCCTCGTCCAGCAGCTCCTCGGCGCGGCGGGCGGTGAGGGTGGCGGCGGTGCGCGCCTCCTCCGCCGCGCGGCGCGCCTCTTCGCTGGCGGCGTACAGGCAGGCGTTGTCCACCGCCATGGCGCAGCGGCGCCCCAGGTCCTCGGCCAGCAGCAGGTCGGCGTCGTCGTACTCGCGGCGATGGTCGGAGACGAAGGTGATGGCGCCCAGCGTACGCCCCCGCGCCATCATGGGCACCATCAGGAACGAGGCCGCGCCCAGGTCCTGCAGCAGCAGCCGGTGCTCCTCCTCGTCGATCCCCTCCAGCACGTCGTCGTCGTAGGCCAGCACGAACTGCGACTCCAGCGTGCGGATGACCCGCGCGGCGCCCAGCGGGTCACCGGGGCCGGGCGGGTGTGCGTCGTAGAACTTGCGCGCCTGGCGCTGCTTGGCGGGATCGGGGTGGATGACGGCCACGCGGCGGATGGTGCCGTCGGCCTCCACGATGTCGACCATGCACCAGGTGCCGAAGTACGGCAGCGCCAGCCCCGCGCCGGTGGACAGCGTGGTCTCGAAGTCCAGCGAGTTGGCCAGGCACCGGCTGGTCTCCGCCAGAAACGCGAAGCGGGTGCGCCCGTTGGACGTGGGCGTCTGCGCCTCGCCGGAGGGTGCGGCGGCGGCCCCGGCTTCGGGGATGAGCGTGCTCATTCGTCCTTCTCTCGCTGGGTTAGGTATTTTCAATCTAACCTGCTGGAAACAAATAGCCTAACGAATCGGACCCGACCCCGCGGTGACCGGCGGACAGGGGGATGAAGGCGCCCGATGGAACCGTCCCCGCGCCCCCCGGCGGACGACACGCGGGAGCCGGATGATCTCCGGCCCCCGCGTGGCGCGCGTGCACTCCCGGGCTCAGCCGGGAGCCGCGCGCCTGCCGCGGCGGACGCGCGCGCCCGCTCCCGGCGTCGTCCCCGTCCTCACGGCGCGCAGGCCGTGAGAACGGTGTTGGTGATGGTCACGTCGCCCTGCGACCAGGCGTTTCCGTGCAGGGTCCCGCGGGTGGTGGTGACGTTCCCCCCGGCAAGGATGGCGCCCCGGAGGTTGGAGTCCGTCATGGTGGCGGCGTCCTCCACCCACCACGTCACGTTGCACTCCGACGCGGCCCCGGCCATGACCACCGAGAAGCCGGTGCCCGTAAGCGCGCCCACCCCGCTGGTGCCCACCTTGAACAGCCAGACGCCGCTGGCGGGGCCGTTGAGCGTCAGCACCCCGGTAAGGGTCGCCGCGTTGTCGAAGCAGTAGACGCCGGGCGGCAGCGTGACCCCGGCGAGGGTGCCGGTCAGCACCGTGCCGCACGGTACGGTTTCGCGCGCGTTGTAGGTCGCGACGAAGCTGTTGTAGGCCGCCACCGCGGCCGGCGTCCCCAGCTGCACCGTCCCGCTGGTGACGGGGCAGTTGACGCCGGCGAACGAGCCGCCGGGCGCGCTCCGGAAGGTGCCCACGTCGCCGCTGATGCTTCCGCTGGTGCAGGCCACCGCCGTGTTGGCCAGCACCCGGAAGGTCGAAGCCGGCGTCGGCGGCGGCGGGTTCACCGGGGGCGCGGTGACGATCACCGTCGCCGTGCCGAAGATGGCGCCCTGGGTCGCCCGCACCGTGTTGGGGAAGGTGCCCGTGGCGTTGCCGGCGGTGAAGAGCGCCGTCGGTCCCACCGTCCCCGGGGGGATGGTGCCGCCGCCGCTGGTGACGGACCAGGTGGGGCTGATGGGGATGACGTTGCCGTTGGCGTCCCTGCCCACCGCCGTGAACGTCTGCTGGTCCCCGGTCTCCAGCGTCCTGGGGTTGGGCGTGACCGTGATGGTGGCCAGGGGCGCCACCGGCGCGGCGGTCACGATGACCGTCGCCCTGCCGAAGATCGCGCCCTGGGTCGCCCGCACCGTGTTGGTGAAGGTGCCCGTCGTGTTCCCCGCGGTGAAGACCACCGTCTGCCCGGTGCTGCCGGCGGGGATGGTGCCGCCGCCGTTGGTGACGGACCAGGTGGGGTCGATGGGGACCACGACGCCGTTGGCGTCCCTGCCCACCGCCGTGAACGTCTGCTGGCCGCCGGTCTGCAGCGTGCTGGGGTTCGGCGTGACCGTGATGGTGGCCAGGGGCGCCGGCGGCGCGGAGGTCACGGTGACCGTCGCCGTCCCGAAGATGGCGCCCTGGGTGGCCCGGACGCTGTTGGGGAAGGTGCCGGCCGTGTTCCCCGCGGTAAAGAGCCCCGTGCCGGAGTCGATGGTGCCGGGCGGGTTGGTGGTGGACCAGACGGGGTCGATGGGGACCACGTTGCCGCCGGCGTCCCTGCCCACCGCCGTGAACTGCTGCTGGGCGCCCACGGCCAGCGTCTCCGGGTTGGGCGTGACCGTGATGGTCGCCAGAGCCCCGGCGGTCACGATGACCGTCGCCGTGGCGGAGAGCGAGCCCGCGGTGGCCGTGACGGCGTCGGCGAAGGTGCCGGCCGTGTTCCCGGCGGTAAAGAGCCCCGTGGCCGCGTTGATGGCGCCGGGCGGGTTGGTGGTGGACCAGACGGGGGTGATGGCGACCACGTTCCCCTGGGCATCCGTCCCCACCGCCGTGAACTGCTGCTGCGCCCCGATGGCCAGCGTGGCGGGATTCGGCGTGACGACGAGCCTGGCCAGCGGGCCGGCGGTCACGTTGACCGTCGCCGTGCCGAAGATCGCGCCGGACGTGGCCCGCACGCTGTTGGGGAACGCACCCACGGTGGTCCCCGCCGTGAAGAGCCCCGAGGCGGCGTTGATGGCGCCGGGCGGGTTGGTGGTGGACCAGACGGGGGTGATGGCGACCACGTTGCCGCCGGCGTCCCTGCCCACCGCGGTGAACTGCTGCTGCGCGCCTATGGCCAGCGTGGCCGGGTTGGGCGTGACCGTGATGCTCGCCAGCGGACCGGCGGTCACGGTGATCGTCGCGGTGCTCGTGAGCCCGCCGCAGGTGACCGTGACCGTGCTGGTGCCCGGCGTGGCGCCGGCGGTGAACAGCCCCTCGTCGCTGACGGTGCCGCCGCCGGTGACGGTCCAGGTCTCCCCCTCGATCCGCGTCTCGTCGAAGCCGACGCGCGTGCCGCTCGCGGCGAGCGGCACCGTGCCGTTCACCGCCACGGTCGCCGTGGCCGGCGTGACGGTGAGCGTCGCAAGGTTCTGCGTCCCCGTCCCGTCCCCGCATGCCGCCGTGGCCATCCCGGCGAGCGCCAATACTACCCACAGGACCCGCGCGATGCGCCGGCGCGGTGTCCGTTCCTGCGCCGTGCGGCCCTTCCTGAAGCTTGTCATGCAACCCTCCGACCTTATGCGAGTGGCCGCGGCTGCGCGCAGACGCGCGCATCGTTCGCGGAGATCCTCAACCTTCGCAGATCCCGAGGGGCGCCCGTGGGCACCCCTCCCGTCCTGCGGACCTGCCCGCCACGGTAATCACTCGCCGCGAACGGCGCCGGATTTCACCTCGGTCTGGTACGGCTGGAACTCGCACCCCGGCCGGATCGCGACGTAGACCACGTCCGGGCGCGCCATCCCCGCTTCCGCGAACACCGGCACGCCCTGGTACTCGCCCGAGCGCGTCAGCTCGCCCACCCCCACCACGCGCGGCAGCCCGAACTTGACGAAGCGGCGCCCGCCGAGCGTGATCGCGTCGCCCTGGATGTACCACCCCGCGCCGGCGGCGTAGGACGGCGCCGTGGCCGGGTAGGCCTCCCCGAACGGCCGGCCGGCGACCGTGGTGTCACCCGTGGCGGAGGTGTACTGCGCCTGCACGTTCCTCAGCACGCCGTTCTCGACCACGCACACGTTGATCGTCGTCGCCATCACGGCCGGCGGCGGCGGCGGGGGCGGCGGCGGGAGAGGCGGCGGCGGCGGGGGAGGGGGTGGCGCCGGAACCGGGAGCGGAGCCGGACGGGCGCCGCCCAGCAGAAGGCTCAGGCCCGCACGCGCGTGCAGGTTCAGGTTGGCCTCCGGCTCGTGGTTCGGCATGTAGTCGGCGACGCCGTCCACACGGATGGCCAGGGGGCGCGCGACGACGAAGCGGAGGCCGGCGAGCCCGCTGTAGCCCCAGCTGGTGATGGAGCTGTCGGCGTCGGCATCGTTCCCGCCCTCGAACGCGTAGTTCGTGCGCACCCCGCCCGCGCCGACGACGAGCTGCACCAGGCTGGAGAAGGGGAAGTTGTAGTTCAGCCGAAGGGCGAGCCCCGAAGCGTTGATCTCGGTCGGCTGCGCGCCGGTGCAGCAGAACGTCTCGTCGGGGTCCCGGTCCTGCGGCGAGTACCAGCCGTCGGCCTCGAGCTGAAAGCGCCGGGTGAAGAAGAACCCCAGCCGCCCGCCGTAGCCGAACCCGTCTTCGGGGACCACGTTCGGGCGGCCGGCGTTCTCGTCGAAGCGGGTCCACTGCCCAAAGGCGCCGATCTCGATGGTCCCCGCGCCCGGCGACTGTGCCGCCGCCGGTCCGCCCAGGAACAATCCCGTCACCGCGGCCGTCAGCACCCGGACGGCCAGACCTCTTCTCAACATGACTGTTCCTCTCAAAAGGTGGATATTCCCTGCCCACACCGCATCGTGCCCTGCCCCCGCGCATCGCACCCGACCGCGCAACCCACCGCGCCAGTCGCCTTACTTGGCGCAAATCGAATGTCCCGTAACGAGCTGATCACCGGCCGTATCTGACCCGGAGATCCCGCGTCCATCCGCCTGGCGACTCGCGTGGAACGGAGCCGAAATCCGCTGCCGGGCCGAGCCACCCACACGTGCCCGATCGTTATTGACCATATGTTCAATACAACATAGCATTTATTTACCAATCGGTCAAGAAGCATCGCTGTCCGGCCCCTTCCATCAGATCCGGCAACGACTTGCCTCCGCGGTCCGGGCGGTATGCTCCAGCCCATCGTCCTCGTTCTCCGTCCTGGACAGGCCCCGGCAGCTCGCCGCGGATGGGAGCAAAAAAGAGGTTCACCGGTGGTTCACCGCGGATTTCGTTGCCTGCCACGCCTGGCGGGAAGCGGTGGCGGGTTCACCATGCGCGACCACCGTGTCCTGCGCGTCGGCAGGGGCGGGGCGCCCCCGGCCTTCTCGCGGGCCCAGGCTTCGCCAGATCGCGCATCGGGTGTTCGTGGAGGCCGGCTCCGGTGCGCTTGCGGCAGGAGGTCGGCGCCAGGCTGGGGACGAGGATGGCGGGATAGGTATCTCTTTAGAAAATTCTCATGGCCCCCTGCCGCGCTTCCCTCCCTCTGCCGTTCCCGACACATCCACACACGCGTGGAGCAACCCCCACCCGCCGCCGTGCCCTGATACCAGATCCGGGAAAAGAATGTGACTTCCTGAGGGAGCGCACGCGCAGATCCTGCCGCCTGCACTGACGCCGGCGCGCGACCGAAGGACCTCCTCTCGGCTGCGCAGAGGCGGATCAGGACGCGGAACCAGCCCCTTCGTTCTGCCGGCGAGGTCCTTCGGTCGGCGCGCCGGATCCCCGGTCAGGGCAAGGTTCAGCGCGGCGCCTCCCTCAGCCTCAGGAAGTCATGCACTGTATTCCCGGATCTGGTACGACACCCTTCCACTGCATCCCGGGTCATCTCGCCCCTGGAGAGCGCGACCGCAGTTTGCAACCAAATCCGCGATGAACCAAAAAAAGAAGCGTCCCTCCCCAGGGCGGGGCGGGACGGGATGCAGGCGTGTATGCGGATATCGCGATCGTCGAAACCTCACCGGACGAGGGGTTCCCCCGGATGAGCGCCGGAGCGGTCCGGCGCGGCGTGTTCCCGCGCCTACGCCGCCGCCTCCGCCGCCAGCGCGGGGACGTCGCCCGGAACCGCCTCGCGCCCGGTGACCTCCTGCACCGCGATCCGGAAGAGGACCGTCCGGAATCCCACGGGGTCGCCGCCGGTAAAGGTCCCGGGGATCAGGGTGCGCAGCAGCTGCACGCCGTGCCACCACTCCTCGTCGTGAAGCGCCAGACCGTCGTCCTCCATCGTGTAGAACCCGCCGTGCACCACCACGCTGCGCCAGCGGAAGAACTCCTCCACCTCGTCCACCTCGAACGCCACCGGCGCCCAGCCGGTGGCGGCCGCCTGCAGGTGGGCGCCCTGCGAGGTGCGGCCGTAGAGCCAGCCGTCGTGATGGACGTAGTTCAACGGCTTGATCTCCACGCGGCTCTCCACCGCGTACGCCAGCCGGCCCACGTGGTTGCGGGCCAGGATCGCCGTGCACTCCTCGCGCGACAGCGTACGGAAGCGCGGGTTTCCGGGGTCGCTCATGGCGTCCTGCCTTTCGGGTCGATGTCAGCCGGTCGCGCGTTCACGCGCGGCGGCGGCGGCGGCGGCGGCGGGAGCGTACCACCCGCAGCAGGACCTGCAGCACTTTGCTTTCGCTGCCGGTCCGCTCGGCCGACATCCATGTCTCCCAGAACACGTCGTCCACCAGCTGGGTCCAGCCGGGCCGCGTCGGCTTCCACCGGCGAGAGCAGCGCATAGACGTTCGGGGCGAACCGGTCGAACAGCGCGCCGAGCGCTTCGGGATCGCGGCGCCTCAGCCGCTCCGGGAACTGGCAGTCCAGCACGTGCGCCGTTGTTGACCATTCGCACAGCTTACCACTGACTTTTGTTGACCACTTGGTCAATATTCTATGTGCAAGGTTTGCTCCACGAGGTGGTGAGTGCTGGCGGGTAGCAAGCGCAGCGTGGGCGCGAGTCCCGGTGCGGGGCGGGCTTTCGTCCCCGTCTCCGGCACGCGCCGCCACGCCAGAGAGTGTGCCACGTAGACTTGGAGGCGAAGCGGCCTGGCGCGCCGTGGGGGATACGGGCGACACGCGGGCCCAATCCGCATCGCCGCGTGACACCCGAGAGATCGGATGCTTTGCCTGCACCGGGCTTCGGAGCGTTGCGCCGGAGCGAAGAGGCAATCGCCGGCGCGCAAGAGGCAGTGCGGATCGCCCGCGATCAAGGCCCGCCGTAAATCGAACCGGCGTTCCTCCGCCGCCGTCCTTAGAACAGGCGCTGGTGCTCGCCCCCTGCCCCGGTTACACGGGCGGTCTCGCGGGGCGCGTGGCGGAGTTCTCCAGCCAGAGAAAAAAGCTCGAGCCAACGCCGGCCACGCTCGTTGCGGTAAGGTCCCCGCCCATGAGCCTGGCGAGCCGCTGGCTGATGGCAAGCCCGAGACCCGCCCCCTCGGCACCCGCGTTCCCCAGCTGCTCATACGGCTCGAAGATGGTGCCCAGCTGGTCCGCCGGGATCCCTTCGCCATTGTCTTCGACCCGGATGTATACCCAGGGCCCCAGGGCGCCCAGCTGGGCATCGGGCGGTGCCTGCTGGGTCGCCCCGGCGCTGACGGTGACGCGGCCGCCGCTGGGCGTGAACTTTACGGCGTTGGCCAGCAGGTTCACCAGGATCTGGCGCACGCGGCCTTCGTCGCCCCAATAGCACAGCTCCGCCGCCGAGCCGCCGATCGCGCTCGTCAGCGTCAGGCCCTTCGCCTCGGCCTGGGGCGCGACCAGCAGCAGCGCCTCCTCGGCGGTGGGTCCGAGCCCGTGTGCCGCGGGCGTGACCGGCAGCCCTCCAACATCCAGCCGGGAGAGATCGAGCACCTCCGAGGCGAGCCCCAGCAGGTGTTTGCTGCTGACCCGGATTCGTCCCAGCTGCGTACGCTGCATCTCGTTCAGCGGACCCGCGATCTCCATGTCCAGGAGGTCGGCGTAGGCGATGATCGCCTGCAGGGGCGTGCGCAGCTCGTGCGACATGGCGGCCAGGAACGCGCCCTTTGCCCGGTTCTCCGCGACCACCTTTCGTCCGGTCTCCGTCGCCTCCTTCGCCGCCTTCAGCGCTGCCTCCGCCGCATGCGCCGCCGTGAGATCACGCGTGAGCTTGGCAAAGCCCTGGAGCTCCCCGTTCACGTCCCGCAGCGCCGTAAGCGTGGCGCCAGCCCAGAACGTTGAGCCGTCACTGCGCACGCGCTGGCCTTCGCTCACCATCTCGCCGCGCCGTGCCGCCTCTGCCAGATGGCCTTCGGCGGTCCCGTCTTCCGCCCCCCCGTCGGGGTAGAGCACGCGAAAGTGGGCGCCCTCCACCTGCTCTCGCGTCCACCACTTGATCAGGCGTGCGCCCTCGCCCCAGTAGATGATGGTCCCACTGGGGTCCATCAGGAAGATGGCATAATCGCGCACGTTGTCGGCGAGCGCGACGAACGCCCGCTGCGCGATACCGGTGGCTTCGAAGACGGCATTGAGGTTTGGAGCGTCCGTGCTGTCTTCGGCGCGCAGCCTCGCCCGCAACTCCCCCCGCTCCCAGGCTTTCTGACGTTCCAGGGATTCATGGGCCTGTGGATCCGGCTCGCCGCCGGTGGTTTCAACGACAGGTGGCGGAACGACCGGGTCGGGCGCACGGGGATCGCCTGGTTTCTCCTCGGCCATTTCTTCGATTCTCCCGCTGAGAGTGACGCCAGCTTGACCCGGCTAGACCGGATTGCAGATGGGCTCCCTGTAATCCGGGTCATTCCGGGGGGCCTGCGAGGTACGGCGCCCCGCTGATGCTCCCGCGGAACCCCTCCAGGCCGCCGCCGACCTCGAATCCGTGCTTCGTGATGTCGTACTCACGGAAGACCTTGCTGTGCTGGCTCCCGCGCATCTTCGCCACCGTCAATACCTTCTTGATCTGCCCTTCCGATTCGTAGTAGCGCAGCAGAACCAGGACGTCGGCCAGAAACGAGACGACGTTCGGCGTAAACCGCAGCTCGGAGCGGTCCTGCATGATCTCCATCGTCGTGAGCACCGTGATCCCGACGCCCGTGAGAGCGCCCACCAGACGGTACAGCGACTCACGAAAATCCGTCCGGAAGGTGGGCGCCAGCGCCATCTCGAACCCCGACATGGAGTCGATGACCACCCGCCTGGCGCCCACCCGCTCCGCTGCTTCGCGGATCTCGAACAGGGTCTCGTCCGGCGAGAGGTCGAGCGGCCGGAGGTACATGACCTCCAGCACCCCCTCCTTGACCATCTTCTGCAGCGGGAAGCCGAGGCCCTGGGCACGGTGGACGTACTCCTTGGGGTGCTCCTCGAAGACGACCAGCACGCCCGGCTCGCGCTTCGTCGCCCCATCCGCGATGAACTGCGTGGCGAGCACGGACTTTCCCGACCCCGACGGTCCCGTCACCAGAACCGAGTCGCCCCGGGGAATCCCTCCCCCCATCATTTCGTCCAGGGCCGGAACCCCCGTCGAGACGCGCCCGCGCGGCGTGGCCCGGTCCTCCTCCCGCACCGGAAGGGAGATGCGTGGAAAGACGCGCAGCCCGTCGCCGGTGATCTTGAAGGTGTGCAGCCCCGGCATGTGTCCCTGCCCGCGGACCTTTACGATCTGGAGCTTGCGCACGACCGAGTTGCGGTCCGCCTCCTGGGATAGCCACAGAATGGAATCGGCGATGGTGAACACCGGATCGGAGTCCCTTTCCGCCGGCATGTACTCGCCCAGCAGGAACGAGGTGACCTGCCAGCTCGTAAGGTGCAGCGCGAGCTGCTGCACGAACGACCGCAGGTCCCGCTCGCCGGCGGGACCGTCGGGGCCGGCCCGGATCGCCGTCCGGAACGAGTCCACCATCACCAGGCACGGACTGCTCTCCTCTACCTCCTTGATGATCCGCTGCAGCACCCCCTCCAGGCCGCGCTCCCTCACCTCGTCGCTCAGGTTCACGAACCGGATGGCTTCGCCGATCCGGTCCGGGTCGAAGAAGGAGTACTGCTGCTGGTAGCGCAGCATCTTGACCGCGGGCTCGCCCAGCACCGTGAAGTACAGGGCGGGGCACTCGCGCGTGGCGTTGGCGAACATCACCTGGTGCGCGAGCGTGGTCTTGCCGCCGCCCGGTTCCCCGGCGACCAGGTTGAAGGAGTATTCAGGGATCCCCCCGCCCATCACCGCATCCAGGCCCGGCACCCCCGTAGGCAGCTGCCTGATCACCACTCGCTTCTGCGTCATTCTTCAGTCTCCCTCGCGGCAGGCGACCCTGGCTCCGGCAGCAGGTTCGGCCACACGCTCATCACGGGGCGCAGGCCCAGATCTTCACCCAGCAGGTTGGTCAGCAGCCCCAGCAGGTTGGCCAGCAGGGAGGTGCTCGCGGCTTCCGCTTCGTCGGGGGTCCGCCCCTGCAGCGATTCACGCAGTGCATCGAAAGAAGGGGGGCCGTCCGCCTGCAGGCGCACGGCGGCAAGGTAGGGGGACTCCCGCTTCGCCAGACTCACGGCGCGCCCGAGCAGCGCGGCGACTCCACCCCGCCCCACCAGGGCTTCCAGCTCATCGGAGAGCTTGCGGCATGCCCCCTCGACGGCGGCGGCCAGCGAGTCCGCGTCACGAGCGCCCCCCGCTTCGTGCTCGAGGAGTCGCCTCGCAAGATGGTCCACGGCCGGGGACCGTTGAATCACGCGCTTCTCTCGGATGGCGTGGATGCGCAGCGGTGGGCGCGAAGTGCGGAGCAAGAGCGCGGCCAGAGGGATGATCCACACGGCAGGCCGCACCCGGGCGATGGCCTTGTTGTTGCGCGCCCCATCAACCCCGGGGTCTGGAGCACCCGGCGGACGGCCCCGGGGGACCGTCCCTTCTTCCACCGGTCGATCAACGTGCCTTCAGGATCCGCCATCGGAACCGGTAGCCCGGAGCACGCATTTCCCGACGCGGCCGCCGGAGGTGCGAACCCCCGGGATACGACGGCTGAGGACAAGCTCGCGTTCCTCGCTGAAACCAGCCGGTGCCTCGCCGCTTCGCTCGACTACGAAGCGACGCTGCGCACCGTCGCCGGCCTTGCGCTCCCGTTTCTGGGATCGTGGTGCATCGTGGACCTGGTGGAAGCCGACGGGGCGATGCGGCGAATCGCCGTCGTACACCCTGATCCACAGAAGCAGGAGCTCGCGGCCGGATTGACGAAGAGCTGGCCGCCGGGCCGGGACGACCCCCTCGGTGCTCCCCAGGCGGTGCGCACCCGCCAGGTCGAGGTGATTCCCTTCGTCGACGACGAGATGCTCGTCTCCGTAGCCCGCGACCAGGAGAACCTGCGCACGCTGCGCGCGCTGGGCATCGGCTCGGTGGTCGTGGTTCCGCTCATCGCGCGCGGCAGCGTGCTGGGTGCCATTACGCTGGTGAGCGCCGACAGCGGACACCAGTACGCGCGGACGGACATGGAGCTCGCCGAGGATCTGGGCGCGCGCTGCGCGATGGCCATCGACAACGCGAGGCTGCACCGCGACGCGCGGAGCGCCGGCGCGCTTGCCGCGCAGATGAACCAGCGGCTGGTGATCGCGAGCATCCGCGAACAGGAGCTGGCCGAGCGGGCGTCGGAGCTGGCCGACGAAGGGCGGAACCTTGCCGTGGTGGCGCGAGAGGCGAACCTGGCGAAATCGCAGTTCCTCTCTTCCATGAGCCACGAGATACGCACCCCGCTGAACGCCATCATCGGGTTCACGGCCCTCTTCGAGCTGGAGATCGCCGGCCCGCTGACGGCCGAGCAGAGCCATTACCTCGCTCGCATCCGGGCCAGCAGCTCGCATCTTCTGAAGCTGATCGAAGACGTCCTGGACCTCGCGAAGGTCGAGGCCGGCCGGATGGACGTAAAGCAGGATACCGCCCAGGCCGCGGCCGCCATGTCCGCCGCGGTCGGCCTGATCGAGCCGCAGGCAGGCGCCGCGGGAATCACCATCGACTACCAGGAAGGGTACGCCGACACCTACATCGGCGACGAAGACCGCGTCCGGCAGATTCTCGTCAATCTCCTGGCAAACGCGGTCAAGTTCACGGAGCGGGGCGGGCGGGTCACCCTGACCTGCGGCACGACGGACGACCCTGATCCGGAAGCCAGGCTCCCGGCGGAGGGCTCGTGGGTGTGCATCCGCGTGGCCGACACCGGGATCGGGATCGCCCCGGAGATGCGCGGATCGGTGTTCGAGGCGTTCGTGCAGACCGAGGCGGGACTCACCCGCAGGCGCGATGGCACCGGGCTGGGACTCACCATCAGCAGGGAGCTGGCGCGACGCATGGGCGGGGAGCTGACGCTGCGAAGCGTGGAGGGGGAGGGATCGTGCTTCACCCTGTGGCTTCGTTCGGCTCCCCGGGACGAGCAGGCCCACGGGCCCCGCGGCTGATCGAGAAGAGCCGGCCAGGCTGGCCACGACGGGTGAGGTCAACCGCGCGACGCTCCACGACCCGCGGGTTGATCCCGTGTCATACGCAAAGAGGGCTGCGCGGCGTGCGCAGCCCTCTTTGCTCTTGAGCGCCGGCACCCCGGTGAGGGTGGCCGCGTTGTCGAAGCGGTAGACGCCGGGCGACAGCGTGACCCCCGCGAGCGTGCCGGTCAGCACGGTGCCGCACGGTACGTCTTCGCGCGCGCGTCGTACGCCGCCGCGAAGTTGCTGCAGGCCGCGATGGAGGCGCCGGTGCCGATCTGGACCGTGCCGTTGCTGACGGGGCAGTTGACCCCGGCGAACGAGCCGGCGGGAGCGGGCCGGAAGGTGCCCACGTCGCCGCTGATGCTTCCGCTGGTGCAGGCGGCCGCCGTGCTGGCGGGCACCCGGAAGGTCGAGGGCGGCGGCGCCGTCACGGTCGCCGTCCCCAAGATGGCGCCCTGGGTGGCCCGGACGGTGTTCGTGAACGTCCCCGCCGCGTCGCCCGCGGCGAAGGGCGCCGGCTGCCCCCTGGTGCCGGGGGGGATGACGCCGGCCGGACGGCTTGCGATTCCGTGTCCTTCACTCCGCGGACGGCGGCTCGCCCAGAACGCGCCGGACCTCCACCGCGACATCGCGGGGGGCCACGGGCTTGGCCAGAAACGAGACGCACCCCGCCTCCGCCGCCGCCTCCCGGTCCTCGGACTCGCCGTGCGCGGTGAGCGCGATGATGGGGATCCTGGCCGTCTGGGGATCGGCCTTGAGCATGCGGGTGGCGCGCAGGCCGTCGATGACGGGCATGGTCAGGTCCATCAGGATCAGGTCGGGACAGTGGTGCCGGGCCATCTTCACACCGCACTCCCCATCCCAGGCCTGCAGGACCGAGAAGCCGTGATGGGCCAGGATGATCCGGTAGATCTCCTGGTTGTCCGCGTTGTCCTCGACGAGAAGAACCGTCTTGCTCATGATGACGTGCTCCCGCTGCACATGGTGCCGCCCGTACCGCGCGGCAGACCCCCCACCGCGTGCCATCCGCTCCCCGACCGCATCCGCCCTCCCCACACCCGCGCGTCCCGCAGCCGGAGTGTCCGCCGGCACCGTCACGGGCGGTGGATGCCGGCCGTGATCCGGGCCGCCCCCCGGCTTCCGCCCGCGGGAGCGAGTGAAATTCGCCCTGCGACATCGCGAAGTCCGGCTGCGCGGACTCGACGGCCCGGCCGTGTGCGGGGTCCCACGCGCCTGCGCGTCCGCAGGTGCTACCGCCGGCACTTCCCCGGGCGGTTGAATCGAAACCGCGGCACCGCGGTTCCAACCTCACGAAGTCCGCCTGCGCGGACTCGGCGGCTCGGGCCGCGTGCGCCGTTCCCGGCTCCGTCGCGTCCGCGACCGGGGCGAGGCGGGGCGCATCGATCCCCGCATGTCACGGCGCCCGGCGCCCGCGGCCACGATCCGCGAAAGCGGATTTTGCGATCTTTCGCGGCGAGCTCATCCGCCCCTGGAGGTGGGCTTCGATCCGATCCAACGGACCCCGCCACCGCTCAGGCCAGCTGGCCCACGATGCCGCGCATGGCGGCCAGGTACTCGTCCGTGTCGAACTGCGCGGGGTCGATCATGGCCTGCACCGCGCAGCCGTGGATCCAGCTCACCGCCACCGCGGCCAGCGCCTCCGCCGTCACCCCCGCGAACGCGGCAGGCTCCGCCAGCAGAAGCTCTTCCATGATGGCCCGGAACGCGGCGCGGTAGCGCTGCAGCTCGGCGCTCATGCGCACGCGGATCTCCTCGTGCCGCGCGCCCAGCGCCCAGTAGTCGAAGAACAGGCGCGTGTGCCGCGGCTGGTGGGAAAGCCGCTCCATCTCCTGCTGCAGCAGCGCGTGCAGGCGGTCCAGCGCGCGCGGAAAGCGGGCGACGTCCTCGGACACGTGCAGCACCGACGTGGCCTCGATCAGCCAGTCCAGCAGCGCGTACACCAGCCGCTCCTTACGCTGGAAGTGAAAGAGCACCAGCGCGTGGCTCACCTGCGCCTCGGCCGCCACGGCGCGGATGGTCAGGCTGCCGATCCCGTCGCGCGACGCCACCTCGAACGCGGCCCGCAGGATCTGCTCGCGCCGCTCCGCCTCCGATGCCCGCTTTCCCGGCATTCTCCGTCTCCCGGACTGGATCCCGATCACCGGCCGCGCCGCCCGCTCCCGTCGCGCCGCCCGGCGATGGTTGTTGACCATTTGTGCAATACAGGATAACTTGTATTTACCGTCTGGTCAACAAGCATCGCAAATCGTTCGGCGGCATCCCCTTCCGAAGGCCCATCATGAGCACCGCGCCGGACGCCCCGCCCCGCACCCCGCCCCCGGCGGCGCCGCTGGCGGTCGTGGGGATCGGCGCGTCGGCGGGCGGGCTCAAGGCGGTGCAGCGCTTCGTGGAGGCGGTGCCGGTGGACAGCGGGATGGCGTACGTGGTCATCATGCACCTGGACCCGGAGCGGAAAAGCCGCATCCGCGAGATCCTGCAGGACCGCACCACCCTTCCCGTCACCCAGGTCACCCGCGCCACCCGGGTGCGGGCGAACCACGTCTACGTCATCCCCCCGGGGCACGACCTGGAGATGGCGGACGCCACCATCCGCGTCCTTCCGCGCGGCGGCCATCCGCAGCACGCCCCCATCGACCTCTTCTTTCGCACCCTGGCGGGCGCGTACGGCGCCGACGCGGTGGGCGTGGTGCTCTCCGGCAGCGGCAGCGACGGAACGGCGGGGGTCCGGCACATCCGGGAGCACGGCGGCATCACCGTGGCCCAGCTCCCCGCCGAGGCCGACTACGACGACATGCCCGCGGCCGCCATCGCCACGGGGCAGGTGGACCTGGTGCTGCCATCGGCAGAGATGCCGGCGGAGCTGCTGCGCCTGAGGCGCATGCCCCCGCCGCTGCACGCCGACGCGCCCACTGCGGAGACGGAGGCCCTGCTGGCGCGCGTCTTCAGCATCCTGCGCGGCCGGACGGGACGGGACTTTCGCCTGTACAAGCGCCCCACCGTGCTGCGCCGGCTGGAGCGGCGGCTGCGCTTCAACGGCACCCCTACGCTGGAGGAGTACCTTCCCCTGCTGCAGGAGAGCGAGACCGAGGCGCGCGCCCTCGTGCGCGACCTGCTGATCTCGGTGAGCAGCTTCTTTCGCGACCCCGCGGCCTTCAGCGCGCTGGCGGAGCTGGTGCCGTCGCTGTTCGAGGGAAAGGGGCCGGGCGACTCGGTGCGGGTGTGGGTGGCGGGGTGCGCCACCGGCGAGGAGGCCTACTCCATCGCCATCCTGCTGGCCGAGCACGCGGCCACGCTCGACGCCCCGCCGGCGGTGCAGATGTTCGCGACGGACCTGGACGAGAAGGGGTACGCCTGGGGGCGCGATGCGCTCTACCCCGCGTCCGTGGTCGCGGACCTGCCGGCGGAGCGGCTGAACCGCTTCTTCGCGCAGGAGGCGGGAGGATACCGCGTCCGCAAGTCGCTGCGCGAGGGGGTGCTTTTCGCCGTGCACAACGTGCTGCAGGACCCGCCGTTCGCGCGCATCGACCTGGTCAGCTGCCGCAACCTGCTCATCTACCTGCAGCCCGAGGCGCAGGAGCAGGTGATGGGCACCTTTCACTACGCGCTGCGCCCCGGCGGGGTGCTCTTCCTGGGCACCACCGAGACGGCCGGCGACGGCGGGCGTTTTTCCCCGGCCGCGGGAAAGCAGCGCATCTACCGCCGCGATGACGCCTCGCACCGGCTTCCCTCGCGGGTTTCCACGGCCGACCTGCCGCGGCGCGCGGCCGCGATGGTCCCCGGCGCGGCGTCGGAAGTCCATCGCTCACCCGGCTTTTCCTACGGCGCCCTGCACCTGCGCCTGCTGGAAAGCTACGCCCCGCCCAGCCTGGTGGTGGACGAGCGGCTGCAGGTGGTGCACCTGTCCGGCCGCGCCGGCGACTACCTGCACATGGGCGAAGGCGTGCCCAGCCGCAGCGTGATCGACCTGTCGCGCGGCGCGCTGCGGATGGAGCTGCGCTCCGCGCTGTACCAGGCGTTCGAGAAGGGGCTCGCCACCACCCGCCGGGTGCCCATGGACGGCCCCGGGAGCCCCCGCATCAGCCTGCGGGTGGCCGCGCCCCTGGAAGATGGCGAGGCGGGACGGTTCGCCCTGGTGACCTTCAGCGAGCAGCCGGAGGTAGAGTCCCACGTCGAGGCGGAGGTCGAGGCGCCGGCGCCGGACGCCGCCGCCGGCGCTTCCCTGGACGAGGAGCTGCGCCTGGCGCGCGAGCAGCTGGAGTCCACCAGCGCGGCCCGCGACCAGACGGTGGCGGAGCTGCAGTCCGCCAACGACGAGCTGCTCTCCATCAACGAAGAGCAGATGGCGGCGTCGGAGGAGCTGGAGACCAGCCGCGAAGAGATCCAGTCCATCAACGAAGAGCTCACGACGATCAACCAGGAGCACCAGAACACCATCGACGAGCTCAGGCGCACCAACGCCGACCTGCGCAACCTGATCGAGTCTACGGAGATCGGCACCATCTTCCTCGACCGCGAGATGCGCATCCGGCGCTACACCCCCGCCGTGGAGGCGATCTTCAATGTCACCGCCGCCGACGCGGGGCGCCCGCTGGCCCACATCACCCACCGGCTGGACTACCCGGGGCTGGTGGACGACGCGCGGAGCGTGCTCGCCTCGCAGCGCCGCATGGAGCGCGAGGCCGCCAGCGACGCCGGGGCGTGGTACGTGGTGCGGATCAACCCCTACCGCGCGCTGGACGAGGCGATCGACGGCGCCGTGCTCACCTTCGTCGACATCACCGCGCAGAAGCGGGTGGAAGAGGAGCTGCGCGAGGCCAAGGAGGTGGCCGAGCAGGCCAACCTGGCCAAGGGGACCTTCCTGGCCACCCTCTCGCACGAGTTCCGCACGCCGCTCAACGGCATGCTGGGGTACGCCGACATCCTGCACCTGGACGGCCCGCTCACCCCGGGGCAGGAGAAGAAGGTCGCGCGCATCCGCGCCGGGGGCTGGCACCTGGCGACCATGATCGACGAGATCCTGTCCTTCGCCAAGCTGGACGCGGGGCAGGAGCGGGTGCGCATCGAACGGACCGACGCTCGGCAGATCGCCCACGAGGCGCACGCGCTGGTGGGCCCGCTGGCAGCGGCGAAGGGGCTCGACTTCGTCCTGGACCTTCCCGACGGAACCGTGGAGCTGGAGACGGACGCCGGCAAGGCGACCCAGGTGCTGGTGAACCTGTGCGGCAACGCGGTCAAGTACACGGAGCGGGGAACGGTGCGGCTGGCCGCGCGGGCGGAGGGGGAGGACGTGGTCTTCGAGGTCGCCGACACGGGGATGGGGATCGCCGCGGAACACCAGGCGCACATCTTCGACCGGTTCTGGCAGGTGGACAGCGCCGTCACCCGCAGCTTCGGGGGGATGGGGATCGGCCTCGCAGCCGCCCGCGAGTACAGCCGGCTGCTGGGGGGCGACGTGAAAGTGGAGAGCGAGGTGGGGCGCGGGAGCACCTTCCGTGTCCGGCTGCCTCGCACGAACGAGGACGGGAGCCGCACATGATCCACCTGCCGAAGACCGCCGCCATCCGCCGCAAGGCGCGGGTGCAGCACCCGCAGACGGACGCGCAGGCCATCGCGGCGTCCATCGGTGAGCCGCTGCCGCGGTCGGTCCCCATCCCGGGGCCGGACGCCGGCGCGCCGGTGCGCATCGCCACCCCCTACGCCGGGGTGACGCCCCGCGGGGCCCCGAGCGGGTTCTTTCGCGACCCGCAGGCCTTTCGCGCGCTCGCCGGGCTGGTCCCCTCGCTGTTCCAGGGAAAGGGGCCGGACGAGGCCGTGCGCGTGTGGGTGGCGGGCTGCGCCACGGGCGAGGAGGCCTGGTCCATCGCCATCCTGCTGGCGGAGCACGCCGCCACGCTGCCGCATCCGCCCGCCTGGCGGCTGTTCGCCACGGACACCGACGCCGCGGGGTGCGCCCGGGGGCGCAACGCGCTCTACCTGGCGTCCACCGTCGCCGGGGTCCCCACCGAGCGGCTGCGGCGCTTCTTCAGCTGGGAGGGCGGCGGATACCGGGTCGCCCGGCCGCTGCGCGAAGCGGTGCTGTTCGCCGTGCACGACGTGCTGCGCGACCAGCCGTTCGACGGGCTGGACCTGGTGGCCTGCCGCGGCCTGCCGGGCCGCCTGCCGGACCAGGCGCGGGCGCGGGTGATGGAGACTTTCCACGCGTCGCTGCGCCCCGGCGGCGTGCTCTTTCTGGGCACGGGCGAGTCCGCCGGCGACGGCGGGGGCTTCGCGCCGGCCACGGCCGCGGACGGCATCCATCGCCGCGCCGCGGTCGGGCCCCCACTCCCGCCCCTTCCGGGTGGAGAGACCGCCACCCACGCCGGACCCGGGAGCCGCACATGATCCACCTGCCCAAGACCGCCACCACCCGCCGCAGGGCCCGGGTGCAGGACATGGAGACGTACGCGCAGGACATCGTGGCCACCGTCCGCGAGCCGCTGCTCATGCTGGACACCAGCCTGCGCGTCCGCAGCGCCAACCGCGCCTTCTACGCGACCTTCAAGGTCTCGCCAGACGAGACCGAGAACCAGCTGATCTACGAGCTGGGGAACGGGCAGTGGGACATCCCCGCCCTGCGCACCCTGCTGGAGGACGTGATCCCCACCAGCTCCGTCTTCAACGACTTCGAGCTGGAGCACACCTTTCCGCGCATCGGCCGGCGGATCATGCTGCTGAACGGGCGCAAGCTGCGCGCGGGGAGCCACGACGAGCTGCTGGTGCTGGCCATGGAGGACGTCACCGAGCGCCGCCGCTCCGAGGCGGAGCTCGAGGCGATCGAGACGTACGCGCAGAGCATCGTCGACACCGTGCGCGAGCCGCTGCTCATCCTGGACACCGCCCTGCGCGTCCGCAGCGCCAACCGGGCCTTCTACGACACCTTCAACGTCTCGCCCGAAGAGACGGAGACCCGGCTGATCTACGAGCTGGGGAACGGGCAGTGGGACATCCCGGCGCTGCGCACCCTGCTGGAGGACATCATCCCCGCCAGCAGCGTGTTCAGCGACTTCGAGCTGGAGCACGACTTTCCCGACATCGGCCGCCGGGTGATGCTGCTCAACGCCCGCAAGCTGCAGGCGGGGCACCACGGCGAGCTGCTGGTGCTGGCCATGGAGGACGTCACCGAGCGCCGGCGGTCCGAGGCGGAGGTGCAGGCGATCGAGACGTACGCGCAGAACATCGTCGACACGGTGCGCGAGCCGCTGCTCATCCTGGACACCACCCTGCGCGTCCGCAGCGCCAACCGCGCCTTCTACGACACCTTCCGCGTCTCCATCGAAGAGACGGAGGAGCGGCTGATCTACCGTCTGGGGAACGGGCAGTGGGACATCCCCGCGCTGCGCACCCTGCTGGAAGACATCGTCCCCCAGAGCTCGGTCTTCAACGACTTCGAGCTGGAGCACGACTTTCCCGACATCGGCCGCCGGATCATGCTGCTGAACGCCCGCACGCTGCAGGCGGGAAGCCACGGCGAGCTGCTGGTGCTGGCCATGGAGGACGTGACGGAGCGCCGCCGGGCCGAGGCGGAGCTGGAGGCGATCGAGACGTACGCGCAGGACATCGTGGACACCGTCCGCAAGCCGCTGCTGATCCTGGACCCCGCGCTCCGCGTCCGCAGCGCCAACCGGGCCTTCTACGAGACCTTTCACGTGTCGCAGGACGAGACGGAGAACCGGCTGATCTACGAGCTGGGGAACGGGCAGTGGGACATCCCCGCGCTGCGCACGCTGCTGGAAGACATCATCCCCGCCGAGTCCGTGTTCAACGACTTCGAGCTGGAGCACGACTTTCCCAGCATCGGCCGGCGGGTGATGCTGCTGAACGCCCGCAAGCTGCAGGCGGGGCACCACGGCGAGCTGCTGGTGCTGGGGCTGGAGGACGTGACGGAGCGGCGGTGCGCGGAGGAGGACACGGCCAAGGCCCGCGAGGCGGCGGAAAGCGCCAACAAGACCAAGAGCCTGTTCCTGGCCAACATGAGCCACGAGCTGCGCACGCCGCTCAACGCCATCCTGGGCTACAGCGAGATGCTGCTCGAAGAGGCGGCGGAGATGGAGCTGGCCGCCTCGTTCGGCGCCGACCTGGAGAAGATCGGCTCCGCGGGACGGCACCTGCTGGCGCTGATCAACGACATCCTGGACCTGTCCAAGATCGAGGCCGGCAAGATGGAGCTGTTCCTGGAGGACTTCGACGTGGCGGAGCTGATCGCCGAGGTGGCCTCCACCATCCGCCCCATGGTGGAGACCAACGCCAACACGCTGCACCTGCAGGTGGCGCCGGACCTGGGGGAGATGCACGCCGACCAGATGAAGGTGCGGCAGGGGCTGTACAACCTGCTTTCCAACGCCGTCAAGTTCACCCAGGACGGCGACGTGACGGTGACCGCCGTGCGCGAGCGGATGGACGAGCGCGAGTGGATGGTGTTCCGGGTGGCCGACACGGGGATCGGGCTGGGCCCCGAGCAGATCGTGCGGCTGTTCCAGGACTTTACCCAGGCCGACACCAGCACCACGCGCAGGTTCGGCGGCACCGGGCTGGGGCTGGCCCTCACCCGCCGCTTCTGCCAGATGATGGGCGGCGACGTGACGGTGCACAGCGTGGAGGGCGAGGGAAGCGTCTTTACCATCAAGCTCCCCGCCGTGGTGAGCGACGCCCCTCCCGCGCCCGTGGACGAGACGCTCCCCGCGGCGGAGTCCGCCTCCGCCGACGACGCGGGGGTCGCGGACGGCCCCGAGGCGCCCGCCGAAGCGGGGTGCGTGCTGGTGATCGACGACGACCCGGTGCAGCGCGACCTGATGACGCGCTTTCTGGGCAAGGAGGGCTTTCACGTCCGCACCGCGGCGAGCGGGCGCGAGGGGCTGCGCCTGGCGCGGCAGATCCACCCCGTGGCCATCACCCTGGACGTGATGATGCCGGAGATGGACGGCTGGAGCGTGCTGCGCACCCTCAAGGCCGACGCGGCGCTGCGCGACATCCCCGTGGTGATGCTGACGATGGTGGACGATCCCGACCGCGGCTTTGCGCTGGGCGCCAGCGACTACGCCACCAAGCCGGTGAACCGCCAGCGCCTGTCGCGCATCCTGCGCAAGCACACCTGCCCCCATCCCCCCTGCCCCGTCCTGCTGGTGGACGACGACGCGGTGGCGCGCGCGCTCACCCGCAAGGTGCTGGAGAAGGAGGGGTGGAAGGTGTGCGAGGCGGCCAACGGGGTAGAGGCGCTGGAGTGCCTGGAGCGCGAGCGTCCCAACCTGATCCTGCTGGACCTGATGATGCCGGTGATGGACGGCTTCGAGTTCGCGGAGCACGTGCGCCTGCACGACGAGTGGAGCTCCATCCCCATCGTGGTGCTGTCGGCGCGCGACCTGAGCGCGGCCGACCGGCTGCGGCTGAACGGCTACGTGGAATCGGTGCTCAAGAAGGAGAGCGGGTCGCGCGAGGGGCTGCTGCTGCAGGTGCGCAACCTGCTGGACGACTGGGTCGCGCCGCGCGACATGACGGTCATTCGAGGAGCGGAACGGCGGGCCCGCCTGGGCAGGCGACATCCGGAGGTGAAATGACGAAGATCCTGCTGGTGGAAGACAACGAGATGAACCGCGACATGCTGTCGCGGCGGCTGGCGCGCAAGGGCTACCAGGTGGTGCTGGCGGTGGACGGCCAGGCCGGCGTGGACATGACGCTTTCCGAGGCGCCCGACCTGGTGCTGATGGACATGAGCCTTCCCGTCCTGGACGGCTGGGAGGCCACGCGGCGCCTGAAGGCCGATCCCGCCACGCGCCACATCCCCGTGATCGCGCTTACGGCGCACGCCATGTCCAGCGACCGCGAAAAGGCGCTGGAGGCGGGGTGCGACGAGTACGACACCAAGCCGATCGAGCTCCCCCGCCTGCTGGGAAAGATGGAGGCGCTGCTGGGCGGGCCCCCGGCCGCCGCGGAGGCGTCACCATGATGGAGCCGCCGCCCGCCAAGCAAGCCGCCGTGCGCCATCCCCTCCCCCCGGAGCTCCTGCACGAGCTGCGCACGCCGCTCACGCAGATCATCGGCTACTCGGAGATGCTGGCCGAGCAGGCGGCGGAGGCGGGGCACGCCGGCTACCTGGCGGACCTGGCCAAGGTGAGCGCGGCGGGGTACCGGCTGCTGGCGCTGATGGAGGAGAACTTCCAGGCCGCCCGGCGCCCGGGCCCGCCCCCGGCGGCGGCCGCCCCGCATGTGGAGACCCTTTCCGAGGAATCGAGGGCCTGATGCGACTCGCCGACTTCATCCTGGGCAACCGGGAGCCGATCCTGGCGGAGTGGGAGGCGTTCGCGCGCACCTGCACGCCGGCCAGCGGAGCCATGGACATCACGGCGCTGCGCGACCACGCCAACGAGATGCTCACCGTGATCGCCGCGGACCTGGCGACGCCGCAGGGGGGCACCGCGCAGGAGGAGAAGTCCAAGGGCAACGCCCCGTCCACCGAGGGCGAGATGGTGACGGCGGCCGAGGAGCACGGCGCCGGGCGGGCGGAGAGCGGCTTCACCATGGAGCAGATGGTCTCGGAGTACCGGGCCCTGCGCGCCAGCGTGATTCGCCTGTGGGTGCAGGCGCGGGGCGAGCTGAGGCCCGCGGACGTGGAGGACCTCATGCGCTTCAACGAGGCGATCGACCAGTCGCTGGCCGAGTCGGTGACGCGGTACACGCAGGACCTGGATCAGTCGCGGGAGATGTTCCTGGCCATCCTGGGGCACGACCTGCGCACGCCGCTGGGGGCGGTGTTCACCTCCTCCCGCTTCATGCTGGACACCAAGGAGCTGCAGGAGCCCTTCCTCACCCTCACCACGCGCATCGCCAGCAGCGCCACGCGCATGGTGCACCTGGTGGGCGACCTGCTGGACTTTACCCGCAGCCGCCTGGGTGGGGGCATTCCCATCGACCGCGCGCCCATGAACATGGGAAAGGCGGTGCACGACGTGGTGGACGAGATGGCGGCGGCACACCCCACGCGGACGATCGAGATCGACGCGCGCGGCGAGCTGGACGGCGAGTGGGACTGCGCGCGCATCAGCCAGGTGCTGGCCAACCTGATCGGCAACGCGCTGGAGCACGGCTCCGACGGCACCTCGGTCACGGTGGTGGTGGCCGGCGACGACGACGAGGTGTGCATGGCGGTGGGCAACCGCGGCCCCGTGATCCCCGGCGACCAGCTGAACGGGATCTTCAACCCCATGAAGCCCCGCGAGCAGGCCGCCAACGCCCCCGCCAGCGGCCCCACGGGGAACCTGGGGCTGGGCCTCTACATCGCCGAGCGCATCGTGACCGCGCACCAGGGACGGATCGACGTGGTCTCGACGGACGCGGACGGCACCACGTTCACGGTCCACCTGCCGCGGCGGGGGAGTGACGGGAGTGACGGGAGTGCGTGAGTGCGGGAGTGCGAAAGTGCGGGAGTGCGAAAGTGCGGGAGTGCGGGAGTACGATCGAATCCGCGGAAAAGAAGTTTTCTCACACGGAGTCAACGGAGTCAGCGGAGTTTTCTCGTGCCGTTTCCTCTGTTTTCAGCGTGCGAAGCCTGGTCGTAGTGAGCGGAGGCATGGCGCCGGTCGACGAGGCACGATCCCTGGGGCCGTCGGGAACGGGAGGGAGATGGAAGCGCGGCAGGGGGCCATGAGAATTTTTTTGAGGAGGATGGGGAATGGCGATCGGCCGTGGGATGGATACCGGAGCTGCCGAACGGGACACCTGATGCGCGTCTGTTCCGGAGTCCGGCGCGGCGACGGATCGTCCGGAGCGGGCGCCGCGGCCCGCATCGATCCACGGGCCGCGGTGCGGATGAGGGCTGCTCCCGTCGCGATCCGCCTCCCGAGCCGCGGCGCGGTGGGGGGGTCGCATCTTGCATCGCGAAGCTCCCCGTGCACCCGCGCACTTCCATCCCACGCCCCCGGCGCGCTCCCGAGCCGGCGGGGCACAGATCCGTTCGAGGAGGTGGGATGCAGAGTCCGCATCCTGACAAACGCGTGATCCTGATCGCCGAGCGCGACCAGAACGTGCGCGAGCTGCAGCAGTTCTTTCTGGAAAAGGCCGGCTACGAGGTGGAGTTCGCGGACGACGGCGAGGCCGCGCTGGAGCGCGCGCGCACGTCGCCGCCCGCGCTGCTGGTGACCGAGATCCTGATCCCCAGGCTCGACGGGCTGGCGCTGTGCCGCCGCCTGCGCGAGGACCCGCCCACGTGCGGCGTGCCGGTGATCGTCTTCAGCATCCTGTCCGCCGCGGCGCGCGCCGCGGAGGCGGGCGCAAGCGCGTTCCTGCGCAAGCCGCTGGTGGAATCCGTCTTCGTGGCTGCGGTCAACGACCTGGTCGCGGCGCAGCCAACCGAAGTCATGGAGGAGCAATGTCCCTCGCGATAATCGTCCCCGACCGCCGCGCCGAGAGCCGCGAGGACCCCGAGGACCAGACGGAGCGGATGAGCGCCGGAAACCCCGAGGCCGACTACATCCTGGGCGGCGGCTTTCCGGCCAATTCCATCAACATCATCATGGGCCACCCCGGCTCGGGAAAGACCATCTTCGCCGAGCAGCTGATCTTTCACAACGCGGGGCCCGACCGGCCCATCCTGTACTTCACCACCCTCTCCGAGCCGCTGGCCAAGGTCGTCCGCTACCTGCAGGGCTTCCGGTTCTTCGACGAAGAGAAGCTGGGGACGCAGGTGGTGTACGAGGACGTGGGCCCGCAGCTGGCCAGGGACGGCGCGCCCGCCCTCATCCCCCTGCTGCGCGAGGCCATCCGCACGCTGTCGCCCAGCGTGATCGTGATCGACTCCTTCAAGGCCGTGCACGACCTGGCCCCGTCGGTGGCGGAGCGGCGGCGGATGGTGTACGAGATGACGGCACTGCTCACGGCGTACGGCACCACGGCGTTCCTGCTGGGCGAGTACACCGAGGACGACATCCTTCTGTACCCGGAGTTCGCCGTGGCCGACGGCATCGTGGAGCTGTCGCGGCGCCGGCTGGGCAACCGCGACGAGCGCTACTTTCGCGTCTACAAGCTGCGCGGCAGCCGCTACCTGGAGGGCGCGCACGCCTTCCGCATCACCGACTCGGGGCTGGACATCTACCCCCGCCTGGTGAGCCCGCAGATGCCGGAGGGGTACGAGCCGGCCAGCGAGCGCATCTCCACCGGCGTGCAGGGGCTGGACGAGATGCTGGACGGCGGGCTGTGGCGCGGCACCACCACGCTGCTGGCCGGGCCCGCGGGCGCGGGAAAGACGACCATCGGGCTGCAGTTCGCGCTGGAGGGCGCGCGGCAGGGCGAGCCCAGCCTGTACATGAACTTCCAGGAGAACCCCACCCAGCTGATGCGCACCATCCGCGGGCTGGGGGTGAACCTGGAAGAGGCGCAGGCGCAGGGGCTGGACCTGGTCTACGCCTCGCCGGTGGAGCTGCAGATCGACAGCATCATCGTCGACATGTTCCGCCGCATCCAGCAGCGCGGCGTGCGGCGGCTGGTGATCGACGCGCTGGGCGACCTGGCCAGCGCCGCCACCGACGCGCAGCGCCTGCACGACTACCTGTACGCGCTGGTGCAGCACTTTGCCGTCAGCACCATCACCAGCGTGCTGAACTTCGAGACCAGCGGCAACGTGCTGGCCGGGGGCGGAATGCAGAACGCCATGAGCTACCTGTCCGACAACGTGCTGCTGCTGACGGTGGAGGGCGAGGACCAGACGCGGCGCAAGCTGCGCGTGCTCAAGACCCGCGGCAGCGCGCACGACACCCGGGTGCGCGAGGTGGAGATCACCTCGGCGGGACTGAGCGTGCTGAAATGAGCACGGCCGCCGGCTTCGACGCGGCGGATCCGGGGCTGACGCAGCTGCGCAGGCTCACGGAGATCAGCCGCGCGCTCACCTACACCACCTCGCTGGAGCAGGTGACGCGGCTCACGGTGGAGCGCGGCGCGGAGCTGCTGGGCGCGCAGGCCGCCGTGCTGATGCTGCCGGACGCCGACGGGCTGCTGCACGTGCGCGCCGCCCACGGCATCGACGAGGAGCGCGTGGCGCGGTTCCGCGCGCC
>DASUVG010000087.1:0-69819 GCA_036379135.1 Longimicrobium sp.
CATGGAAGAGGCCGCCCGCGCCGACGCCGCGCAGCGCATCCGCGAGATCAAGGAAGAGGCCAAGCGCGACGCCGACCGCGAGGCCAAGAAGATCATCTCGCTCGCCATCCAGCGCATCGCCGCCGACCACACGGCCGAGACGACGGTCTCCGTGGTCGCGCTGCCGTCGGACGAGATGAAGGGGCGCATCATCGGCCGCGAGGGGCGGAACATCCGCGCCTTCGAGCAGGCCACGGGGATCGACGTCATCATCGACGACACTCCCGAGGCGGTCGTCCTCTCCGGCTTCGACCCGGTGCGGCGCGAGACGGCACGCATCGCCCTGGAAAAGCTGGTGTCCGACGGGCGCATTCACCCCGGGCGCATCGAGGAAGTCGTTGGCAAGGCGCGCAAGGAGGTGGAGAACGGGATGCGCGAGGCCGCCGAGGAGATCCTGTACGAGCTGGGGATCCACGGGGTGCACCCCGAGGTGGTCAAGGTGCTGGGGCGGCTCAAGTTCCGCACGTCGTACGGGCAGAACCAGCTGCTGCACGCCAAGGAGGTGGCCATCCTGGCCGGGAACATGGCGGCGGAGATGGGCTTCGACGCCACCATGGCCAAGCGGATGGGGCTGCTGCACGACGTGGGCAAGGGGATGACCCACGAGCACGAGGGGACGCACGTGGAGCTGGGCTACAACCTGGCCAAGAAGTACAACGAGCCCCCGCAGGTGCTCAACGGCATCAAGGCGCACCACGACGAGGAGCCGCACCTGTATCCCGAGTCGTTCCTGGTGACGGCAGCCGACGCCATCAGCGGGTCGCGGCCGGGCGCGCGGCGCGAGATGTTCGAGACGTACGTCAAGCGGCTGGAGAAGCTGGAGGAGATCGCGACGTCGTTCCCCGGCGTGGAGCGCTGCTTCGCCATCCAGGCCGGCCGCGAGCTTCGCGTGCTGGTGACCCCCGAAGCCGTCTCGGACGAGGACATGACGCGGCTGTCGGAAGAGACGGCGCGGCGCATCGAGGCGGAGCTCCAGTATCCCGGGCAGATCAAGGTCGTCGTGATCCGCGAGACCCGCGCGGTAGACTTCGCCCGCTGAGCCGATCCGCCCGCTGAAGACGAGCCCGCGCCTCCGGATTCCGGAGGCGCGGGCTTTTCACTTGCTGGATCAGGGCGGGCCTTCGACGATGGAAATCCCCCGATCCGTCATTCCGAAGGAGGCGCCGCACAGCACCTTCCTGCACTCCAGACCCTGGGCGCCGACTGAGGAATCCGCCGTCGGAGGCTCGTGACGGCTCGATACGACAGCGCCCGCGGACGGCTGCGGTCGATCACGGACAGGTGTTTGATACGCATTGTGTTATATTCCCCCGTGCTCTGATCGACAGCGGCTTCTGTGCAGATGCGCAGGCGCCGGCCGGGAAGCTCTCCGGCCCTCCTGTGCGCGGGACGTGGCACGATGCGAATCTCCCGGTTCCTGCTGCCCTTTTCCCTCGGCGCCATCGCGGTGCTGGCGGTGCTCATCGCCGGCGAGCGGGCCCAGCCCGGCGTGCTGGGCCGTGTGGGCAGCGCCCTGCAGCCCGGCGACCCGGTCCCCGGCGCCGGACCCGCGGTGACCGCCCCTGAGATCGCCGCCGCCGCAGCCGACTCCGTCGTCGAGGTGCCGTTCGGCGCCGGCGCCGGCGCCCCGGCGGACGCTCCCCCGGCGCCGGTGCCCGCGGACGGCATTCCCGGCGTGGGGCTCCTGATCCCCGTGCAGGGGGTGAGGGCGGCCAGCCTGGTGGATACCTACGAGCAGTCGCGCGGACAGGGCCGGCGGCACGACGCCATCGACATCATGGCCCCGCGCGGGACCCCGGTCCTGGCGGTCGCCGACGGAGTGGTGATGAAGCTGTTCCAGAGCGAGCGCGGCGGGATCACCCTGTACGAGCTGGCCCCGGACCGCCGCACCATCTACTACTACGCCCACCTGGACCGCTACGCGCCCGGCATCGCCGAGGGCAAGGGGCTGCGCCGCGGCCAGGTGCTCGGCTACGTGGGCGACACGGGAGACGCGGAGCCCGGCAACTACCACCTGCACTTCGAGGTGTCGACCACGACCGACCCGCTCAAGTACTGGGACGGAGCTCCGCAGAACCCGTATCCGCTGCTGCGGTAACAAGGTAGCTGGCGGAGCAGGTCCGGCCGACGACGCATGGCCCCGCGCCTCCCCGACCCGGAGGCGCGACGTGTTTTCCGGCCCACGGCCCCGCTGGACAGGCGGAGTGCTTTCGGCTTATCTTCGGGATGGGGTCGCGCGGGCGGGCGAGGCGGTGTATTCTCCGCCGCGCGACGCGGCGGGCCCTCTCCTGACCGGCCTTTTGCTCGCTCCTCGCAACGGCGGTCGACCCCTCCCCCAAACTGCGGGAGGGGTGGTGGGACGATGGATGGAGGCGGTTCGAACCGGATCGGGCTGGCGCCCGCGGGCGCCCCCCTCTCCCGGCCTCGTCCCCATGAACCCCATGGGGGAGAGGTGACGCGCTCGAAAGGGTTCGGAGCGGGATCGAATTCTCCCGTCCCCCACGCAGTTCGTGGGGGAAGGGCCGGGGATGGGGGCGCTGTCGGACGCGCGGCAGACCGTCCGGAGCACGGCCGGCCCCTCGCGTTAGAATCGTTCCAGGCGGGACGCAGTCAATCAACCGGAAGCATACGTGCGGATTCTCTTCGTGGCGGACGTGATCGGGTCGCCGGGGCGGCGGGTGCTGAAGCAGCTGGTGCGGCTGGTGAAGGCCGACGTGCGCGCGGACGTGGTGGTCGCCAACGGCGAGAACTCGGCGGGCGGGTTCGGCATCACGCCCGAGACCGTGGCCGAGTTCAGGGAGGCGGGGGTGGACGTGATCACCACGGGAAACCACGTCTGGGACAAGAAGGAGATCCTTCCCCTGCTGGACAAGGAGCCGCGCCTGCTGCGCCCCGCCAACTACCCGCCCGGAAACCCCGGGCGCGGATCCGTCGTCATCCACGTGGGCGGCGTGCGGCTGGCGGTGATGAACCTGCAGGGGCGCACCTTCATGTCCCCCATCGACGACCCGTTTCGCGCCGCGGACACCATGATCGCGGAGCTCCGGGAGCAGGCGGACGTGATCGTGGTGGAGTTCCACGCCGAGGCGACCAGCGAGAAGCAGGCGTTCGCTCGCTACCTGGACGGGCGCGTGGCGGCGGTGGTCGGCACGCACACGCACTGCCAGACGGCGGACGAGTGGGTGCAGCCCAAGGGGACCGCGCGCATCACCGACCTGGGGCTCACGGGCGGGCTGGACGGCATCATCGGGATGAAGGCCGACATCAGCATCGAGCGGCAGCTCAGGGTGGCGCGCGGCGAGCGGATGCAGCCCGCGGACGGCGACCTGCACCTGCAAGGCGCCGTGGTGGACGTGGACGAGACCACCGGGCTTGCGCGCTCCATCGAGCGGGTAAACGTTCCCTACGAGCGCGTGCTCCAGGGCGAGTTCAAACGGAAATAGCGCATGGCGGCCAGGATCATCGACGGGACGGCGGTGGCGCGCGACATCCGCGCCGAGGTGGCGGCCCAGGCGGCGCAGCTGCGCGCGGAGGGCACGGTGCCCGGGCTGGCCGTGGTGCTGGTGGGCAGCGACCCCGCCAGCGAGGTGTACGTGCGCAGCAAGACGCGCGCGTGCCACGAGGCGGGGATGCACTCGCGCCTGGTGCAGCTTCCGGCGCAGACCACCGCGGACGAGCTGTTCGGCACCATCGACGGGCTGAACGCCGACCCGGGGATCCACGGGATGCTGGTGCAGCTTCCGCTTCCCGCGCACCTGAACCCCAAGGCGTTCCTGGAGCGCGTGGACCCCGCCAAGGACGTGGACGGGTTCCACCCCATGAACGTGGGCCGCGCCTTCGTGGGCGACCCCAACGGCTTCGTCCCCGCCACGCCCGAGGGGATCATGGAGCTGCTGCGGCGCGAGCGCATCGACACGCACGGCAGGCACGCGGTGATCGTGGGGCGCAGCCTGATCGTCAGCAAGCCGCTGGCGAGCCTGCTGATGGCGCCGGGCCCCAACGCCACCGTCACCCTTTGCCACCGCCACACGGTGGACCTGGCGCAGCACACGCGGATGGCCGACATCCTGGTCGTCGCCGTGGGCAAGCCGGGGCTGATCACGGCCGACATGGTGAAGCCGGGCGCGGCCGTGTTCGACGTGGGCACCACGCGGGTGGAGGATCCGTCGTCGCCCAAGGGGTACGTGATCAGGGGGGACGTGGATTTCGACGCCGTATCGCGGGTGGCGTCGGCCATCACCCCCGTGCCGGGGGGCGTGGGGCCGATGACGATCGCGATGCTGCTGCGCAACACCATCACCGCGGCGCGCCGGGCGCACGACCGTGCCCGCCGCCGCACCACGGCCGCCGCGCGGTGACCTGGGACCTGTTCTCCTCCGCCGCGGCGTCTTCGAAGCCGGAGCCGCTGAACGAGACGCGCAACGAGGACCTGGCGCGGCTGGTGGCGGCGCAGCAGGCGGACGCCGGATTTCCGGACGATCCCATCGAGGCGGTGATGGAGATCGGCGCGGCGGCGGACGCGGAGGTGCTCGCCCTTCTCCCCGCGAAGTCGCGCCGGTCGTCGAAGACGAAGCGGAAGGCGCAGGCGGAGGCGCCGGAGGGCGGCTGGACGCCGTCCACGCTGAACTCCGCCGCGCGCCACCTGATCGAGGGGATGTTCCCCGCGCTCTGGGTGTCGGGCGAGGTCAGCAACTTCACCCGCGCGCGCTCCGGGCACTGCTACTTCAGCCTGCGCGACCGCGACGCGCAGGTCCGCTGCGTGATGTGGCGCGAAGAGGCGAAGCGCCTGCCCACGCAGCCGGCCGAGGGGATGGAGGTGCGCGTCCTGGGCCGGCTGACCATCTACGAGGGGCGCGGCGAGTTCCAGCTGGTGGCCACCGAGCTGGAGGCGAAGGGCGAGGGGCTGTTCAAGCTGGCCATCGACCGGCTGCGGGTGAAGCTGGAGACGGAGGGCCTGACCTCCCCGCACCGCAAGCGGCCGATCCCGGCGCACCCGTCGTGCGTGGGCGTGGTCACCAGCTCCGCGGGAGCCGCGCTGCGCGACGTGATCTCCGTCATCCGCCGCCGCGCGCCGTGGACCCGCATCGTCCTTTCCGCCGCGCGCGTGCAGGGCGAGGGCGCGGCGGCGGAGATCGCGGCGGCCATCCGGCGCATCGGCGCGGCGGGGTGCGCGGACGTGCTGATCGTGGGGCGGGGCGGGGGATCGATCGAGGACCTGTGGGCGTTCAACGAAGAGATCGTCGCGCGCGCCATCGCCGATTCTCCCGTGCCGGTGATCAGCGCGGTGGGGCACGAGACGGATTTCACCATCGCCGACCTGGTGGCGGACCTGCGGGCGCCCACCCCCTCCGCCGCGGCCGAGGCGGCGGTGCCGGACGCGAACGCGGTGCGCCGCGAGCTTGCGGACCTGGGCGACCGGATGGCGCGCTGCACGCGCGAGCAGGTGGAGAGCGCCCGCGAAACGCTGTTCAACACGCGCCTGGACCTGCGCGACGCCGGCGAGCGGCTGGTCCGCCGCCGCCGCGAGCAGGCCGCCTCCCTGGCCGCGCGGCTGAACGCGCTGTCGCCGCTCTCCACGCTGGCCCGCGGCTTCGCGGTGCCGCTGGACCCCGCCGGCCGCGTCCTGCGCCGCACCGCGGAGTTCCACCCCGGCGACGCGTTCCGCCTGCGGGTGGTGGATGGGACGGTAGAGGCGCGGGTGGAGGGGGTGGAGAGGGAGCGACCGGAGTGATGGGGCCGGTGGTGTAAGGGTGAGGGGTGGGTGCGTTCCCGCGGCGCCCCCTCCGGGCTCGCATTACTCGCCCACCTCCCCCAAAAAACCCTGGGGGAGGTTGAACTGCGGGTCTGGTGGAGAATCGGAGGCGGTGGGTGCGTTCCCGCGGCGCCCCCTCCGGGCTCGCATTACTCGCCCACCTCCCCCAAAAAACCCTGGGGGAGGTTGAACTGCGGGTCTGGTGGAGAATCGGGAGGCGGTGGGTGCGTTCCCGCGGCGCCCCCTCCGGACTCGCATTACTTGCCCACCTCCCCCAAAAAACCCTGGGGGAGGTTGAAATGGGGTCTCGTGCAAGGGGGGAAAGCTCCGATGCGCAGAACCATCCGGGGAACGTCGCGCGAGCTGGAAGCGGCGGCGCGTAGCATGCGTCGACAGCCGACGCGCGCCGAAGAGGTGTTGTGGAGTGCGCTGCAGAAGAAGCAGGTTGCCGGCCTGAAGTTCAGACGACAGCACCCGGTGGATCGGTTCGTCCTGGATTTCTACTGCCCGTCGCACAAGCTGGTGGTCGAAGTCGATGGCGGCGTGCACGACCAGCAGACCGAGCGCGACGCTGAACGGACGAAGGTGCTTGAAGCATACGGCTACCGCGTCCTGCGCTTCCGCAACGAGCAGGTGATGAGCGAACTACCAAAGGTAGTGCAGGAGATCGCCGCCGTCGCTGCCGCACGAATGAACGCACCGACGCCTGCTTAACCCAACCTCCCCCAGGGTTTTTTGGGGGAGGTGCGAGCCTGAGCGAGCGGAGGGGGCGGACCTCGGAGCCGGTCGTCGAGCCCCGATCCGTCCGTTACACCAACCTCCCCCAGGGTTTTTTGGGGGAGGTGCGAGCCTGAGCGAGCGGAGGGGGCGAACCTCGAGCCGGTCGTCGAGCCCCGATCCGTCCGTGACACCAACCTCCCCCTGGGTTTTTTGGGGGAGGTGCGAGCCTAAGCGAGCGGAGGGGGCGCCGGGGTCGCGCCGAACCCGGCGACTCGCTCCAGACTGAAATTCGACTCGTCGTGATATAATGACCATCACATCACCATCCACCGACCCGCACGCGGGCTGGACGCTGGAGGCCGCGCTCGACCGCCTGAACGAGATCGTGGGGCGCATCGAGGGCGAGTCGCTGGAGCTGGACGAGTCGCTCGCCCTGTTCGAGGAGGGCGTGCGGCTGCTGCGCTTTGCCGAGGGTGTGCTGCAGGGCGCCGACGAGCGCATCCGCCAGCTGCTGGACGACGGCAGCGGCGGCTCGCGCCTGGAAGACTTTCGCGAAGAGCCGTGACTCCTCTCGCCGTGACCGATCCGCCCGCCTCGTTCGACGTGGAGGCGTTCCTGCGCCGCGAGCGCGACCGGGTGAACGCCGCCCTGGCCGCGCTCGCCTCGGCGCACGCGCGCAGCGCGCCGCCCGCGCTGCGCGAGGCCATGACGTACGCGCTGGCCACCCCCGGCAAGCGCCTGCGCCCCGCGCTGTGCGTCACCGCGTATCGCGTGCTGCGCCCGGAGCCCACGCCCGACGCCGCGTACCGGCTGGCGTGCGCGCTGGAGATCGTCCACACCTACTCGCTGGTGCACGACGACCTGCCCTCCATGGACGACGACGACCTGCGCCGCGGCCGGCCCACGGTCCACGTGGTCTTCAGCCCCGGAACGGCGGTGCTGGCGGGCGCGGCGCTCATCCCCGTGGCCGTGCGCGTGCTGGACGACGCCGCGCGCGAGCTGGGGCTGGACGCGGCCGTCCGCGGCAGGATGGTGGGCGAGCTGTGCCGGGCGGGCGGCGCGCTGGGGATGGTGGGCGGCCAGTGGCTGGACCTGCACGGCGAGCACCCCGGCGTGCAGGTGGACGCGGACGGGCTGGAGCGCATCCACCGCCTGAAGACCGGCGCGCTGCTGGCCGCTTCGCTGCGCATCGGCGCCATCGCGGGCGGGGCGGACGAGGCGCGGCTGGAGGCGCTGACGGCGTACGGGCGCGAGCTGGGCCTGGCGTTCCAGATCGTGGACGACGTGCTGGACGTCACGCGCACGGCCGCGGAGCTGGGGAAGACGGCGGGGAAGGACGTGGACGCGGGCAAGGCGACGTATCCCTCGCTCTTCGGGGTGGAGCGGGCGCGGGAGATGGCGGTGGAGCGCACCCTCCGCGCCGTCGGCGCGCTGCACGCCGCGGACGTCCGCTCGCCCGAGCTGGAGGCGCTGGCGGCCTACGTGCTGGAGCGCGGCCGGTGAACGCGCTGCGCGAGCTGTTCGCCCCGCTCCTGTCGTGGAACCCGCCGCTGGCGCTCGCCTTGCTGGCGATGCTCACGACGCAGGGCTTCAAGTTCATCCGCTCCATCTTCCGGCGCCGCCGGCCGGACTTCACCCGGCTGATCGGCACCGGCGGGATGCCGTCGGCGCACTCCGCGTCGGTGACGGCGCTGAGCGTGGCGGTGGGGATCGGGCAGGGGTGGGGCTCGCCGATCTTCGCGGTGGCGGCGTTCTTCTCCGTCATCACCATGTACGACGCGACCGGGATCCGCCGCGCCGCCGGCAAGCAGGCGCGCATGCTGAACCGGCTGGTGGAGGACCTTCACGAGCACCACAAGATCACCCCCGAGCGCCTTGCCGAGCTGCTGGGCCACACGCCGCTGGAGGTGCTGGTGGGGGCGCTCTACGGCGCCGTGCTGGCGTTCCTGCTGTATCCGTAGAGATCCCCGGATGAAGCTCGTTCCATTCGCGGCCCTGGTGCTGGCGGCGCTGGCATGGTGCACGCCCGCGCGCGCGCAGGCGGCGGATCCGTCGGCGATCACCGCGGCGCTGCGGCCACTGTGCCCCGGGGCGGAGGTGCGGCTGGCCGTCGCGCCTGCCGACACGGTGCAGGGCTACTGCGGGCGGGTGGAAGACGGCCGGCTGCTGGTGCGGTGGGGCGCGGACGAGTGGCGGGTGCCGCTGGCGCAGGTGGAGGGCGTGTGGGTGCGCCGGCGCGCCACGGGGGACGGCGGCTCCAGGGGCGCGGTCTACGGCGCGATCGCGATGGCGGTGGTGGGCGGGGTCATCGTGAACTCCATGTGCGAGTCGCCCGCCGGGTGCGGGGCCAGGGGCCCGCTGATCGGCGCCGCGGTCGGCGGCGTGTTCGGTGCCCTCGCCGGCGCGGGGATCGGCGGCATGACCGACGCCGCCGCTGCTGGATGGGGCCGGCGATATCCCTGACGCGGCCAGGCCGGTCGTCGTGCGCGGGATGCATCCTGTCCTCGTTTCCATCATCCTCCAGCCCACTGCGTTGCTCACGCGGGGCCAGCGGAATCGCCGAGAGCAAACTCCGCTGACTCCGCTGACTCTGCGTGAGAAAATCTTTTTGCCGGACTATGGAATCGCGCGCAGACGCCGAGGCGCGGAGAAGCTTGCTCTCCGCGCCTCCGCGTTTTGCTTCGTGAGGCCCGAGCTCTCAGCGCGGGATTTGACATCGGGGCATTCGCTTTGTATCGTAAAGCGGAAAGCGCGCGTGGTGTTGCGCGCGGGCCCCGCGAATGATGGACGAGCGGGGCTCATCGCGGTAAGTTGACGCGTGGCGCGGACCATGCTGCCCCGCGCCGGGACACGAGTGGAACCGAGGACGAGCCTTGTCGCTTCTGGATACGGTCAGGACCCCCGAAGACGTGCGCGCGCTGCCCGAGGCGCAGCTGCCGGAGCTGTGCGTGGACGTGCGCGACCGCATCATCGACGTGGTCTCGCGGCACAAGGGCGCGCACTTCGGCAGCAACCTGGGCACGGTTGAGCTCACGGTGGCGCTGCACCGCGTCTTCGACACCCCGCGCGACCAGCTGATCTGGGACGTGGGGCACCAGGCGTATCCGCACAAGATCCTCACCGGGCGCAACGAGCGGATGGAGAGCATCCGCAAGCGCGACGGGCTGAGCGGCTTTCTGCGCCGCGACGAGAGCGAGTACGACGTGTTCGGCGCCGGGCACGCGGGCACGTCCATCTCCGCGGCCGTGGGCGTGGCCGCGGCGCGCGACCTCAAGGGCGAGGACTTCGAGGTCATCGCCGTCATCGGCGACGGGTCCATGACGTGCGGGCTGCCGTACGAGGCGCTGAACAACGCCGGGCACACCGACCGCGACCTGATCGTGGTTCTGAACGACAACGAGATGTCCATCTCCCCCAACGTGGGGGCGCTGCACAAGTACCTGGGCATTCACAAGAAGCTCACCGACGTCCGCACCTCGCCCGTCTACAACCGGCTGCGCGAAGAGATCAAGAAGTTCATCCACGCCGCGCCCAGCCGGCTGGGCACCATCGGCGAGATGATGGAGCACTTTGCCGTGCGCGCCGACGACGCCATGAAGGGGATGTTCGTCCCCGGCATGCTGTTCGAGCAGCTGGGCTTTCGCTATGCGGGCCCGGTGGACGGCCACGACGTCGCCGCCCTGGTGCGCACCTTCGAGGGCGTGAAGAAGATGAAGGGGCCGCGCCTGGTGCACGTGCTGACCAAGAAGGGCAAGGGCTTCGCGCCGGCCGAGGCGGACCAGGTGAAGTGGCACGCGGCGGCGCTCTTCGACAAGGAGACCGGCGCGCCGCTCAAGAAGCCGGCGGGCGGCGCGGTCGCCATGCCGCGCTACCAGCAGGTGTTCGGCGAGGCGCTGACGGAGCTGGCGAACACGGACGACAGGGTGGTCGCCATCACCGCGGCCATGGCGGGGGGGACGGGGACGGACATCTTCGAGAAGGCGCACCCCGCGCGCTTCTTCGACGTGGGGATCGCCGAGGGGCACGCGGTCACCTTCGCCGCCGGCCTGGCGACGCAGGGGATCAAGCCGGTCGTCGCCATCTACAGCACCTTTCTGCAGCGCGCGTACGACAGCATCGTGCACGACGTGGCGCTGCAGGACCTGCCGGTGACCTTCGTGATGGACCGCGCCGGCATCGCGGGCGACGACGGGCCCACGCACCACGGCGGCATCGACATCGGCTACATGCTCTCCGTGCCGGGGATGACGGTCACCGCCCCGCGCGACGCCGACCAGCTGATCGGGCTGATGCGGACGGCGCTGGCGCACACGGGCGGCCCCTTCTGCATCCGCATCCCCCGCGACGGCGTTCCCGCGCTGCCGCGGCCCGTCGCGGAGATCGAGGCGATCCCGCTCGGCACCTGGGAGACGCTGCGGCAGGGGAAGGACCTGGCGATCCTGGCGACGGGGACGATGGTGCTTCCCGCGCTGGCCGCGGCGGAGGCGCTGCAGCGCGAGGGCGTGTCGGCGACGGTGGTGGACTGCCGCTTCATCAAGCCCCTGGACGAGCGGATGCTGGAGCGGCTGTTCCCCGGCCACGCGTTCGTGCTGACGGTGGAGGAGGGGACGGAGGTGAACGGCTTCGGCACCTTCGTGCGCCGCCACGTGGCGGACCGCTGGCCCGGGGTGCGCGGCGCGACGATGGGGCTCCCCGACGGCTTCGTGGAGCACGGCGAGCGCGCGGAGCTGCTGGCCTCGCTGGGGCTTACGGCCGAGGGGATCGCCGCGCGCGCCCGCGAGCTGCTGGGCAAGCCGCTGCGAAAGCTGGCCGAGACGGCGTGATGATTCAGCCCCGCCGCGTGGGCGTCGTCGGCCACTCCAACTACGAGCTGCTGCGAGAGACCCTCGCCCGCCTGCAGGCGTTCGCCGGGCGCGCGGGGGTCTCGCTGTTCTTCGAGCCGGGGCTTCAGCAGTACGTGGACGACGGCGAGCTGCTGACGCCGGAAACCTGCGCCGACCTGGACCTGGTGGTCACGCTGGGCGGCGACGGCACGCTGCTGCGCGGGGCGCGGCTGGTGGCGGCGGACGGGGTGCCGGTGCTGGGGATCAACCTGGGGCACCTGGGATTCCTCACCTCCGCGCCGCGCGAAGAGATCGAGTCGGCGCTGGAGCGGTGGCGCGCGGGGGACTACGAGCTGGACGAGCGACTGGCGCTGGCGGTGCACGCGGAGGACGCCGACGGGGTGCCGGGGAAAGTGCACCTGGCGCTGAACGACGCGGTGCTGCACAAGGGCGGCGCCGCGCGCGTGATCCGGCTGAGCGTGAGCGCCTGGCGCGACACCGTCGGCAGCTACAGCGCGGACGGGATCATCCTCGCCACGCCGACGGGCTCCACGGCCTACTCGCTCTCCGCCGGCGGGCCGATCGTCTCGCCCTCGGTGGACTGCATCATCGCGACGCCCATCTGCCCGCACACCCTGGGCGTCCGCCCCCTCATCCTCCCCGCGGACGAGACGGTGACGGTTGAGGTGCTGTCGCCCACGGAGGAGCTGATCCTCACCATCGACGGCCAGGAGCACGAGCGGCTGATCCCCGGCCAGAAGGTGGTCGCCCGCCGTGCGCCCGAGCCCGTGCGCCTGGTGCGCTTCGCCGGCCAGACCTTCTTCCAGACCCTCCGCCGCAAGCTCAAATGGGGCGACCTGGCGGAGCGGGAGGGGGCGTAGCCCACCCACGACGTGGTACCATTAATCCATCGACGAGATCAACTTGACTGACCCGCTCATTATTACCGAATTGAGCGAATTCAACGAGCGTCTTCAGTCGATGCATCGGCAGACTTACGACGACGTTGTAAGCCTTTACTGGCAGATCGCACGCGAATTCGGAGATGGTTATCTACCCTTCGCCTTAATAGGTGGGCTCAACTGGTCCGCAGAACATCGCCACAGGCTCTACACACATGATCGTCGAGCGTGGATAAAGGCTGGTCCCACAGACGATGATACAAGTCATCTGCGCTCAATTGTTACGACCCATGATCGGCTACTCTCTGCAGGGGTCAGGGCGGAAATAGATCCCGCGAATCCGAGCCAAGCGCGAGAGGCAATCCAGAAGGCGATCACCGAGGTCACACTTCTAGCGGACC
Source organism: Longimicrobium sp. (assembly GCA_036379135.1). GTDB lineage: Bacteria > Gemmatimonadota > Gemmatimonadetes > Longimicrobiales > Longimicrobiaceae > Longimicrobium. The sequence goes on from DASUVG010000087.1 coordinate 12,638, forward strand.
TGCTGGCGCTCAGGTTCGATGCGCCGGTGCAGTGGCATCCTGCGAGATATTTGGGAGGCTTTCCGGTTGCCAATCCATCCGAATTAGAGAATCGGGATGTGATTCCCGCCTCGCGGTTTCCGGAGGCGATGACGAATACAGGGATCACGGACGATCACGTTGAGCGGCAGTTTTTACCGCTTTTCTCCGTCGTCTCAGCGCTTGGGGACAGTGCGTTTGGTTTGGTTGTGCGCACAGCCATCAGCTGGCACGCTCAAGGGTTTACCATTCAGGCCGGCCTGAGCCGATATCTCGCCTATTGGGCTTCAGTAGAGCTTCTGGGTGCTTTCCTATTTGATCGTCTTCCGCGGAACATCACCGGCCGGAAAACAAAGCCTGAGCGCCGCCGCGCAATAACGGAACTATTGGAACGACCCGTCACAGAAGATTATGATTGCTTTGATCTAGTAGACGATTTAATCGAGTTAAAACAGCCTACAGTGCGTACCAAGGTGTTGGTCCTCTCGCATTGGACTGGAGATCGCGAGAGTCTAGAGCGCGCGCTCTTCGCAAAGGTTGACGGATACAGCCTTTACAAGATTCGCAATGATATCGCGCACGGGAATGTAGGCGCTCACCATCATGATTTTCTCGAGGTTGTGCGGCGGAGGCTAGACGAGATGAAATCAATCTCCCGCAGTATTATCATAAATGTGCTCCGGCATTCGGCCGAGATCTCGTCTCTTCTCGAGAGCGTGCCGGGAGAACGAGGCGGGCGATGAGTTCTCTCTAGCCAAGGTGTGCTGTCGCCCACGCAGGAGCTGATCCTGACCATCGACGGCCAGGAGCACGAGCGGCTGATCCCCGGCCAGAAGGTGGTCGCCCGCCGCGCCCCCGAGCCCGTGCGCCTGGTCCGCTTCGCCGGCCAGACCCTTCTTCCAGACCCTGCGCCGCAAGCTCAAGTGGGGGGATCTGGCGGAGCGGGAGGGCGCGTAGGTGACAACGCAGCCAGGAAGCAAAGCAAAGCATTGGAATGCGCGGAGTCCCGGGGCCCTTTGCTTGGGGAGGCGGCGCAGTCCGCCGCCTTCTTCAGCGTAGCGCCGGCGGCCGATGGCGGCGAGCCGAACGCGTAACGCAGGCACGCCGCGCTTCAGCTCCCACTCCGCGTCGCATCACCGAGGGCCGCCGCTGACCCGCAACCCGCGGCCATCCCGGCTGAGCGGTGTCCGCCGCACCAGCCGGTCCCGTGAGCGTGGCGAGCGCGGCCGTTCGCCTGTAGATTTGCCCCCGCCGCTGCATCCCGCCACCGTATCCACCCGGGCATGTCTGACTACCGCTATTCCGTCCGCGCCGATCCCGCGCGCAATGTCGTCTATCTGGAGCAGGCGGGGCACGCCGAGCGCGAAGACCTGCTGCGCTTGAGGGGTGACTACGTCCGCGCGCTCGCGGCGCTGCGGCCGGGGTTCGTCGTCGTCCACGACCAGCGCGCCGTCCGCTCGTTTTCAGACCAGGCGCTGGAAGTCGGCCTCGAGCTGGTCGCCGTTACCGACCAGCACGGCGCGTCGAAGGTGATTCGCATCGCGCCGGAGGCGCTGCTATCGCGCACGCGCACCACGCGCGTGCTGGTGAGCGCGCAGGCACGCTACGCCGACGTGCGCGTCTCGTCGGCGGAGGAGGCGGAGGAGGCGCTTCGGCAGCACCTGGCTGCATTCGGTTCCTGATCGTTGCGTTGGCATGCGGGGCCGGCCCGGGGATCCGCCTGTCCAGCATCTTCTTCGGCCTCGTCATAAGTCCTGAGCGAACGCGGCCCTCACCCCGCGACACGGCGGCTGGTGCTCCCCCGCGAAGGAGGCGGCGACCGTGGAGGTGCTGTCGCCACGGAGGCGCTGATCCTGACCATCGACGGCCAGGAGCACGACCGGCTGATCCCCGGCCAGAAGGTGGTCGCCCGCCGCGCCCCCGAGCCCGTGCGCCTGGTCCGCTTCGCCAGCCAGACCTTCTTCCAGACGCTGCGCCGCAAGCTCGAGTGGGGCGATCTGGCGGAGCGCGAGGGGGGGTAGGTTTCGCGTGACAATTCAGCGCCATCACTTCCTTTCCATCCTCCCGCATTCAACTCACCCCTTCAACCCACCGCCTGTCCATCTCCGCCATCCTGCATCGCCGGCCGCCAGTCACCCTCGCGGAACCCTTCCATGCCTCCATCTTCATCTCCCATCGAATCTCGACCTGTCGCACGCTGGTGGCAGCCTTCGTCGGCGGTGCTCGTCCCGGGCGTGGCGCTCGGGCTGTTTCTGCTGAGCCTGTGGTGGTTCGGAGCCCGTTACGAGGTCCGTCCCCGCAGTGAGTTCCAGCCGCAGAACGTCATTCACAAGGTCCTCGATGCGCGGGCGGCGGCGCAGCTCCGGAGTACCGCCGACCGGCTGGAGCGCCGCGCGGACAGCCTGGAAGCGAGTGCATTTCTGGACACCGCGACGGATAGTTCAGCCAAAGCCCTGCTGGCACGGGCGGAGCTCTACCGTGCTCGCGCGCAGGGCCTGGCGTCGCGGGCCAGCGCGCGCGACGCGGTGCTGGCGAGGCGCCACGCAAAGCGTCTGCTGTGGCTGTACGCGGCCAGTGTGGACGTCGTTGTGTGCATCCTGGTGGGACTCATTGCGGTGGGTGCGACGTATCAAACGCTGCGGACCGAGCGGAAACCCAGGCCGATGGCAGTGGCCGCGGGGATGGTCGTGCTTTCGATTCCCGGCGCGCTCCTGTTCTCCTGGAAGTGGTATGATTACGCCACTCCGCCTTACGCCCTGATCCAGGCAGCCGTCGGACCCCAGATCCTGGCGTTCATGCGCGGGAGCGACGGGCTGCACATTCTGGCAGTCACGCTCATCATGTGGGTTGGTGCGTTCACGGCACCTGCCGTTCTCCGTCGCGGCGCGGTGGAGGCATTGTCCGGCGACCTCGAGATTGCTCGCGCGGCGCGGGAGATTGTCGCGAGAAACGGGCTGTTCCGGCTCGCGCTCTACATGGCGTCAGCGATGCTGGTGATGTACGTGGCTGCCGTGAGCTCGCTGTTTCAGTGGGTTCTTGCCTTTGTAGAACCCGACCAGGCGGTTGCCGCGGGCGTCGAGGCTCTGGCGAACAGCGCCGTTACCGCGCGTGCGCTGCTGGCCAGCGGACTGCTGGTGTTCGGATTCGGCGCGGGGGTGGCGATGGGGCGTGTGGTCGGCTCGAAGCTGTCCATGCGCGCGCTGCCGGAGGCGGCTCCCACCGAACGAGAGGCGTGGATCCAGCAGCAGGGGCTGAGCGCCATCGGTTGGGGCCAGCAGCTGAAAACCGTCGCCGCAGTCGTTGCGCCCCTGGTGACCGGTGTTCTTGCCCAGGTTCTCCAGAGTCTCGTATGATTGAATCACGGGCGAATGGGATCGCCCGCCGCGCCTCCGAACCGTGCGCCTGGTGCGCTTCGCCGGCCAGACCTTCTTCCAGACGCTGCGCCGCAAGCCAAGTGGGGTGACCTGGCGGAGCGTGAGGGGGCGCAGGTTCGCTCAGCTTGCATCATTGGTTCCTGTTAAATTTAATCCTCTCGCATTCAACCTCTTCAGCCAGCAGCCCCGTCCAACTCCCGCCATTCCTGAGTCGCCGGCCGCCAGCTACCGGCCTGCACTCCAACTCGCGTCGATCTGTGCAACGATTCTGGCTGATTCGGCCTCCGCGGTCCGACGATTACCGGCACGCGCATGTGAACGGCGAGGGCCGATGGAAGCATGAGCTGCCCTACACTGGATGCCGCTCATGTGCCCGGCCGCGAGCGAGTGACCGCGTCCTCCCGGTAGACTGCCCGGAATCCTGGCGTGACCGGCCAGAGGTGACTCCCCGGCGCGGACGCTCTCACTTCATGACCAACGCCGAATTCGCTGCGCTGCGCGAGGAAATTACGCCTGCCCTCGCTGCGCTGCCGGACAGTCTGGGCCCGGTTCAGCCGGGGGACGCGTTCCAGCCCACCGTGATGCGGATTCCCTCGTGGCCCGAAGCCGACTTCCTGTGGCCTGACACCCGGCTCGGCACCTTTCTCGTCTCTGAGCGCGTCCTCACGCTGTGGAAGGGGATGGACGTCACGGGCGCCGTCTTCAGCCGGGTCGAGTTCGAAGGAGTTGGCCGCCGCAAGGCTTCGGCTCCATTGCGGCGGCATGGAGGCGAGCCCGAGGACGCATATCGCCGCATTCCGGCCGGGGGCGAGCTAGACGCAGTGCCCGTGTACCATATGGTCACCGTGACGGGCACAACCGGTCTGCCCGCGGAGATCGGCCGCGGAGACGTTTGCCCCGAGTGCGCCCGGGTGCTGACGAAACCGAACGATCCCGGGTGGCGGTGGACCATGACCCCTGAGATGTGGAACGGCGACGATGTGGCACTTCGCTGGCCGTCGCATACCGGGGGTGGCACCGTAATCACCGATCGCGTGAAGGAGGCGCTGGAGGAGCAGGGCGTGACGAACGTATCCTTTGAGCTCGCGTCTGGGTGAGGGCGTGGACCGTAGCGGCGTCGCCGATCCGCCACGCGTCGCTGAACTTTAAACAGCCTCGCTCCCATGCACCGCATCCGTCATGACGATCTGCCCCACCGCGGCAGCTCGCACCGCTTCGTCGGTCTCGACCAGGGCGACACCGGCATCTCGGTGTTCCTCTTCAACGGACAGCCGGGGAGCGGGCCGGGGCCGCATCGCCATCCGTACGACGAGGTGCAGTTCATCCAGGAGGGGCGCGGCCTCTATACGGTGAACGGGGAGACGTTCGAGGCGGGCGCGGGCGACATTCTCGTGATCAAGGCCGGCGAGGTGCACAGCTTCAAGTGCATCGGAGATACTTCCCTGGTGCAACTGGATGTGCATCTGAGCCCGGACTTCATCCAGGAGAACCTGGGCTGAGCGGAGGAAGTCATGGATGCCAACGAGGTCACCTCCTACATCCGCGAAGCCTTTCCGGACGTGGAGAGCACGGAGGCGTACACCTATACCTTCTTCTTCTACGGCTCCGAGCGGATGCTTCCCTTCGCCACGCTCGCCAGGGCCGACAACGAGCACGATCGAGTCTCCGACCTGGACCGTGACGGCGCCTACCGGCTCAACGTCGGCGTCAGCCGCGAGACGTATCGCGCGCTGCTGGGCGATGAGAAGCCGCGGCTGGGCGCCGCCGGAATCATCGATGGCGACCACGACTTCACGGTGCGGGACCAGATCCTTCCGCACCCGCACTACGCTCCGCAGTCCTGGGTCTGCGTGGTGAGCCCGGGCGAGGCGACGTTCCAGGTCGTCCGAGGCCTGCTGCGGGAGGCGTATGATCGGGCGGTGCTACGGGCCACGCGGAAAGAGGCATCGGAGCCGGAATGAGTACGGACCGGGATGCCACGGATCCTTCCGCGCCGCGCATGTTCGCGGTCCCCAGGCCGGTGATCGGGATGATCCACGTGGGCGCGCTCCCGGGAACGCCGGCGAGCCGCGCCTCGTTGCGCGAGCTGGAGGCACAGGCGGTGGCGGAGTGCGCCGTCTACCGCGCGGCGGGGGTGCACGGGGTGATGCTGGAGAACATGCACGACGTGCCGTACCTGCGCGGCGCCGTGGGCCCGGAGATCACCGCGGCGATGACGGTGCTGGCGAGGGCGGTCAAGGAAGCGAGCAGGCTCCCGTGCGGCATCCAGATCCTGGCGGGCGCGAACCACGAGGCGCTGGCGGTGGCGCACGCGGCGGGGCTGCAGTGGGTGCGCGTGGAGGGATTCGCGTTCGCGCACGTGGCGGACGAGGGGATCATCGAGTCGTCCGCGGCGCCGCTGCTGCGCTTTCGCCGGCACATCGGCGCGGAGGGTGTGCAGGTGTGGGCGGACGTGAAGAAGAAGCACGCGTCACACGCGATCACAGCCGACGTGGGGATCGGCGAGACGGCCGCGGCGGCGGAGTTCATGCGCGCGGACGCGGTGATCGTCACCGGCTCGTCGACGGGCGAGTGCCCGGAGGAGGCCGACGTGGCCGAGGTGCGCGGCCGCTGCGGCCTGCCGCTGTACCTGGGCTCCGGCGTCACGCCGGAGAACCTGCCGCGCTACTTCGCGGACGCGGACGGGTTCATCGTGGGGTCCGCCTTCAAGGAGGGCGGACGGTGGGGCGGGGGCGTGGACCCGGCTCGGGTGGAGGCGTTCATGGCTGCCTGGGCACGGTGCCTGTGATCCCCGGGCTCATGACGGGCGGTCGCGAGGAGGAGGGCCCTCGGCGCCTTCCCATCGCCATCTTCGTCGACGTCGACGGCACCCTCGCGGGTCCGTATCGACAGGGCAGGCGGGAGCTCAGGGCGTCCGCGCGGCAGGCGCTGGCGATGCTGGCCGAAGTCGCGCCCGTTTTCCTGTGGTCCTTCGTCGGAGCGGAGAACGCGACGCGCCTGCTCCGGGAGTTTCCCGAGCTGCGGCCGTACGTGAAAGGGTGCTACGGCAAGCTGGATTTTCCGCTCGATACCGTCGAGCTTGCGTACGCGATCGATGACGAAGCGCTGGATGAGCCGGTCCTTGCCTGCCACCGCGTGGGTCTTTGCGACAGCTACCGCGGCGGTGCCGACACCGACGACCTCCTCCACGTAGCCTTCGCCATCGTTTCCGAGCTTCGGGCGCCCTGACCGCAGCAGGGCCGCGCCCACGCTCGCTTCGCCCAGTTTACGACAGATCCTTGGAAGATCCGCGGCCGGACATTATCGTAGTCCCGTTGAGGCTGCGCAGTCGCGGTTGATGTGATGCCGTACGGAGGGAATCGATGCCGATGCCGTGCCGGACGGCTCCCTCCCGCTCCTCCCCACCGCACGTTCCGCCGCTCTCCTGCCGGTCAGCCCACGCCGGCTGCCGCGCACGCGGCTCCACCGATTGATCGCTCGTCCGCGAGACACGCTGCAATCCAGGCAGTGACGTTTCGCGTCCCCGTGGAGGCTGCGCACGGACGGTAAAACGTCTCGCGCCGGCCTCCACATTTTCATCCCCTCCGCTTCATCCCACCGAGGGAGGCCCACCATGTCCGACAATCCCACCGCGGGAACAACGAGTCTGGCAGGAGACGGTACCCCCACCGCGACCTCCGCGACGCTGGCCGGCTTTTCGGCCACGGGCGAAGGCGGCATTCCCATCAGCCTGGTGCGCGACACGGCGGTGCTCAAGGAGGGCACCGTGTCGGCCGACACCTCCGCCTTTCAGACCCCGCAGCAGATCCAGATCAACCTCGCCGCCCTGGAGCCCGCGGCGGCGCAGCAGTTCGTCGCCAGCCTGGTGCCGCAGCCGCTGCCGCCGCCGCCGGAGTCCATCGTGCGCTCGCTCAAGGCGCTGGACCCGCGGGTCAAGCGCTTTCACGGGGTGCAGGTGCCAATGTTCTGGTTTCCGGGTCCGCTGCTGCGGTCGCCGTGCGCCGACATGTTCGGCTACATGTTCTCGGCCACGGTGCGCACCGCCTCCAGGCTCCCGTTCGATGCGGTGCACCAGGCGCTGCTCACCCAGCTGGGCAGCATGATGGCCGACCCCGCGCGCGACACGGGGACGGACTCCACCGTCCCGGCCGGGTACACGTACTTTGGCCAGTTCGTGGACCACGACATCACGCTGGACGTCACCTCCACCATCGACAAGGCGACCGACGCCAACACCATTCCCAACATGCGGCGGCCGGCGCTGGACCTGGACAGCGTCTACGGGCGCGGGCCGGCGCTGGATCCGTACCTCTACACCTTTCCCACGGCGCCCGGGGTGCCGGCCACCGCGGTCAAGTTCCAGCTGGGGCGCAACCGCAACCAGGGGCCGGGCGGGCCCCTGACCGCGGCCGCCACCACCGCCACGCCCACCAGCTTCGACGTCCCGCGCGTGCTGAGCGGCACCGACACGGCCGTCAACGCCCCCGCCAGCACCTTCACCGCCATCATCGGCGACCCGCGGAACGACGAGAACGTCATCGTCGCCCAGCTTCACCACGCCATGCTCAAGTTCCACAACCGCGTGGTGGACCTGCTGCTGCTGGCCGCGTTTCCGGGCGACGTGTTCGCGGAGGCCAAGAGGATCGTCACCCACCACTACCAGTGGTGTGTGGTGCACGACTTTCTGCCGCGGGTCTGCGGCGCGGCGGCGGTCAACAACGCCATCGCCACGGTCGTGGCGCCGGTGGGCAGCGCGTTCCGCATGCCGGTGGAGTTCTCGGTGGCGGCGTACCGCTTTGGCCACAGCATGATCCGCAACGGCTACGTGCTCAACAGCTCGCTCCCGCCCAGCGCCAGCACGCTCAAGGGGATCTTCGACTTCATCCGCGTGCCGCTGCTGCCGTTGTTCTCCAACTGGGCGACGGACTTCAACATGTTCTTCAACACCGCGCACCCGGTGGCGGGCAAGTTCAACAACGCGCGCAGAATCGACAGCCTGCTGGCGGCGGGGCTGGAGGGGATTCCCGGCGGGTCGGGGATCATGGCCATCCTGGCGGCCCGCAACCTTCGCCGGGGGCTGGCGTTCGGGCTTCCCAGCGGGCAGGCCGCGGCGGGGGCGCTGGGCATTCCGGTGCTTACGCCGGCGCAGCTCAAGGCCGGCCTGCTTCCGGACGAGATCGCCCTGCTGAACTCCAACGGCGGCGTTCTGCTCACCAAAACGCCGCTGTGGTACTACGTTCTGCGCGAGGCGCGGGTGCTGGCGGCCGGCAACCGCCTGGGGCCCCTGGGCGGGCGCATCGTGGCCGAGACCTTCGTGCGCCTGCTGAAGCGCGACGCCGACTCGTTCATGAACGTTCCCGGCTTTACGCCGTCGCTGCCGAGCTCCGTGCCCGGCACCTTCATGATCGCGGACCTGCTGGAGTTCGCCGGCGTGCTGCAGCAGTAGCGGCGGGTGCTCACGTTCGAGTGGCTCGCGGTGCTTTCCGCACCGCGAGCCACGTTCGTTCTGGTGGAAAGTCGTCCGCTGCCGGATGACGGCGTCCCATCAGCACGGAATCCGGCAATAGAGTCAGAGCCTGTCGTTTCGAACGCGGGTCTACGTCGCGAGGTGGCACGTGCGCCGGGCTGGCTACCAACGTAAACGCAGAAGGCCCACACGTTTATCTGTGCGGGCCGTCGTCTGTTCTCAACGGATGATGATCAAACGTTCTCACCGGATGGACCGAGCCGAGCCTCAACTGCGGCCATCAGCGTGGGAACCGCTTTGCGCGCCTCTTCCAGATCCCGGAGAACATCTGCCCGAGTGATTTTGTGCGCCGCGCCTGGGGCGCGGGGCGGATACCGCAGGTACACCGCGTATTGTGTCAGTCCCGCCGCCCCACTCACAGCATCCGCGGTTTTGCGGTCGAGCCGCCGCACCTGCTCAACCAACCGGCCGAGGTTGTGCTGATCCTCTGGCTCCACGCCGTACGCCGTCAGCAGCGCTTTTAGAAGCTTTTCGATCGCCTGCTGAGCGTGGAAACCAATTTGTGCGGCACCCCGAAGCTCAGGGGCGGACGCGCCCATCTCAGCCCACGCCAGATCATCGCGAGCGGACTCAACCCACTGCCGCACCAGCGCGGCCCGAACTTCTTCCGGAGTTCGCATACAGGACGATTCCATGGCGATCCGCCGAGTACGCAACCGTACCGGCTACGGGCCGAGACTCCTCGTACTCCGTCTCTCCGAACACCTGCACGTCCACAGGATGCTCGAATGCGTTGAACAGGTCGGCAAGGCGCAGGCTGGAGCCCAGCCAGTCAGGAACCGGGTCGCGGATCACTACGAGAATGTCGAAGTCACTGGTAGGCCGCGCACGGCCCGTGACGCGAGATCCGTAGAAAACGATACGCAGAACGGTATCGCCGGCGGCCTTGATGATGACGTCGCGAATCCGCTGCGCTGTCGTCAGGTCTTGTCTGGTACCCATCTCGCTGCTCCGGCAACAGGAACCCCAGTATACCTCTTCCCCGCCGAAACAATCAACCTGCGCTGTTGTTCGGCGCCCGCTCAGGGCGCCCCCACCCGCGTCGCGATCCACCAGGTGGTGCCGCCGGCGTCCTTTACGCCGCCGCGCCTGTCCTCGTCGTCCTTCTGCACCGGCTCCTGCACGGATTCCGCGTCTGCGGCCAAGGCGCGGCGGTACGTGTCGTCCACGTCCGCCACGTATACGTGCACGTGCGACGCGAGCGCGGGCCAGCCCTCCGCCGCGTCGGCCACCATCACCACCGTGTCGTCGATGCGCACCTCGGCGTGCATGATCCCGCCGCCCTCGGCCTCGAAGCGGCGAAGCTCGGCCGCGCCGAAGACCTGCTTCAGGAAGTCGATGGTGCCGGCGGCGCCGTCGACGATCAGGTACGGCGAGACGGTGGTGTACCCGGCGGGCTTGTGGGGCGTGGTCATCGGTCTCCGGTCGCGTGAGAAGGTCTGGACGTTACAGCCAGCCGAGCATGCGTGAGTGGATGAATCCCCAGATCACCATCACCGCCAGGAACGCGACCACCAGGAACCAGCCGATTGGTGAGTCGCTGGGCGGGAACAGGCGGGCGAAGTTCATCCCGTAGATGCCGGCCACGAAGTTGGGCACCATGATGATGACGGTGACGGCCGTCAGCCGCTTCATGATGAGGCCCAGGCGGTTGAAGGCGTAGAACACGTGCACGTCCAGCGCCGCCGCCAGCAGGTCGCGGTACGTGTCCAGCTCCGCCATCACGTGGACGGCGTGGTCCTGCACGTCGGCAAAGTACGGGCGCAGGGCGGCGGGGACCACGTCGTCGCGGCGCAGCACCTCGGCCAGCACGTGGGTGGTGGGGGCGAGCAGCCGCGGCACCCGCAGCAGCTCCTCGCGCAGGGAGAAGAGGTTGGCGGCGGCGTCTTCCATGCCGGTGAAGACGGCGCCTTTCACCGCCTGGATCTGCTCGCGGATGCGGTCCTCCACGTCGAAGTAGCAGTCCACCAGGCTCTCGAAGAGCGTATACGCCAGCGAGGCCACGCCCAGCGCATGCCGCCCATCGTGATGCGTCCATCGCCTGCGCGCCTTGTCCAGCACCGCCAGCACGGCGGGGACGCGGCGGTGGATGGTCACCAGGTAGTTGGGGCCCCAGAACAGGTTCAGCTCGGCGGGTGAGAACGCGGCGCCGTCGTGCTCGGCGGCGTAGACCACGATGAAGTAGTAGCCCGGGTACGCGTTGCACCGCGGCCGCTCGTGCGGCGTGGTCACCTCCTCCAGCGCCAGCTCGTGAAAGCCGAACACCCGGCGCAGCAGCTCCACCTCTTCCGCGCCCGGGTCGCTCACGTCCAGCCACAGCCGGTTCTCCGGTCGCGCCAGCAGTCCGGCGAGCGCCTGCACCTCCACCTCCGCCGGCGCGCCGTCTCCGCCCGCGTCCACCACCAGCCGCATCGTTCCCATGTGGCCTCCTCCGGTGAGCCGCCCGCTGAACCCGACGTGCATGGTCGGCGGCGGAGGCGCGCGGCGCAACGGTTTCGTGCGCGGGACCGGAGGGAGGCGCATCGTGGAACTGGACGAAAGGGTATCCGCGCGGCACTATGCAGGGTGGCCGCAGCACGTCCCCCGCACCGGACGCCGCCATGTCCGCTCCCGCCATCCCCGCCGCGCTCGCTCAGGCGGGCGCCGCGATCCAGGTCACCCCCGCGCCCGCGGCGGCGGGTGCCTGCGCCTGGTGCGGCGCCGCGCTGCAGGGCGAGTACTGCCACGCCTGCGGCGAGCGCCGCACGCGGCCGGACGAGCTGACGCTGCGGGCGTTCGCGGGGGACGTGGCGGCGGAGGTGGGGAACCTGGACGGGCGGACCCCCCGGTCCATCGCGCTCCTGCTCACGCGGCCGGGGTTCCTGACGGCGGAGTACCTGGCGGGGCGGCGGCGGGGATACGTGGGCCCGTTCAGGCTGTTCATCGCCGCGTACGCGGCGGTGCTGCTGGCGAGTGCCGTGCTGGCGCGGCCGGACGCGGAGATGGCCGCCCAGATCCGGGAGGGCTCGTGGATTCGCCGCCTGCTGGACGCCATCGCCGCGCGCCACGGCTGGTCCGCAGGCGGGGCGTTGGAGCAGCTGAACGCCACGATCCTCAACCACATGGGATGGCTGCAGCTGCTCATCCCGCTGCTGTTCGGTGCCGTCGTCGCGCTGGTGTTCGTTCGACGCCGGCGCGGGTTCGTGGCGCACCTGGTGTTCGCCGCGCACGTGGCCGCGTTCCAGTGCTCGGTCAGCCTGCTGGTGTTGCCGGCCGCCGTGACCGCGGAACGGGCTCCGGCGACGGTCGTCAGCCTTGCGGCCGTGCTGTCGATCGGCGTGCTGGCGTGGTACCTGTGGCGGGCGGTGGAGCGCGTCTACGGAGATGCGGGATGGCGTGGCGCCGTCCGCGCCGCGACGCTGCTGGTGGGGTTCAGCCTGGCCCAGGGGACGGCGGGATTGATCGCGGTCTGCACCGCGGTGTTGGCGCTGCTGTATTTCTGACCCCTGGATGGCTGAATGACTCGCGGCCCGGCGGAACCATCCGCCGGGCCGCTTCGTCGTCGGTCTTACCAGAGGTGGATGATGGAATCCGCCGGCTTCGAAAACCTCTCGTCGTGGATTACCCGGCGCACGAGGAATAACGATGGAGATCAGCAGGACCGGATGGGGAGCAGGATGGCGGCGAGGAAGAGCAGGAGCCTCGCGAGGCCATTCGCGATTCCTGGCCTTGCTCATCACCGCGTTCGAGCCCCGGGCGGCATTATCTCACGGGATCCGGAACCGCATTCTGGCGCGGCGCCATCACTAGTGGATGTCGTAGATGGTATCCGTCCAGTTTCCGGGGTAGCCATAGGCGTTCAGGATGTCGGCGTACTTCACCCACCCGTACGGGTCCCTGCCCGCCGCCTGGAAGAACTTCTCGTCCGAATCCAGAAAGAACACGTACTGGTCGCCGTTGCTGGCCTGGTAGGCGTTGGCGATGATGCCGGTGTGGTATACCTCGTCGTTCTGCACCGTGAAGGTGAGGTTGTAGATGATGGGGCGGCCCGCGTTCACCTGCTGCAGCACGTCGTTGAACAGGAGCGGCCGGTTGATGCGCCTGGAGTCGATCCCCCAGTTCATCAGGATGCCCGCGAAGGAGGTGAGCGGCGCGCCCTGATCGCACGCGGGCTTCGTGGGGCAGCAATCCTCGCGCTGAAACTCCTGGTTGGCCAGCACGCACTGCCGCGGATTCTGGCCCGCGATCGCCGCCACCACCATCTCGATGGTGGCCGCCCAGCACCAGTTGTCCATCAGCTGCGGGAAGTACGGGACCGTGACCGCGGCCACGACAACGTCGTCGCCGGGACCGGGCGCCGGGGGCATGGGCGCAATTGCTTGGAAAGCGGCAGGAATTCGGCACATGATGGGGGCTCCGGGAGGCGGATGGGGACTGGTGCGGGATGTCCCGCGGGGAACGATGGGGACGGCGGTCGATCAGACGCCGAACTGGCGCAGGTGGTGGTCCAGGTGGCGCCAGGCGAGCACGCCCCACATCCGCCCGTTCAGCGCGCCGAACGCCGGGTGCCGCGGCCAGTCCCCACCCTCACCGCGCGCGCCGAAGCGGGCGATGGCGGAGCGGAGCGTGGCCATGTCCTGGTCCCACGTGGTGGACGGCTGCGCGAGGAACTCCGGCGCGGTGGGCGTGCCCCGGGGCCACGGCATCCAGTAGACGATCAGCCGCCGCATGAGCCAGTTGTCGAACGGCGTCTTCTTGGGCTCGCACTTCAGCTCGCCCAGGCCGGTGTGCAGCTGGGCCGCCAGGTGGACGATCATCCGCCCCGCGTCCATCTTGCCCCACAGCGGCTTCTGCTGCGCCGTCAGCCGGTCCACGCGGGAGAGGATGCGCTCGCGGGCGGCGGGATCGAACAGGGTGGGCATCGGCGGGAGGACGGCTCGGGGTGGGAGGCGACCAGGGAGTGGATGCGGATCAGGCCCCATCGGCCGGCCGCGGCGCGGGTACGCCGCGGCCGATCAGGCGCGTTCTACTGCACCTGGCGGACGCGCTTGCGCCGGGGATACTCGGCCCGCGGCTCGCCGACCGTCGCTGCGGGGGGCGGGGGAGGGGCGGCCATCCCCGTGTCGCGCATCCCCTGCGGGCGCGTCGGCGGGACGCGGCTGCCGGGCGGGGTGGACGAGGGCCGGGGTACGGGGGGCATGGAGGGATTTCCCGCGCTGTCGAGCTTGAAGGCGATCTCCTCCCACGCCTTGGCCAGCGTCTCGGGGTTGCGCGCGTGGCCGTTGACCCACGCCTTGAGCTGCCGGTCCGTCACGCCGTGCTTGCGCAGCACCGCCGCGCGCTCCGCGGCCGTGGCGCCGTCGGGGAGCGAGCGCACCGCCACGTTGGCCGCCACGAACTTCTCCCGCGCGATCACCCCCGACGGCTGCTCGTCTCCCCCGCACGCGGCGAGGGAGAGGGCGGCGGCCAAGACCAGCGAGGCGCGGCGGATTGTCTTCATCGAGCGCAAGGCACGTAAACGTCTGGATACGGCAAGGTCGGCGGATGCGCGCCGGGCGTCGCGGGGGAGCGTCCGCGCGGCGAGTGCGGAACCGGAGCGTACCGGCGGCGCGGTGTTGTGTCAAGACGCGCGTTGCGCCGCCCGCGGCCGCCGGATAAGCTACTCGCGGGTTCCTCGTCCACCCACGAATTTCAGCACCGGCATGGCACGCCCCAACTTTCGCAGATCCTTCCGCCGCGCGGCGGCGGCGGCCTTTCTCGCCCAGGCGGCCGCCGCGTCGGCGCCGGCCGCGCAGCAGGCGCCCCCGTCGCCCGCCGACGTGCTGGGCTACGCGCTCGGCGAGCGGTTCACGCCCTACGCGGGGGTGCAGCGGTACGCGCGCGCGCTGGCGGAGGCCTCGCCGCTGGTGGAGTACCGCGCCTACGGCACCACGCCCGAGGGGCGCGAGCTCATCCAGCTGGTGATCGCCTCGCCGGAGAACCAGCAGCGGCTGGACCAGATCCTGGCCGCCAACGCCGAGCTCACCCGGCCGGAGACCACGGCGGAGCGCGCGCGGCAGATCGCGGAGCAGAACCCCGCCATCGTCTACTTCAGCTACGGCGTGCACGGCAACGAGAGCTCGTCCAGCGAGGCGGCGCTCTACACCGCGTGGGACCTGGCGCGCGGCGCGCCCGAGGTGGCCGGCGTGCTGGACCGGCTGGTGGTGGTCATCGACCCCGCGGCCAACCCGGACGGGCGCGACCGCTACGTGGGCTGGTTCAGCTCCGTGGTGGGCGCCGACCCCAACGTGAACCCGCAGGCCCGGGAGCACCGCGAGCCGTGGCCCGGCGGGCGCTTCAACCACTACCTGTTCGACCTGAACCGCGACTGGAGCTGGGGCACGCAGCCCGAGACCCGCGCGCGGCTGGCCACCTGGTGGCAGTGGAACCCGCAGGTGCACGTGGACTTTCACGAGATGTACTACAACAGCAGCTACTTCTTCTTTCCCGCCGCCGCGCCCATCAACCCCATCTACCCCCAGCACATCCTGGAGTGGGGGCGCCGCTTCGGGCAGGGGAACGCACGCGCCTTCGACCAGTTCGGCTGGGCCTACTACACGGGCGAGGCGTTCGACCTGTTCTACCCCGGCTACGGCGACAGCTGGCCCAGCCTGACCGGGGCCGTGGGGATGACGTACGAGCAGGCCGGCCACGGCGCGGCGGGGATCGCCGTGCAGCAGGAGAGCGGCGACACGCTGACGCTGCACGACCGCGCGCAGCACCACCGCACCAGCGGGCAGGCCACGCTGCGCACCGCCGCCGCGGAGAAGGCGCGGCTGCTGACGGACTACGCCGCGGGCCAGCGCACCGCCGGCGCGGGGGAGCAGGACTTTCTGCTGGTGCCGGGCGACGACCCCACCCGTATCGAGGCGCTGGTGGCGCACCTGCGGCAGCAGGGGATCCAGGTGGAGCGGGCGACGGCCGGCTTCGGCACGCGCGGCACCGCGTATCCCGGGTGGGGCGAGGCGCGCTCCACCTTCCCCGCGGGGACGTACCGCGTGCGCGCGCGCCAGCCGCTGGGCCGCCTGGCGGTCACGCTGCTGCAGCCGGAGACGGAGCTCAAGGCCGAGTACTCGTACGACGTGAGCGCGTGGTCGCTGCCGTACGCGTACGGGGTGGCGGCGTACCGCGCTCCGGCCGCGGCGGGCGGAAGCTGGGCGCCGGTGCAGGGCATTACGGGGCGCCCGGCCGTCGTGCCGGCCCCGGGAGCGGGCGTGGGCTACCTGGTGGCGCCGGGCGACGGCGCCTCCGCGCCCATGGTGCGCTTTCTGGAGGGCGGCGGCCGGGCGCGGGTGCTGGGCAAGCCGTCGACGTTCGGCGGGCGCACCTGGCCCGCGGGAACGTGGTTCATCCCCGCGCGCGGCAACGACACGGTGCAGGCGCGGGTGACGGCGGCCGGCCTGGGCGGGCTGGTGCGCCCCGTGGCCAGCGGGATGGCGGAGAGCGGGATCGACCTGGGGAGCGAGAACGTGGCCCGCGTGGAGCTGCCGCGGCTGGCGGTGGTCGCGGGCGAGGGTGTGTCGCCTACCTCGTTCGGTGCGCACTGGTATTTCCTGGAGCAGCAGCTGGGGATGCCCTTCGACGCGCTGATGGCGTCGGACCTCGCCTCGGTGGACCTGTCGGAGTACGACGTGATCGTGCTGCCGGATGCCTCGCCGCGCGCCATCCGCGGCGCGGACGAGGCGCTCAAGGCGTGGGTGCAGGCCGGCGGCCGGCTGATCGCGGTGGGCGGCGGGGCCGAGGCGGTGGCGGGGATGGCGGAGGTCAAGGTGCGCGAGGGCGCCCGCGGCGACAGCGCGGCCAACGAGCGCGCCCGCTTCCTGGCCGGCCGCGAGGAGCGGCAGCGGCGGGAGTGGCGGCAGGAGGTGCCCGGCGCCATCCTCCCCCTGCGCCTGGACCCGGCGCACCCGCTGGCGTTCGGCGCGGGGATGGACGGCCGCCCCGGCGAGACCTTCGCGCTGCACGCGGGCACCACGGTGTTCGAGCCGGCGGCGGGGGTGGAGACGGTGGCGTACTTTCCGGAGCGGCTGACGCGCATCTCCGGCGTGATCAGCCCCGAGAACGTGCGGCGGCTGGAGCAGGGGTCGTGGCTGGTGACCAGGCGGCTGGGCGGCGGCAGCATCGTCCTCTTCGCGGACGATCCGCTCTTCCGCCTCTTCTGGCGTTCCACGCACCCGCTGTACGTGAACGCGATCCTGCTGGGGCCGTGATCTCGTCCGAGGTCTGAAGGAGATGGGCCTCACACGGAGTCAACGGAGTCAACGGAGTCAACGGAGTCAACCGAGTGAAGCGCCCCGGGGCCTCAGCAGGCTTCGGGGCGCGTTTTTTTTAGGTTCATCGCGGGTTTGGTTGCAAACTGCGGTCGCGCTCTCCAGGGACGAGATGACCCTCGATGCAGTGGAAGGGTGTCAGGGCACGGCGGCTGGTGGGGGTTGCTCCACGCGTGTGTGGACGTGTCGGGAACGGCAGAGGGAGGGAAGCGCGGCAGGGGGCCATGAGAATTTTTCCGGGAGATACCTATCCCGCCATCCTCATCCCCAGCCTGGCGCCGACCTCCTGCCGCAAGCGCAGCGGAGCCGGCCTCCACGAACACCCGATGCGCGATCTGGCGAAGCCGGGGCCCGCGAGAAGGCCGGGGGCGTTCCCGCAGAAGTTCGCGCGAGGGGGACGGTTCGCGGGATCGCGCATCGGGTGAAGCCGGAATGGTGGGCTGCGGGGCGCTGCGGCGGGAAAGGTGTTCCAGAGAAAATGCGGATGGCTCCCTGCCGGGCGTCCATCCGCCTGCAGTTCCCGACGTCCTCAGGGAAGCCCGGTGTGCCCCGCTCCTGCCGACGCGCAGGACACGGTGGTCGCGCATGGTGAACGCGCCACCGCTTCCCGCCAGGCGTGGCGTGCAACGAAATCCGCGATGAACCGAAAAGAACCATCACACAGAGCAGCAGAGGGGCAGAGAAGCAGAGAACGGTGTCCTCTGCTACTCTGCCTCTCTGCTGTTCTGATATGAGTGATCAAAATCAGTTCAGTTTTCCGGATCGGGTATCCATGGGAGACGCGAAGGCGCGGAAGAAGGTTCTCTCCGTGTTCTCCGCGCCTCCGCGTGAGACCCGTCTTTTCAGGATCCTGGTATCCTGATTCTACCGCGCGGGGAGGACCACGATCTCGCGGGTGAGCTCCGCGTGCCAGCCGGGACAGGTGCAGTGCAGCTGGCGGCTGTCGATGTGGGCTTCCATCGTGAGCGTCACCGTGCCGGGGGCGAACGCCAGCACCTGCTTGGACTCCGGCCGGGACGTGGGGTGCAGGCCCACGACGCGGACGTCCGGCGAGTAGAACCCGTACCGCTCCGGCTCGTACGGAACTCCGCTGGCGAGCACCAGCTGCACCGTGGCGATGGCGATCTGGCCGGCAACCATGGTGTCGGGCCACTCCACGGGAACCAGGTACATCCCGTCCAGCCGGGACGGGCCCTGTGTGGACATGGGTGTGTCGGTGCAGCCGGCCGCACCGAGCACCGCCGCCGCGGCCAACACGAACGTCGTGCGCATCCTCATTCGTTCGGAAACCGGAAGTCCGCACCGATCTCGAGGACCGGGTGGTACGCAAAGACACGCCCGTGGTCGAAGTTCATCAGGTAGAACGACGGGGCGATCAGCACCGCCGTGTGTCTGCTGAGCGCGATCCTGTACGATCCGCGCGCTCCGACCGAAATCCCCGCGGGCACGTTCACGGTCGTCCGCGACTGCACGTACTCTCCGCGCGCCAGATCCACGCTGTCGGTGGGGGCCATGCGCACCGCGGAGGTGGTCCGTGAGCCCGGCAGCAGGAGGTCGAGCCCGCCCGAGAGCACGTCCGGAAAGCCGCGCCCCAGCGTCCACCGGGTGATGAAGTGGCTGGACCGCACGCCGGCGAAGTAGTAGACGTGCATGTAGGCTTCCCGGTAGTCGGCGTCAGGATCGGCGATCGGCCGGGGGCCGTAGGAAACCTGGTTGAAGCCGGCCGCGGCTTCGATCCCGGGCGCCACCCGCACCGCAAACTCCAGCCGCCAGCCGGGAAACATGTGTCGCCCCCGGCTGTCCAGTCCGGGGGCGGGAAAGGTGGCCCCGAGCACCCGTACCGACAGCTCGCCCATGCGGTAGCCACGTTCCTCCGGCAGGTTCACGGGATATCCCAGGCGCCGGATCTCGGAATCGATCACGTCCCACCGCACGGCGGTTCCCTCGGCGACGCCGTGGCGGACGACGATCCCGATGACGGCGCCGTGCGCGTCCACGAGCGGCCCCCCCGAAACGCCCTCCCTGATGTAGAGCGTCCGCACCCGCAGGGTGTAGTCCTCTCGCTCGCTCAGCACGCCCCGCTCGGGCGGCACCCAGCACTCGCCTTCGGGGCAGCCGATCACGAAGACGGGCTCGCGGAGCTCGTACTCATCGGTTTCCCTCGGCACGCGGGTAGGGACGTACCACGCCGGGTCCGCGGCGTATCCGGTCACCGCCAGGATGGCGAAGTCGAGCTCGGGGGCCACGACGCGGACGATCGCCGGGAGCAGCGGTCCCCCGGGGGTGAGCCGCACCTGGATCTGTGCGGCGCTCTGCACGTGGTGGTTGGACGTCACCACGTACACCGTGTCGTTTCTCAGGCCCACGATGGTGCCCGCGGCGGGGAGCGGCGACTCCGGCTGGTCCGCGCCGTTCAGGACGGTGCTCTGCACCTCCACCAGCAGCGCCAGCGCGAGCTCCGGCATAAGGTGGCCGCGCTGCGCCGAAAGGGCGCTCGCGGAAAGGGCGAGTCCCAGTGCCCATGCGATCGCGTGGCGCATCAGCGGGGTTCCTTCCACCAGGTGACGAGCGACAGCAGCATCCCCAGACCGGCGACGAACGCCACCCGCGCCAGCTCCAGGCGCCGGTTGGAGGCGAGCCATTCCAGGCGGCTGGGCTTCAGGTCGCGCACCGCGCCGTCCTGGCCCAGCGCCAGCCGCGACGCGCGGGCCCGGAACTCCACGGTGATCCCCCCGGGGTCGCTTCGCAGGCGGTGGATGCGCAGCGCCGTCGTCCGCAGGTCCAGGTGCTCGCGGGGGCGCAGGGTCACCTTCTGCTCCCTCATCTCCGGGAGGACGAGCTCGCCCGCGTCGATGGTCGAAAGCTCCAGGATCTCCTGCCGCGCGCCGTCCGCCCGGACCCGCGGCTCGGAGAACGAGAGCGAGTCCGCCGGAACGCCGCTGAGCAGGTCCACCGCGGGGTTCGCGGGCGCGAAGCGAAGGTTGAACGGCTCGGCGCCGAACTCCAGCACCAGCGCCTCGCCCGAGGCCAGCGCCAGCGTGCCGGCGCCGGTGGCCACGCGGGCCCCGCCACGGCTGGTGAACCGCACCCGGCCGGCGTCCGGCCGGGGCTCCACCCGCAGCAGGGTCCTGCCGCGCCCGGCGCTCGCCACGCGGATCCGCGTCCCGGCGGGGAGGGTGATCTGCTCCATGGTCAGCGTTCCGCCGGGGAGCGGCGCGGCGAAAAGGCTGGCTCCGGCGGCCGCCGGGTGGGTGGAGGCGCGGGTGTAGCGGGCGGCCCACACCGAGTCCACCGGCACGCCGAGCTCCAGCACCCGTGCGCGGTCCAGCACCAGCTCCAGCGACGAGGCGCGGACCACCCCATCGACCTCTACGCCGTTCACGCGCGCCAGCAGGGCGATGCCGGTCAGCGCCACCCCCGCGGCCGCGGCGAACGCCACGCGGCGGCGCCGGCCGGAGACGGCGGACCGGAGCGCGATCAGCTCCCGCAGCGCCTGGGCCCCGGCCAGCTCGCCGGGGTCCGGCCCCTCACCGTTCTCCGCCTGCGAGGCCAGCTTCGCCACGCGGTCGCGCAGGCGCTGCTCCAGGGGATCGCGCCGCCAGGGCCGCCGCATCAGCGCGGAATCCAGAGGAGCTCGTCCGTGGAGTTGGTCTGGTCGTCGTACTCCCCCACGATGTGCAGCCGCAGGGGCACCTCCGCCGGCAGGTCCGGCGGCAGCCTGAACCGCACCACCTGGTTGGCGGGGAACCACGCCTCCACCAGGCGCTGCTCGGGGACGATCACCGCGCCGTCCGACGCGCGCCGGATGCCGAACGTGATCCTGTCGAACGCCCGCCCCGGCACCAGGTACAGCATGAACGGCTGGCCGGGCGTGCGGGCGTCGCCGGGCTCGGCGGGGACGATCATCTCCTCCCGCCGGCCGTTCACCTGCGCCGACGTGCGCACGAGCGCCGCCAGCTGCGCCGGCCGGACCTCCAGCGCCCGCAGGATGTGCGAAGACCAGGCAAAGGCGCTCGCGGCCGTGGGCGCATCCGCGTCCATCTGGTAGCAGAAGGGGCCCGCGACGGCGGAGACGCGCAGGGTGGCGCCGGGACCGTCGGGCGCGCTCCACTGCACGGTGAGCCGCGGCGGCGTCTGCGCGGCGGGGAACAGCGTCCCGCGGCTGAACCCCACCACGCGCAGCGCCGTGGTAGTGGACGCCAGCCGTCCGCACCTGCCCTCGCAGCGGTCGCCGCGAAGGCGGTACGCGTAGGCATCCTCGTCCCGCGGCACGTCGCTGCGGCACCGGGCCTGCGCGCCGGCGGCCTCCGGGCGGGAGACGGCGAGCACCGCGGCGGCCGCGAGCGCGAGCGCCCGGGGCAGGGAGAAGATCTTGATCATTTCGTGGCGGAAGGGAGCGGAACGGGCGGGCGCGGCACAGCGCGTCCGCTCGGGGAGGAGCGGGTGCAACGATACGAAGCCGCCGCTTTTCCGACAAGCAAACATCTGTTCGTCCGCCCCGGCAGCGGGTGCGCGAATGGGCCGCAGGTGTGCGATCGCGGCCACCACGCGAGCTCGGCCGAACCCCGGAACCCCCCATGACGACGGGCCCCGGACGCGGCGAAAGTGCGACGGGTTAGAGTTGCAGCTAAGCGGTTGATGCGAAAAAGGTTGACGGAAGGGTACCCGCGGTCGTCAATTACACGTCCGCGGACGGTGCGGGGACGTGGCATGCTCCTGGCCTCCCCGGACGGCAAGCGGTTCGAGCGCAACGGGTTGCAACATGGAAGAGGTACATATGCGGAACAGATGGATAGTGATGGCGGCGGCCCTGCTGGCGGCGGCGCCGGGAGCCGGGGCGCAGCGGGCGCAGCATACCGTGCCGCGCGACACCGGGCTCATCCTGGGCTCCATCGAAGCGGCCCTGCGCACCCCCGTTCGGCGGATGGAGAATCTGGCCGTCATCGTGGACCTGTCCGACCGGCGGCTGTACGTCACCAGTGGGAACACGGTGGTGCGCGAGTACATGGTCTCCGTGGGCGAGGAGGGGTACGACACGCCCAACGGGCAGTTCACCATCCAGCGGATGATCTGGAACCCTTCGTGGACGCCGCCGCCCTCGGCCTGGGCGCGCGACAAGAAGGCCGAGGCGCCCGGTTCGCCCGGCAACCCCATGGGGCGGGTGAAGATGTTCTTTCGAGAGCCGGACTACTACATTCACGGCACCGGCCTCACCAGTTCGCTGGGGAGCGCGCGCTCGCACGGATGCATCCGCATGCGCAACATCGACGCGGTAGAGCTGGCGCGCATCCTGATGATCAACGGCGGCGCGGACCGGCCGCTGGAGTGGTACGAGGAGACGCTGGCCAACGCCACGACGTCGCAGAACGTCACCCTCACCCGTCCCGTGACGGTGCGCGTCCGGGCGTAGGCGGCCGCGGGTTACACGGTGCGAGCCGCGCCGCTCCGCTGTAACCCGGGCGACGCGATTCTTCCCAGCCCGGGCAGACGAGGCCCTCCGGCGCCGCCGGGGGGTTTCGTCGTTGGTGAACGGGTGAACGGGTGAACGGGTGAACGGGTGAACGGGTGAACGGGTGAACGGGTGAACGGGTGAACGGGTGAACGGGTGAACGGGTGAACGGGTCAGGGAGCGACGGGGGCGAACGGGAGTCGTGGCACATCGCTCGCGTCGCCTCCGGCGCCGGTAGAGGCACGTGGTGGATGTCGAGTGTTTGTCATATCCGTTGCCATGGTTTCTGTCCATTGACCGCCATGGCAATGGTTTCGTGAGGGAGGGGGAGCCTGATCCTCGGCCGGAGCCCCCCTGCGGCCAGCCGTCCGCAGCATCCGGTGCGCGATCCTTGAGAGCTTCGGCAGGCGGCGCGGCGGAGGCAGTCGCCCTGGTCCCGGCGGCGCCGGCATCGCGCGCACGACGCCGCAAGGGACGCGCATCGGGTGGATGCGGGGCGGCGCCGGCGCGAGGCGGCGGGCGGGGGCGTGAAGGATGGGTGTCGATGACAGACCGCCGGCGTGGTCGATGGGAACGGCGTGGCGCCGGACGAGCCCGTGTCGCCCGGCGGAGAGCGGAGGCGCGGAGGATCGCACGCGAGCTCGAGGATCATGCAGGAACATTCCGGATCGCACGCGATCCCGCCGGGGAGCCCCCGGCCGCGTTTTCTCCTTTGGACCGACCGTTGCCCCGCGACCCCCTCCCGCATCCGCTGAGCGCAGACACCGCGCCCGACCTGGAGCGAATCCGCCGCCGCGTGGAGCAGCTGGAGCCCCCGGCCGGCGCCGCGGACGCCGCCGCGGTCGTCGCGGAGCTGCACGGCGTGCTGGACGACCTGCACATCCAGCGCGAGCTGCTGGAGAGCACCCGCCGCCGCCTGGAGGTGGAGGGCGAGCAGCTGGCGGAGCTCTTTCGCCTGTCGCCGGACGGGTACCTGGTCACCGATCCGTCCGGCGTGATCCAGGAGGCCAACCGCGCCGCCTGCGCGCTGCTGGGCGAGCCCGAGGGCGGAGTGACGGGCACGTCCCTGGCCGCGTTCGTCGCCTCGGCGCGGCGGCCGCTGCTGGAGCGCAGGCTGGCCGCGCTGCGGCGCGGTGAAGAGGGGGCGGAGTGGGAGATGCGCTTCAACCCGCTCCAGGGGCCGTACGTGGACGCGGCCGTCGCGGCCGCGCCGGTGCACGACGGCGGCGGCGTGATCGGCGTGCGGTGGATGCTGCGCGACCGGACCGCCGCCCGTCGCGCGGAGGCCGCCGCCCGCCGCCTGTGGGAGGAGCAGGCCGCCCGCGAGCACGCCCACGCAGCCGAGCGCCGCAACGCCTTTCTGGCCGAGGCCGGGGAGATGCTGGCCGCCTCGCTGGACTACGAGGGCACCCTGGCCAGCGTGGCGCGCCTGGCCGTGCCCCGCATCGCCGACTCGTGCGTGGCGTACGTGCTGGAGGACGACGGCCGCGTGCGCCGCCTGGGCATCGCGCACGCGGACGCGGACCGCGAGCAGGCGCTGCGGACGCTGCTGGAGCGCCGCCCCTTCGACCCCCGCTCCCTCGTCCGGCCCGTCGCGCGGGTGCTGCGCACGGGCGAGGCGGAGCTCATCCCCGAGATCACCGGCGTCGACGCGGAAACGCCGGCCGGCGTCCATGAGGCGGAGTGGACCGCGGCCGACCTCGCGCCCCGCTCGCTCCTGGTGGTTCCCCTCCGCATCCGCGACCGCATTCTGGGCGCGCTCAGCCTGGGGTGGAGCGAGACGGGAAAGTACACGCCGGACGACCTGTGGCTGGCACGCAAGCTGGCGGAGCGGGCCGCGCTGGCCATCGAGAACGCGCGCCTGCACCGCGAGGCGCGGCGGGCCAGCGAGGCCAAGTCGGAGTTCCTGGCCGCCATGTCGCACGAGTTCCGCACCCCGCTCACCGCCATCGTCGCCTTTGCCGACCTGATGGTGGCGGGGATCCCGGAGCCGATCTCCGGCGCGCCGCTGCAGCACGCCGAGCGCATTCTGGGCGCCGCGCGGCACCTGGCGGAACTCATCGAGCAGGTGCTCACCTTCTCGCGGCTGGACTCGGAGCGCGAGCGGGCGCAGGCGGAGCCGGTGGACCTGGGGGCGCTGGCGCGCGACACCGCCGCCCTCGTGCAGCCGCTGGCGGAGCAGAAGGGGCTGCGGATGGCGGTGGACGCCCCCGTGCACGGACCCGTGGCGACGACGGACGCCAACAAGGTGCGGCAGGTGCTGTTCAACCTGCTGGGCAACGCCGTCAAGTTCACCGAGCGCGGCGAGGTGCGCCTGGGCGTGTACCCCGCGGCCGGCGGCGTGACGCTGGAGGTGCGCGACACGGGGGAGGGGATCGCCCCCGCGGACCTGGAGCGCATCTGGGAGCCGTTCTGGCAGGCGGCGCGGCCGGAGGCGGGGCGCCCGCCGGGAACGGGGCTGGGGCTGGGGATCGTCCGGCAGCTGGTGCGGGTGCTGGGCGGCGAGATCCACGCCCGCAGCGACCCGGGGCGGGGGACGGTGTTCGAGGTGCGGCTCCCCGCCGCGCCGGCCGACGGGCGCGACGCGTGATGCCGAGTCCATGAAAAGAATGGTCTCACGCAGAGTTAGCGGAGTTAGCGGAGTTTTCTCGTGCCGTTTCCTCTGGCCTCGCGGTCGGAAGCCTGGTCGTAGTGAGCGGAGGCATGGCGCGCCCGTCGACGAGGCACGATCCCGTGGATTGCCGGAAACGGGAGCGAGGTGGAAGCGCGGCAGAGGGCCATCCGCGTTTTTTCGGTGAGGATGCGGATCGCCAGGTGCTCTTCGCAATGCATGGAAGCAAGCGGTTCGCATCACCTGATGCGCGATCTTGAGAGCCATCCGCCAGCTCTGCGATCGAGGTGAGCGGCAGGGTTGCGACGCGGATCTTTCCGGATTCGATAGGAACGGTTCACCCGGTGAGGACGGACGGAGCGATGGAACAGGACCCCCGCGAGAACGGCGTTTCCTACGCCGCGCAGATCCCCACGGGCGTGCCGGGGCTGGACCGGCTGCTGAACGGGGGGCTGCGCCGCGGCGCGCTGCACGTGGTGCTGGGCGGCCCGGGCGCGGGCAAGAGCGTGCTGGCGCACCAGATCGGCGCGCACCTCATCCGCCAGGGCGGGCGCGTGCTGTACCTGACGGCGCTGGTGGAGACGCACCAGACGCTCCTGTCGCAGGCGCGCACCTTCCGCTTCTTCGACCCCGCCGTGGTCCCCGGCTCGTTCTACTACGCCAGCCTGTACCCGGTGCTGGCGCGCGACGGGCTGACCGGCGCACGCGAGGAGATCGGCCGGCTGGTGGCGCACCACGACCCCTCGCTGGTGATCGTGGACGGCGTCCACGCGCTCAAGGTAACGGCGTCGTCCAGGCTGGAGTATCAGCGCTTCATGCATGAGATGGAGGCGCAGGCCACCGTCTCCGGCGTCACCACGCTGATGCTGACGCACCCCGAAGACTCGCTGTCGTCGGATCCCACCTTCACCATCGCCGATGGCATCCTGCACCTGCGGGCGGAGGAGGTGGGGCTGCGCACGGTGCGGATGATCTCGGTGGAGAAGCTGCGGGGCGTGCCCCACCTGGGCGGCTGGCACACCTTCGCCATCCGCCAGGAGGGGATCCACATCTACCCCCGCCTGGAGGCGCTGACGCTGGGGATGGAGGCGCTGGCCGGCGGTACCGGGACGGGGGACGGGTCCGATCCGCGGGTGGACTTCGCCATCGACGGGCTGGGAAAGATGCTGGGCGGCGGCGTGCCGCGCGGCTCGGCGACGGTGGTGATCGGCACGCCGGGGTCGGGAAAGACGCTCACGGGGATGGCGTTCCTGAGCGCCGGAGCCGACGCGGGGGAGCCGGGGCTCTTCTTTGGATTTCACGAGGGGCCGGAGTCGCTCTGCCGCAAGGCGGACGGCGTGGGGCTCTCCTTTCGCCGCGGGGTGGAGTCCGGCGCCATCCGCGCCTACTGGCGCGCGCCCACGGAGATGCTGGCGGACGAGGTGGCGGAGCGGCTGCTGGGGATGGTGGAGGAGCACGGCATCCAGCGGGTGGTGATCGACGCCATCGAGGACGTGCGCCACGCGGTGATCCCGGCCAGCCGCGAGATGTCGTTCCTTTCCGCGCTGGCCAACCTGCTGCGCCACCGCGGCGTCACCACGGTGATGCTGCTGGACCTCACGCGCATCGCGGGGATCAACTTCGACCTGCCGATGCCGGAGTTCGCGGCGGTGATGGACAACGTGCTGCACCTGCGCTTCGTGGAGCAGAAGTCGGAGCTGCACCGGATGGTGGCCATTCTCAAGATGCGCGCGGGGCCGCACGACCACGCCATGCGGGAGCTCCGCATCTCGCCGAAGGGCCTCGAAGTCGGCAAGCCGTTCGACCGGTCGGAGCTGGTGCTTACCGGGCTGGCGCTGCCCCGGTGACGGAGCCCAGGGCGGCCCCCGCGCGCGTGCTGGTGGCGGACGACGAGCCCGCCATCACCACGCTCATCGCCGAAGTGCTGACGTACGCCGGCTTCGGGGTGCTGCGCGCGCACGGCGGCGCGGAGGCGCTCATCCTGGCGCGCACGGAGCGTCCGGACGTGATCCTGCTGGACGTGATGATGCCGGACCTGGACGGCCGCGACGCCTGCCGCGCGCTCAAGATGGACCACGCGCTGCAGGACATCCCCGTCATCCTCTTCAGCTCCGCGGACGAGCGAGACGTGCACTGGCGCGGCGCCGGCGCCGACGGCTTTCTGCAGAAGCCCTTCAGCATCCGCGCCCTCCCCGACTTCATCCGCCGCTTTCTCGCGGGCGGGCCGTCCTGACGGGACAGTGACTTCCTGAGAGGGGATTGCTTACCCTCGAATCCACAAAGCGGTGACTTCCTGAGGGAGCGCACCACGTGTAACCAGAAGTCACAAAACAGATTGCGCGCGACCGAAGGACCTCGTCCCGGCAGCGCAGGGGCCAGATCAGGGCACAGGACCAGCCCCGTCGTTCTGCAGGCGAGATCCTTCGGTCGCGCGCCAGCATTTGTGTTGCTTACGGTTCCGCGTGGCGCTCCCTCAGGAAGTCAGGTTTTTCGCGGAGTGGAACGTCTACGGCGCGCCTCAGGCCAGGCGCAGGCGGCGGGTCTGCGGGTAGGGGTAGAAGTCGGGGATCTCGCCCGTCTCCTGGCGGCGCTGCATGCCGGCCCAGAACTCCACCGTCAGCAGGTCGGCGTGCTCGCGCAGAAAGACCTCGCGCAGCGGGCCGGCGGGGACCAGAAAGGGCAGCCACTGCTCGGGAAACACGTCCTTCTCATCCACCGAAAAGAACGGCTCGGCGCTCATCTCCTCGTCGTCGTTGCGCGCGACGGGGAGCGCGCGAAAGCGCACATCGGTGAGCAGCGCCAGCTCGTCGTAGTCGTAGAAGATCACCCGCCCGTGCCGCGACACGCCGAAGTTCTTCAGCAGCAGGTCGCCGGGAAAGATGTTGGCGCAGGCCAGGTCGCGGATGGCGTTGCCGTACTCGATCACCGCCGCCTCCGCCGCTTCCGGCGGGCTCTCGCGCAGGTAGATGTCCAGCGGGCGCAGCCGCCGCTCGGTGTACAGGTGCTTGATGACGATGCGGTCGCCCTCCTCGATCACGCTGGCGCGCGCGCGGGTCAGCAGCTCGTCCAGGATGTAGGGGTCAAAGCGGTCGCGGGGAAACTGCAGGTGCTCGAACTCCTGCGCGTCCGCCAGCCGGCCCACTCGGTCGCGCGCGAAGACCAGCCGGTACCTGTCCATCACCTGCTCCCGCTCCACGTCCTTGGGCGCGCCGAACACGTCGCGGATGACCTTGAAGACCACGCTGTAGCCGCGGAGGGTAAAGACGATCATCACCAGCCCCCGCACCCCCTCCGCCCGCTCGAAGCGCACGCCGGGACCCGTGAGGTGGTCCATCAGCTCGCGGTACAGCTCCGTCTTGCCGTGGCGGTTGTGGCCGATGGAGGTGTACAGCTCGTGCACCGGCTTGGCCGGCATCAGCGTGCGGAGGAATGCGACGGTGTCGCGCGGGCGTGCCGTGTCCGCGTGGAAGTACGACCGCGCGAAGCTGAACACGCGGTGCACCTCGTCCGGGTCGGTGAGCACCGCGTCCGGCCGCACGCCCTCGCGCCGGTTCTCCAGCGGCACCACCAGCGGCCGCGCGTCCCCTGACGCCAGGCGCACGCGCGCCACCAGGTACGCCGCCTTGTTGCGGTAGAACAGGAAGGGCAGCGCCTCCGCCGCGCGCACCCGGTCCGCATCCGCCCCCAGCTGCTCCCGCGCCGCCTCCGCACACAGCGCGGCGTCCGCGTCCGCATCGGCGAACGCGTCCAGCATCCCCGTCGCGCGGAACAGGGCGGCGAACAGCGCCGCATCGACTCCGTCGGCGGGAATCACCCGGTGCAGCGGCTCCTCGTCCGCCGGGCGCGCGTCGATGCCGTCGGCGGTGAACTCCGTGCGCGCATCCACGCCGCGCGTCCCCAGCACCCGCCGCACCACGGAGTTGAAGAACGTCCCCGCCACCTCCGCGTCGGCCCTGCGCGCCACCATCTCCTGAAAGCGCGTCTTGAACGCCGCGTCCTCCTCGCCCTCCGGCCGCGCGATGCGTCCGCTGAGCGCATCGACGGCGTGGTCGATGGCGACGGCGTACAGCGTCAGGCGTTCGCGCGCGTCGCGCTGCCCATCCGCCCACTCGCGCCGCAGAAAGCGCCCCTCCGCGCGCCGGGTGACGTCCAGGAACGCGTCGAGATAGACCTCGTACGCCCGCAGGATCTCCTCCGCGGGATCGGCGGCGGCGGACGATCCGTGGATCGCCTGGGACGATTCGGCGGCGGTGGTCTGCATCGGATGACGAATGGGGTGGATGATGACGATCATCCACCCCAAAGCACGATCGGCGCCAGCGGGGGGGCCCGGGGCCCCTCCCCCGACCCCTCCCCGCTCGTTCCTCGCGGAGAGGGGAGAATTCGATCCCGCTTCGACGGGGTGGGCGGGTCGGAAGGAACGAACGGCTCGCGCTACCGCACCCGGAGCGCGAGGGAATCCAGCCAGGCCGACAGCTCCGCGGCGGCGGGGGACGTGTTCTCGCGCTCCCAGTCGCCGCTCTGGCGCAGGAGCACCTCGCGGTACACGCCGGCCGCATCCGGCAGGAAGCACCGCGTGACGGTGTCGCCCATGTCCGCGCCGAGGTTGCGAGGTTCGGAAAGCGTCCCCTCGCGAGCTTGCAGCACCTGCGCGTATCGCTCCGCCATCTCCGCGGCCGGGACCGTGGCGACGCGCGTGCGGCCCGGCGCAAACCGGGCGAGCAGGGCCTGCTCCGTCATCGAGTCCGCGTGCACCCGCAGGAGCGCGTGGTCGTCGCTGCCGTGCTGGAAGCTGAACACCGCGCCCCCGCTGTCGACGTAGATGCCGCGATGCGTGTAGCTCCACGCATGGTTGGTAGTGCTGTGCTCGCAGACGAACGGCTGCGCTGCGGTTCGCGTCTCTGCCGGCGGCATCGTGCCCGCCCGCGCGGACTGGCATCCGCAGAGGAGAAGGACGATCGCGGCGAACCTGAGGCGGGATGGAATCAATCTGCACCTGTCGTTCGGGAAAGTTTCGCGCAGAATGAGATCTTCTGCGTCACAGGAACATTCCGCAACACCGGGCAGATGCGCACGGAAGCGAAGGTGTCACCACGGAACAACTCCGCTAACTCCGTTGACTCCGTGTGAGGCCATTCTCGTGAAGCCGGCCTTGCCGAGCTCTCCCGGACCTCACGTGGAATCCAATCGTTTTCTCATCGCCCGGGCATCGCGGGGAGGGGGCGGGCGCGCGTAGAATGTGGCGGGCGCGTCCAAACCGGCGCGGGCTGGCGCGTTCCGCCGGACCGCAGCGATCCCGATCGACAGAGAAAAGAAGCTTGAGCTCGCATCCCGCACCGCTCGCCGCGCCGGCCGCCGCCGCGCCCGCATCCGCCGCGCGCAGCCGCACCGGTGCGCTGCTGGCCGCGTACACGGCCGCGGTGTTCCTGAGCGCGTTCCTGCTGTTCCTGGTGCAGCCGCTGTTCGGCAAGATGGTGCTGCCGCTGCTGGGCGGCTCGCCGGCGGTGTGGAACACCTGCATGCTCTTCTTTCAGGCCGCGCTGCTGGGCGGATACCTGTACGCCCACCTCACCTCGTGGCACCTGACGGTGCGGCGGCAGGCCGCGGTGCACCTGGCGGCGCTGGCGCTGGCCGCGCTGGCGCTCCCGGTGAGCCTGCGCAGCGCGGCGCCGGAGGGGGGCGCTGCGCCCATCCCCTGGCTGCTGGGGGTGATGGCCCTCACCGTGGGCGCGCCCTTTCTGGTGCTGAGCGGCACGGGACCCATCCTGCAGCGCTGGTTCTCGCGCAGCGGCCACGCGCAGGCGGCGGATCCGTATCACCTGTACGCCGCCAGCAACCTGGGAAGCGCGCTGGCGCTGATCGCATATCCGCTGCTGATGGAGCCGCGGATGCGCCTGGCCGGCCAGAGCGGCGCGTGGACGGCCGGCTACGCCGTGCTGGCCCTGCTGGTCGCGGGGTGCGCGGCGCTGGTGTGGAAGCGGGGGGATGCGGCGGATTCCGTGGATCCCGCGGATCCGCCCGTGTCCGTGGGCGCGGCGGCTTCGGCCGATTCGGGGGATTCGGCCGATGCCGCGCCGGCCGAGGCGGTGACGGGGCGGGAGCGGCTGGTCTGGATCGGGCTGGCGTTCGTCCCCAGCAGCCTGCTGCTGGGCGTCACCACCTTCATCACCACGGACCTGAGCCCCGCGCCGCTGCTGTGGGTGCTGCCGCTGGCGCTGTACCTCCTGAGCTTCACCTTCGTCTTTGCGCGGCGGCCGCCGATCCCCCACGCGTGGATCGTGGCCATCCACCCCTCCGCCATCGCCATCGCAGTGCTGCTGCTCACGGCGGGGTACGTAAAGAAGCCCGCCATCGCCGTGCCCATGCACCTGCTGGCGCTGTTCGTCATCGCCATGGCGGCGCACGGCGAGCTGGCGCGGCGGCGTCCGCACGTGCGGCACCTGACGGAGTTCTACCTGTGGATCTCCGTAGGCGGGGTGCTGGGCGGCGTGTTCAACGCGCTGGTGGCGCCCGTGGCGTTCAACGAGATCTGGGAATATCCCATCATCCTCACCCTGGCGTGCCTGGCGCGGCCCTGGCCGGCGGAACGGATGACGTGGCGCGTGCACCTGGGATTCGTGGTGCGGGCGGCGGCGTTCGCGTGGGGGCTGCTGTACCTGGCCGACAACGACACCATGCGGCCGTGGCTCTTTCTGCTCCTGGCCGCGCTGCTCATCAACCTGCTGAACGCGCTGCTGGGGCGCGCGCCGATGTGGCTGGCCGCGTGCATCGGCGTGGTGCTGGTGGTGCGCGCGTCGGCGGTGGTGAACGAGGACGGCGTGCTGCTTTCGGAGCGCACCTTCTTCGGGCGCTACAAGGTGGTGGAGTACCAGCACAACGGCGGATTTCACGTGCTTCGGCACGGGAGCACGCTGCACGGCGCGCAGAGCCTGGAGCCGTATCGCCGCCGCGAGCCGCTGACCTACTACCTGATGCACGGGCCGCTGGGCAAGGTGTTCGCCACCACCGCGGACCGCGCCGGAAGCCGCCGCGTGGCCGTCGTCGGCCTGGGGACGGGGACCACGGCCGCCTACGCGCAGCCGGGCGAGGACTGGACGTTCTACGAGATCGATCCGGGGATCGAGCGCATCGCGCGCGACACGGCGTACTTCAGCTACCTGGCCGACTCGCCGGCGCGGACGCGGGTGGTGCTGGGCGATGCGCGGCTGTCGCTGGCGCGCGAGACGGACCGCACCTACGACCTGATCCTGCTGGACGCGTTCAGCTCCGACGCCATCCCCGTGCATCTGATGACGCGCGAGGCGCTGGACACGTACCTGGCGCGCCTGGCGCCGCGCGGGCTGGTGGTCTTTCACGTGAGCAACCGCTACCTGGACCTGGAGCCGGTGGTGGCCGCGCTGGCCAGGGACCGCGGCCTGGTGGCGCGCGCCGGCGTGGGCCCGCGCGACCGGCGCACGTACGAGAGCACGTCCACCTGGATCGCCGTCGCCCGCACCGCGGCGGACCTGGGCCCGCTCACCGCCGACGCCAACTGGTGGACCCCTCGCCTGCGCGCCGACGTGGAGCCGTGGACCGACGACTACTCCAGCCTGCTGACGGTGTTCGACTGGCGTGGGTGATGGATGGTGGAGTGACGAAGTCCGCCTCCAGGAGCGAATGAATTCGCCGCTGGAAAATCGCAAAGTCCGCCTGCGCGGACTGTAGCCGCCAGTGTCGGGAGCGGCGGCGGGTCACGAGGATTCCGACGCTAGATTCCTCAGTCGCGGGCGGGATACCGAAAATCGCGAGGTGCCGTGCGGCGCTCCTTCGGAATGGCAGGTTGCGCGGACTGGCTGGAACCAGTTGGCGCGTTGCGGACGCGCAGGCGTGGAGGACGCCGCACACATCCGTGCCGCCGAGTCCGCGAAGGCGGACTTTGTGCCGTTGTAAGGGCAAATTTATTCGCTCCTGCAGGCGGACGGCACGTCATTCGGCCGGACTCACATCGGCATTACCCGCTCGCGCCGCAGGTGAATTCTTTGTGATCACCGACTTTACCTGGAGCGTACCGCAAATCCAACGAGCCCCGCCGGACGACATCGTCCGGCGGGGCTCGTTTATCCATCCTCCAGCCAATCAGCTGCCGGCGGTCGGCTCCACGATCTCCACGTCGCCCCCGCCGCGCTTCATGCGCAGCTTGACGGGCTGGCCCTGGCGGTAGCGCTGGAACTGGTCCGCCGTCACCTCGCGCTCGTACGTCTTGCCCTCGCCGTCCGTAAAGCGCAGCACGTAGCGCTGAATGCGGGCGCCCTCGCGCTCGTTGCGCCCGATGCGCACCGCGGGCCACGCCGGCTCCTTCGCCGCGTCGCCGCGCGCCCAGGCGGTGTCGTCGGGGAGCCACTTCTCGATCTCGTACGCGTACTTCGTATCATAGATCGGCTCCCGCCGGTACACCGGGTCCTGGTACGTCTCTTCGCGGTAGTTGGTGGTGTACTCGGGCTCGGTGCAGGTCACGTCCTCGAAGTACCCGTTCCCCATGTCGCGCTGGCCGCAGGTGTAGGTGCGCGTTCCCGTCTGCACCCGCTCGGAGACCTGCCGCGTCTTCGTCTCGTAGTGGTCCAGCACCTGGCGGTAGTCGCGGACCGCGCGGTAGCTGCGCTTCTGCCGCCCGCCCTGGGGCACCGACCAGTCCTCCTCCTGGACGGTGCGGTACTCCTGCACCTCGATGGCGCGCGACCAGTCCTTGGCCGCCACCGTGGCCGTGACCTCCACCGGCCCGTTCCACCACGCCAGCCCGCCGACGATGGCGACCAGCGCCACGGGCCCCCTCCACCGGCGCTTGCGCTTTGGCGGGGCCGTGGCGGCCAGGCCCAGCGCGGGCGCCGCGTCCGCCGCCGGCTCGTCGAATCGGTGCTCGTGCGTCTGCTGCCGGGGGCTGCTGCCGCGCTCGGCGCCGCAGCCCGGGCAGCGGTCCATGCCGGCCCGCGCGCTCACGCCGCAGTGCTCGCAGATCCAGTCGGCGCCGGCGCGGGCCTCGGCCAGCCGCGCGGCGTCGGTCACCTCGGCGGCATCGTCCGAGAGGTAGAACTTGATCCCTTCCGGGCGGCGGTTGCCGCAGCCCGGACACGACAGATCGCGTCCAAGAAGCCCCCTGTTTCCACAGGTGGGGCAGTCCCAGCGGCCTTCGCGAATCGCCATCTCAGGGTCGTGCAGAGGGGGAACGGATGGATGCGCCGCGGCGGCGCGCCGCGGGCAGGGTGCAGAAACGTGAAGATGCTGTAAGATGTTTCATCGCCGCGCGTTTGTGAAGCGGGGGGAACGCGCGGGCGCCTCCGGTGTTCCTCTCCCGTCGTTCTCCGCACGTTCCAGCAACGCCCAGCCATGCCCATCCCGCGCAAAGAATACGACCGGATCATCGCCGAACGCATCCAGGCCGAAGAGGAGTCTCAGCGCGAGGAGCGCCGCTACTGGATCATCACCCTGCTGGTGTGCCTGCTGTGGTGCGTGTTCGGCGCGTTCATCACCGGGCTGGGCTTTGCGCTGGTGCTGGACGTGGAGACGGCCAGCGTGCTGATCGACGCGGGGCAGGGAATCGCGGCGGGCGGCGTGCTGCTCACCGTCACCTATGCCGGCTATGTGCGGCGCAAGCGGGGGCTGGATTGAGGGACCCCGTCCGCGTGCGCGCGGCCACCGACGCCGACCTCGCCGCCATCCGCGACCTGATCCCGCGGTCCGTCCGCGGGCTGAGCACCGGCTACTACACGCCGCGGGAGATCGAGAGCAGCATCCGCTACGTCTTTGGCCCCGACACGCAGCTCATCGCCGACGGCACCTACTTCGTCGCGGAGAGCGGGGGCCAGGTGGTGGGATGCGGCGGATGGAGCGCGCGGCGCACCCTGTACGGCGGCGACCAGGCCAAGGACGCGGACGATCCGCGGCTGGATCCCGCAACCGAGCCCGCGCGCATCCGCGCCTTCTTCGTGCACCCGGACCACGCCCGCCGCGGCATCGCATCCGCCATCTACCACGCGTGCGTCACCGCCGCGCGGGCGGCCGGCTTTCGCTCGCTGGAGCTGATGGCCACGCTCCCCGGCGAGCCGCTGTACCGCACCTTCGGCTTCCATCCCGTGGAGCACGTCCAGTCCACGCTCCCCGACGGCGTCCCCATCCGCTTCGTCCGCATGGCGCGGGAGATCGACGGCGGACAAGTCTAGATGGTTCGACGTAAATCTTTGAGATGTATGGAGATATCATCATCCACATCAATTAAAATATGATCGCGCGGAAGATGCGGAGGAAATGAGAGGACGCGGAGAAATCCCTCTGCGTCCTCGCTCGTTTCCTCCGCGTCCTCCGCCGCCTCCGCGTGAATCCGCCTCAGTCCGGCGCCTGCACGATCATGGCGGGTGCGGGCGCATCGATGACGACCGTCGAGTCGGGACCGGCCGCGGCGCCGACGTATTCCGCGCGGTACATCTTCAGCAGCTCGAAGAAGTAGGCGATGGCCAGCGGGCCCAGCAGCACGCCCAGCAGCCCGAACAGCTTGAGCCCCGCGAACGCGCCCACCAGCGTGGCCAGGGGATGGATGTTGGACACCTTCTTGAACACCACCATCCGCACGACGTTGTCCGCGCTTCCCGCGAGAAAGCCCACGATCCCCAGCGCCAGCATGGCTCCCCACCGGCCGTCCATCCCCAGCACCACCATCCCGGGCACCCACACCAGCGCGCTCCCCAGCATCGGCAGCACCGAGACCAGGCCGGTGATCACCCCCCAGAACAGCGGCGCGGGCAGCCCCAGCACCCAGAACGCCACGCCCACCATCGTCCCCTGCAGCAGCGCCGTGAGCGCCGTCCCCACCAGCGTGGCCTGGGTGACGCTGAAGAAGCGGGCGCGCAGCGTGTCGGCGTTGGGGTCCGAGAACGGCACGTAGTCGCGCACGCTGTTCCACACCACCCCGGGGTACAGCAGCAGGTAGTACAGGCCGAAGAAGGCGATCACCAGGCTCAGCAGGCTGCGCGCCGCGCCGCCGAAGAAGCCGATGGCCTGCTCCGACACCCACGCCGCCGCCGTCCCCCCCGCCGAGGCCAGCTGCGCCCCCACGTCCATTCCGCCCACGCGCAGGGACGAGAGGCGGTCCGTGTTGGCGCGCAGGACCTCGATGGCCTCCGGCGCCTCGGCCACGATCACGCCCACCATCACGGCCAGCGGAAGCAACACCAGCACCAGTGCGATGGTAAGAACGATGACGGCCGATGCGCGCGGGGGGATGCTGCGCGACAGCCGGCGGTGGGCCGGGGCGCAGATCACGTACAGCACCACGATCCCCAGCAGTCCCGTCGCGAAGGGCGCCAGCGCGACCGCCAGGGCCACGCCCAGCAAAGCCACCAGAAAGCCGGCCTGCTGCCGGCGGGTCTGCAGAAACGTCATGAGGTCGTCGAAAGGGAAGGCACGGGGCGGGCGAGCAATGATACGCGCTTACGGGCGGCGCCGCCAAGCGGTTTCGGCGCCAGCGTCCTAATCCTGCGCTAACGCTTTGGGGTTCTGTGGTTTAGCGGATTCCGTTATACTCGAATCGTTCCCCCCGACAGAACCGACCCGCGCCATCCACCGTACAGCATTGTGCCGTATGGACTTGCGATGCGCGCGGACAGGGGTCCGGGGCATGAGATGATCGCGCGCGGCGGGACGTTTTCCCTCCGCCGCGCCGTGAAGGGGAAGGGTGGACGGCATGGTCTACGAAGACGAACACTGGATGCGCAGGCGGCGCTTTGCCGCCGCCCTGGCGCTGCTGACGACGGGCGCGGGGATCGGCGTGGCGCAGCACGACGCCGGCCGCACCACGCTGGACGCCGTGCAGGCCACCGCGCCGGCGCCGTCGACGGTGGCCGCGATCGTGGTCGCCGTCGCCGAGACGAAGGAGGAGCGCAAGGCGCGGCTGGAGCGCGAGAAGCTGCAGCAGGCCGAGCGCCTGGTGCGGGCGGAGATCCGCCGCGGCGCCTTTCCCGGCGCGGCGCTGGCGGCCGGCCGCGGCGCGCACCTGGAGCTGCTGACCGGCGTGGGCAACGCGGAGTGGGGCAAGTACGAGGTGGACCCGGAGCGCACCATCTACGACATCGCCTCGCTCACCAAGGTCGTGGCGACCACGTCGGCGGTGATGCTGCTGGTGGAGGACGGCAAGCTGGCGCTGGACGTGCCCGTCAGGCGCTACCTGCCGGAGTTCAGCGGCGGCGGCAAGGACCGCGTCACCATCCGCCACCTGCTGACGCACACCAGCGGGCTGCCGGCGGGCGCGGGCGCGCCGGGAACGCCGTCGCAGGCGCTGCGGGCGCTCATCCGCACCCCCCTGGAGAATGCGCCGGGGGAGAAGATGGTGTACAGCGACGTGGGATTCGTGGTGCTGTACGCCGCGGCGCAGCGGGTCGCGGGCGAGCCGGTGGACCGGCTGCTGGAGCGCCGCGTCTTTCAGCCGCTGGGGATGATCTCCACGGGCTACAACCCCGGCGGCGAGGCGTGCGACCGCTGCTCGCCTTCGTACCGCAGGGACGACGGCACCCCGGTGCGCGGCAAGGTGCACGATCCCACCGCGCGCAAGCTGGGCGGCGTGGCGGGGAACGCCGGCCTCTTCTCCACCGCGGCGGACCTGGCGCGCTTCGCCGCGATGCTGGCGGAGGGGGGCACGCTGGAAGGCGTGCACGTGTTCGACGAGGAGACCATCCGCATGTTCACGGCGCGCCAGCCGGACGCGGGAAACCGCGCGCTGGGGTGGGAGACGCCCAAGCAGAGCGGGGGGTCGTCCGGCGGGCAGGTGAGCCGCAAGGCGTTCGGCCACACGGGGTTCACGGGGACATCGATGTGGATCGATCCGGAGCGCGGCACGTGGACGGTGCTGCTGGCCAACCGCACCTTCGACCCGCACGCCAGCAACCGCATCCAGGCCCTGCGCCGCGCCGTGAACGACCGCATCGCCGAGGCCGCCGAGCTGGCCGACGTGAACGGCGTGCTGGCGGACTGAGGGAGGGGACAAGGGGACAAGGGGACAGGGGGACAAGGGGACAAGGGGACAAGGGGACAAGGGGGCGGAATCCACCCTCCTTCGGCGAGCCGGCCGGGGGAGGGTGGATGCGTTTGGGGCGATGCCGCTCGCGCCTCCACACCCGGTCGCGTTCGCCTGCAGGAGCGAATGAATTCGCCGCTACGACATCGCAAAGTCCGCCTGCGCGGACTCGGCGGCCCGGCCGTGTGCGGCAGCCCAGGCACCTGCGCGTCCGCTACCGGAGCCGCGTCCCGGGCAGCATTGCGCGCCGGAGGCTTCGGCCGGAGGCTCTGGCGCGTGATGTCGTGGCCGCGGAGGCGGTGCGGGCTGCCGCGTCGGATTCCTCGGCCCTGCGACCCGCGGCGCGAACACGTAGGTGCGGCGCGGGCGGGCCTCGGAATGCCGGCGCGGGCTCGTCACGGAGATATCCGTGTCCCCCGGTCCCCTTGTCCCCTTGTCCCCTTGTCCCCTTGTCCCCAGCTCCCTCCCCCCGCCGGTTGCTCCGAACGGGCGTTCGAGGTTAGGTTGGGCGCGGAAAAATCCCTCTCCACGCACCAGGAACAGCGCGAATGAAACGCCGCGATTTCCTTGCTACGGGCGCCGCCGCGGGGGCGGGGCTCATCCTGCCGCACGGGGTGGCGCACGCCGCCGCGCCCCGGGGCCGGCAGGAGGCCGACCACCGCGAGCTGGCCATGCGCGCCCTGGACGCCGCCCGCGGCGCCGGCGCCGCGTACGCCGACGTGCGGGTGTCGCGCAACCGCAACCAGTCGCTGGCCACCCGCGAGCGCCAGATCACCAGCTTCGACGACGAAGAAACCTTCGGCTTCGGCGTGCGGGTGCTGGCCAGTGGCGCCTGGGGCTTTGCCGCCAGCCGCGAGCTCACGCTGGACGAGGCCGACCGCGTGGCCCGGCAGGCGGTGGCGCAGGCGCGGGCCAACGCCGCCGCGCGTGCCCGTCCCGTCGAGCTGGCGCCGGTGGAGCGCGTGGCCGAGGGCCGCTGGCAGTCGCCGATCGAGATCGACCCCTTTTCCGTCCCCATCGAAGAGAAGGTGGGCCTTCTCCTGCAGGCCAACGAGGCCGCGCTGGGCGCCGGGGCGCGGTTCGTCAACTCCTCCATGTTCTTCGTGCAGGAGGAAAAGACCTTCGCCAGCACCGAGGGCTCGTACACGGTGCAGACCATCTACCGCTCGTACCCGCAGATGTCGGTGACGGCGGTGGCGGACGGCGACTTTCAGCAGCGGCAGTCCACCCCCGTGCAGCCCATGGGGCTGGGGTACGAGCACGTGCGCAACGCCGACCTGGTGGGCAACGCGCCCCGGTGGGCGCAGGACGCCGTGGCCAAGCTCACCGCGCGGCCGGTGCAGCCGGGGCGGTACGACCTGGTGCTGCTTCCCTCGCACCTGTTCCTGACCATCCACGAGTCCGTGGCGCACCCCACCGAGCTGGACCGCATCATGGGGTACGAGGCCAACTACGCGGGCACGTCGTTCATCTCGCCCATCGAGGACTACCTGGGCAA
Source organism: Longimicrobium sp. (assembly GCA_036379135.1). Lineage (GTDB taxonomy): Bacteria > Gemmatimonadota > Gemmatimonadetes > Longimicrobiales > Longimicrobiaceae > Longimicrobium. The sequence continues at coordinate 52,439 of DASUVG010000087.1, forward strand.
GTTCCGCTACGGGCAGCCCATCATGAACATCCAGGCGGAGCGCAGCGCGCCCGGCTCGCTGGCCACGGTGGGGTGGGACGACGAAGGGGTGCGCCCCGACGAGTACCTGATCGTCAAGGACGGCGTGCTGAACGACCTGCAGACCACGCGCGAGCAGGCGCCCATGCTGGCCGGGTGGTACCGGCAGAACGGCAGGCCGGTGCGCAGCCACGGCAACAGCTACGCGCAGCGCTGGAGCGACGTGCAGTTTCAGCGGATGCCCAACGTGAACCTGATGCCGCATCCGGAGCGCGACGTTACCCTGGACGAGCTGGTGGAGGGGATCGAGAACGGGATCCTGATCGAGGGGCGCGGCAGCTACTCCATCGACCAGCAGCGCTACAACGCCCAGTTCGGCGGGCAGGTGTTCCACGAGATCCGGAACGGCCGCGTGACGGGGATGCTCAAGGACGTTGCGTACCAGATGCGTACGCCGGAGTTCTGGAACAGCATGGACCTGATCGGCGGGCGGTCCAGCTACGCGGTGGGCGGCTCGTTCAACGACGGCAAGGGGCAGCCGTCGCAGAGCAACGCCGTGTCGCACGGCTGTCCCCCGGCGCGCTTTCGGGGCGTGAACGTGATCAACACGGGGCGCCAGGCCTAAGTATCCCCCGTCCAAGCGCTTGCCCTCGCACGAGCCCCCGCCGCCGCACCTGGCGCGCGGGGGCCCGACCGGTTGACAGGGAGGTGTAAGCGCGGCTAGCTTTTCGAGTTATCCCGAACCGTTCCGTCGCTGTACCCTCAGGGCCGGACCATCCGCCTCCACCTTCCTACCTCGGGGAGTCACCACCCTCCGATGTTTCAGAACCTCAAGATCCGCGTCGGCCTGATCCTGGTGCTCGCCGGGCTCTGCATTGCCGCCATGTTCTACCAGAAGCAGTCGCAGGGCGACATCGTCACCCTGGGGCTGGACCTCAAGGGCGGCACCTATCTGGCGCTGGAGGTGGACGAGAGCCGCTCCCGCCTGACCGACGCGGAGCGCGCCGACGCCATCGACCGCGCCCTCAAGGTGGTCCGCATTCGCGTGGAGGGGCTGGGCCTGTCCGAGCCCATCACGCAGAAGGCCGGCGACGACCGCATCGAGGTGCACCTGGCGGGGCTCAAGAACACCAGCAGCGCCAAGAACGTCATCCAGAAGGCGGCGTTCCTGGAGTTCCAGATCGTCCGCGGCGAGCAGCTGCAGGCGGCGCTGCCGCGCATCGAGCGCGCCATCGTGACGGCCCTGCCCAACGAGGCGCGCGGCGCCGCGGCGGCGACGCCGGCCGGCGGCGTGTTCCAGCAGGGCGCCCAGAAGCAGGACTCCGCCGCCAGCGTGGGCAAGCCGTTCGAGAGCAAGCTGGCGCAGGCGGGAAGCCAGGGGCAGTTCCTGGTGGCCGACAAGGACACGGCCGCCATGGCCAAGTACCTGGCGCTCCCCGGCGTGCAGCAGGCGCTGCCGCGCGGCACCGAGATCGTGTGGGGCGTCCCGTCGGCCGAGGAGGTGAAGGGCTTTCGCTCGCTCTGGCTGCTGGATCGCGAGCCGCTGGTGACCGGCGAGGCGCTGGAGAGCGCGGTGGCCGCCACCGACCCGCAGTTCGGGCGGCCGGTGGTGAACTTCGAGCTCAACCGGCGCGGCGGCCGCACCTTCGGGCGCGAGACGGGGCGCAACATCGGCAAGCAGATGGCCATCGTGCTGGACGAGCAGGTCTTCACGGCGCCGGTCATCCGCGGGCAGATCAGCCGCAACGGGCAGATCGAGCTGGGGCAGGCCACGCTGGACGAGGCGGCCGACCTGGCGCTGGTGCTGCGCGCGGGCGCGCTGCCGGCGCCGCTGCGGGTGGTCGAAGAGCGCAGCGTGGGGCCGTCGCTGGGGCAGGACTCGGTGAACAAGGGCTTCATCGCGGGCCTCATCGGACTGGCGATGGTGGTGGTCATCATGATCGGCTACTACCGCCTGGCGGGGCTGTTCGCGGTGATCGCGCTCGCCCTGTACGTGCTGTACACGCTGGGCGCGCTGGCGGCCATGGACGCGGTGCTCACCTTCCCCGGCATCGCCGGCCTGGTGCTCTCCATCGGCATGTCGGTGGACGCCAACGTGCTGATCTTCGAGCGGATTCGCGAAGAGCTGGAGGCGGGGCGGTCGGTGCGTCCGGCGGTGAGCGAGGGCTTCAAGCAGGCCCTGAGCGCCATCGTCGACAGCAACATCACCACGCTGCTCACGGCGGCCATCCTGTACTACGTGGGCACGGGCCCCATCCAGGGCTTCGCGGTCACCCTGGGGCTGGGCATCGTGATCTCCATGTTCACGGCAATCTTCGTGACCCGCACGCTGTTCACCCTGTACCTGGAGCGCCGCTCGCCGGCCGCGCAGGGCCTGTCCATCTGACGCGGCCAGAGGAATAACCGAGATGCGTATCTTTCAGCACGCGAACTTTCCGTTCATGCAGTGGCGCCGCCGCGCCTACATCGTCACCGGCGTGATGCTGCTGGCGGGACTGGCGGCCATGATCATGAACGTGGGGCGCTACGGGTCGTGGCTCAACTACGGCGTCGACTTCAAGGGCGGCACCCTGGTTCAGCTGGACTTCAGCCAGCCGGTGGAGGCCGACCAGCTGCGCGCGGCGGCCGAGGCGGCCGGGCAGGGCCAGTGGGAGATCACCAACTTCGGCTCGTCGGACGAGTTCCTGATCCGCATGGGCTCGTTCAGCGGCTCGCTGGGGCAGACGGCGGAGCAGGTGGTGAACCAGACGCTGGGCAGCCGCTTCCCGGCCGGCAGCTACAACATCGTCCGCATCGAGGCGGTGGGCCCCAAGGTGGGCGACGAGCTGCAGTTCCAGGCGCTGGTGGCCATCCTGCTCTCGTTCCTGGTGACGATGGTGTACCTGTGGGTGCGCTTCGAGTGGCGATTCGGCCTGGCGGCCATCGCGGCCACGCTGCACGACATCCTCATCACCCTGGGGCTGCTGGCCATCATGGGGAGCGAGATCTCGCTGGGCACGGTGGCGGCGTTCCTGACCATCGTGGGCTACTCGCTCAACGACACCATCGTGGTGTTCGACCGCATCCGCGAGGACCTGGCCAAGCCGCGCCATGGCAAGACGTACATGGAGCTGCTGAACCAGGCGATCAACGAGACGCTGCCGCGCACGGTGCTCACGGCGTCGGGCACGCTGGCCACGCTGGTGTCGCTGGCGGTGCTGGGCGGCCCGGTGATCCGCGACTTCGCGGTGGTGCTCATCCTGGGCATCTTCATCGGCACGTTCTCGTCCATCTTCGTGGCGTCGCCGGTGCTGTACTTCATCGAGAGCAAGTGGCCGCACCAGACGCCGACCAAGCAGCAGGCGGCCCCTTCGCACAGCAGCCGCCAGCGCGCCGCCCGGACCACCGTCTGAAGTGCGTGAGTGCGGAAGTGCGTGAGTGCGGGAGTTGAACCGCACTTTCGGTGGATGACCAACCGCCGCGATCCCTGAGGGGTCGCGGCGGTTCGCTTTTGGCCCGGCGGCGGATAGATTCTGCGCGCCCGATCGGATTGACCCCGGGAATGATCTCGCCCGCCGGTTGCCTGGGGATGGATCTCGCCCCGCGCCGCACCCGGGATGAATCCCGGGGCTAGAAATGCCATAAGCCCCGCCCTGGGCTCGCGGAGCTCGCCCGGCGGGGCTTCACCATCTCGCGTCAGCCACGCCCGGCGCGGCGGGGGCACGTCCGGCGGCATCGACCGGCAGGGTAACGGCAGAAACGCGCCGCCGGTTGTGTGACGTTTATACCCTCTCCCGCTTGCGGGAGAGGGTGCGAGCCTAAGCGAGCGGGTGAGGGTTCCCGCGGACGCAGTGCGTACTCTCGTACTCTCGTACTCTCGTACTCCGTACTTTCGTACTTCCATGCTCACCGACTCCCACGCCCACCTCGCCGCCGAGCGCATCCTCCCGGACGTGGACGCCGTCGTGGAGCGCGCGGCGCTGGCCGGGGTGACCACCATCGTCAGCATTGCCACGGGGCCGGACGACTGGGATGCGGACCTGGCGCTGGCGGAGCGATTCCCCGGCGTCTACGCGACCTGCGGCATCCACCCGCACACGGCGTCGATTGCCTCGGAGGATGCGTTCGCGCGGATGCGCGAGCGGCTGGCGCATCCGCGCGTGGTGGCGGTGGGCGAGACGGGGCTGGACTATCACTACGACTTCTCGCCACGCGACGCGCAGCGCGATTCCTTTGCGCGGCACCTGGAGATCTCGCGCGAGACGGGAAAGCCGGTCATCGTCCACGCGCGCACGGCGGACGAGGACCTGCGCGCAATTCTGCGCGAGGCGGGGCAGGGGACGACGGGCGTGCTGCACTCCTTCTCCAGCGGGCGCGCGCTGCTGGAGGAGGCGCTGGCGATGGGGTGGTACGCCTCGTTCTCGGGGATGGTGACGTTCAAGAACTACGAGGGCGCCGACTTCGTGCGGATGGTGCCCGCGGACCGCATCATGGTGGAGACGGACACGCCGTATCTGGCCCCCGTCCCCCACCGCGGCAAGACCAACGAGCCCGCCTTCGTGGCCCACGTCGCCGCCCGCTGCGCCGACCTGCGCGGTGCGGACCCGGACGAGTTCGCCGCAGCGACGACGGAGAACGCGCGGCGGTTCTACGGGCTCCCTCACGGATAGGCCCTCACCCGGCTCGTTCCTCGCCTGCCCTCTCCCGCAAACTGCGCGGGAGAGGGAATAAACGTCTCACACGGTCTTGAGCGGCTGCGGCGGGTCTGGCGCGTCCTGCACTCGATGCCGCCTAACCTGAGCCGCGTCTGCAGGCGGGCCCCTCTCCCGGCCTCTCCCCCGCAAATCGCGCGGGAGCGGGTGACGCGCGCCGACACCACAGGAGCGCCGGGAAGGAGACGACCGAACGCAGATTTTCCACGCGCGATCGAATTCTCCCCTTTCTCCCGCGCAGCGGGGGAGAGGGGCCGGGGGAGAGGGGGCCCTGTCGGGCGCAGTTCGATGTGGTTCGACGAAACGCCACCCCCAGCGGCTGCCTTCCATCTCGCACCTGTCTTTCGTCGGCTCAGTCTCCCCACTTTGTCAACCGTTGATTCCCGGCGCGCGGCGGACTAGCTTCCATACCGAAGCTCACCCGAAGCCGTCCGACGACCATCATGCCGCGCCGCATCCACGTTCTCCCCGAAAAGCTGGCCAACCAGATCGCCGCCGGGGAGGTGGTGGAGCGCCCCGCGTCGGTGGTTAAGGAGCTGATGGAGAACGCGCTGGACGCGGGCGCCGGCCGCGTGGACGTCATGGTGCGCAACGGCGGCAAGACGGAGATTCGCGTCGCGGACGACGGGCACGGGATGGGGCGCGAGGACGCGCTCCTCGCGATGGACCGCCACGCCACCAGCAAGATCAAATCGGAGCAGGACCTGGCCGCAATCCGCACCCTGGGCTTTCGCGGCGAGGCGCTGCCCTCCATCGCGTCCGTGTCGCGGATGGTGCTGGAGACGGCGGAGCGCGAAGGCCACGGCACCCGCGTAGTGGTGACCGGCGGGCAGATGGCGGCGGTGGAGGAGTGCGCGCGGCGGACGGGGACCACGGTCTCCGTCCGCTCGCTGTTCTTCAACGTTCCCGCCCGCGCCAAGTTCCTGCGGACGACGGCCGCGGAGAACCGCGCCATCGGCGAGGTGGTGACCACGCAGGCGCTGGCGATGCCGGGGATCGCCTTTACCCTGGACTCCGGCGCGCGCGACGTGCTGACGCTGCCGGTGGCGTCCGGCGTGGCGGAACGGATCGGCGCGCTGTGGGGAAACGACGCGGCGGACGAGCTGCTGCCGGTGGCGCACCGCGTGGGCACGGTCGCGCTTTCGGGGCTCATCCAGCGGCCCAACGCGGCGCGGCCGGGCGGGCGGCGAACCTACCTGTTCGTCAACGGCCGCGCCTTTGGCGACCGCAACCTGGTGCGCGCGGCGGACCGCGCCTACCGGACCACCATCGCGCCGGGGAACCATCCCCACCTCTTCCTCTTTCTCGAGGTGCCGGACGGGGAGGTGGACGTGAACGTGCACCCCGCCAAGGCCGAGGTGCGCTTCCGCGACAGGATCGGCGTGGAGCGGGCGATCGAGGAGGGCGTCCGCGCGGCGCTCGCGGGGCTGGAGAGCACGCCCAGCATCGGCGCGCGGGCCACGGCGGAGCCGCCGTTCGCGTGGAAGCCCGCGCCGCCGGCGTTCGGCGCCTCCATGGCGCGCGAGACACCGGCGCCGTACGGTGCGCCGCCTTCGTCCGTCCAGGGGACCGCTCCGGTTGAGACACCCGTGAGCACCGATCCCGCCTCGCAGATGACGCTCTTCGTCACCGGCGCGAGCGCGGCGCCGGCGGCGGACGGGGCGGGGGATGCGAAGCCGGCCGGCGTTCCGGCGGACCTGTTCGCGGGCGCGGCGCCGGTGATGTGGCAGATCCACAACACCTACATCCTGGCGGAGACGCGCACGGGGCTTGTGATGGTGGACCAGCACAGCGCGCACGAGCGGGTGCTGTACGAGGAGATCGTGCGCGGCTTCGACGCCGGCGTGGGCGCGGAAAGCCAGCGGCTGCTCTTTCCGCTGACGCTGCGCCTTTCCCCCGCGGAGTACGCGCTGGTGGAGCAGATCCGGGGCGTGCTGGAGCGCGCGGGGTTCGAGGTGGAGCCGTTCGGCGGGCGGTCGATCATCGTGCACGCGGTGCCCAACCCGCACCCGTACTTCGACGCGGAGCGCTGCCTGCGCGAGATGGTGGCGGAGCTGAACGACGGTTCGCCGCTGGTGGACAGCGCGCGCACGCAGCACCAGCGCATCGCGCTGTCGATGGCGTGCAAGGGCGCCATCAAGGCCGGCCAGAAGCTGAGCCAGCGCGAGATGGCCGAGCTCTTCGACCGTCTGTTCGCCACCGAGCTCCCCTATCACGACATCCACGGCCGCCCGACGGTGATCCAGCTCTCGCTGACGGAGCTGCACCGCAGGTTCGGGAGATCAGGATGAGGGTTTCGGGGCGGTTCGGCGGGTGTGGCGTGCACGGCAGGCGCCCCCCTCTCCCGGCCTCTCCCCCACAAACAGCGTGGGGGAGAGGAGAATTCGATCGCGCTCCGGCTGGCGCCGATCCTCGCTTCCCCGCACGACCGGTCTCGTCCGGGGCGGTTGAAACCGCGGCTACGACGTCGCAAAGTCCGCCTGCGCGGACTCGGCGGCCCGGCGGTGTGCGGCGTCCCATGCACCTGCGCGTCCGCACGCACAGCGTACGGCCGGGTCGGCAACGGTTCGACAGGCATCGAACTGCGCCCGACGGGGCCCCCTCCCCCGGCCCCTCCCCCACCACTGCGCGGGAGAGGGGGGAACTTCGATCGCGCTCCGGCAGGTGTGTCGCACCTCCCTCCCCCACGCAGTTTGTGGGGGAGGGCTGGGGAGGGGGGCGGCTCACCATCCCGCATCACACCTTCCGAAGCGCCGAGAGTTCAGCCCCACACCCAACCTCCCCCAGTCTTTTTTGGGGGAGGTGCGAGCCTAAGCGAGCGGAGGGGGCGTCGCGGGTCGCGCCGAAGCCGGCTATTCGGCACAACCTTGTCGTCGTTTATCCCCTCTCCCGCGCAGTTTGCGGGAGAGGGCAGGCGAGGAACGAGCCGGGCCGTGATGCCTGACGCCCTGGCCATCGTCGGCCCCACCGGCTCCGGCAAGACGGCGCTGTCGATCGAGGTCGCGCGGCGGCTGGACGGGGAGATCATCTCCATGGACTCGCGGGCCGTGTACCGGGGGATGGACATCGGCACGGCCAAGGCGACGGAGGCGGAGCGGGGCGGAATTCCGCACTGGGGGATCGACATCGCCGAGCCGTCGGAGCGCTTCAACGCGGCGCGGTGGGCGGCGTACGCGCGCGAGAAGATCGCGGGGATCCGCGCCCGCGGCCGCGTGCCGATGCTGGTCGGGGGCACCGGGTTCTTTCTGCGCGCGCTCACGCATCCCATCTTCCAGGAGCCGGAGCTGGATCCCGGCCGCCGCGCGAAGCTTTTCCAGTGGATGGAGAGGCAGACGGACGCGGAACTGCACCGCTGGCTGTCGGCGCTGGACCCCGAGTCCGCCGAGCGGCTGCGCGACTGGGGCGGGCGCCAGCGGCTGATGCGCGCGCTGGAGGTGCCGCTGCTCACCGGCCGCACGCTCCCCTGGTGGCACCGCCACTCGCCGCCGGAAGAGACGCCGATGTCCGTGCTGCCGTTCGTGCTGGAGGTGCCGCGCGACCGGCTGTACGCAGGCATCGACCGCCGCGTGACGGAGATGGTGGAGGCCGGGCTGCTGGACGAGGTGCGCGGGCTGGTGGCAAAGTACGGCGAGCAGGCGCCGGGGCTGAACGCCCATGCGTACATCGAGCTGTTCCCCTATTTTCGCGGAGAGCGGTCGCTGGACGAGGCGCTGGACCTGGCGCGGGCCAACACGCGCGCCTACACCAGGCGGCAGCTCACCTGGTTCCGCACCAAGCTCCCGCCGGGCGCCGTCTGGCTGGACGCAAGCCGGCCGCGGCCAGATCTCGTGCAGGAAATCGTAAGGCACTGGAACGCGGCCGGCAGTACCTAGTACCTAGTGCCCAGGATCGAGGAGGGGCGGACCCTTGTACCTCGTACTCAATCCCTGGCACTGAACCCTGGGCACTCGACACTCGGCACTAGGCACTTTTTTTCCATGAAGATCGGCATCACCTGCTACCCGACCTACGGCGGCTCCGGCGCCATCGCCACCGAGCTGGGGATCGAGCTTTCGCAGCGCGGGCACGAGATCCACTTCATCTCGTACGCCCAGCCGTTCCGCCTGCCGCACTTCATGGAGCGCGTGTACTTCCACGAGGTGGAGACCACGCGCTACCCGCTGTTCGAGCACAACAACTACTCGCTCTCCCTCGCGGCGATGATGCACGAGGTGGCGACCCGCGCCGAGCTGGACCTGCTGCACGTGCACTACGCCATCCCGCACGCCACCAGCGCCTGGATCGCCAGGGAGATGCTGGGCCCCGGGCACCCGCTCAAGATCGTCACCACGCTGCACGGCACCGACATCACCCTCGTGGGCCAGGAGCGCAGCTACTTCGACATCACCCGCTTCTCCATCCAGAAGTCGGACGGCATCACCGCCGTGTCGAACTACCTGAAGCGCGAGACGGTGGACCGGTTCAACGTGTCGGCGGATTCCATCGAGGTCATCCACAACTTCGTCGATCCCGACCTCTACCGCCGCGGATCGTATCCCTGCCGCAAGGAGACCTTTCTGCGGCCGGACGAGATGCTGGTGATGCACGTCTCCAACTTCCGCACGGTCAAGCGGATCGCCGACGTGGTGCGCATCTTCGCCCGCATCCACAAGCAGGTGCCCAGCAAGCTGATGTTCGTGGGCGACGGCCCGGAGCGTCCGAAGGCGATGGCGGAGGCGGAGGCGCTGGGGATCACCGACCGCGTCATCTTCCTGGGCAAGCAGGACTCGGTGGCCGAGCTGATGACCTGCGCGGACCTGCTGCTCCTTCCCTCGCAGAGCGAGTCGTTCGGCCTGGTGGCGCTGGAGGCGATGGCCAGCGGTGTCCCCGTGGTCGCGTCCAACGCGGGCGGCCTGCCGGAGGTGGTCGAGGACGGCGTCACGGGACACATGGGGAACGTGGGCGACGTGGAGGCGATGGCGGAGATGGGGATCTCCATCCTCCGCGACAACAAGCGCTGGCTGGACATGAGCGTGGCCGCGCAGAAGGTGGCGTCCGAGCGCTTTGGCGTGGACGTCATCGTCCCCCAGTACGAGCGCTACTACCAGCGCGTGCTGGCGGACGCCCCCGCGCCCGCCGCCGAGCCCCTTCTCGCCGCCGCGGGGGACGACTGATGCCGCTGCCGTCGAGCGCCTTTGCCCTGATCGACGCCGCCCTGGCCGAGGACGTGGGCCCCGGTGACTACACCACGCTGTGGACGGTCCCGGAGGAGCGGCGGGCGGAGGCGCGCATCGTCGCCAAGGCGCCGGGGGTGATCGCCGGGTCCGAGGTGGCCGCCGAGGTCTTTCGCCGCGTGGATGCGTCGCTGGAGGTGGCGGTGGATGCGGTGGATGGCACCGCCGTGGAGCCCGGCGACGTGGCGATGACCATCCGCGGATCCGCGCGATCGATCCTGACGGCGGAGCGGACGGCGCTCAACTTCATGCAGCGCCTGTCCGGCGTGGCCACGGTCACGCGGCGCTACGTGCGCGCGGTGGAGGGCACCGGCGCGCGGGTGATCGACACCCGCAAGACCACGCCAGGGATGCGGGCGCTGGAAAAGGCGGCGGTGGTCGCGGGCGGCGGCGCCAACCACCGCTTCGGCCTGCACGACATGGTGATGATCAAGGACAACCACATCGCCGCGGCGGGCGGGATCACCGCGGCGGTAGAGGCGGTCCGCCGCCACAACGAGCGCGGGCTCAAGGTGGAGGTGGAGACGACGAACCTGGACGAGGTGCGCGAGGCGCTGGAGGCGGGGGCGGACCGCATCATGTTCGACAACATGAACTGGCCCTTGATGCACGAGGCCGTGGAACTCGTCCGCGCCACTGACCCCTCCCCGGAGACGGAGGCGTCCGGCGGCATCACGCTGGAGACGATCCATGCCTACGCGGAAACGGGCGTCGACTTCATCTCCATCGGCGCGCTTACGCACTCCGCGCCCTCGCTGGACCTGTCGCTGCAGCTGCGCGCCGCGGAGTGACGGACGTCTTTGCCGGCCGCTGGGAAGGGGTCGCGGCCGAGGAGCTGGCCGCGCGCTGGGGCCTGCCCTCCGTGCACCTGTTCGCCCGCGTGCGGTCGACCAACGACGCGGCGCGCGGGCTGGCGGACGGCGGCGCGCCGCACGGCACGCTGGTGGTGGCGGAGGAGCAGACGGCGGGGCGGGGGCGGAGCGGGCGGGTCTGGGCGTCGCCGCCGGGGGTGGGGGTGTGGATGTCGATGGTGGCGCGGCCGGCGTCGCTCCCCGCGCCGGGGCTGCTGCCGCTGCTGGTGGGGCTGGCCGCGGCGGAGGCGTTGGACGCGTTCGTGCGCCCGGCGGTCACGCAGGTAAAGTGGCCCAACGACCTGCAGCTGGCGGGTCGCAAGGTGGCCGGCATCCTCTGCGAGGGGAGCTGGGACGGCGCGCGGCCGGGGAGCGTGGTGGTCGGCATTGGCCTCAACGTCCTGCACGTCCCCGGCGACTTTCCCGACGAGGTGCGCGAGACGGCGACCAGCCTGCGCATCGTCGCGGGGTGGGAGCCGCCGCGGGTGGAGGTGGCCGGCGCCGTGGCCACCGCTGTCGCCCGCGCGCTGCGCAATCCGCCGTCGCAGCTCACCGGCGCCATGCTGGACGCCCTGCGCCGCCGCGACGCGCTGGAAGGCCGCCCCGTTCGCGTCACCGGTGCGCAGGAGACCGCCGGCACCGTGCTCGGCGTGAGCCCCGCCGGCGCCCTCCTTCTCCGCGACGGCGACGGCGTGCTGCGGACGGTAACGTCGGGGACGGTGCGGGTGGCGGGGTAGGGGTGTGATGGCGGCCGCCACGGGCTGAAGCCCGCGGCTGGAAATGCCATAAGCCCGGTCTCGGCTCGCTCGCGCTCGCCGAACCGGGCTTCAACCGCGAAACTCACCTGCGCGAGCGGATGAGGGCCCGTCCAAACGGAGCGGTCCGGAGGCTGCGATCGTCATGATCTTCAACAGGGATGCGGCAGGAGCGCCAACCAGTCCGTGCACACACGTGGCGCTTTCTGGACGGACTTGACGGATGCATCGTCGGTTGCCATCGTTCGGCAGCATCTGCGCTCCCCAAACCGAGTGAGCCATGGCGACCCAGATCAAGCGAATGCGCATCGCCCCAATGTGGAAGGCCGGCCTGCGGCGCGGAAAGCCGCGAAATTCCACGATGCTTCTCCTGCAGCAGTTTCCGGAGTTCGAGGCGCGGCTTCGCCAGGCGGAGGAGCAACTCCGGGCGTGGGGAGTGGTGCCGGAGTGGCCGCACGTAAAGGAGCCGTTCGATTATGAGCGCCGCTAGGCGACATACGGCCGGGCCCGCAACATCGCCTGCCGTTCCGACCGAAGAGCGGCAGGCGATTGTGTTTCGCGGATTTCGACAAGACCTTGCCTGGTGGATCGGGTCGAATCCACGAACCGCTTTGCGCGTCATGCGCCTGGTCGAAGAGATCATTCGCGATCCGTTCACGGGTGCAGGAAAGCCGGAGGCGCTAAGGCACAGGGGGCCGGCAGAATGGTCCCGCAGAGTCACGGACGCGGATCGCCTGGTTTACCTCGTCCGCGGGGCAGCCATCTACTTTCTTGCGGCGCGTTCGCACTACGGACAACACTGACCGGCGTCGTCTGGCACCTCGGATTCGCACTCTCGCACTTTCGCACTCCGCCCCATGGATCTGGTTTTCGACGTCGGCAACACGGAGACGGTGATCGGCTGGTTCGAGGACACGCGCCTTTGCGGGCACTGGCGCGTCTCCACCGAGGGGCGCCGCACGGCGGACGAGTACGGGCTGATGCTGACGCAGCTGATGGGCGCCGCCGGGATCGGCGGGGCGCCGGTGCGCGCGGCTACCATCGGCTCCGTGGTCCCCGCGCTCACGCTCACGCTGGCGGACGCGTGCCGCCGCTACCTGCGCGTGGAGGCGCTGGCGGTGAACGCGACCACGCCGCTCCCCATCCGGCTGGACGTGGACGAGCCGATGACCGTGGGCGCCGACCGCATCGTCAACACCCTTGCGGCGCTGCGGATGTACGCCGCCGACACCGTGGTGGTGGACCTGGGGACGGCCACCACCTTCGACTGCATCACCCGCGAGGGCGTGTTCATCGGCGGCGTGATCTCGCCGGGAGTCAAGACGGCGGCCAGCAACCTTACCGAGCGCACCGCCAAGCTGCCGCGCGTGGAGCTGGTCCCGCCGCAGCGGGTGATCGGGCGGCGCACGGAGGCGTGCATCCAGAGCGGGGTGTTCTGGGGCGCCGTGGACGCCATCGACGGCACCGTCACCCGCATCCGCGAGGAGTGGGGCGTGGACGAGCTTCTCGTGGTCGCAACGGGCGGGCTGGCGGAGCTCATCGGCCCCCACTGCCGCACGGTGCAGAAGATCGAGCCGTTCCTTACGCTCTACGGCCTGGAGTTCGCCCGCGCGCACATGGCCGGGGGCGATTGATCTCCGGGCCGATGTTCTCGTGCTCGCGCGCCTGACACTTTTCTCCGCATCCGCCGTACTCCCCTCGTGTCCGTGCCGGTCCGGTTCCATCGCACCGCAGGAGGAGATGATGGAGATCAAGACCACACTCCAAGCCCCACCCGCCGACGCGGACCTGGACCCCGGCATCCGCGAAGCGCTTCCGCCGCTCTTCGTGGGCGACCGGGCGGAGTCCACCCGCGAGCACGAGTGGCCGGGAAGCCTCTTCTACGTCCTGAGCTACGTCGCGGCCGTGGGCCTGGCCGCGGGTGGCGTGGGGTGCCTGGGGTACGGGGTGTTCACGGTGGACCCGGGCCTGCCCGCGCTGGGGCTGCTCCTGGGGATCGGTGCGGCGGTCCAGTGGCGGCTGGCGACGGAGGTGCAGTACTTCAGCCGCTGGGGCTGGTACGGCGCCATGGTCGAGCTCGCGGCCGCCGCCGTGGCCAAGGTGTGGAGCATGGCGGAGGGGAACGTGGTCGGCGGGCTCGTCGGCGTGTGCATCGACGTGGCGTGGATGGCCTACTTCTGGGACCGCAGGGAGCACTTCGACGTCGATCTCGGCGGCTGAGAGGCGCAGCGTTCACAGGGAGCTCCGATGACCGACATCTCACCGACGCTGCCGTCCACTCCGGCGCTCGCGGAGCCGGAGACCGCCGGGCCGCTGCCGGAGATGGTGGTGGGCGACGCCGCCTTTGCCTCGCCCCGCGTGCACGGGGTGCGGGGGACGCTCTTCATCGGGTTCAGCTACGTGATGGCGGCGGGCTCGGGCCTCAGCGCGATCCTGTTCGCCATCTCCGGCGGTCGCGCCGGCGCGAACATGATCACGGGACTCGTGTGGGCCGTACTCCAGTGGCGTCTGGCCACCGAGGTGCGGCGGTTCTCCCGCTGGGGCTGGTACGGCGCCGTGGCGGAGCTGGCCGCCGCGGCGGCCGCCAAGCTGTTCTGGATGTTCGATCTGCGGGACCTGGCGTTCGTGTTCGTCATGCTGCTGGTGGTAGACGCGTTCATGCTGCGCTACTTCTGGACGCGGCGCGACCAGTTCGACGTGAGCTTCGGCGGCTGAGGCCGGCCGCGCGCGGACGAAAGACGGGGGGCCTGCGATGCGGGCTCCCCGTCTCTCGTTGCGGCCGGCGGTTGCGGGGCGCGGGCGGCGGCGGGTAGCTTCTGCCCCATGCCGACCCGACTGCACGTGTCCGGCGACGTCCTCGTCCCGGGCGACAAGTCCCTCACCCACCGCGCGCTGATGTTCAGCGCCGCCGCGCGGGGCGAAAGCCGCCTGCGCGGCCTGCTTCCCGGCGCCGACTGCCGCAGCACCGCGTCCGTGCTGCGCGCGCTGGGGTGCGACGTCCCGGATCTGCCCGCGGACGGCTCGGAGATCCGCGTCCACGGGCGGGGGATCGAGGCGTGGACGGCGCCCGCGGAGTGGCTGGACTGCGGCAACAGCGGCACCACGGCGCGGCTGATGATGGGCCTGCTCGCCAGCCGCCCGTTCGCCAGCACGCTGACCGGCGACGACTCGCTGCGCGGCCGGCCCATGCGCCGCATCACCGAGCCGCTGGCGCGGATGGGTGCGCGCTTTCGCGAGGCCGGCGCCCCCGGCTGCCTGCCGATCGAGGTCTTTGGCGGGCCGCTGCACTCCATCGACTACGCTTCCCCCAGGGCCAGCGCGCAGATCAAGAGCGCGGTGCTGCTGGCCGGCCTGGGCGCCGGCGTCCCCGTCTCCGTCACCGAGCCGATGCTCTCGCGCGACCACACGGAGCGCATCCTCAGCGCCCTCGGCGAGGCGGTCGATACGGTGGATGCCGGCGGTGGCGTCCGCATCGACCTGCGCCCCAGCGGCCGGCCGCTTCCGCCGCTGGAGGTGGAGGTGCCGGGCGATCCCTCGTCCGCGGCGTTCCTGATCTCGCTGGCGCTGCTGGCGGACGGCGGCGAGCTGCGCATCCGCAACGTCTGCATCAACCCCACGCGCACGGGCTTTTTCCGGCTGGTGGAGCGGATGGGGGCGCGGATCGGGATGGAGAACGCCCGCACCGCCGGCGGCGAGCCCGTCGCGGACCTGGTGGTGGGCCCGGCGCCGCTGTGTGGCATCGAGGTCGGCGGCGGCGAGGTGCCGGACGCCATCGACGAGATCCCCATGCTCGCCGTCCTCGCGGCGCGCGCGCAGGGGGAGACGCGCATCACGGGCGCGGGCGAGCTGCGCGTGAAGGAGACGGACCGCATCGCCGCCGTCGCGGGGAACCTGCGCGCGCTCGGCGTGGAGGCGGAGGAGCTGGAGGACGGCATCGTCGTCCGCGGCACGGACGGCCCGCTCGCCGGCCGGGTGCAGGCGTTCCACGACCACCGCATCGCCATGGCCTTCGGCGTGCTGGGCGCGCAGCCGGGGAACGCGATCGAGATCGATCATCCCGACGTGGTGGACGTGAGCTTTCCCGGGTTCTGGGGACTGTTGCGGCGGCTGGCGGGTTGAGGCGTCTGGACGGGCCCTCTCTCCCGACCGGCCTTTTGCTCGTTCCTCGCGACGGCGTCCGACCCCTCCCCCAACTTCGGGGACTTTCGGGGGAGGGGTGGTGAGGGATGGTGAGGGGATGGATCGGGGCGCTTCGAACGGGACCCGGACGGCGTCCGCAGGCGCCCCCCATTCCCGGCCCTTCCCCCACAAACTGCGTGGGGGAAGGGAGAATTCGATCGCGCATCGTAGTCAGTCGGGCGCGTCACCTCTCCCCCAGGGCTTTTTGGGGGAGAGGCCGGGAGAGGGGGCGCGCGTCGGGCGCCAGCTCGATACACGTCGAAGCGCCTCAACCGGCACGGACGGACCGGATCGGCGCACTGCACGCCGAGATTCGCCGACACAACCTTTGTGATCTGAATACCAGATGAGCCACAGGCCGGACGGGATCATCATCGCGCTGGACGGGCCGGCGGGGTCGGGAAAGAGCTCCACTGCAAAGGCCGTCGCCGCGCGGCTGGGCTATCGCCATCTCGACTCCGGCGCCTTCTACCGCGCCATCACCCTGGCCGCGCTGCGCAACGGCATCCATCCGGACGGCTGGGTGCATCTTACGCACGAAGAGCTGGACCGGATGGACGTGCACGGCCGCCCCGCCGACCGCGGCTACGTGATGACCATCCGCGGCGAGGACGTGAGCGTGGAGATCCGCTCGCACCAGGTGAACGCGCACGTGAGCCAGATGGCCGCCGTCCCCGCCGTGCGAGAGTGGCTGATGGACGCGCTGCGCGAGTCCGGCGCGCGCGGCGGCCTGGTGGCCGACGGACGCGACATCGGCACCGTGGTCTTTCCCGACGCCGAGCTCAAGGCCTACCTGGTCGCCGACGCGGAGGAGCGCGCGCGGCGGCGGCTGCTGGAGCGCGGCGTGATGGATCCGCCGCTGGAGGAGGTGCGCGCCGAGGCGGGGCTGCTGCAGGGGCGCGACGCCATCGACAGCGGCCGCGAAACCGCGCCGCTGCGGCAGGCCGACGACGCCGTGGTCATCGACACCACCGGCCTCACCTTCGACCAGCAGGTAGACCGCATCGTGGCCCTTGCGCGGGCGCGGGGCGGGGTTGACCCGAGCGAAGAAATTCCGTAACTTGTTCTGTTTCCCCCGGCTTACGTCCGGACCAACCCATCACCCCGAACCGGCGCCGGCACCTCACTCGTCCGGAGGCCGCGTTACAGGAGACATCCCCACCCATGGCAGACGTTACCGAAGAGCAGTTCTCGCGCGAGGACGGCGGCATCGCCGTTGCCGAGCAGCCCCGGAAGAGCTGGGGCAGCGAGCTTACCATCGAGCAGATCGCCGACCGCGCCCGCTCGCTGGGCATTCGCCCCGACCTCTTCGACGAGGACGAGTACACCTCCGAGGAGTACGAGGGGCTGCTGGCCATGTACGAGCCCACCCTCAGCAACATCGAGGAGGGTGAGATCGTCAAGGCCAAGGTGCTGCGCATCACCGACAAGGCGGTGATCCTGGACCTGGGCTTCAAGAGTGAGGGCGCGGTTACCCGCGACGAGTTCAAGGACCCCGACTCGCTGCAGATCGGCGACGAGGTCGAGGTCTTTCTGGAGAACCTGGAGGACGAGGACGGCGTCGTCGTCCTGTCCAAGAAGAAGGCCGACTTCCTGCGCGTGTGGGAGCAGATCCGCGTGGCGTACGAGGGCGGCAACGCGGTCACCGGCACGCTCACCCGCAAGATCAAGGGC
>DASUVG010000088.1:0-3775 GCA_036379135.1 Longimicrobium sp.
GTGGGTGTCGCCGTTGGTGGCCTTGACCTCGAACACGCCCTCGCCCAGCTCCAGGATGGAGATGTCGTAGGTGCCGCCGCCCAGGTCGTAGACCGCGATCTTCTCTTCCTTCTTCTTGTCCAGGCCGTACGCCAGCGCCGCCGCGGTGGGCTCGTTGATGATGCGCAGCACCTCCAGGCCGGCGATCTTGCCGGCGTCCTTGGTGGCCTGCCGCTGCGCGTCGTTGAAGTACGCGGGCACGGTGATCACCGCCTGGGTGACCGTGGTACCCAGGTAGTCCTCGGCGGTCTGCTTCATCTTCTGCAGCGTCATCGCCGAGATCTCGGGCGGGGTGAAGGTCTTGCCCACGTTGGGCACCTCCACCTGCGCCAGCCCGCCGGGGCCGGCCGTGACCTTGTACGGCACCAGCTTCTCCTCCTGCTTCACCTCGGCCTCCTTGCGGCCCATGAAGCGCTTGATGGAGAAGATGGTGTTGGTGGGGTTGGTGATGGCCTGGCGGCGCGCCACCTGGCCCACCAGCCGCTCACCGTCCTTGGTGAACGCCACGACGGACGGCGTGGTGCGCCCGCCCTCGGCGTTGGGGATCACCACCGGGTCGCCGCCTTCCATCACGGCGACTACGGAGTTGGTGGTCCCAAGATCGATCCCGATGACCTTCGCCATGCCGGGTCCCTTTCGTTGTTTGCGTTGCGATTGAACAGGAAAACAAAGGCGCCCTCGAGGCGTTCTGTTCGCCCGGGCGCCCGAAAGCGCTGCCCTCGGTAAGGCAACGCATATGCCACGTTTTTCGAGGATTTTCCTGCTGTTCCGGCGTAACTGCTGCCGATTTGGCGTTAACTGCCAGTACCCAGAGATGGGACTTAGGATTTTAATCCTTCCCCAGCCGCGTTAGCTCTTCATCGATGAAGTATCGGGCATCACGCCGGCCGAGGAGCCGATCGAGCAAGAATGAATCAGCGGCAGAGAGTGCTGTGCCCAATCCTGGAACAAACCCGGCCACTGACGTGAGAACAAAGCGCGCTACCTTGACGCTCAGTCGTCCTCCGAATTGCTGCCCGAGTGCAGAATAATACGCCCTAATCAAATCCTGGTTTGGAGTCGCGTCCCGCGCATCAACAACCTTTCGGAAGTCGCGTGCCGCCGCTCCACCACGGATCGTGAGCAGCTTGTCGTACGGAAATGTGCTGCCGCCGGCGAGTTGGGGCATCTCAACACTCGCCATACGAAGCACATCACTTAGTTCCTCACCGACAGCCCTTCGGATACTGGTCGCGCGAGCAGTAAGGATTTCCTCTACAATTTTTTCAGTGTGGAGAGTGCTCTCTGGGGCTGCGGCTGCGTGAATCGCCAAGAAATGATCACATAGGAATAAGTTGAGCAATCCGAGTTGCTTACGGCCCATCTGGATAGGTTGATCAGCTACATGCCAGCCTGTTTCGAGAGTGCCTTTGAGCAACTTCAGCTTGCGAGTATTAAGCGGCGAACGCGCGGGATTTCGCAAATCCCGCTCAAGACGGATCAGATCCCCAAGCTTTACCGGGAAGGAACTCAGCCGCGGAACAACGTCCTGATATGTTCTTAGCCGACCTAGTGCATCATCTCTAAGGCCGCGGCCACCTGAACTGACGACGCGATCACTCGGTGTAAGCGGCTCAGAGAAGTCTATGGCTGACTCGGCAGCAGCACGGGCAATCTCAATGGCAGCGGATTGGGTTAATCCGAATCCTTCCGCGGCCAGTGTCCCTAAGAACGGTAGCGAGGTCTCAGTAAAAGCATTTGGGTCTTCATCGGTGGGTTGAGCACGCATTGGCAAAATGGGCGATAGCTGTCCTGCTCGGCCCGTCACTGGCCAGCTTAACAGGTTCCGGTCATTGATGAATTTGATCGCCCCAGAATCCAGCGCTTCTCTAAGTGTTTTTGGACCGAGCAATGCTCCAAGCATTCCAACCGCTGCCATGTGATCTGTCAAAACCAGCACGGTTTCATAGCAGAGCAGATCCTGGATCAATGCGGATTCTGACCGCAGGCGATCTGACTCGCGTGTAGCAAACGGAAGATAGAAAGAGGTGTTGAGGACACTACCCATATCTGGCCATCCAAAGTCAGCATGTCTTGGCAGAAAGCTCTCTGTAGGAACGCTTTTCCGTGATTACCCGCGGGGCAGCAGCGGAGTCTCGGCGCGCTCCTCGAGCAGGGAGTCGGTAAAGGCCTGGCGGTCGGAAAGGCGGGCGACCTCCGCCTGGGTTTCGCGGAGCTCCCGTTCCAGCCGCTTCACCTCGTCCGCCATGCCGATGCCCTTGCCGCGCTTCTCCTCGATGAGCACTTCAAGGTAGCGGCCCAGCCGTCGTGAGGTGGGGAACAGCAGGATACCGCCGATGATCATCCCGAACGCGATGAGCTCTCCAATGATGAGCGGAAGGGTGATGACGTCCATGGCGGCCTCCGTGCGGCAGGAGAGGAACGGAGCTTCGGAACGGGGGGCTCTACGGGGAAAGGTGCGCTGAAGTGTCAGCGCGGCGGCACCCGGTCAGGCCGGCGGACGCTCCCGCGCCAGCAGCCACCGGTAGATGCGCTCGTCCCCGTACGCCTGCGTGGCGGTGGCGACGTGGTCCAGGCCCTCGTCGGTGCAGATGCGGTCGCCGAAGGGCTCCGTGCCGGGGCGCTCCAGGCGAAGGGTGTTGGTAAACCCCGACTGCCGCCGGCGCGTCAGCTCGCCGGAGGACAGCCATACCGGCAGGCCGGGGTCGCGCTCCGGGGCGCGCGTGGGCTCCACCGACCAGAGCGCGGCCCAGAGCGACGGCTGCAGGAGCGCGATGTCGAACACGCCGTTGCCGCCGTAGCTGAAGCCGGTCAGATACGTGCGCCGCGGGTCGCCGCCGTGCTGCGCCTGTACGCGCAGCACGATATCGCGCACCTCGTCGTCCCAGCTGCGCCACAGGTCACCCTGCTCCGGCAGCTGCGGCGCGATCACGATGAACTTGTCGACGATGGACGGATTGTCCGCGCGCAGCGGCCCGTGCAGCGTCATCCCGCGCTGCAGGTCCGTGGGCGCGCCCTCGTTGTAGCCATGCAGAAACACCAGCACCGGCCGGGGCTCCGCCGCTTCGGCGCCGCGCGGGACCGACAGCAGGTACCGCAGTGGCGCGGCGTCGATGATCTGCACCTCAGCGTTCGTCATCTCTCCCAATCGAAATCACATCGGTGCCGGCTGCGGCCAGGACTCGCTCCCGTCCGCTCGCGATGCCGCCGCGGACGGTGTCGCCGTACGGGCCGGGCGGCAGATCGGTTGCAAAGGATCAGCAGGCCCAGCGTAGTGGGCGGCGCGGCGACGATTCATCCCGCACAAGCTCGTCCGGGGGCTGCGCCGGGGCAAGCGGGGTCACGCCGAAGCACTGGCAGACGCCGCTGCGGGAGCACGACGCCCTGTACGTGCAGGTGAACAACCTGGTGGACGAGGAGAACGAGACGCTGGCGCAGTTCGGCCAGCGGCTCCGCCCCAGGAACCTGATCCTGGACCTGCGCCACAGCAACGGCGGCCCCACGCAGCTGTACCCGGAGCTGCTGCGCACGCTGGTGGCCTTCAGCCGGGCAACTTCGTCACCGACCTGGAGCCGCGACACCTTAAAAGATGGGCCTCACACAGTAGACGTTCGACAGCGTCATCTGACACACTGCACGTAAGCGATTGTGACATAATAGGATATGGAAAGGCCGCTCTGGGCGCGTGTACAACACGCCCGGGGCGGCCTCTTATTACTTAATGTCTTACGCTGCT
>DASUVG010000089.1:0-23478 GCA_036379135.1 Longimicrobium sp.
CCGCCCACGATCACGATCTCCGTCCCCACCTGCACGTTGTGGAACAGGCGCAGCGCGTCGGCGTTGGCCAGGCGGATGCAGCCGTGCGACACGCGCTGGCCCAGCAGCTCCGGCTTGTCGGTGCCGTGGATGGCCAGCCCCTGGCCGATGAACACCGCCGCGGCGCCCAGCCCGCGCGGAAAGCGCCGCGCGTCGGAGTCGGGTCCCGGCACGCGCAGCCCGTTCTCCAGAAAGTACCAGTCGGGGGCGATCCAGTCCGGCTCCAGGTCCTTGAAGGTGACGTGGAAGGTGCCGTTGGGCGTGGCGAAGTCCCACTCGCCGTCGTCGTGCTCCATCCGCATCCCCGTCCCCGTGCCCACCGGCGCGGACCACAGCACCCGCCGCCCCCTGGCGAAGTACAGACGGTTCACGTCCAGGTCCACCACCACCGCGTAGCCGCCGCGCGACAGCGCCTGCGAGCGCACGCGCGCCAGCGGGCTGGCCGCCTGCGCCGGCGGACGCTGAGCCGTGGTGGTGGGCCGCGCCTGCGTGGGACGGGTGGACGGACGCGTGGTCGTCGCCGGGCGGCTGGGCTCGTCGCGCCGGGGACGCGGGCGCGACTGGGCGTCCAGCGGCGGCGCGGCCGCGGACGCGAAGACCGCCGCCACCAGCGCCAGCGAGCCGGCGCGGCGAAGGACGTGGTTGATGTTGCGCATGGTCCTGCGGGACTGCGGGTTACCGGATCCGGAACGTCGATGGAAGATCCGGGGCAATCCGCGTACCCGCCGCGCCGCGCGGTGTTTCGGATAGGGATCGGGATCGCGCTAGCGGCCGGCGAAGGCGGCGGCCTCCGGCGGCACCGGCAGAAGTGGAAAGCCGGCCGGCGCGACGTCAGGGCCGCGGCGTGTGGACCCGGACGTAGCGGGAGATGGACTTTTTTCGACCGGACCGGCCGGAAAAGTCCAGCGTGTCGCCGCGCAGCACCAGGATGTGGAGCGGGAACTCGCCCCGGCGCGCGGCCTTGCGATGGAGGGTGAGGGTGTCGCCGGACCAGCGGTAGGTGCCGCCGTTCGTCATCATCCCGTAGCGAAGCCTGCAGTCGACCACGCGCAGCCACCACTCCCCGTTCGTCCCCAGAATCAGCCGGCCGCCGGGCCTGCGGGATCTGCACGCGATTTTGCTCGGCGGCTTTCCATCCACCGACACCAGCCGGAACTCCGCCGCCACGGGGTGCGGCGGGCGGGACGGCTTGAGGCCTTCGATGAACGGCCGCAGCAGGACCGCCGTCAGGGGGACGAAGACGCACAGCAGAAGGATCAGGCGCCCGGTGCCGGGCGTGCGGGTGGACCACCGCTCACGAATGCGCATCCGGGGATGGTACGCCGCCCGTCCGCATCCCACAACCGGCGATGGTTGTTCGCGCGCGGCGGCGGATGGTAAGATGTGGACGGGGCGCACCGGGGCTCCGCATCTTCCCGCATCCGATCGATCGTGTCCAACCAGAACCCTGCCGGCGCGGCGGAGCACGTCCATCCGCTGCGCCGGCTCATCCACAAGGCGCGGCCCCACCGGAGGGAGGTGTGGGCCGCGTCGGCGTGCTCCGTCATCAACAAGCTGTTCGACCTGGCCCCCGAGGCGCTGATCGGCGTGGCGGTGGACGTGGTGGTGCGCGGAAGCGACTCGCTGATCGCCGGCTGGGGCTTTCCCGATCCCCGCCAGCAGCTGGTGGTGCTGGCCGCCATCACCTTCGTGGTGTGGCTGATGGAGTCGCTCTTCGAGTACCTGTACGGCGTGCTGTGGCGCAACCTGGCGCAGACGGTTCAGCACGAGCTGCGGCTGGAGGGCTACGCGCACCTGCAGGACCTGGATCTGGCCTACTTCGAGGAGCGCAGCACGGGCGGGCTGCTGTCGGTGCTGGGGGACGACGTGAACCAGCTGGAGCGCTTTCTGGACCGCGGCGCCAACGAGATCATCCAGGTGGTGACGACGGTCCTTGTGGTGGGCGGCGCCTTCTTCGTGATGGCGCCCGAGGTGGCGTGGATGGCCATGCTCCCCATGCCGTTCGTGGTCTGGGGATCCATCCGCTTCCAGCGCACGCTGGAGCCGCTGTACGCCGCCGTGCGCGAAAGGGCGGGCGCGGTGAACGCGCGGCTGGCCAGCAACCTGAGCGGCGTGACCACCATCAAGGCGTACGCGGCCGAGGAGCACGAGATCCGCCGCGTGGAGGCCGACAGCCAGGCGTACCGCGACGCCAACGGCCGCGCCATCCGCTACAGCGCCGCCTTCGTCCCCCTCATCCGTATCCTCATCCTGATCGGATTCACCGGCACGCTGGTCTTCGGGGGATTCCAGGTGCTGGACGGTGCGCTGGCGGTGGGGACGTACAGCTTCCTGGTCTACATCACCCAGCGCCTGCTGTGGCCGCTCACCCGCCTGGGCGAGACGCTGGACCAGTACCAGCGGGCGATGGCCTCCACCCGCCGCATCTTCGCCGTGCTGGACACGCCGGTAGAGGCGCACCCCGGGCACCTGGCGCTCCCCGCCGGCACCGTGCGCGGCGACGTGGAGATGCGCGACGTGACCTTTGCCTACCGCGGCCGCGCGCCCGTGCTGCGGGACTTCTCCCTGCGCATTGCCGCGGGGGAGACCGTGGCCGTGGTGGGGCCCACGGGGTCGGGCAAGAGCACCCTGGTCAAGCTGCTGCTGCGCCTGTACGAGCTGGACGCGGGAACGGTGCTGGTGGACGGCGCCGACATCCGCACCCTTCGCCTGGGCGACCTGCGCAAGGCGATCGGGCTGGTGAGCCAGGACGTGTACCTGTTCCCCGGCACCGTGCGCGAGAACATCGCCTACGGGTCGTTCGATGCCGCGCCGGAGCAGGTGGAGCGCGCCGCGCGGCTGGCCGAGGCGCACGACTTCGTCACCGCGCTGCCGCAGGGGTACGAGACGGTGGTGGGCGAGCGCGGGCAGAAGCTGAGCGGCGGGCAGCGGCAGCGCATCGCCATCGCGCGCGCCATCCTCAAGGACCCGCCCATCCTGGTGCTGGACGAGGCGACCAGCGCGGTGGACAACGAGACGGAGGCCGCCATCCAGCGCTCGCTGGAGCACATCAGCCGCGGCCGGACGACGATCGCCATCGCGCACCGCCTGTCCACCGTGCGCAACGCCCACCGCATCTACGTGATGGACCGCGGCCGCATCGTGGAGCACGGCCGCCACGACGAGCTGGTGGCCGCCGGCGGGATGTACGCCGCGCTCTGGCGGGTGCAGACGGGGGAGGTGGTGGCGGGGTGAGCGGGTGAACGGGAGGATCCGTCGCCCCGACTCCACCACCAGCGAGGGGATTCCCGTACTCGTCTGGCGGAGCGGGACGCGGAACGCGGGTTCCGCCTCTGTCCCTGCTCTCCCACACCCACTGAGCCCACCACAATCACCGAACCTGACGACATGAAGGGGCCTTCCATTTTAGGACAAAATAGTTTAATGTGCATCAATGCGTCAAATCTTCCCCTTGCAGGAGCTAGTCCCATGATCATCTCCAAAGTGCGGTTGTTGACGGCACTGGTTGCGGCTGGTGCGCTGGCCGCGGGAGGCGCGGAGGCGTCGACAAGCTCGGACAGGTTTACCAGCATTGGTAGCTCTCCCAGCCGTGAGCAGGCCGCGCTGCTCGCCCCGTCTTCTGCGCCGCTCTCCGTTTACCTGCGCTGCGATAACTACGGCTTTGTCCTTTGCGAGGCACAAGCTTACGGGGGCAGCGGAAACGGATACAGCTTTACCTGGGATGGTGATGTCCAGGAAGTGACCGATGATGATGGGTCGAGTGCCAGCTCCGCCTCCAACCCTTATTTCTACTGCACCGGGTACTCGACTGTGGGCGTATACGTCAGGGATAGCCTCGGGGCGGGCGCATACGCGTCAGCATACGTGTGCTAGGTTTTCACGCGCGATCCCGTCGTCCTGATAAACGATTCCGGTACGGGCGCGGATGGAATCCCCCACGCGCTTCGGCTGGTGACTGTGGCGGACGGGTAAACCCGCGGCTGGAAAAGCGATAAGCCCGTCCCGGCTCGTTCCTCGCCGGACGGGCTTCAACCGCTCGTGAGGGCCGGGCTCACGCGTGGTGAAACACGCGACTCACTCGACCCGAATCGCTCGCCCACACCGCCCACACCGCCCACACCGCCCACACCGCCCGTGCCGGGCACGCCGGGCGCCGCTGACGCAGCAGGTGGAGCCCCGTTCGGCGTCCAGGACGGGGCTTGTGGCATTTCCAGCCGTGGGTTTCAACCGGTTTCAATTCAAACCCGTGGTGCGCGGGCGAGGCCGGCCCGTCACGCGGCCGGCGGGATCGAAGCGCCCCCGCCGGCCACCGATCACCCTACACCGTCGCCGGCTTTCCCAGGCTGTCCACCGGGATCATGGTGCGGGAGAGGAACTGCGCGCTGGCCCACCCCGTCACCGGCGACGCGCCCAGCGTGGTCACGCGCTTCCACCCCTCCGCCGCCTCCAGCTCCTGCACCACGGTGTCCTTGCTCAGCGGGCTCCCCGGGACCGTGGGGCTGGTGCCCGCCGGGCCGCTGCGCACGTTCAGGCTGCTCGCGATCACCGTGTACAGCTGCACGGGGATCGCCTCCAGGAACTGCGCGCTCACCCAGCCGGCCACGTTCCCCCCCTCGGCCGTGATGCGCTTCCACCCGTCCCTGTCCTCCGTGCCGCGCACGACGGTCCCCTCCCGCAGCGGGCTTCCCGCCACGGTGGGGTTGGTGCCGGCCGGGCCGCTGCGCACGTTGAGCGTCGTCTTTACCCGGAAGCGCTGGATCGGCTTCAGCTCGCCCTGGGCGACCGGAGTCGCGGGCGTCGCGGGCGTCGTGGTGCCGGACGCCGCGGCACCCCGCTGCAGGGCGTCGGCGCGGAAGCTCGCCATCGGAAAGGCCGGACCCGGGTCCTGCTTGCGTCCGGGGGCGATGTCGTCGTGGCCGATCACGTCCTCCAGCCCGTATTCGCTCACCAGCAGCCGGGCCAGCTCGCGCGCCGCGTCCATCTGCGCCTGCGGGTACCTGGGCCACCCGCCCGTGGGCGAGCCGAACTTGTGCGTGGCCACCAGCACGTCGCTGTCGGCGATGGTCTTGCCGCTGAACTTCCACTTGCCGGGTCCGGCATTGCCCAGAAAGCCGTAGCCGTTCAGCTCGATGCCGATGGAGTGGCTGTTGAGCCCCACCACGCCCTTCCACGTGCTCTTGCCGGCGTGGTTGGCCTTGCGGTTGAACGGCACGCACTGCGTGATGGTGCCGTCCTTGGCGATCACGACGTGCGCCGAAACCCTGTCGGTGTTGTTCACCGTGTCGGCGAACCAGTTGAGGTCGCCCGCGGCGTTGGCGCTGGCGGTGTAGTGCATCACCAGCCAGCGAGGCTTGATGACGGGCCCTGTGCCGGGCACCGTGCGGAACGCGTACGGAGTGCCGTCGTCGTGGTGCAGACGGTGGTTGATGATCTTCATGAGGGTCGGGCTCCTGCGGGTGGAATGAAGGGGAACGCGGGCGGGTCCGCGGGCCCGGCGGGAGTGCCGGGCCGCGCCCCGTCCGCCGGATCAGCCGACGGCCGCGGGCTGGGGGGTGGACGGCGCCGCGGGTGAAGAGGGAGGGGCGGTGGGCGGCGGGTCGCCGCCGTCCTTGCGCCCCACGGACAGCCTGGGGAGAAAGCGGTCGAAGATGCGCGGGCCCATCAGCCCGCTGGCGAACGCCACGGCGAACATCAGTCCTTCGCCGTACTCCGCGCTGGGGGCCCAGCCCACGACGTTGATCCCCACCGCGTACAGCACCGCGCCCACCGCCCCGGTAAGCGCACCCTGCGCGCCCAGAAAGGCGATGATGCGCCGGCTGCTGCGGCGCCGGGTGGAGAGGGCGTTCAGCACCCCGCCCACCAGGCCGCCAAAGAGCGCCGCCAGCAGGAACGAGATGGGCCAGGCGAAGCGGATCACCACCATCTCCTCGAAGTCGCCGCTGGCCACGCGCACCGTGTCCACGCCCACCCCGGCAGAGCGCACGCGCGACATGGCGCCGTCGTGCGTGGCGCGCAGCAGCGCCGGGTTGGGCTTGGCGCGCGTGGACGAGATGACCACGGGAAGCGTGTCGCCGCGGCGAAGCGCCTGCACCGCCAGCTCGCTGATCTCCAGCCCGAACCCCGCGATGCGCCGCGGCGAGGCCTGCAGCGTGAGCGGCGCGCGCAGAATGGGGACGGAGATCACCGAGCCGCCGGTGGGATCGAAGGTGGGGCGGATGCGCACCAGCACCGAGTCCGCCCGCGGCCGGTGCACGCGCAGGGTGATCTGCTCGAAGGGGATGTTGATGCGCCGGAGCTGCACCGGGGCCATGCTCTGCACGTCGCCCGTCACCTGCAGCATCACGGAGGTGGTCAGCACCACGCTGGCCGACGGGTGGTCGCGGTCCACCAGGCCGAAGAGGATGGTGCCCACGTACGCCTGCTGCGCCGCGTCGTAGCGCAGCCCGCCGCCCTCGATCTCCACGATCGGCACGACGATGTGAAAGTCCTCGCCCGCCTGGTCGCCGATGCCGATCTGATAGCCCAGCTGGTACGCGATGGGCGTTGCCGGGTCCGGCAGCTCCAGCCCGGCGGCGGAAGGCGGGCCCTGGGGAGGAGCCTGGGTCTGCACCTGGGGGGGCGGGGGCTCCTCGCGCTTCGGCCGCTCCGGGGCCGGTTCGGTGCCCGGGGGACGCGTGCGCCCCGGCCGCGGATCCGGCCTGGCCGCCGGCTCGTCCCCGGGGTGCAGCGCCGCGGGGGGCTGCACGATGGGCGGCGGCGTGGGGTCTGCGCGGGGGGCCAGCTGCGGGCGTACGCGCGTGGGCCGCGCGCCGGTCACGTTGACGATCATCTCGCCCTCGCCCACGCGCAGCGT
This sequence comes from Longimicrobium sp., assembly GCA_036379135.1. Classification (GTDB taxonomy): domain Bacteria; phylum Gemmatimonadota; class Gemmatimonadetes; order Longimicrobiales; family Longimicrobiaceae; genus Longimicrobium. Next base: position 6,893 of record DASUVG010000089.1, read on the forward strand.
GCCGGTGCGCGCCCGCATGGTGTCCACGCGGTCCGCGCCCACGCGCAGGGTGACGCCCTGCTCACGCAGCCGGCGCGCCGCGTCGGCGTCCAGGCGCTGCCCGGGCTGGGCCGCCAGCTCGCCCGCCGCCGCGCAGAGCGCGGCAGCCAGCAGCAGGGTCGTCTTGCGGAGGTGGGGCATGGGGGCGTCCTTCGGTGCAGAGGGCCGGGCCGCTGCTGCGGGGACGGGCGTGGGCGGAGGGTGGGGTGCACGGCGCGGGACGCGTCGTGCGGGCGGACCGTGGATGAGCAACACACGTTCCCCGAAGCGCATCGATTCAATCTACATCGTAACCCGTTCCCCATCCAAGACTTATGTTTTCGCGCCGACCCGGGTGCGCCGCCGCTGGGGCATCCGCGCCGCAACGAAGGGAGGCAGCGCCGCCACATCCCGATACACCGGGCGCACGAAAGGCCCCGGGCAGAGTTGCCCGGGGCCTTTCCGCATCCGCCGTCCGGCCGGGGTCAGACGTCCAGCGTTGAGGTCGGCGGGGTGGTGGCGCGGTCGCTGCGCAGCCACTCGACGGCCTTTACGATCAGCCACACCACCAGGACGATCGGCAGCACCCGGAAGAGCAGAACGCCGCCCAGGAAGAAGGCGATGCCCAGCACGGCGAGCAGGATCTTGAGCGCGGCAAAGGCCAGGATGACGACCACGACCCACTTGAGGATCGATTCGAAGGTGTTCTTCTCACTCATGTTCGGTGCTCCCGTTCCGTCTGTGATTTCATGCGCGTCGGCGGTGACGGGAGTGCCGTACGGCGGCACCGCGCCCGGAGTTTCAAGCGGATGATCCAGCCGTGATGCGCGGCCCTCCGACGCGGAACGGCGCCGCCGGGCCGGGCCGCCGAGGGCGCGGTGGGAGGGCGGGGGCGACGGCGGCGGCAGGCGCGCATCCGCCTTCTTTGTCTTGCGCCCGCCGCCGCGCGGAGTATCGTTCGCGCAGGGGGAGTCTCTTTGTTCACCATTCCGCATCCACCGAGACCACGGAACCCATGGCCGGACGCATCCTCATCGGCACGCAGGGGTGGAACTACGCGGCGTGGGTGGGCCCGTTCTATCCGCAGGGCACGCGGCCGGCGGAGTTCCTGTCGATGTACGCCCGCGCGTTCGGCACCGTGGAGGTGGATTCCACCTTCTACGCCGTCCCCGCGGCCAGAGTCGTGGCGGGATGGGCGCAGCGCACGCCGGCGGAGTTCGTCTTTTCGCTCAAGATGCCGCAGGAGGTGACGCACGAGCGCCGGCTGCGCGACGCGGACGAGGTGGTGGCGCAGTTCCTGGACGCCGCGCGCGAGCTGGGGCCGCGGCTGGGCCCCATCCTGGTGCAGATGGGGCCGGACTTCGCGCCGGACGAGTTCGCGTACCTCGAGCGGTTCGTGCGCGGGCTGCCGCGGGAGCTGCGGTTCGCACTGGAGGTGCGGCAGAATCGCTGGATGCGGCCCGACGTGCTGCCCGACCTTCTCGCGCTGCTGGCGGAGCAGGGGACCGCGCTGGCCCTGAGCGATGGCAAGTGGATTCCGCGCGAGACCATGACGGAGCTGGCGGAGCGGCCCACGGCCGACTTTCACTACATCCGGTGGATGGGTCCCAACCGCGACATCACCGACTACTCGCACCTGCAGTTCGACCGCTCGGGCGAGATCCACGAGTGGGCGCAGGTGCTGCGCCGCGCGGCGCTGGGAACGGACGTGTACGGCTACTTCAACAACCACTTCGCCGGCCACAGCCCCGCCAACGCCCGCGAGATGCAGTCGCTCCTGGGCCAGCGCCCCGTGGACCCCGCCACCCTCGGCGAGCAGATCTCGCTCTTCTGACCGATCACCGCGGGTGTTCGGGCTCGTTCGTTGCGGTTATTTCGATTACGAGGTTAGATTCAGGACCTCAGCCGGACATCGAACGGGAGAGTCATCGTGGTAGCCGCGACCGATATGCTGTTGACGCCCATCCATCCCACGGACGAAGACGTAGACCTGGCCCAGCGCAGCTCCACTGCCCTGAGCCGCCTGCCGGGCGGACCGGATGCGTTGAAGGTGACCGTCAGCCGCGGGCGCACCGAAGCCCGAGTCACGCTTCCCGCAATCGCCTTTCAGATGCTGGAGATGATCCTGGAGGAGCTGGCGCAGGGCCGTTCGGTGGCGCTGGCACCCATCGACCGCGAAATCTCTACTCAAAAGGCCGCTGACCTGCTCAACGTCTCGCGGCCGCACCTGGTCAAGCTCCTGGAATCCGGCCGGATCCCGTTCCGGAAAGTCGGCAGCCACCGGCGCGTACGGCTGGGCGATCTGCTGGAGTACAAGGTGCGGATGGATGCCGAGGCGGACCGGGCGTTCTCCGAGCTGGTGCAGCAGGCGCAGGAGCTCGGGATGGGCTACGAGTGACCCGCGGCGGTCGCGTAGTCGCGGTCTACGATGCGAACGTTCTTTATCCCGCGCCCGTCCGTGACGTCTGTGATCCGCATCCGCCGAATCTTGTGGAGAACGATCTCCGTATGCTGCTGTCACGCAGGCGGATAGCGTGTCCGGCCATGCGGGGGACGGGACCACGATCACGACAGGGAGACGAGAGATGCTGATCACCACGACGAACACGGTTGAGGGCAACCGCGTGCGGGAGTACCTGGGGCTGGTGACGGGCGAGGCCATCCTGGGCGCCAACATCTTCCGCGACTTCTTCGCGGGGATCACGGACATCGTCGGCGGTCGGTCGGCGGCGTACGAGCAGGAGCTGCGCAAGGCCAAGCAAATGGCCATCAACGAGATGGTGCAGGAGGCCACCTCGCGCGGCGGCAACGCCATCATCGGCGTGGACCTGGACTACGAGACCATCAGCGTGGGCAAGGGCGGCGGCATGCTGATGGTGAGCGCCAGCGGCACCGCCGTGGTGCTGGACCAGAGCCCGGGCTCCTGATCGCGGCGGGTTTCCGCAACGACGAAGCGGCGGCTCCCCTCACCGGGAGCCGCCGCTTCGTTTTCATCCACCGTCTCCCGGACCTACGGCGCGGGCGTGGTCGCGGGGACGGGCGCGGCGCCCGGGTGAAAGGCGTTGTGAAAGCGCGTGTAGATGAGCATCACGCGCTGGCTGCTCTCGGGGGCGGCGCGGGCCAGCAGGGTCACCATCTCGTCGCGCTGGGCCAGGATGGCCTCCGCCTCGCGGCGCTGGGTGCCCTGGAGCGACGGCGCGGTGGCCTGCAGCGTGGCGTAGACCTCCGTCATCAGCTGGCGCGCGCGCTCGTAGTTGCTGCGCAGCGACTCGGTGAGCGCGGCGCCGATCTGCCCCTCGGTGCGCGCCATCCGCAGGTCGTGCTGCGAGGTGGTCAGCCGGTCGCGCAGCCCGTTGGCGCGCGACCACTGCGGAAGAAAGCCCAGCAGAAACGCCACGAGGGCAATCCCCACGGCGATGGCGATCAGGCGGTTGCGGTCCATGTGGCGGTGCAGGCGGGGCGGGGGATGGATGAACGGCTGGCCGGATGATGGGGCGCAGCCTCGCCCGTCCGCAAGGCTGCGCCGCTCCATCCGGCCGGGCGGGCGTCAGTGATGGTCCGCGCCGGAGCCATGCGGCGCCGTCGCGGGGGCCACGTCCGGCGGCGGGTTGGGGCGGCGCCACTCGGGCGGCACGTCGCTGGGCAGGTAGGGCACGGGATCGTGCTCCGGCACGCCGTACTCGCGGCGCAGCCGCGCCAGCCGGCGCTCCAGCTCCGCCGTGACCGCCGCGTACTCGGGGCGGCCGTGGACGCTGCGCAGCTCGTCGGGATCGGCGTCCAGGTCGAACAGCTCCCACTCGCCCGTCTCGTAGTAGTGGATGAGCTTGTAGCGCTGCGTGCGCACGCCGTACTGCCGGCGCACGCTGTGCCAACCCGGGTACTCGAAGTACTGGTAGTAGATGGCGTCGCGCCAGTCGCCCGGCGTGGCGCCGCGCAGCAGGGGGAGCAGGCTGCGGCCCTGCATCTCGCGCGGGATCCGCGCGCCGGCGGCCTCCAGGAACGTCTCCGCCAGGTCCAGGTTCATCACCAGGTCCAGGTTCACGGCGCCGGGGCGGATGGTGCCGGGCCAGCGCACCAGCAGCGGCATGCGCAGCGACTCCTCGTACATCCACCGCTTGTCGAACCAGCCGTGGTCGCCCAGAAAGAAGCCCTGGTCCGACGCGTAGACCACCAGCGTGTTCTCGCTCAGCCCCGACTGGTCCAGAAAGTCCAGCACGCGCCCCACCTCGCGGTCCAGCGCCGCCACCACCCGCGCGTAGTCGGCGATGTAGCGCTGAAAGCGCCAGCGGGTCAGCGCGTCGCCGGCGGGCGCGGCGGCGCGGTAGGCGGCGTTCTCCGGCCCGTACGCCGCGTCCCAGGCCGTGCGCTGCTGCGGCGTAAGGTTGTCGGGCGCCTGCAGCTTGAGGTCGCGGTCGAACAGGTCCAGCGCGATCTTCATCTCCGGGTCGCGCGACGGCGAGGCGCGGCCGGAGCCGTCGTCCCGGAACGTCGACGGCTCCTGGAACGTGGTGTCGCGGTACATCCCCAGCTGGTCCGGACCCGGATCCCACCAGCGGTGCGGCGCGTTGAAGTTCAGCATCAGCAGGAACGGCCGCCGCGAATCGCGCTCCGTGCGCACCCACTCCAGCGCCCGGCCGGTGACGATCTCCAGCGTGTAGCCCGTGTGCCGCGCCGTGTCGCCGCGCTCGGAGACCAGCGCGGGATTGTAGTACGGCCCCTGCCCGGGCAGGATCTCGTACCGGTCGAAGCCCTGCGGCTGGCTCTTGAGGTGCCACTTGCCGAAGAGCGCCGTCTGGTACCCGGCGGCCTGGACGAGCCGCGGAAAGGTGACGTGGGTGGGGTGCAGCGCCTCGCGGTTGGTCATCACCCCGTTCAGGTGCCCGTACTGCCCGGTGAGCACCGTGGCGCGCGCCGGCCCGCAGATGGAGTTGGTGACGAACGCGTTGCGGAACAGCATCCCGTCGCGCGCCAGCCGGTCCAGGTTGGGCGTGTCCGGCAGCCGCGCCCCGTACGGCAGGTGCTCGCGGTACGCGGAGATGGAGTGCGCGGCGTGGTCGTCGGAGAACAGGAACACGATGTTCGGCCGTCCCTGCGCCCCCGCCCGGGCGGAAGCCAGGAGCGGCAGTGCGAGCGCGAGGCGGATCAGGATACGGTTGCGATGCATCGGAAGCGGCCGGCGTGAGGCGCAATGGGATCCCGAGGATGATGCGCCCCGCCGCGGGAGGGATGGCAAGGCGGTGCGCATCCCCGGAATGGCCGGGGGTGTCACCAAATCCGTAGAAAGAATGATCGAAATCGGTTCAGTTTTTCCTTATCGATGCAAAAACCCCGGCGGCACGGACGGATCAACGCTGCGTCTGCGGCGCGGACGTCGTGCGGGAGGGGAGCGGCTTGAGGGGCGCCACGCCGAGGGGCGCGTACAGCTGCACCTGGCACGTGCCGGAGATGCACGGGATGGTGGCCGGGACGAAGGCGCGGCGATCCGCGGGGAGCTGCGCGTAGGATGCGGACGGGCTGGGCACGGGCTGCTCGATGGATGTGGCGGAGCCGGGGGCCGGTGCGCCGGAGGCGGACCCGAGAACGACGGGGAGAAGAACGAGTGCGAGCCCGATGCGGGACGCGCGTAGAGCCGGGTGGGGCATGGGACGACGCCTTGGCTGCAACGGAGGAGTGTATCACAATATAGCACCCCTTCCGTGGCGGCAAGCGTACTTGTTTCCCGAAATTTCTTGTCGAGCCACGCGGGGGGCGAGCTTCCCGTCCGCGGCGTTTCAGCCCGCCATCAGTGGCAGCTCGCCCGGCCGGCGTCCGTGTAGTCGCGTCCGGCGATGGGGACGAACTCCCACGAATAGCTGTCGGGGCGAAACTCCAGCCGCAGCACGCCACGCACGTGGGACTCGATCTCCTCGCTGCCGCGCACCCGCTCGCGCAGGCGGTACGAGGGTGCGCCGCCGGTGCCCACCACGAACTGCCGGATGCCGCGCTCCCGATCGATCCGCCCCACCGGGTCCATGGGCGCGAACCGCTCGTAGTGGTGGTCGTGTCCGCTCAGCACCACGTCCACGCCTGCATCGTACATGGCACGGTAGGCGTCGATCACCCGATCCTTGCCGCCGTGGCGCCCGCTGCTCCAGCGCGGATGGTGGAAGTACGCCAGCGTGCAGCGCGTGGGGTGCGCGCGCAGGTCGCGCACCAGCCAGTCGTACTGCTCCGTCCCCCGCTCCAGGTTCACGTCGCTGTTCAGCACGACCACGTGCCAGCCGTCGTGCGCGTAGCTGTACCACCCCTTCCCCTTCGGCCCCGCCCGCTCGCCGAAGTAGCGAAAGTACCCCTCGGCCCCCTCCGTCCGGTACTCGTGGTTGCCCACGGCCGGCCGCGTGCGGTCCAGGTGCCGCCCCCAGGTGCGGTGGTAGCACTGCCGGTACTCGCGGTAGCTGCCGCTGGGGTACGCGTTGTCGCCCAGCGGCGCCACGATGCCGCCGATGTCGTCCAGCAGCCGCGCCGTGGCCTCGTCCCCGCGCCAGAAGCAGCTGGAGATGTCGCCGGCGGCCACCAGCGAGGTCCGGTCGCGCGCTCGGTCGCCGCCACCGCAGGCGGCGAGAGAAAAGGCCAGCAGCATGGCGGCGGGCAGGCGCATCGGGCGGGCGGCGGGGTGGCGGGTCGGCGCGTCAGGCCGGAGTGGCGGCGCGGATGAAGTCGATCGACAGCAGGTTGAACAGCTCCGGCCGGTCCACGTTCACCACGTGCCCGCACTCCGGCAGCACCTCCAGCTTGCTGAAGCGCGTGTGGCGGCTCACCATGCGGGTCACCGACGGCAGGAACATGTGGTCTTCGTCACCCATCACGTACAGCGTGGGGATGGGGAGCTCCTTCTGCTCGAACAGGCGCACCAGCAGCGGGTTCACCTCGTACGTCAGCCGGAACCAGCGGATGAACTCCTTCTGGCACAGCCGCTTTGCCTGGGTGACGAACAGGTTGCGCGCCTCGCGGTGCCGCTTGCGGGGCATGATGATCCACGCGAACAGGCGGTACAGCCACATGTACGGCATGATGCGCTTGAACGCGTTGCCCATCGTCACCAGAAAGCGGGAGCGCAGGTTCAGGCGGATGATGGCGCCGCCCATCACCATCGACCGCACCCGCTCCGGCGCGATCTCGCCCAGCGTGCGGATGAGGATGCACCCCAGCGAGATGCCCACGAAGTGCGCCGACGCGATCTCCTCGTGGTCCAGCACGTCCAGGATCTCGCGCGACACCGCGTCGAAGGTGTAGCGGTCGCCCTCGAACGGCAGCAGCAGCGGCGGCTGCGAGTCGCCGTGGCCGCGCAGGTCGATCAGCAGCACGTTGAAGACCTTGCGGAACTCCCGCACCTGCCGGTACCAGATGGACGAGCTGCCGCCGGCCCCGTGCACGAAGACCACCCACTCGTGCTCGGGCGAAATGAAGTGGCGGCGGTAGGACAGCATGGCTCGGGTACTCTCGATGGGGGTACAGAATTGCCTCCCGGAGGGCGGAGGCGGCCTTGATACTCCGCTCCGCCCCGCGCGTTCGGCCCTGTTCACGGTTTGTGGAAGCACTCTATGTGCCTGATTGCGCTGGCGCTGGATGCGCACCCTTCGTACCGGCTGGTGATCGCCGCCAACCGCGACGAGTTCTACGCCCGCCCCACCGCCCCCGCCGCGTGGTGGGCGGACGCGCCCCACGTGCTCGCCGGCCGCGACCTGCGTGAGGGCGGCACCTGGATGGGCGTCACGCGCGGGGGCCGCGTGGCCGCCGTCACCAACTACCGCGACCCCGGCCTGGCCCAGCGCGCGGACGCCCCCTCGCGTGGCGCGCTGGTCTCGGACTTCCTGCGCGGTTCGGCCGGCGCGGAGGCGTACGCCAACGATCTCGCCGGACGAGCGGACGAGTACAATGGTTTCAACCTGCTGGTGGGGGATGAGGGCGGATTCTTCTATCTCTCCAACCGCGCGGACGGCGTACGGCGGCTGGAGCCCGGCATCTACGGGCTGAGCAACGCGCTGCTGGATACGCCCTGGCCCAAGGTGGTGCGCGCCAGGGCGGCGATGGCGGATGCGGTCGCCGCGGCGGAGGGGGAGGGGTGGGATGCGCGGCTGTGGGAGGCGCTGGCCGACCGCGTCATCGCCGCGGACGATGCCCTCCCCGACACCGGCGTGGGCGCCGAGCGCGAGCGCCAGCTCTCCGCGCCCTTCATCCGCACCGACGTCTACGGCACCCGCGCCTCCACCGTGCTCACGATCGCGGGCGACGGCGAGGTGCGCTTCGTGGAGCGCTCCATCGCCCCCGGCCAGGACGCCTGGACCGAGTCCCGCCACGCCTTCCGCATCCCCGCGCCCGCGGAGGTGTGACGCGCGAAACCGGGTGGTGCGGCCGGGTTCATCGCGCCGGGTCCGGTCCTCGCGCGTTCGGCATCCCGCGGGTTGAAACCCGGTTGAAACCCGCGGCTAAAAATGCCATAAGCCCCGTCTTTGCTCGTTCCTCGCAAAACGGGGCTTCACCTGCTCGCGTGGGCCGTGGCCGGCGTGCGCGCAGAGGCTACGGCCGCACCGCGCCGGTCGCGGCCTCCAGAACGCGGCTGCTCACCACGTTCCCGGCGCGGTCCACCACGTACTCCAGCACCGCGCCGGAGGTGTGGCGCACCTGGCGCACCGTCTGGCCGGCGGCGTTGGTCGTCTCGCGGAGCAGCGGCAGGCTGGTGATCTGCCCCAGTGTGCGCTCGTTCACCACGCCCCCCGCCGTGTTCAGCGTCCGCTCGACGATCTGCCCCGCCGTCCCCAGCGTCACCTGCACCGTCTGCCCCAGCGTGTTCACCGTCTGGGTGAGTAGGCCGCCGGGCTGCGTCACGTTGTTCAGCGTCTGCCCCACGGCGCCCACTGCGTTCTCCGCCACCCCGCCGGGCGCCAGCACCGTGTTGGCCACGCCGCCCACCGTCCCCACCGCCTGGTCCACCGTCGTCAGCAGCTGGCTGAAGATCTGTGGATTGTCGTCCAGCGTGGCGATCACCCGGTCCACGATGCGGGCCACGTTGTCCAGGTCCACGTAGACGAACGCCTGCGCCAGCACCCCCACGATCTCCAGCTCCACGCGCTGGATGGAGATGTCCGCCCCCGCGCTGATGGTCACCAGGTTGGCCGCGTTGGCGTCCAGCGCCAGCGTGGCGCGCAGGTCCGCGACCGTCAGGCCGATGGAATCCACCGACAGCTCCGGCACCTCCAGCACCACGTCGTAGTGCGGCGTGCCGATCTGCGACGCGGGCCGCGGCGTCGACGCCCGGGCGCCGGCCGGCCGCGGCGCCGGGTCGCCCAGCACCCGCGCGCGCCGCCCCGCCACGGTGGTGTCGCGCACCTGCGCCTGCGCTTCGGTCGTGAGCAGGGCGGCGCCGCACAGCGCGGCCGTCATCCAGTGGCGCATCATCGTCCTCATCTCCGGGGCGGGTTGGCCGGCGCGGGCTCGCCCGCCGGCGGTCGTCTCGTGTTCGTCCGGATCTGCACGGGCGCGCAGAGCGCCGGGTCCGCGGCGGCCAGCGCGGCCACGCACTCCACGTTCAGCCAGCCGCGGATCTCGATCCCCACCCGCACGTCGCGGTAGGTGACGCCGGGCTGCACCGGGTGGGGCAGGTTGGTGCGCTCCGTCACGATCACCGTGTCCAGCGCGGCGCACCCCGTAAGCCGCACCTCGGCTTCCGGCTGCGTCTGGAAGCGAAGCTCGCGCGCGGAGGCGGACGCCCTGATCAGCAGGTCCGGCGCGCGCCCCTGCGCCCGCGCGGAGTCGGCGTTCACAGGGATGCCCGCGCACTCCTGCGCCGCCGCGGGCGCGCATGCCAGCGCCGCGAGCACCGCCGCCATCGAGCCCGTCCGTCGCAGCCGCATGGTGCCGTGCAGGTGAAGGAGCGTGTGCTTTCCGGGGCGGGGGCAGCGTCAAGTTCCATGCCCTGCCGTACCAACCGGACCCGGCAACTTTCTTGCACCGCGCCCTGGCCGCCGGGAGCCCGAGCGGGCCGGCGGGTGCACCGAATACGGGAGACGCGCAATGCGCAGGTCTTTGGGGTGGATGGCGATGGCGGCGGCGATCGCGCTGCCGGCGGGAGCCGCGGGGCAGCAGCAGGGGTTCGGCGCGGAATGCCAGCCGGAGCAGCGCGCGCCCGGCGGCCCGCGTCCCGAGCACCGCGAGTACGACGTGATCGTGGACGTGCCCAACCTGTGCGTGCAGCGCATCCGCCTGAACGTGCAGAACCTGGATGCGCGGCTGGCGCTGAACGCCAGCGTGGCCAACCTGGTGCACGTGCGCGCCGGCGCCGACGTGCACATCGGCGAGGTGGACCTGGGGATCGACGGCGTGCGCGCGCAGGCGCTGCTGCTGGTTGACCTGGACAACATCGTGTACGTGGTGGACCGCGCGCTCACCTTCATCGACGACAACCCGCAGATCGTCACGCAGCTCACCGGCACCCTGCAGAACACGCTGGGCACCGTGGGCGGCGTGGCCAACAACGCGCTGCGCCCCGGCGGCGTGGCGGACCAGGCAGTGGGCGTGGTGGGGCAGACGCTGAACAACGTCACCGCGCCGGGCGGCGTGCTCTCGCAGACGGTGAACACGCTGGGCCAGACCGTGCAGCGCACCCTGGACGCCAGCGGCAACATCGTGGAGCAGACGCTGAATACGGCCGGTGGCGTGGTGAGCTCGCGCACCGTGGGGCGTCTGCTGGACCTGCCGGTGGTGCGCGAGAGCACCAACTCCGCCGGACAGGCCGTGCGGCAGGTGCGCGACCAGAGCGGCGCCGTGATCGAGTACGTGGTCGACAACGCCGGCCGCATCGTCCGCAGCCGCGTGGTGCAGGCGGCCGGCACCCGCCGCTGAACCCGCCCGCGGGCGCTGGATCCGGACGGGAGGCCCACGCGGTCTCCCGTTCTGCGTTCATCGACCGAATCCTCCTCCTCGATCCCCATCCATCCCATCCCATCCTGCCTCGCCGATGCCGTCCTCCGCCGCCCTCACCCGCATCTCCATCATCATCCCCGCGCTGAACGAGGCCGCGGGGATCGCGGATGCGCTGCGTCCGCTGCAGCCGCTCCGCATGCGCGGGCATGAAGTGATCGTGGTGGATGGCGGCAGCGTGGACGCCACGGTGGAGATCGCGCGGCCGCTGGCGGACCGGGTGATCGCGTCGGAGCCCGGCCGCGCGCGCCAGCAGAACGCCGGCGCCGAAGCCGCCACCGGCGACGTGCTCCTCTTTCTGCACGCGGACACGCAGCTCCCGGCGGACGCGGACCGGCGGGTGATCGATGGATTGACGGAGAGCGGCCGCGGCTGGGGGCGCTTCGACGTGCGGCTGAGCGGGCGCCGGCCGTCACTGCGGTTGGTGGAGCGGATGATGAACCTGCGGTCGCGCGTCACCGGCATCGCCACGGGCGACCAGGCGATCTTCGTGCGGGCCGACGGGTTCCGGCGCGCGGGCGGCTTTCCGCAAATCCCGCTGATGGAAGACGTTGCGCTCTCCGGCGTCCTGCGCCGCATGGGGCCGCCGCTGTGCCTGCGCGAGCGCGTGCTCACCTCCAGCCGCCGCTGGGACGAGCGTGGCGTGGCGCGCACCGTCCTGCTGATGTGGCGCCTGCGCGCGGAGTACGCCCTGGGCGTGGACCCCGCCCGCCTGGCCGACCGCTACCGCTGAAGAGCGTGTCCCGCCGACGCGACGGCGTAGTCGGTGCGGATCGGAGCGCCTGAGGATCATCCTGCACCGGGTCCTCGACGCCGGATGCGTACGGATGGGAGGAACCGTATACAGAATACGGGATTTTCTGCAGTAACAGAATTCTTGACGGATTAAGCGAGTGTGATTACGTTCTGTCCTGATTCGGATACCCTCCCGATGTCATCGCTTCGACCGCGGCACGTTCCTCAGGTTTTCCGGTGGTCTCCTTCCGCACTTTCCGGCTCCTCCTGAACCCGGCACGCCCGACTCCGGTCGCGTAAGCACCGGCCTGTCCGTTCGGACGGCCGAATGCCCCGCGTGGGGGGCGAATTCATCCCACGCAGCCAGTGCCGGGCAGACGACGCCCTGCCTGGAGAACATCCAGTTTTGGGGAGCACTGCCATGCGCAACGTAGGTACCGTCAAGTGGTTCAACGACGCCAAGGGGTTCGGGTTCATCACGCCCAAGGACGGGGGCGGCGACTGCTTCGTCCACTACTCGGCCATCCAGGGCAGCGGCTTTCGCACCCTGATCGAGGGTGACGAGGTCGAGTTCGACCAGGTGGACGGCCCCAAGGGTCCCGCTGCCGCCAACGTGGCCAAGGCCGGCGCCTGAGCCGGACGCGAGCTCCCGCGAACAGCGCCGCCACGGTCCTTCCGTGGCGGCGCTGTTTCGTTTGGGAACCATCTGTCATTCTGGAAAGGTGATCCGGCAGGCGTCTTCCAGCGCAGGGGGGTGATTCCACCGGCATCCAGCCAGGGCGGTTGAAACCGCGGCTACAACGTCACAAAGTCCGCCTGCGCGGACTCGGCGGCCCGGCCATGTGCGGCGTCCCACGCACCCGCGCGTCCGCAGCCGGAAGGACGACCGTTTGCGCGCAGCGCCCGTGAAGGTGAAGCCCCGTTCGGCGAGCGCAAGCGAGCCGAGACGGGGCTTATGGCATTTCCAGCCGCGGGCTTCAGCCCGTGGCGGAGGGCGCGTGGCCTGCCCCAAACCCGTGGTGAAGGGGCTCGGCACCCGACTTCAGAACTCCCCGATCATCCCGATCTCCGTCTTCAGCTCGTAGCCGAGCTCGCGCTGCACCGTCGTCTGCGCGAGGTCGATCAAGGCGCGCACGTCCCTGGACGTCGCGCCGCCGAGGTTGACGATGATGTTGGCGTGCTTGTGAAAGATCTGCGCGCCGCCCAGCACGTGGCCCTTCAGGCCGCACTGGTCGATCAGCCGGCCCGCTCCCACGCCCTCGATCTTCTGAAAGATGGAGCCGGCGCTGGGGTACAGCCACAGGTCCGGGTGCCGCTCGTCGCGCCACGCCAGGTTCTCGCGGATGGTGTCGCGCATCACCTCGCGCGGCGTGGGCTCCAGCGCGAACGTCACGTCCAGCACCACGTCCTTTCGAAAGTGCAGGATGCTGGTGTCGTAGCCGAACTGGAAGTACGCGTTGTCCACCTCGCGCACCTCTCCCTCTTCCGTAAGCAGCGTGGCGCCTTCCACCACCTCTTCGATGAACATCGTCCGCTCGCGCTCCGGCGGCGGGCTGAGAAAGTGCAGGTTCTGCCACACCGCGCCGCCCACCGTGCTGGGGATGCCCACGTAGTGCTGCAGCCCGCCCAGCCCGCGCGCCACCGTCATCTGGATCAGGTCGTGGTAGATCTTTACGCCGGACCCGGCCCGGACGCGCGTATCGTCCAGCCACTCGATGGTGTCGACGTCGTTCTTGATCACCAGCCCGCGGAACCCTCCGTCGCCGACCAGGATGTTGGCGCCCAGGCCAAGGAGAAAGAACGGGATCTCCAGCTCCCGCGCCGCCTGTACGGCGGCCGCCAGCTCGTCCTGCGTGAGCGCGCGGTACATCAGGTCGGCCGGCCCGCCGATCTTGAAGGTGGTGTGCGGCGCCAGCGGGACGTCGCGCTCCAGGCGCGCGTCGCCCAGGCGCTCGGCCAGCGCGTCCACGGCAAGGTCCAGGGCTTTCGTAGCAGGCATCCGGTTGCGAAGTTGGGGGACGTGGGGCGCGGCACGATACGCGCGGCGCCGCGGTTTGCAAGGGGGGTGCCCGGTGCGGCACCTTCAGGCGCCGCCGCGGTACAGACGAGGCCCGCCGCCCCCCGCGCGTACGCGTGTGACGCGGCGCACCCGTCGCTCGTCAGGTTTCTGCCCCGCATGCGCGGAGCAGTTTGAAGCGAAGGACCCGATGATGAACGACCGCATCCACCAGTACCTGGACGGCGATCCGCGCGCCGCGCTCTCCCCCGACGAGCGCGCCGCCGCCGACGCCTTTGCCCGCACCCTGGACGCCGCCGCCGCGCAGCTGCGCGCCGTGCCCGCGCCCGACCTGGCCGCGCGCGTGATGGGCGCGCTGCCGGCGCAGGCGCCCGCCGTACCCGCCTGGCGCAAAGCCGCCGGGTGGCTGTGGAACCCGCGTCCGGTGCGCCTGGTCTTTCGCCCCGCGTACGCCTTTGCCGGCGCCGCGTTCGCCGCCGTGGCCGCGATCGTCGTTCCCACGCTGGACCGCGGGGACGCGGCGCCCGTGGCCGTCACCGCGCCCGCGCCCGTGGGTGCCGCGCCGGTCGTCTACGTGCAGTTCCGGCTGGAGAGCGCACAGGCGCGGCAGGTGGCGCTGGCCGGCACCTTTACCGACTGGCAGCCCACGCTGCAGCTGGAGCAGAAGGAGCCGGGTGTCTGGACCGCGCTGGTGCCGCTCAAGCCCGGCGTGCACGACTACGTCTTCGTGGTCGACGGCGAGCGGTGGGTGCCGGACCCCAACGCGCCGCAGCAGGTGGACGACAGCTTCGGCGGCACCAACAGCCGCATCTCGCTGCCCCCGCTGGGCGCCTCGGCGTGACCCTGCGCGGCACCCTGCTGGCGGCCTGCGCGCTCTTTCTGGCGCCGGCCGCCGCCCCGGCGCAGTGGACGGTGGAGGCGTCCGCCGGGCGCGCGGTGCACGACCCCGTGGCCGCGCGGGTGAGCACCACCAGCGCGTCGCTGGGCGTGGCGTACGACGACGAAGACGTGGGATGGGGATACCTGTCCGGCGGCGCGCCCCTCGAGGGCGGCGGGCCCGGCTGGGGGGCGGGTGGCGTGGGCGGATGGATCGGCCTGCGGCGCGGCGCCCTTCAGCTGGGCCTTTCCACGTCCGGCCACGGTTACGCCTACGGCAGCGCCGGCCCCAACCCCTCCGGCGGCGGCGGAACGGTGGAGCTGCTTCCCACGCTGGCGTGGCGCCGCGGCATCGTCCTGGCCGAGGTGAGCTCCGGCTTTGCGGGCGCGTACGACGCGCTGGGCGACAGCAGCCACTCGCGCGGCTTTCACGACTCCGCCGCGCGCCTGGCCTTCACCGTGGCCGAGGGGGTGACCGTGGGCGGCGACGCGCGCTGGGTGCGCGGCGAGGGCGGCGACTGGCCGTACGCCGGCGGCAGCGCGGAGCTGCGCCGGCCCTGGGGCACCGCCTGGGCGTACGCCGGCGCGTGGCTGGACGAAGATCGTCCCGATCCCTCGGCCGCGTACGGGGCGGGCGTGCGGCTGCGGGTGATGAACCGCACCGACGTGCAGGCCACCGTCCGGCAGGAGCCCTTCGAGCCGTTGTACTGGAACGCGCCGCGTCGAACCTGGGGACTTTCGCTGCGGCGGACGCTTGGGCGCGAGGCGCGGCGGGCGCTCCCCGCGATGAATCTGCCGGACGTTTCCGGCGGGTGGGCCGTCTTTCGGCTCCCGCTGGCGCAGCACGCGCGGCCGCCGATGGTGATGGGCGACTTCAGCGGGTGGCAGCCGGTGGCCATGTCGCCGGAGGGGCGGGAGTGGGTGGCGCGGGTGCGGGTGCGGCCCGGCGTGCACCACTACGCCTTCCGGCTGGCGGACGGCAGCACCCTGGTGCCGCAGGGCGTGCCGTCGGTGGATGACGGGCTCGGAGGCAGGTCTGCCGTGGTGATGGTGCCGTGAGTGACGCGGCCGGGGTGGGCTCGTCATACGCCCGGAAGCGATGAATGCAGGCCAGACAAGAAGATACATGATGGTGCGACTTTTGGTGGCCCTGTGGCTGGCGCTGGCGGCGTTCCCCGCCGCGGCGCACGCGCAAGACCCGCAGCAGCGGATCGACGCGGCGCGCCGGCGGGCTGAATCCGCCGGCATTCCGGTCGTGCTGCTGGACAGCAAGGTGGCCGAGGGGCGCGCCAAGGGCGTGCCCCTGGACCGCATTGCCGTCGCCGTGGAGCGCCGGCTGGGTTCGCTGTCCCGGGCCCGCGAGGCCATGGCCGGCGCCCCGCGTGGCGCGCCCGTGACGTCGGACGACCTGTCCGTGGGCGCGGACGCCATCGAGGCAGGGGTGGAGCCCGGCGTGCTGGGGCGTCTTGCCGCCGCCGCGCCGGGGGGCCACCGCGCCGTCGCCATCGCGGCGCTCACCCAGCTGGTGAGCCAGGGCGAAAGCTCGGAGAGGGCGCTGGCCCGCGTGACCAGTGCGCTGCAGCGCGGCCCCGATGCGCTGCGCCGCCTTCCCGGCGAGGCGGCGGCGGAGCGCTCGCGGGGGAACGGACCCCCACCCGGCCGCGGCAACCAGGGCCAGGGCAACGCGCGTGGGCGGGGACAGGGTGGCCCGCCCGCCGCCGTTCCGGGTCCCACCGACCGCCCCGGCCGTGGCCGTGGCCGCGGCAACAACCCCAACAAGCCGGAATAGCCTGCACGGCAGGATGCTGGATGACGAACGCCGCCCCCACCGGGCGGCGTTCTGCGTTCCTGGAGGTGAGGCAGGGAGCCCGACGCCGGGAGCGTTTCGAAAGGCTTCTCGCGAGATGGTGGGCCGCCCCCCTCCCCGGCCCTCCCCCACAAACTGCGTGGGGGAGGGAGGACGCGGGCAGAAAGCTCGTCGCAG
>DASUVG010000090.1:0-7347 GCA_036379135.1 Longimicrobium sp.
TCATCATCGCGGTCTTCCGGCACAGCGAGTCGGTGGACGTAAAGAACTTCAGCCTGCTCAGGTGGTAGGGGTGATGCTCCTCCTTCAAGCCGCCGAACACGGGGCCCCGGCCGCGGCGCACGGCGCGGAAGCGCTCACGCAGGGCGCCGAAGCGGCCGCCCACGGCGCCGCCTTTCACCCGGTGCTCCCCTGGCTGATCCTGGGCCTGCCGCTGCTCGGCTTCCTGATCAACGGCTTCGCCGCGATCTACGCCGCGCGCCGCGCGCTGCCCAGGGTGCCGCCGGTCGGCGATCCGTACTGGGACACGCACGGCCACGACGCGCACGCCGTCCACGCCGCCCCGGCCCTGGCGCACGCCCACGCGGGCGCGCCCAGCGAGCAGGAGGGGATGGACACCGGCCTCCGCCCAAACCCGGTCGACGCCGCCGCGGCGGACCACGCGCACGACGCGCATCAGCACGATGCGCACGGTTATGATGCGCACGGCCACGATGCGCACGGCCACGACGCGCACGACCATCCGTCCGGCCCCAAGCCGTTGACGCACACGCTGCCCTCCATCGTCGCCCCGGCGGCGATCCTGGGCGCCTTCGTCATCGCGGTGATGAACTGGCTGGCGATGCGGGGAACCGGCGTGTTCGAGGCGTCGCGCGGGTGGAGCTGGATGCCGGCTGGCGAGCTGAAGGTGGACTTCAGCCTGCTGCTGGACCCGCTGTCGATGGTGATGACGCTCATCATCACCGGCGTGGGGTTCCTGATCCACGTCTTTTCCATCGGCTACATGAAGGAGGACCCCGGGTACCCGCGCTTCATGGCGTACCTGAACCTCTTCGTGTTCTTCATGCTCATCCTGGTCCTGGGCGCCTCCTACCCCGTGATGTTCGTGGGCTGGGAGGGCGTGGGCCTGTGCAGCTACCTGCTCATCGGCTTCTGGTTCAAGGAAAAGGCGAACGCGGACGCGGGAAAGAAGGCGTTCATCGTCAACCGCATCGGCGACTTCGGCTTCCTCATCGCCATGTTCCTGCTCTTCGCGCACCTGGGCACGCTGAATTTCGCGGACTCCGCCGACGGCGCGCGGGGCGTGTTCAGCCTGGCGCCGGGGGCGCTGCCCTTCGGTGGCGCGGTGGTGACGACAATCTGCATGTTCTTCTTTCTGGGCGCCGCGGGGAAGAGCGCGCAGCTGCCGCTGTACGTCTGGCTGCCGGACGCCATGGCCGGCCCCACCCCCGTCAGCGCGCTGATCCACGCCGCGACGATGGTGACGGCGGGCGTCTACCTGGTGGTCCGCTCGTCCGTGCTCTTCGCCATGGCGCCGGTCGCGTCGCTGGTGGTGGCGGTCGTCGGCACGCTGACGGCGCTGTTCGCCGCGAGCATCGGCCTGAAGCAGTGGGACATCAAGAAGGTGCTGGCGTACAGCACCGTGTCGCAGCTGGGCTTCATGTTCGCGGCGGTGGGGATGGGCGCGTACGCGGCCGGCGTCTTTCACCTGATGACGCACGCCTTCTTCAAGGCGTGCCTCTTCCTGGGCTCCGGCGCGGTGATCCACTCCATGCACCACGCCTTCCACGCCACGCACAACCCCGCCGACGCGCAGGACATGCGCAACATGGGCGGGCTGGCGAAGCCGCTGCGCTGGACGTTCGTCACCATGGCGATCGCCACGCTGGCCATCGCGGGGGTGCCGCCGTTCGCGGGCTTCTTCTCCAAGGACGAGATCATCGGCGCGGCGTGGCTGGGCGCCGACGGGCACAACCCGCTGGCGCAGGGGCTGAGCTCCGTCGGCATCGATCCGACCATGTGGATGTACGCCATCGGCATCATCCTCACCCTGACGGCGTTCATGACGGCCTTCTACATGGGCCGGATGATGATCTACACCTTCTTCGGCCAGTTCCGCGGCAGCGAGACGGAGCGCCAGCACCTGCACCAGGGCGACTGGAGCCTGACGGTGCCGCTGATCCTGCTGGCGATCCTCTCCACCGTCGGCGGCCTGCTGAACGTGGAGAAGGCGGTGTTCGACCACGTGCCGGTGATCGGGCCGCTCTTCAACGCCATCGCCATCGGCGGCGACGCGGCGCTGCACCACTGGCTGCACCCGGTGATCTCGGGCGCCGAGGCGGTGATGCGCGACAACGTGGGCGAGGCCGGCGAGGCGGCGCACGCCGCGTGGCCCATCTTCCTGGCGGTCGCCATCGGCCTGGGCGGCCTGGCGCTGGCGTACCTGCG
The DNA here is from genome assembly GCA_036379135.1 of Longimicrobium sp. Classification (GTDB taxonomy): domain Bacteria; phylum Gemmatimonadota; class Gemmatimonadetes; order Longimicrobiales; family Longimicrobiaceae; genus Longimicrobium. The sequence goes on from DASUVG010000090.1 coordinate 2,227, forward strand.
GGTGATGCCGCGCAACAAGCGGCTGCGCACGGCCGACCAGGAGCCGGCGTACCGCGGCACGCTGCAGAAGTGGATGTACAACAAGTGGTTCGTGGACGAGCTGTACGACCTGGTCGTGGTGCGCACGGTGAACCGCGCGTCGCGGGCCCAGTGGGGGTTCGACCGGGTGATCGACGGCACGGTGGACTTCTTCGGGCGCATGGCGCAGGCGCTGGGGCTGTGGGCGGGCCGGGCGCAGACGGGACATCTGAACACGTACGCCTTCGTGCTGATCGTGGGCGTGCTGGTGGTGCTGGGCAGCTTCGTGGCCTTCTGACCGCACAACGGAAATGCAGAGCTTCTATCAGAGCCACGGCATCCTTACGCTGCTGATCGTGCTTCCCCTGCTGGGCGCCGCGGCGGCGTACCTGTCGGGCGAGCGCAACGCGAAGCACGTGGCGCTGTGGGTGGGCGTGGCGGAGTTCCTGGTCTCGCTCCCCGTGTTCGTCTGGTTCGACCCGGACGCGCAGTGCACCCTGGGGCAGGCGGGCGCGGCGGCGGTGCCCATGAGCAACTGCGTGAGCGCGCCCTGGTTTCCCGACTGGGGGATCCGCTACCAGCTGGCCATGGACGGCATCAGCCTGTTCATGGTGCTGCTGACCACGCTGCTGCTGCCGCTGATGGTGCTGGGCTCGTGGACGTACATCCGCGAGCGCGAGCGCGGCTTCTACGCCTCGCTGCTGGCGCTGACCAGCGGCGTGGTGGGCGTGTTCGTGGCCGTGGACATGTTCCTGTTCTACGTGTTCTGGGAGATGATGCTGATCCCCATGTACTTCCTGATCGGCCTGTGGGGCGGGCGCGAGCGGGTGTACGCGGCGGTCAAGTTCTTTCTCTACACGGCGGTGGGCTCGCTGCTGATGCTGGTGGCCATCCTGTACCTGTGGAACAAGGCGCAGGCGGGCGGCCCCACGGGCGGCGCGGCCACCTTCTCGTACTTCGACTTTCTGCAGCTGCAGCTCACGGGGAACGAGCAGTTCATGCTGTTCCTGGCGTTCGCGCTGGCGTTCGCCGTGAAGGTGCCCATGTTCCCGTTCCACACCTGGCTGCCGCACGCGCACGTGCAGGCGCCCACGGCGGGTTCGGTGATCCTGGCGGGCGTGCTGCTCAAGATGGGCACCTACGGCTTCATCCGCTTCGCCCTCCCCCTGTTCCCCGACGCGGCGCACGACAGCCGCACGGTGACGTGGGCCATGGTGCTGGGGCTGATCGGCATTCTGTACGCGGCCATGGTGGCGGCGGTGCAGCCGAACGCCAAGAAGCTGGTGGCCTACACCTCGGTGGCCCACCTGGGCTTCGTCGTCCTGGGCATCTTTGCCTTCAACATCCAGGGGATGCAGGGCGCGCTGCTGGTGATGATCGGCCACGGCCTGTCCACGCCCATGCTCTTCTTTCTGCTGGGCATGCTGTACGAGCGCCGGCACAGCTACGAGATCGACGACTTCGGCGGCCTGGCGGCGTCGCTCCCCGTCTTCGCCACCATGCTGGTCTTCGCGGCCATGGCGTCGATCGGCCTGCCGGGGACGGCGGGGTTCGCGTCGGAGTTCCTGGTGCTGGTGGGCGCCTTTCTGGCCCGGCCTTGGATGGCGCTGATCGCGGCGCTGGGGGTGATCTTCGCCGCGTACTACATGCTCCCCATGGTGCAGCGGATGCTCTTCAACCCGCTGTCCAAGCCCGAGAACCGCGGGATCCCCGACCTGAACGCGCGCGAGATCGGCCTGCTGGCCCCGCTGGTGGTGCTCATCATCCTGCTGGGCTTTTATCCCAAGCCGTTCCTGGACCGCATGGAGCCGGCGGCCGAGCGCGTGCTGGAGCTGAGCCAGACGTCGCGCCTGGCGCCCGAGATCGGCCCGGTGGCCCCGGTGGCCGCCGCGTCCGACAACCGATAAGGACCTGCGACCGATGGATTCTACGCTGCGGCTGGTAACGCACCAGGCCGACTACCTCTGGGCGCTGCTGCCGGAGATCGTCCTTACGCTGGGCGCCATGGCGGTGCTGCTGGGGGACGTGCTGCAGAAGGGGAACGCGTCGCGCCCCTCCGCGCGGTGGGTGCCCTGGGCCTCGCTGGCGGTGCTGGCGCTCACCTTCGTGGCCAACATCCCGCTCGTCACGCAGACCATCGGGGCCAACCCCGCCGAGGTGCTGCGCGACGTGGAGAACGGCATGGTGGCCGTGGACGCCTTTCGCGGCCTGACCAACTGCCTGTTCATCCTTTCGGGGGTGATGACCATCCTGATCTCCATCGGCTACCTGGACCGCCGGGGGATCAACCGGGGCGAGTTCTACGCGCTGGTGCTGTTCGCGGTGCTGGGGATGATGCTGATGGCCGGCGCCAGCGACCTGATGATGGTGTTCATCGGGCTGGAGGTGATGTCGGTGGCCATCTACGTGCTGGTGGGCTTCGACCGCATGGACCCGCGCAGCACCGAGGGCTCGCTCAAGTACTTTCTGCTGGGCGCCTTCAGCAGCGCGTTCTTCCTGTACGGCATCGCGCTCACCTTCGGCGCGACGGGAACCACGAACATCCGCGTCCTCCAGTCGCTCCTCATCGGCGGCGCAAACCAAAGCACCATGCTGCTGGCGGGGATGGGGCTGCTGCTGGTGGGCTTCGGGTTCAAGGTGGCGGCCATCCCCTTTCACATGTGGACCCCCGACGCTTACGACGGCGCGCCCACGCCGGTGACGGCGCTGATGGCGACGGGAGTCAAGGCGGCGGCGTTTGCGGCGCTCATCCGCCTGTTCCTGGTGGCCTTCAGCGCCAATTACGCAGACTGGGCACGGCCGGTGTACCTGCTGGCGGCGGTCACCATGATCGTGGGGAACCTGGTGGCGCTCACCCAGGGCTCGCTCAAGCGCATGCTGGCGTACTCGTCCATCGCCCACGCGGGGTACCTGCTGGCGGCGGTGGTGACGGGAGTCGATGGCGTGGGCGCCTTTCTGTTCTACCTGCTGGTGTACACCCTGATGACGGCGGGCGCGTTCGGCATCGTGATCGCCAACGCGCGCGGCACCGAGGAGCGGGTCACGCTGGAGGACTACGCGGGGCTGGCCTCGCAGAAGCCGTGGCTGGCGCTCATGATGTCCATCTTCCTGCTCTCCCTGGCGGGCTTTCCGCTGACGGCGGGGTTCCTGGGCAAGCTGTACATCCTGCGCTCGCTGGTGGGCGCGCAGCTGCCCGACCTGGCGGTAATCCTGGTGCTCACCTCGCTGGTGTCGTACTTCTACTACCTGCGCGTGATCGTGGTGATGTACATGCGCCCGGCGGCCTCGGCGGGCGAGCACCGTGAGGCGCGGCTCACCACGCCGGCGTTCGTGGGCGTCGGTTTCGCGGCGGCGGCGCTGGTGCTGCTGTTCTTCATTGCCGGGGTCAAGGGCGGCGTGATGGGCTGGGTGCAGGTGGGCCAGCATGGGCTGGGCAACTGGGCCGCGCAGGGACTGCAGATCCAGCCCGCGACGCCGGCAGGGACGGAGGCTCCGGTCCAGGCGCAGCGCTGACGGAAGGGCGGCCGGCGGGCGGTGGCGGAACGGACGGACGGCCCGGCGCGCTCGCCGGGCTTTTCCGTTTGCACGGGGATTGCACGAGGGGCTTCGATGGACGGCAGCACGGGCGAAAGGGCCACGGGGATGGCGGACCACGACGAAGGGCCGAGGGACGAGGAAAAGGGCAAAAAGCCGCTGGTGACGCCGCGCCGCGCCGCAGTCGGGCTGGGCGCGGCGGCGGCGGCCGCCTACGCCGTGTACGTGTTCGGCGCGCGGGGCGCGCGGCGGCGCCCGGTGACGGAGCTGCCCAACGCGCTGGGGCTTCCCATCCAGTACCAGAAGTGGGGCGACGTCCACTACGCCTACTACGTGCGCGAAGGCACGGGCCGGCCGGTGGTGTTTCTGCACTCCATCAACGCCGTGGCCAGCGCGCACGAGATGCGGCCGCTGGTGCGCGCCTTTCGCAAGCACACCGAGCGGCCGCTGTACGCGCTGGAGTGGGTGGGCTTCGGACACAGCGACCGGCCGGAGCTGGCGTACGACCCGGGGCTGATGGAAGACCAGCTGCAGCACTTTCTGGAGCGCGTGGTGCGCCCGGCCGGCGGCGCGGACGTGATCGGGCTGTCGCTGGGCGCGGCGTACGCGGCCGAGGTGGCGCGGCGGCGGCCGGACCTGGTGCACAAGCTGGCGGCCATCGAGCCGTCGGGGCTGGGCAAGGACCCGCCGGCCATCCCGCGCATCTGGTCGCGGCTGCTGTTCACCCTTCCCGGCGTGCAGCGCGCCTTCTACGACCGGCTGACGACGCCGGAGGCGCTGTACCGGTTCGCCGAAGAGAACCTGTTCACCCCCGAGTTCGGGGTGCCCGAGGAGTTCGTGGAGTTCGGGGCGGAGACGTCGCGGATGGACGGCGCGGCGTTCCCGCTGGACGACTTTCTGAGCGGGCGCATGTTCCCGCGCGACGCGGGCGACACCTTTCGCAGGCTGCGGCAGCCGGTGCTGGTGGTGCACGGCACGGTGGAGAGCCGCCGCCAGGAGAGCTACGACCGCCTGCCGGAGCTGGACGGCCGCCCCAACGTGCAGGTGGTGGGGCTGCCCACGGGCGGACTGCCGCACTGGGAGCGCGCCGCCGAGGTGTGGGAGCGCGTCCGCGACTTTCTGGAAGGCGACGGGCAGCGCGCCTGACGCCCGCTCGCCGAGATCCCGATTTTCTTCCTGGCCCACACAGTTCGGAGTGCAACCATGCCCAAGCCGACCCTGCGCCGTCTGTTGCCCGTGTTCCTGCCGGCCGCGTGCCTGGTGCTGGCCGCGTGTCCGGGCCGCGGCGGCGAGGGCGAGCGGGGGGCCGTGAAGATGGATACGGCCAACGCGCAGTGGGAGGACGGGATGTCGGCGCAGCAGGTGGAAACGGAGGCCAGGGCGCTCTCGCCCGAGGAGGCGGCGCGGATGGGGATCGTGGTGGACACCAGCATCCACCTGGAGCAGCTGGACTCGCGCGACACGGCCGCCGGCGCGCCGCCCACGCCGCCCCCCGCCACCAGCGGCGCCACCGTGCCGGACAGCGTGGCGCCTGCCGCCCCGCCCGCCAGCGCGCAGCCGAAGGCGGCT
>DASUVG010000091.1:0-17565 GCA_036379135.1 Longimicrobium sp.
GCGGCCGCGCAGGTAGTCGATCTGGTCCTTCATCAGCGCGATGAGCGGCGAGACCACCACCGTCACGCCGTCCAGCAGCAGCGCGGGAAGCTGGTAGCACAGCGACTTGCCGCCGCCGGTGGGGAACACCGCCAGCGCGCCCCCGCCGCCCAGCAGGCAGTCGATCACCTCCCGCTGCCCGTCGCGAAACTCGCGCAGGCCAAAGCGCTCCAGCAGCACGGTCTGCGGATCGGGGGCGATGGCGGATGCGTCGGTCACGTCGCGGCTCTGCGTGGAAGGCATGATGGACCCGATTGTAAGGGATGGTGATCCCGGGCGCGAACCCCACCCGTGCGCGGCTGGGCGCACGAAGGAAAGGCAGCGGCGCGCATGGGGTCAACCCCTGGCGGGAAGTGGGTCCGGAGGTCGGCTCAAGGGGAGCGATCTGGCGGATTCCGAGGGGGAACGTGTGTTTCAGGTATGGTTCCCGGGCCAGTCGTCGGGACGCTCTGGGCGCTGCGAACGGCATCGTGCCCTCCGCGGGCGCCCCCTCCGGGCTCGTAAACCTCGCCCACCTCCCCCAAAAAACCCTGGGGGAGGTTGGGGAGGCGGACGGATCCGGGGTTCGGCGACTTGCATCGGACTGCGCCCGCGGGGGGCCCCCTCTCCCGGCCTCTCCCCCAAAAAAACCTGGGGGAGAGGAGAATTCGATCCCGCTGCGACAGGCTTTCACGTCGCATCATCCTTCCTCCACACAGTTGTGGGGAAGGGTCGAGAATGGGAGGTGGTAGGGACGGAGCAGGGTCTGCGGCGAGGTAGCTACTCGTCCTCGTCGTCCGCGGGGGTGTCGTCGTAGAGGTCTTCGGCGACGGAGATGGTGAGCTCGGCGCGGGTGCCGCCGGGGCGCTCCAGCAGGGCCCGGACGAAGTCGGGAAGGTCCATCTCCTCCGGATCGGCGTCGTCGAAGGAGACGGCGTAGCTGCGCTTGAACTCGGGCGGTGTGGCGTCGAACACGCGCTGCACGAGCTCCACCAGCGCCTCGTCCACGCTGGCCAGCGCGTGCAGCACCTCGGTCTTGGCCGTGGCGAAGCGCTCGGCCGCGGCTTCGGCGGCGGTCAGGGCACCGCCGATCAGGTCGGCGGGATCGGGGTCGGCGGGGACCAGGCGCGGCGGCGACATGCGCGCCCGAAGCCGCACGAGGCGCGCCAATGCGTCCGTTCCCTGGCGCCATAGGCGCGTACGCCGTGCACTTGCGCTCCGGGAAGCCGCTGGTGGCGCGGAATCAGGCGGATGCGGGCTCCGCGGCCGACGCGGCGCCCATCATCCCGTCCAGCAGCCGGATGGCGCCGAACGCCAGTGCCCAGCCCTCCGCTCAACATGCCGACGAGCAGGGCGCGCCGGGCGGGCTTCTTTGACGGCGTGCGGATGATGGGGGAGCGTGGAGCGCGGCGTCCAGCGGCGGAAGGGGGAGCGCGGGAAAGGATTCTGCGGATGGCGATGTGTACGATGGCGGTGCGCGGCGGTTTCGCCCCGCCGCCGGCGCGCTTGACGTTCGCGGTGCGCGCGGCCTATATCTCCCGGCGAAATCAAGGCCCCGGCCCGAACCGCGCGGAGAGCATCATGGCGAACGTCCCGCAGGACCTCAAGTACACGGAGCAGCACGAGTACCTCAAGCCGGCCGGTGAGGACGGCGTTTTCTACGTCGGCATCACCGACTTCGCCCAGGGCGAGCTGGGCGACATCGTCTTCGTGGAGCTGCCCAAGCCGGGTTCCAGGCACGAGGCCGGCGCGGTGTTCGGCACCATCGAGGCGGTAAAGGCGGTGTCGGACCTGTACATGCCGGTCTCGGGCGAGGTTGTGGAGGCCAACGGCGCGCTGGACGCCAACCCGGCCGCCATCAACAGCGACCCGTACGGCGAGGGGTGGATGATCAAGGTGCGCGCCGACGACGCGGCGGCCGTGGCCGGGCTGCTGGACGCCGCCGGGTACGAGGCGCTGATCGGCTGAACGAAAGTGCGTGAGTGCGGAAGTGCGTTAGTGCGGGAGTGAATCCTGCGGTGGCGCTTCCCCACTCACGCACTGACGCACTCACGCACTAACGCACTGTTTCATCATGGCGACGCTTACCTGGATCGGGCACTCCTGCTTCACGCTGGAGCACGACGGCACGCGCATCCTCATCGATCCCTGGATCGACGACAACCCCGCCGCCACCATCAAGAGCGGCGACGTGGGGAAGATCGACTACATTCTCGTCTCGCACGGCCACGCCGACCACTTTGCGGACTGCGTGAAGATCGCGAAGAAGACGGGCGCCACCGTCATCTCCACCTTCGAGCTGGTGGCGTTCTGCCAGAAGCAGGGGGTGAAGAACGGGCACGGGATGAACATCGGCGGCGCGTACCTCTTCCCGTTCGGCCGCGTAAAGCTGACGCCGGCGCTGCACACCGGCTCCATCGACGGCGACGACGGTTCGTTCACCACCGACTGCTGCGGGTTTCTGATCGGGCTGGAGGGCGGGCCCAGCATCTACCACGCGGGCGACACGGCGCTGATCATGGACATGCAGCTGCTGCAGGGGCGCGTGGACGTGGCCATCCTCCCCATCGGCGACAACTTCACCATGGGGCCGGAGGATGCGGCCCGCGCCGTGGAGATGATCCAGCCGGAGATCGTCATCCCCATGCACTACAACACCTTCCCCGTGATCGAGCAGAACCCCGAGAGCTTCCGCGAGATGGTGGGCGAGGCGGCGCGCGTGGAGATCCTGCAGCCCGGCGGCACGTTCGAGGTGTGATGGCGGCCTGACGGGAAAGACCGCCGATCGAAGACTCTCGCCCTCCGCCGGATTACTGGCGGAGGGCGGGTTTTCGTCCTGGATCGTCGCTCGACGACAGGCATCGAACTGGCGCCCGACAGGGCCCCCTCTCCCCCGTCCCCTCTCCCCCGCTGCGCGGGAGAAAGGGGAGAATTCGATCGCGCTTCCGCAGATTCCGATCGCGTCCAGCCTGCCGAAGCCGCTCTGCGGATCCCGATCGCGTCACCCCTCTCCCGCGCTGTTTGCGGGATCGGGGCCGGGGGAGAGGGGGCCCTGTCGGGCGCAGCTCGATATCTTTCGAACCACTTCGATCCCCGCCCACACCCAACCTCCCCCAGGGGTTTTTGGGGGAGGTCGCGAGGGGACGAGGGGGAGGGGGCGTGCTCCTCGCGCCCGCACCCTCCGGAGCACGTCCGCACTGCCCCCGGAAACGCCCCCATTGCGCCGCGCGGCCCGGCGCCTGCTATTGTCCCACCCCCTCGCCCGGACCGTGCAGGGCGGCCACCGCGCGCCGGCGCTCGACGGCCGGCGCGCGGGCGTGAATCGAACGAAATCGAATCATCGAATCGACGGATCGATAGAAGCTGATGCCGGAGCTGCCCCTCACGCTGTACCGCGCCGCCTGGGTCCTTCCCGTCTGCGCCGAGCCCATCCGCAACGGCGCCGTGCTGGTGGGCACGGACGGCCGCATCGCGGCGGTGGGGCCGGCGCTCGCCATCGAGCCGCCGGAGGGCTGCGTGGTGGAGGAGCTGGGCGAGGCGGCCATCCTTCCCGGCCTGGTGAACGTCCACGCGCACCCGGAGCTGGCCATGTTCCGCGGCGCGCTGGAAGACCTCTGCTTTCGCGACTGGATCCTTCGCCTGGTGGGGGCCAAGCGTGCGGCGCTCACGGAGGCGGACTTTCACGCCGCGGCGCGATGGACGATGGTGGAGGCGCTGCGCTCCGGCATCACCACGCTGGCGGCGACCGAGTCGTCCGGCGCGTCGGCGAGCGCGCTGTGCGAGGCGGGGCTGCGCGGCGTGGTCTACCAGGAGGTGTTCGGCCCGCACCCGGGGCAGCGCGACGAGGCGATGGCGGGGCTGCGCGCCAACGTGGAGTGCCTGCGCGCGTGGGAGTGTGACCGGGTGCGCATCGGCGTTTCGCCGCACGCGCCGTACACGGTGTCGGACGCGCTCTTCGGCGCGGCGGCGGAGTACGCCCTGGCCGAGGGGCTGCCGATGGCGGTGCACGCGGCGGAAAGCGCCATCGAGCACCAGCTGGTGCAGGCGGGGGAGGGGGATTTCGCGCCGGGGCTGCGGGCGCGCGGCATCGACACGCCGCCGCGCGGCCGGACCACGGTGGAGATGCTGGACCGGCTGGGGGTCCTGCGCGCGCGGCCGCTCCTCATCCACTGCGTGCTGCTGGACACGGACGACATCCGCCGCGTGGGCGACACCGGGTCCACCGTGGCCCACTGCCCGGTGGCCAACGCGCGGCTGGGGCACGGGCTGGCGCCGTACCCGGAGATGGTCGCGCAGAACGTGCGCGTGGGGCTGGGGACGGATTCGGTCGGCAGCAACAACCGGCTGGACCTGATGGAGGAGGCCCGGATCGCCTCTATCCTGCACCGCGCGCGGCTGGCGGACTGCGGCGTGCTGGGGCCCGCGGAGCTGCTGAAGCTGTGCACGATCGACGGCGCGCGGGCGCTGGGGATGGAGGAGTCGGTCGGGACGCTGGAGCCGGAGAAGGATGCGGACCTGTGCGTGGTCTCGCTCGCCGCGCCGCACGTGCGTCCGGTGCACGATCCGGTCGCCGCCGTATTTCACGCCGCGCGCGGGTGCGACGTGGTGATGACGGCGGTGCAGGGGCGCGTGCTGTACCGCGACGGCCTGCTGGCGACGCTGGACCCCGCCGCGCTGGAGCCGCAGGTGGAAGACGCGGCGCGGCGGCTGCGGGAGGCGATGACGTGACCCGCGCCGCCGAGGCCGCCGCGCACGACGAGCGCTCGCGCGAGGTGCGCCGCGTGCTGATGCTGATGCTGGGCGTAAGCCTGGTCCTGGTCGCGGCAAAGGGGACGGCGGGGCTGCTTTCCGGCTCGCTGGCGGTGCTGGGCGGCGCGTTCGACAGCGGGCTGGACGTGCTGACCACCGTGGTCGCCATCACCATGGCGCGGGTGGCGGGGCAGGAGCCGGACGAACAGCATCCCTACGGCCACGAGAAGTTCGAGGCGCTGGGCGCGCTGGCCATGGTGGCCTTTCTCTCCATCACCGTCTACGAGCTGGTGCGGACGGCCCTTGGTCGCATCGGCGGGGACGGCGGCGAGCGGGTGGATACCAGCCTTGGCGTCTGGGTGATGGCGGTGTCCCTGGTGATCGGCGTCGTGGCGTCGGAGTACGAGCGGCGGCGCGGCAGGGCGCTGGGAAGCGAGCTGCTGCTGGCGGACGCGGCGCACCTGCGCGCGGACGTCTACGTCACCCTGGCCGTGCTCGTGGGCCTGCTGCTGACGCGCTTCGGGTGGCGGTCGGGGGACGCGTGGACCACGCTGGTGGTGGCGGTCCTCATCATCCGCACCGGCATCCACATCCTCAGGGAAACCATCCCCGTGCTGGTGGACGAGGCCGCGGTGGAGGCGACGGAGATCCGGCGCATGGCCGAGGCGATGGACGGGGTGGACGCCGCCTACGACGTGCGCTCCCGCGGCCGGCGCGAGGGGGCGCGCTTCGCGGAGCTGACCATCGCGGTGCGCAGCGGGCTGGACATCGAAGAGGCGCACGAGATCGCCGACCTGGTGGAGGACGAGGTGCGCCGCCGGCTGGGCGCGCGCCGCGTGGTCGTGCACGTGGAGCCCCTTTCCGCCGCGCCGGCGCGGGTGCTGAAGGGGCCGGCGGAATGACGTCGCTGCCGCGGGCCGCCGGGGCGGAGCGGATGGACGAGCCGGACCAGGACCCGGCGGAGCTGGGGCGCTCGCTGGTGGACCTGCAGCACGTGAACCGCTGGCTGGGCGGCTACCGCGTGGTCCTGCACCACCTGGGAAAGCTGGTGGCACGGCATCCGCGGCGCTCGTACCGCGTGCTGGACGTGGCCACCGGTTCGGCGGACATCCCGCTGAAGGCGGCCGCGTGGGCACGGGCGCGGGGGATCCGGATGCAGATCGTCGCGACGGACAACCATCCCACCACGCTGGACTTCGCGCGGCGGAACGCGGCGGGCGATGCGGACGTGCGCGTGGAGCCGGCGGACGCGCTGCATCTGCCGTACGCGGACGGTGCGTTCGACTTCGCGGTGTGCTCCACCGCGCTCCACCACTTCGACGCGCGCCCCGACCTGCTGCGGGTGCTGGGCGAGCTCCACCGGGTGGCGAGAATGGGCGGGATCGTCAACGACCTGCGGCGCTCGAGGCCGGCGTACGTCGGTGCTCGCCTTCTCGCGGCCACGTTCTGGCGCCGCCATCCGGTGACCGCGCACGACGGCCCGCTCTCCGTCCGCCGCGCCTTTACCCCCGCGGAATTGGACGATCTCGCCCGCGCCGCCCGCCTTCCCGGCGCACGCGTCCACCGCCACGAGCCGTTCCGCGTCGCGCTGGTCTGGGAGCGGGAGGGGTGATGGGGACGATGCGCGATCCGCGGGGGGCCCTCACCCGCTCGCCTAGGCTCGCACCCTCTCCCGCAAGCGGGAGAGGGTGTAAACGTCGCGAATGCCTGCTGGGCGCACCCTCCGGCATCATCCCCGAGCGGCTGAAGCCGCCGCAACAACTGCGGAAAGCCCCACAAACTGCGTGGGGCTTCAACTACGAACCGCGCGGTGACGCGCCGCACCTTCCGACACCACGGCACCCGTCCGCGCAGGCGGACATCGCGTTTTCCCAGCCGCGAATTCATTCGCCCCGGCTGGCGTGGTACGACCGGCTAACCGCGCGCTCCGCACGCTTTGAATCGCCGTCATCGCCACCCCCGAGGCGCCCATGACCCGGGACGCCATCGTGGTCGGCGGGGGGCCCGCGGGGAGCGCTTCGGCGGCGCTGCTGGCGGCGGACGGCTGGCGCGTGCTGGTCATCGACCGCGCCCGGTTTCCGCGCCGCAAGCCGTGCGCGGAGTGCATCAACCCCGCGGGCGTCGCCGCGCTCCGCCGCCTGGGCGCGCTGGACCGGGTGATGGAGGCCGCCCCCGCGCGTCTGGACGGCTGGCGGATCGCGTCGGACAGCGGTCCGTCGTTCCTCGGCCGCTTCGCCGCCGGCGTGCACGGCATCGCCCTGCCGCGCGAGGCGCTGGACGCCATCCTCCTGGACCACGCCCGCGACGCAGGCGCCGAGGTGCGCGAAGGCATCAAGGCCACCGACCTGCTGCGGGGCGATGACGGGCGCGTCCGTGGCGTCGTGGCGGGCGGGGAAGAGATCGCGGGGCGGATCGTGATCGGCGCGGACGGGCTGCGCTCCATCGTGCTGCGGCGGCTGGGGCTGCTGGCGCGGGCGCCGCGGCTGCGCAAGCTGGCGCTGACGGCGCACGTGCGCGGGCTGCCGGACATGGGAGGATGCGGACAGGTGCGCGCCCGCGGCCGCGGATGCGTGGGCATCGCGGAGGTGGGTGGCGGGCTGGCCAACGTCACCGTCGTCGTTCCCGCCGAGCAGGCGCACGAGGTGGGCGGCCACGCGGACGCGTACTTCGACGCGGCGCTGCGGGAGTGCGGCTTCCTGGACGCCGAGCGGATGGACGACGTGCTGGCGACGGGCCCCTTCGACTGCCCCGTGCGCAGCGCCGTGGCGGACGGCGCGCTGCTGGTGGGGGATGCGGCGGGCTACTACGACCCGTTCACGGGGCAGGGCATCTACCGCGCCCTCCGCGGCGCCGAGCTGGCGGCGGCGGCCATCGGCGCTGCGCTCCGGGTGGGCGACACCTCCGCCGCCGCCCTGATGCCGTACGAGCGCGCCCGCCGCCGCGCCTTTGGCCCCGGCGAGCGGCTGCAGCACGTGGTGGAGGCGTTCGTCTCGCGGCCGCGGCTGCTGCGGTGGGCCGCCCGCCGCCTGGACCGGCGCCCGCAGCTGGCCGACGCCATCATCCACGCCACCGGCGACGTGCACCCCGTGCGCTCGCTGCTTCGCCCCCGCCTCATCGCCCAGATCGTCGTCTGATGCACGTACTCTACGACGTCACCCGCCCGCTGGTCGTCGGCCACCCCGTGTGGCCCGGCGACGCGCCGTGCCGCCTGGCGTGGACGGCGCGCATCGGCCCCGGGTCCGAGGCGAACGTGTCGGAGCTGCGCCTGAGCCCGCACACCGGCACCCACGCGGACGGTCCGTTCCACGTGCTTCCGGACGGCGTCCGCATCGGCGAGGCGCCGCTGGACGCGTACCTGGGGCCCGCGCGGCTGGTGGATGCCGTCGGCCGCGAGCGGCTGGATGCCGCGTGGGCGGCGGAGGTGCTGGCCGGCGGGCCGGCCGAGCGGCTGCTGGTGCACACCGGCGCCTGGAGGGACCCGACCGTCTTTCCGACGGTCTTTCCCGCGCTGGACGCGGAGTCCGCGCGGATGCTGGTGGATGCGGGCGTGCGCCTGTTCGGCACCGACGCGCCCTCGCCGGACCCGTTCCACGCGGTGGATCTGGTCGCGCACAAGGTGCTGCTGGGCGCGGGCGCGGGGATCATCGAGAACCTGCTGCTGGATGGCGTCCCACCGGGTGAGTACGAGCTGATCGCGCTGCCGCTGCGGATGCCGGAAGCCGACGGCTCGCCGGTGCGCGCCGTGCTGCGCGGCATCGAGCAGACCGCGGCGGCGCTGGGGCCCTCCCCCGGCGGCGCCTGAGAGCGCGCCACCCCCTCCCGCAAACTGCGCGGGAGGGGGGATGAACGGCACCGGCGGTCGTGCGCTTCCGAGGGTGCGGGTCGGGATGGTGGGCGCCCCCCTCCCCGGCCCGCGACGCACCTTCCGGCGTGCGATCGAATTCTCCCCTCTCCGCGAGGAACGAGCGGGGAGGGGCCGGGGGAGGGGACCCCCGCGGGCGCAGTTCGATTCCGTCATCGAGCCCCGAACTCGCGGTAACGCCAACCTCCCCCAGGGTTTTTTGGGGGAGGTGGGCGAGGTTTACGAGCCGGGGGGGCGCCGCCCCTCGCGACGAACGATCCGAAGCAACGCGATTCCATCCATCAACCCCATGCTGCAGACCATCCTCGCGCCGAACCCGTCGCCCATGACGCTGGACGGCACGCGCACGTTCATCGTGGGTCGCGAGCGGGCGGTGGTCATCGATCCAGGACCGGGCGATCCCGCGCACCTGGACACGATCCTCGCCGCGCTCGACGGGCGCGCGCCGATCGCCATCCTCCTGACCCACGGCCACGGTGACCACAGCGACGCCGCGCCCCCGCTGGCCGCACGGACGGGGGCGCCGGTGCGGCTGGCGGCGGGCGCGCTCGGCGGCCGCATCGGCGGCACCGTCACGCAGCCGCTGGCGGACGGGGAGCGGATCGAGACGGACGCGGGGGTGCTGACGGCCGTCGCGACGCCGGGACACGCGCCGGAGCACGTCTGCTTTCTATGGACGGAGGGGCCGGCGGAGCACGACCGCGCGCTGCTCGCCGGCGACATGTTCATGGGCGGCGGAGACACCACCCTGGTCGCGCCGCCGGAGGGGAGCCTGACGGACTACCTGGCCTCGCTGGACCGCCTGGAAGCGCTGCGGCCGGGCGCCATCCATCCCGCCCACGGCCCGCCGATCGCGGACGGGATGGAGGCCGTCCGCCGCTACCGCGCCCACCGCGCCGAGCGCATCGAGCAGGTGGTCCGCGCGTTGCGGCACGGGCCCGCCGCGCCGGGCGAGCTCATCGACCGCGTCTACGGCGCCGAGCTCCATCCGGGGCTCCGCGGCGCCGCGGAAGGCTCGCTGCGGGCCATCCTGGCGCACCTCGCCGACACCGGACGCGTCCGCGCATCCGGCGAACGCCATCACCTGACCGACACCTGAATGCCCATCGACCCGACCGTGCTGGACGAGGCGCTCGCCCGCATCCAGCCGCACGTGATCGACGCGCACCTGCGCTTTCTTTCCCACGAGCTGCTGGAGGGCCGCGCCCCCGGCACCCGCGGCGGCACCCTGGCGATGGAGTACATCCGCGGCCAGTTCCAGCGCATCGGGCTGGAGCCGGTGGGCGGCTCGTACCTGCAGGACGTGCCGATGGTGGGGCTCACGCCGCATCCCACGCTCTCGTTCGCGACGCCGCAGGGGGCGATGGAGCCGCGGTACGAGGACGAGTACGTGCTGGAGTCGGGCGTTCCGGAGGCGCGGGTGGAGACCGATGCGGATCTCGTCTTCGTGGGATACGGGATCGCGGCGCAGGAGTACGAGTGGGACGATTTCAAGGGCGCGGACCTGCGCGGCAAGGTGCTGCTGATCCGCGTAAACGATCCGGGGACGGAGGCCACGCCGGACTTCTTCGGCGGCAGGGCGCTCACGTACTACGGGCGCTGGACGTACAAGCTCGAGGAGGCGTCGCGGCGCGGGGCGGCGGGGGCGCTGCTCATCCACACGGACGATTCCGCCGGCTACCCGTGGAGCGTGGTGCGCACCTCCAACACGGGAACGCAGTACGGCCTGGCCGGCGCGCCGGAGTTCCCGCTGCAGGTGCGCGGCTGGATCTCGGAGTCCGTCGCCCGCGGCCTGCTGGCGCGCGCCGGGCACGACTTCGCCACGCTGATGGCGGATTCCGAGAACCGCGGCTTTCGCCCGCTGGAGACCGGCGTGCGCGTCCGCGCCGCCGTGCGCAGCGAGGTGGAGCCGGTGCGCACGGCCAACGTCGTCGGGCTGCTGCCGGGGAGCGATCCCGCACGCGCCGCGGAGCCCGTGGTGATGACCTCGCACTACGACCACCTGGGCGTGCGCGAAGGCGCGGACGGCGAGCGGCGCGTGTACGCCGGCGCGTACGACAACGCCAGCGGCGTCTCCCTCCTGCTGGCGCTGGCGGAGGCCGCGGCGGCCATGCCCGTGCGCCCGCCGCGCCCGCTGCTCTTCATGACGACCACGGCGGAGGAGTCGGGGCTGATCGGGTCGGAGTGGTACGCGCGCAACCCGCTCTTTCCGCTCGCCACGACGGCCGCCGCGCTGAACGTGGACGGCGCCAACCTGCAGGGGCGGACCACGGACATCACCCCCATCGGCGCGGACCGCTCGTCGCTGGGAGATGCGGTGCGCGCCGCGGCGGGAGAGGAGGGGATGGAGGTGCGCCCCGATCCGCACCCGGAGCAGGGCATCTTCTACCGCCAGGACCACTTTCCCATGGCGCGCGCCGGCGTCCCCGCGCTGGCGTTCGACCACGGGCTCACCTTCCAGGGACGGCCGGAGGGGTGGGGGCAGACGTGGTACGAGGAGTTCGTGACAAAGCACTACCATCAGCCGTCGGATTGTTACCGGGAGGGATGGGACTACGCCGGCGCGCTGCAGCAGGGGCGGGTGATGCTGCGCACGGCGCTGGAGGTGGCGTGGGGCGGCGCGCTTCCCCACTGGCTGCCGGGGGCGGGGTTCACGCGGCGGTAGCGGCGGACCGTCCCTCTGCGGACCCTTCGTCCGCGCGGCGGGAACCCCGTGGGCGGGGACGGGTCTGACAGGAACCGGGGCGCGGCACGCACCGTGCGGCGGCCCCGCCGCTTTCCGCCCGGACCCCGGGCGATTCTCTGGAGCCAGCGTGTGTCCGTCGTGTCTGCAATGGTGGAGGTGTCTCGCCATGCCGTCCTGGAGGCGCTTGCCGACGGGTTCTGCATCGCGGACGCCGACTATCGCATCACCTACTGGAACGCCGCCGCGGAGCGCCTGTTTGGCGTAGACCGCGCCGACGCGCTGGGGCGCGCCCTGTGGACCGTGGTCCCCGGCACGGCCGACCGGCAGGTGCGCGAGCGCCTGGCGCGCGTGGCGGAACAGGGCGTGGTGCTCAACCTGACGGTGCTGAGCGACCGCGAGCTGTTCGCGCGCCACCTGGCCGTGCACGCCACCCCCGTGGACGGCGGCATCGCGCTGCACTTTCGCGACAGCACCGGCGAGCAGCGGCTGGCGGACCAGTACGAGCAGCTGCTGGAGTCCATCCGCGACGGGTTCATCGCGGTGGACCGCGAGTGGCGCATCCTGTACGTCAACCGCGCCGCGGAGGTGCTGGTCTCCCTGCGCCGGGACCGGGCGGCGGGGACGGACCTGTGGGAGCTGCTCCCCGCCGAGCCCGCGTACCTGGGCAGGGCCATCCGCGCCACGATGGTGGACCGCGAGCCGCGCCACCTGGCCGCCCTGTACCCCGAGGGCCCGGTGTTCCGCGGCCGCTGCTTCGACGTTTCCATCCACCCGCTCCCGGACGGCGGCGTGTCGATGCTGTTCGAGGACGTGACCGAGCGCATTACCCGCGAGCGGGAGCTGGCGCGCCTGGCCGCCGAAGCGGAGGAGGCCAGCCGCGCCAAGAGCCGCTTCTTCGCCGCCGTGAGCCACGAGCTGCGCACCCCGCTGAACGCCATCGTGGGCTACACGCACCTGCTGGCCACGCACACCTACGGCGACGTTCCCGCCGGCGCGTCGCGGGCCAGCGAGCGCGCCTGCGTGTGCGCCGAGCACCTGGCGCGCCTGGTGGACGACGTGCTGCTGCTGACCACGGTGGAGATCGACCGGCTCCCCATCTTCCACGCCCCCGTGCCGCTGGCGGAGTTCCTTCCCCCCGTCCTGCAGCACCTGGCGCAGCAGGCGGAGGCCAAGCGGCTGGAGTTTCGCCTGGACGTGCCGGACGAGCTGCCCGAGGTGGAGACGGACCCGGAGCGGCTGCGGCAGGTGGTGACGGCGCTGGTGAGCAACGCCATCAAGTTCACGCCGCGGGGGGCGGTGCGGGTGCGGGCGGAGGTGGTGGACGGGGGTGGATGGATGGAGATCGCCGTGCGGGACTCCGGCCCCGGCGTGCCGGTGGAGGAGCGCGAGCGCATCTTTCATCCCTTCGAGCAGCTGGGCGAGGAAGCCCGCTCCGACTCGCTGAACCGCGGCACCGGGCTGGGCCTGACCATCGCCCGCCAGCTGGCGCGCCGCCTGGACGGCGACATCGTGGTGCGCCCGGCCCCCGAAGGCGGCGCCGAGTTCGTGCTGCGCCTGCCGATGGAGACGCGCGTCGGATCCTGACGCGCTGCGAACGGCGTCGAACTGGCGCCCGCCGCGCCCCCTCCGGGCTCGTAAACCTCGCCCACCTCCCCCAAAAAACCCTGGGGGAGGTTGACCCGCATCCGACAGTCCGGAGCGCGATCGAATTCTCCTCTCCCCAGGGGTCTTTGGGGAGAGGCCGGGAGAGGGGCGCCCCGGGGACGCAGTCCGATGCCGTCCGAAGCGCGATCGAATTCTCCCTTCCCCCACGCTGTTCGTGGGGTAAGGGCCGGGGATGGGGGACGCCATCGGACGAAGCTCGATCCCCATCCCCGAGCTTGAATCCCTCCGCCTTCTTCCGCCGGATCCATCCGCATCTGGAAACCCGCGTCCGTCCGCCGTATCTTCCCGCGTTCCCGCGCGTTCGATCACCCGTAGTACGGCCTGATGCTCCGCCTTCACGAGTACGCGTACCACCGCCCCGGCTCGCTGGACGAGGCCGTCGCATTCCTGCGCGCGCACGAGGACGCCATGCCCATCGCGGGCGGGACGGACCTGATGCCGAACATGAAGCACCGGCTGTTCACGCCCCGGCACCTGGTGGCGCTCAAGGGCGTGCGGGAGCTGCACGGCGTGTGGCTGGCGGACGCGGACGGCGGCGCGGTGGAGGAGGGATCGCCCGCGGCGGCGCAGGTGGTGATCGGGGCGTGCACCACGCTCACGCAGGTGGCGCGCAGCCCGCTGGTGCGCCGGACCATGCCGTCGCTGGCGGAGGCCGCGGGAAAGGTGGCGGGGCCGCAGATCCGCAACCAGGGGACGATCGGCGGCAACCTGTGCCTGGACACGCGCTGCACCTACTACAACCAGTCGCTGTTCTGGCGGCAGGCGCTGGGCTTCTGCCTAAAGAAGGACGGGGACGTGTGCCACGTGACGCGCACGGGCAAGAAGTGCGTGGCCGCCCACTCGGCCGACACGGTGCCGGCGCTCATCACGCTGGGCGCGTCGGTGGACCTGGTGTCGGCGGACGGGACGCGGACGGTGGGGGTGGACCCGTTCTTCATCGCCGACGGGGTGTGGAACACCGTCCGCCGCCGCGACGAGCTGGTGGCCCGCGTCCGAATCCCCCTTCCCGATCCCGCGGTGCGGACGGCGTACGTTAAGGTGCGGCAGCGCAACTCCATCGACTTTCCGCTCCTCTCCATCGCCGCCGCGGCGGAGTTGGCGCCGGATGAGACGGTGCGGCGCATCTCGCTGGTGGTCTCGGCGCTGGGGTCGCGGCCGCGCGTGGTGACGGGGCTGGAGAAGATCGCCGCGGGACACCGGCTGGGGGACGTGGTGGAGGCGGTGGCGCGGCAGGCGTACAAGCAGTGCCATCCGCTGGAGAACATCATCGTGGATCCCGACTGGCGCCGGGCCATGGTTCCCGTCTACGTGCGCCGCGCGCTTCAAGAGATGATCCCCACCCGCGCCCTCGCGGCGTGATCGGCCGATCGCCGGATCGCGCATGATCCGGAGGATCGGTCCGGCGCGAAACACCGCCGGGTCCGCATCGAATACACCGCGGGCTGAAGCCCGCGGCTAGAAATGCCAGAAGCCCCGTCTCGGCTCGCTTGCGCTCGCCGAACGGGGCTTCGACTGCACGCGGGGCCGCCCTCCACTACCTGGAAGCCGGCCCCGCGGATAGGAAGTCACATGCGCTCGAGCGGCCGGGGTGAAGTCGGACGGCCGGCGAGACTTCGGACGAGGTGTCGGGTTACCATCACCCGTTCACCCGTTCACCCGTTCACCCGTTCACCCGTTCACCCGTTCACCCGTTCACCCTCAATGCGCCCGGAGCGCCTCCATGAGCTCCTGCTTGCCCATCTTGCTGCGGCCGGGGATCTTCTTGGCCTTGGCGATGTTGTACAGCTCGTCGCGCGTGCGGTCTTCGTAGCCGCTGTGGGGGTTTCCGCTGCCCTGCGTGTGCTTGTTGGGCGTGCGGCCCTCCAGCCGGCGGTTCTTGTTGACGGTGCGCGCGGCGATCTCCTGGGCGCGGCCTTCGTCCATCCCGCGGTCCAGGTTGGTCTCCTTGATCGCGTCGTACATGTCTTCGTCGTGCTTGCTCCAGCCCTTCGGCATCGCGTCCTCCCGAGATCAGGTGTGCCCCGCGCCGGGGTTGAGGCAAGAAATCGGCCTGATCCCTCGATTTAGATGATGCACAGGCTTCGTCTCATCACCTTTTGCATCGCCGCGGCGCCCCCGGCGGGGACGCGGACGGGGAGCTGGACGGAGATCCGGCGCGCCGGTGCCGGATGCCGCGCCGATCGACATCCGCCCCTGAAGGCGGGGCCCCGCCTTTACGCGATGCCGCCGAACGCATTACATTCCCTGCCCGCTGCACTGCATCCTTCCGCCGTACGTTCCGTTCTTCACCGCATGAGGCCGTTTCGCGGGTCCAGGCGAGCGATCGCGCTCGCGGCTACGCTTCTTCCGCTGGGGATCGCCACGCCCGCGGCGGCGCAGGTGCGCGCGTACCAGCTCACCAGCGACAACGACGCGTACAACTTCTGGATCCCCATGGACGTGCGGCCCGACTACGAGTACAGCAACGGGCTGCGGCTGGCGGTGGAGACGGAGGGCGCGGGGGTGTGGCGGGGGCTGTCGTCCACCCTGGCGCCCTGCGCGGCGGGGACGGCGGAGGCGGACGCGGAGGCCGGCTGCGCGTCGACCACCTTCGAGGTGGGGCAGCGGCTGTACGGCCCGCGCGAGGACAGCTACGAGCCGGTGACCGGGCAGCGCCCCTACGCCGGCTGGCTGTACGCGGCCGCGACGGGGCGCGTGGTGGACGGCAGGACGCGCCACAGCGTGGGGATCGAGGCGGGGGTGACGGGCGGCCCCTCGCTGGGCAGGCCGGTGATGGAGGCGTACCACCGCATGGCCGGCTTCTGGGAGCCGGTGGGCTGGCGACACCAGCTGGCGTTCGAGCCGGCGGTGGCGGTGCGCTACGGGATCGAGCGGCGCGTGGCGGAGGCCCGCATCGGCGGGGTGCGCGCGGCGGACGTGGTGGCGCAGGCGGGCGCCTCCGCGGGAAACCTGCGCACGGGGATGCAGGCGGCGGCGCGGGCCCGCGCGGGGACGCGGCTGCCGCACCCGTGGGCGGCGCGGGCGCAGCGGGCCGTGTCGGCGTACGTCACGGCGGGCGCGGGGGGCGAGGTGGTGGCCCACGACCTGTTCCTGGACGGCAACACGTTCGGCGGCGACACGCGCGTCTCGCGCGAGCTGCTGGTGGCGGAGACCACCTGGGGCGTCGGGATCTCGGCGCGCCAGCTGAGCATAGAGTACCGCGTGCAGCGCCGTTCCCGGTCGTACGCGGAGGAGCCGGGCGGGCACCCGTACAGCACCATCGAGATCACCTGGCGGCGATAGGCCGCCGTTTTTCCCCGGCGGAGCGAAACCCGCCGCACCCCATCGGCGTATAGACGCCGTATCGCAACCACACCCGAGTCTCACGGAGCCATGAGAACCTCCAATCCGTCGCTGAACTCCAAGACCTTCGAGCGCGCCGCCCCGGGTACGGGCGTGATGACCATCGGGGGCACGGTGAACAAGGTGGGCATCCTGCTGCTGCTGATGCTGGTGCCGGCCTCGTACATGTGGAACAAGGTCCTGAACGCCTGGGACCCCAGCGCGGCGATGGGCACGGCCGTGCTGGGCGCCATCGGCGCGCTCGTCTTTGCCATCATCACCATCTTCAAGAAGACGTGGGCGCCGGTCACCGCGCCCATGTACGCCGTGCTGGAGGGCCTGTTCCTAGGCGCCATCTCGGGCGTGTTCCACCAGCGGTACCCCGGGATCGCCATGCAGGCGATCGCGCTGACCATGGGCACGCTGTTCACGCTGCTGCTGGCGTACCGCTCCGGCCTCATCCGCGCCACGGAGAACTTCAAGCTGGGCGTGGTGGCGGCCACGGGCGGCATCGCGATGCTGTACCTGGTGAACATCGTGATGGGCTTCTTTGGCGCCGGCATCCCGTTCATCCACGAGAGCGGCACGTTCGGCATTCTGTTCAGCCTGTTCGTGGTGGTGATCGCGGCGCTGAACCTGGTGCTGGACTTCGACTTCATCGAGCAGGGCGCCGAGGCGGGCGCGCCCAAGTACATGGAGTGGTACGCCGCGTTCGGCCTGATGGTGACGCTGGTGTGGCTGTACCTGGAGATCCTGCGCCTGCTCGCCAAGCTGCAGAGCCGCGACTGACCTCCGGCTTCCGTTTCGGTGGATGAAGGAGGGCGGGCTCCCGGCGCGGGAGCCCGCCCTCTTCTCATCCGAAAAGCTTTAAAGATTGGCCTCACACAGAGTTAGCAGAGTCAACAGAGTCGTCTCGTGCCATTCCGCGGATCCCCTGCCGTTCCCGCCCGCGGAAACGGGACAGGGTATGGAGCTCGCACCACACAAACTCTGTTGACTCTGCTGACTCTGTGTGAGGCATTCTTCTGTATTTTCCGATCATTCGGACTTCGAGGCGCGCACGGGGCCGGCGGGGGTGTCGATGACCAGCGCGCCGCCCTCCAGGCGCACGCGGGTGCTGGCGCCGGTGGCGAAGTCGTACGATGCCCAGGTGTCCGCGCCGACGGGGGCGAACAGGGTGGGCCCGGGTTCGGAGGCGGGCGAGATGCCCGCCACGCGGCCGTCCTGCCACACGATGCGCAGGAACTGCGAGCCGCGCTCGAAC
>DASUVG010000092.1:0-44967 GCA_036379135.1 Longimicrobium sp.
ACAGCTCGTCGAACAGCTCTTCGCGGCGAATGGCCTCGGGCGACGCACGCACTACGATGCCCACCCCGCCCACGGTTTCGAGCACCTGCTGCCGCTCCAGCTCGGCGTAGGCGCGGGCGACGGCGTTGGCGCCCACGCGCAGCTCCACGGCCAGCTGCCGCACGGTGGGCATGGGCTGCCCCGCGCTCAGCAGCCCCGCCCCCAGCGCCGAGCGCACCGTGCGGACGATCTGCGCCTCGGCGGGCGTGGGGTCGGACGGGTCGATGTGGAACATGCGGTCCGGGTGCGTGGGCGGCTGCGTGTTGAAGGGATGCGGGCTGGACGCGGGCGCGTCAAGGCGCAGCGTGGATGACGCACCCCGGGCGGATGGCCGCGCGGACGGAAACGGGTCGCCGGAGCCGTGGGCGCCGCGCCGCGACAGGCATGTGTTTCGACCGGACCGTACAAGACGTTGTGCCGCAACGGGATGTCCGATGATCGGCACGAAAGGGATGGCTCGGTGATTGCAGCGGGCGCCCACCCCCCGAGACCGCCTCCAGAAACGCGGAGGTCGTTGTCTCGCATGCGGATAACTTGCGTCGGGAGGTGGCAGGATGAACGCAGGTGCATTCGGGCCGGCTCGATGGTTGTTCGCGGTCGCGGTGCTGGCCGCCGCGGCGGCGTGCGCGGACGATCCCACGTCCGCCCCCGCCCCGGCCGACGCGGCGGGCGTCGGCCCCGCGCTGGCGATCCCGGCGGGGCCGTACACGCCCGGGCAGTCGTACACGGGGCGCAACGGCTACATCGAGTACATCGCGGGGAACACGCCGGTCATCTTCGCGGCGCCGCACGGGGGTTCGCTCACGCCGTCGGAGATCCCCGACCGCACCACCACGGGATGTGACACCACCGACATCGTCACGCAGTCGGACGCGAACACCGAGGCGCTGGTACGCGAGATCCAGGCGGCGTTCCACGCAAGGACGGGCAAGTATCCGCACGTCGTCATCAGCAGGCTGTACCGCGGCAAGCTGGACCCCAACCGCTCCATGGCGACGGGCGCCTGCGGCGACGCCGAGGCGGAGATCGCCTGGGACGAGTACCACGACTTCATCGGCGTCGCGAAATCGAAGGTGATCACCGACCACGGCCGGGGGTGGTTCACCGACATCCACGGCCACGGACACAGCATCCAGCGGCTGGAGCTGGGCTACCTGCTGGAGTCCGGCGACCTTCAGCAGTCGGACGTGACGCTGAACGGAAGCAGCGCGTACGAGAACGAGAGCTCGTTCCGCACCTTCTCCGCGGCGACCACCGTCTCGTTCAGCGGCGTGCTGCGGGGGAGCGCCAGCCTGGGGACGCTGCTGGAGGCGCAGGGATACCCGTCCGTCCCCAGCACCTCCACGCCGGCGCCGGGAACGTCCGATCCGTACTTTACCGGCGGATACAGCCTGCAGCAGCACGGGTGCGCCGGCGGCGGCAACATCTGCGGGCTGCAGATCGAGCACAACTACACCGGGGTGCGCGACAACGCCACCAACCGCGCCAGCTACGCGGCCGCGCTGGTGCGGGCGTACGAGACGTACCTGGCGCAGAACTTCAGCTTCAGCCTGGGCACGGGCGCGCACGACATCATGGTGGACGACGACAACGCCAACAACGACACCACGCGCGCAAAGTTCACCTGGACCAGCAGCTGGTCCAACGCCGCGGGGAACGCGCAGAAGCACCTGAACAGCTTTCGCCTGACGGACGGCGCGGGTGCGACCAACGATGGCGCGGCGTTCAAGTTCTACATCAGCTCGCCGGGCTCGTACAAGGTGTACGCGTGGTGGCCGGAGTCCAGCACCCGCACCACCAGCGCCTCGTACCGCGTGTTCGAGCTGGACGGCGGCACCATGCTGGCCGACCTCCTGGTGAACCAGCAGATCGACGGCGGACAGTGGAACCTGCTGGGCACCTACACCTTTGGCCAGGTGGGATGGGGCAAGGTGCTGATGTCGCGCTCGCTCGCCGGCGCGGGCACACTCGCCGCCGACGCCATCCGGGTGGTGAAGCAGTAGGGAACTGACGGGGCCTCACACGGAGTCAACGGAGTCAACGGAGTTTCTCTCGCCGGCTCCGCTGGCTCCGTTGATTCATCGGGGTGACGCCTGGTTGCGGACGCGCGGGTGCCGGGAACGCCGCATGCCGCCGGGCCGCCGAGTCCGCGCAGACGGAAGTCGCAGCGGCGAATTCATTCGCTCCCGCGGCCGGACGGCACGTGGCTGGCGGGTTCTCGACGGGACATCACTGCACGACGAGCTCGCCCTCCGCCGGGCGCCGGCCGGTGGCGGCCCAGGCGCGCAGGGCGTCGAAGGCGGCGCCCACCTGCGCGGGGGTAAAGCTGCAGTGGCCGTCGGCGACCACGTACGCGGCGGCGAAGCGGTCCTCCGTCCTGGCGAGCTGGACGGTGGCGCGGTAGCGGTCCATCTGCTCGGGCGGCACGGTGGCGTCGTAGGTGGTGTGCACGGCGAACACCGGGTCCGAGACGCGGCCCGTGGGCGTGTAGCGCGAGCGGAGGTATTCTACGGCGGCGGGGTCTGGGGCGTAGCGGCGGACGCCGCGGGCGCTGGCGGTGTCGTTGCCCAGGCCGCGGTAGACGGTGCCGCGGTTGTCGAACGGGTTGCCGCCGGCGCGCGCCTCCATCTCCCGCAGGATGGTGGCGAAGAACCAGACAAGGCCGGGGACGCTGCGCGGGTGCAGGGCGTAGCGGCGGGCCAGCGCCTCCGCGCGCTCCGGCTCCGCGCGCACCGCGGCGACGATGGAATCGCGCTCGGGCGCCGGCGCGGCGGGAAGGTCCACCAGGCCGCGCGGCGAGCGGGTCAGCACGCCGGGATACAGGTAGTCGAACGAGACCAGCAGGTCGAACATCGTCCGCATCCCCTCCAGCGTGGGGCTCAGCACGCCGCAGAGGGGGAGCGCGCCGTCGTACGCCCGCGGCCGCCCCTCGATCGTGGCCAGCGTGATCAGCCCGCCCATGGAGTGCCCGGTGACGAAGGTGCTGTCCGGGCGGCCGT
The DNA here is from genome assembly GCA_036379135.1 of Longimicrobium sp. Lineage (GTDB taxonomy): Bacteria > Gemmatimonadota > Gemmatimonadetes > Longimicrobiales > Longimicrobiaceae > Longimicrobium. The sequence continues at coordinate 3,039 of DASUVG010000092.1, forward strand.
AGCGGCGGATGAACCGGCGGCGCAGGGCCTCGGTGTCGTCGATCCCTTCGCGCACGGCCCACCCCTGCGCCCGGTACCACGACTGCGCGAACGCGAACCCGCGCCGGGTGAACGCCTCGCGGAACTGCGCATGGCGGGGCGCCAGGGGCTCGAACGGCGTGCCGACGATCTCGTAGCCGTGCGCGTACATCACCAGCCCGCCGTTCCACCCGGCCGGGATCTCGATGCGGTACGGAGCCCCGGCGATGGTGCCGGTGTCGACGACTTCCTGGGCGAAGCGGGAGGGGACGGCGGCGGGCGAGGTGGATGCGCACGCGGCGCAGAGCGCGGTCAGCGCGAAGGGGAGGCGGTACGGGCGCATGGGTGCGGGATGCGGGCGGCGTGGGTGCGGGCGCGGGAGGATAGCGCGCCGCCCGGGCGCGGGGCAATGCGCCTACGCTTCGTGCTCCGCGCCCAGCGCCAGGGTGCGCAGGGCGGCGCGGCGGCGGATCTCCATGGGCGCGCTGTCCAGCGCCTCGATCCCCTCCATGGTGAACCCGTCCGCCGGGTCGAAGCCCAGGCTGGCCATCAGCTCGCGGATGTAGGCCTCCTCCAGCCCGCGGTCGCGGATGCGCTCCCCGATCTCGTCGTCCGTCATCATCGCCGTTTCTCCGTTCTGGTCGCTCCTCCCGGCCCGTACACCGCGGAATTCGGACCGTGCCGGGGAACAGGTGAACGGGTGAACGGGTGAACGGGTGAACGGGTGAACGGGTGAACGGGTGAACGGGTGAACGGGTGAACGGGTGAACGGGTGAACGGGGTGGCGGGAGGAGGTGCGTCGCCGGATGGTTTGGTGTGCGCGGGCACCACGGGTTGAAGCCCGCGGCTAAAACGGCCACAAGCCCCGTCTCGCTCGTTCCACGCGAACTGGGCTTCACCCGCATGCGTCGGCAACGGCCGCACGCGTGGAGGGAGGCGCGTGAACGCCGGCCCGGCCGAAGCGCGATCACCCCTCCACCCGTTCACCCGTTCACCCCTTCACCCGTTCACCCCTTCGCCCGTTCACAGCAAAGCGCCGCGTACCCAACCGGGCACGCGGCGCCTTCTCATCCACCGAAGCTCCCGCCGGTCAGGAGCTGGAGACCGGCTTTTCCTGCATCATGCGGCGGATGGGGATGATGAGCGCGGCCAGTACGGCGGTCGCGATCAGCAGCGAGATGGTGGTCCGCTCGAAGAGGGCCGGCATCTGCTGCGGGTTCTCGGGGTCCACGTGGCCGCCCACGATGCCGGCGATCAGGTTGCCCATGGCGGCCGCCATGAACCACACGCCCATCATCTGCCCCGTGAACCGGCGCGGCGACAGCTTGGTCATGGACGACAGGCCCACCGGGCTAAGGCACAGCTCGCCGACGGTCTGGAAGAAGTAGCTGGCCACCAGCCACCAGGGCGACACCCGGAAGCCCTCGCCGCCCGCCAGCACCGCGCGCGCCGCGTAGATCATGATGGCAAAGCCGATGGCGGCGAAGAACAGGCCCAGCGCAAACTTGGCGGGGCTGCTCAGGTCGCCGCGCCGGCGGGCCAGCGACACCCACAGCGCGGCGAACACCGGCGCCAGCGCGATGACGAAGAACGAGTTGGCGCTCTGCAGCCACAGGATGGGCATCTCCCATCCGCCGATGGTGCGGTCCGTGTAGTCCGCGGCAAAGAGGTTGAGCGAGGTGGGCGCCTGCTCGAACGCCGACCAGAAGATGGTGGCGAAGACAAAGAGGACGATGATCACCGCCACCCGCTTCATCTCGTCCGTGTTCAGCCCCGCGCCAAAGAACATGTAGGCGAAGTACGACAGCGCCAGCGCCGCCATCACGTAGCTCATGTTCTGCGCGATGTCCAGCGGGGTGAGCCCCGACATGAACACGCCCACCACGATCAGCGCCAGCACGCCGAAGCCGATGGCCAGGTAGGTGACCGCCTGCCTGCGCTCCTGCTCGGTGCCGGAGGGCTGCATCCCGATCTCGCCCAGGGTGCGGTCGGCCGTCATCCGGTACCAGATCAGGCCGATGACCATCCCCACGCCCGCGGCGCCGAAGCCGTAGTGCCAGCCCACGTCCTCGCCCAGGTAGCCGGTGACCAGCGGGGCGATGAGGGCGCCGACGTTGATGCCCATGTAGAAGATGGAGAAGCCCGCGTCGCGCCGGGCGCCGCCCTCGGGGTACAGGTCGCCCACGATGGCGCTGATGTTGGGCTTGAGCAGCCCGGTGCCCAGTACGATCAGGAACAGCCCCAGGAAGAACGCGGGCTTGCCCGCGATGGCCGAGAGCGCGATGGCGCCGTGCCCCAGCGCGATCAGGATGCCGCCGTACCAGATGGCGCGGCGCAGCCCCAGCAGCCGGTCGGCGACCCACCCGCCGGGAAGCGAGGCCAGGTACACGCTGGCGCCGTAGATGCCCACGATGGGCGCCGCCTGGTCGCGGCTCATCCCCATTCCGCCGTCGGCCAGCGCGGCTGCCATGAACAGCACCAGCAGGGGCCGGATCCCGTAGTACGAGAACCGCTCCCACAACTCGGTAAAGAACAGCGTGGACAGGCCGCGCGGGTGTCCGAAGAACGCGGTGTCCGTCGAGGCGTGCGGCGCCGGGCCGCCGCCTGCGTACGCCTGGGAGGGGTGCTTGCTCATGCGGGTCAACGGGTCGGGGTTGGCCTGCGCGCGCATGGATGCGCGCGTCCGCGGCAGGGAGCCGCGGGGGTGGCTGCAAGTGAATGCCGGGTTTTTCTTGCGTGCGGACGGCGCAATGTACAGGTTGCCGGCGCCCCGCGCCACCGCCGTGCAGGGCGGCGCATTGGGCGCTGTGCGTACCGCCGGCGGAGGACGGGAGTTCCAGGACGATGGACGACGAGACGCCGTTCGCGGCAGAGCTGGAGACGGCGCTCCGGGCGGCGGCCGCCGCCGCGGCGCTGATCCGGGCGCGAGGCGGGGCCGACCAGGTGCGCGAGAAGGGGCGCGCGGACCTGGTGACGGCGGTGGACGAGGCGGCGGAGCGCGCCGTCGCCGCGGTCGTCCACGCGCGCTTTCCGGACGACCGCATCATCGGCGAGGAGCTTTCGTCGGAGCGGGTGCACGCGGGGCGGCGCTGGTACGTGGACCCCATCGACGGAACGACGAACTTCATCCACGGGCACCCGTTCGTCTGCGTGAGCATCGGCTTCGCGGATGACGACGGGGTCGCGGCGGCGGTGATCCACGCGCCCCTGCTGGGCGAGGTCTACCACGCCACCCGCGGCGGCGGCGCCTGGCTGAACGGCGAACGAATCCGGGTGACGGATACGGACGACCCCGCCCGCGCGCTGCTGGCCACGGGCTTTCCCTTCAAGCGCGGCAAGGGGGAGCTGGACGCCTACATGCTGCTGGTGGCGGACGCCGTCCGCGGCACGCGCGACGTGCGGCGGGCGGGGAGCGCCGCGCTGGACCTGGCGTTCGTGGCGGCGGGGCGGGTGGAGGGGTTCTTCGAGATCGGCCTGGCGCCGTGGGACGTGGCCGCCGGCATGCTGCTGGTGGCCGAGGCGGGCGGGCGGGTGACCGGCTGGCCGGGGGACGTCCAATCCCCCCTGCACACCGGCCGCGTCCTGGCCACCAACGGCGGCATCCACGGCTGGCTGCAGGCGCTCACGGCCAGGCACCTGCCGCGGCTCCAGTAATCCCAAATCCGGCAATAGAGCGCATGATTTCCTGAGGGAGGCGCCGCGCTGAGCGTTGCCTCGACCGGGAACCCGGCGCGCCGACCGAAGGACCTCGCCAGCAGCACGAAGGGGCTGGTTCCGCGTCCTGATCCGGCCCCTGCGCAGCCGAGAGGAGGTCCTTCGGTCGCGCGCCGGAGTCCGTGCGGGCGGTAGAATCTGCGCGTGCGCTCCCTCAGGAAGTCACATTCTTTTCCCGGATTCATAATCGCGGATTTCACGCGGGGGAACGCGAGAGGACGCGGAGAAATCGATCGATTCTCCGCGTCCTCTCGTCCGTCCCTCCGCGTGATGCTTTCTACCGCCGGCCGCGCATGACGACGCCGCCCTGGCCCACGGCCCACACGTGCCGGGCGGAGACGCCGCCGATGTCCATCAGCGACGCGGCGGTCTCGATGTTGACCTCCGTCCACGCGCTGCCGTTCCAGTGCAGCGTCTGCGAGCCGACGACGTACACGTCGTTGGGGCCGGTTCCCCACACACCCGTGCCCTGGTAGTTGAGGCGCGGGTAGATGCTGGACCACGCGGTGCCGTTCCAGTGCGCCACACGGCCTCCGGCCAGGAACACGTCGTCGGGCCCCGTGCCCCACACGTCGGAATAGCTGTCCGCCCACTCGTGCACGTACTGGCGGGTCCACGTCTCCCCGTCCCAGCGCAGCACCATGCTCCCCACCACCCACAGGTCGTCGGGCGAGGTGCCCCACACGCCGGCCAGCTGGCCGGTGGGCTGCCCGGTGGGCATCTCCGTCCACGTGCTGCCGTCCCAGCGGTACACGTGCGGGATCTGGTTCCCGGTGCTGTCGTCGTAGCCGTAGCCCACGGCGTACACGTGCGTGGCGTCCAGCCCCCACACGCCGTGCAGGTAGGCCACGTCGGGGAACACGGTGCGGCTCCACTGCGCGCCGTCCCAGCGCACGACCACCCCCACGCGCGGAAAGGTCGCCTCCACGTTGCCCACGGCAAAGATCTGCGACGCGCCGGGGGTGATCCACACCTTCTCCAGGCAGTCGGTGGTGGCGTAGATGGTCTGCCAGCTTCCGCCGGGGCCCGTGTTGCGCTTGAGCCCGCCGCACTCCGCGGTGATGACGTCGCCCTCCGACACCGCCGCCACGCCGCCGATCCAGTCCTGGCTGCCGCTGGTCTCCCCCGCCCACTTGCCGCCGGAGCGCCGGTGGATCATCCCCCGGCGGCCCACCAGGTACACCTTGTCAGGGTTGGGCGAGTACACGCCGAGGACGCTGCCCGGGGCGCCCGTCTCCACCGCCGTCCACGCCACGCCGTCCCAGTGCACCACCGCGGCTTCCGCCCCGCCGGTGTAGCCGCCCACCGCCCAGATGTCGTTGGGCCCGCTCCCCCAGATCTGGCGCAGCGGGAAGCTGGTCACGCCGGCGCCCACCCGGGTCCACGAGGTGCCGTCGAATCGCTGGATGTTGCCGGTGCCGCCCACGCCGTACAGCTCCGTGCGCGACGAGCCCCACATGCTGCCGATGCCCTGGCCCGCGGGCATGGCCGTACTGTCCCAGGCGGTGCCGTCCCAGTGCCACACGAAGTTGTCGTTGCGCTGGGTGGCCGCGTTCCACCATCCGCCGGTCAGGAAGACGTCGTTCTCGCCAAAGCCCCACACGTCGTAGAACGAGCGGCCGTAGGCGTGGGGAAAGACGGTGTCCCACCCCGTGCCGTTCCAGCGGATCACGTTGCCCCAGGCGGAGCCCACCACGTAGGCGTTGTCGGGCGCGCCGGCCCACACGGCGCTCCAGTTCTCGTTGATGGCCGGCACCAGGCTCCACCGGCGCCCGTCGAAGTGGTGGATCTCGCCGTAGCCGCCGCCCACCGCCCACACGTCGTCGGTGGCGCTGCCGTGGATCTCCACCACCCCTTTCCAGTCGCCGGGGATCACCACCCAGCGGGTGCCGTTGTTGTACATCATCACGCCGCTGCCGGCGGCCCAGATGTCGTTGGGCCCGGTGCCCCAGACGGTGAACAGGTCGCGCGACACCACGTCGCCCTTTTCGCGCGTCCAGCGCAGCACGCCCTGCTCGTTGGGCACCCGCGCGGAGACGTACACCTGGAAGCTGAACGATTCCACGCCCGGCGCCACGTCGAACTTCCACGCTTTGGGCGCGGTGCGCTCGTAGGCGGCCAGCACGTCGGGGTACAGAAAGTACGGCTGCCCGGCCTCGGTAAAGATGTCGGTGCCGTCGGGGTTGTTCAGCTCCACGCTGCCGCTGCCGGCGCTGGCGGCGGGCGGGGTGTAGAAGAAGATGCGGATGCCGGCCGGCGTGGTTCCGTCTTCCGTCCCCACGGGCTGGCCCAGCAGGTTCTGCAGCGTCACGTCCATGGAGTACACGCGGGCGATGCTGTCGTACTTCGAGTTCGCCGAGCGCAGCTGCACGTAGGTGCCCTGGCCGCCCACCATCACGTCGCCCAGCCCGCCGCCCAGGGGCGCGGCCTCGCCGCAGCGCATCTCGCCGCGCGCCACGGTGACGGTGCACTGCAGGGCGGCCAGCGGCGGCTCGGGTGCGGGGATGCCGGCCGGATCGAACGCGCCCGGCGCGTCAGTGCAGGCAGCAGCGGCGGCGAGCGCGAACAGCGCCCCGAGGCGGCGGATAAGCTTCATCTGCGTGCGAAGATGCGAAAAACGGAGGGGGTGGCGGAAGGAGGGATGAATCTATCCGGATCGACCTGATCCACCAAGGGGTGGCGGTTCTCGCCCGATCGGGGAAAAGCGTTTCACGCGGAGGACTCGACGAAGAACGAGGACCCGGAGGAGGGGTGCCTCCGCGTCCTCGTCTGCGTCCGCCGCGTCCTCGCGCGAGGCGGTTTCACGCCGGTTCGTCCATTCCGGCACTGCTCCTGCATCCGTCGTGCGCAGAACCCAAGCCGGAGAAGAGGCATGTCCTCATTCGCGACGTTTCTGATCGGTTACATCGTCCTGGTCATCGGGCTGGCGATCGCCGCCACCCTGCTGGGCGTGCCCACGACGTGGATCGCGGTGGGCGTGATCGTGCTGATCGGCATCGGCATCATCAGCGCCACCAACCGCACCAAGCCGCGCGACCCGCCGCCGCCCAGCACCTACTGAGCGGCCGGGACCACCCGGTCCATACAATCGAGCGCCCGCCCCGCACCGGGGCGGGCTTTTGCCGTCGCCTGGAGGAAAGACGATGCCGGAGGGAGTGCCTGTCGAGTATCCGATCGAGGTGGAGTGGGAGGGCGAGATGCGCTGGCGCGGCGGCCCCGCCGGCGGTCCCGCGATCCTGGTGGATGGAAAGCGCCAGGCGTCGCCCAGCCCGGTGGACGCGCTGGTGGTGAGCATCGCCTCGTGCAGCGCCATCGACGTGGTGGACTACCTGGAGAAGCGCCGCACGCCGCCCACGGCCGCCAGCGTGTCCGTGCGCTTTTCGCGCGCGGCGGAGCATCCGCGGCGGCTCACGGACCTGCACCTTACCTACCGCGTGTCCACCGACTCGCCGCGCGAGCACGTGGAGCGGGCGGTGCAGCTTTCGTTCGACAGGTACTGCTCGGTGGCCGCGTCGCTGGCGCCCGACATCCGCGTGGAGTGGGCGCTCGAGATCTCGCCGCCGTCCGGCGGGGAGTAGGCACGAGCTCGTCCGCCGTTCGTGGAGCGGCCGTTCGTCAGTCGCCGGGGAAGCAGAGGTGCTCGGGGGGGACGGCGACGGTCAGCCAGACACCGTTCTCGCTGCGGTAGAAGGCGTGGCCGGCGCGGTGCATCCGGCCGGCTTCGACGCGCAGCACCACGGGGCGTCCGTGCCGCCGGCCCACGTTCACCGCGGTCGCCTCGTCGGCGGAGAGGTGCACGTGGGTGCGGCGGCCGGGGACCAGACCCTGGGCGCGGATGGACTCCAGGCTGCGGTCGGCGGTGCCGTGAAAGAGCACGTCCGGGGGCACGGCCGGCGCCAGCCCCAGCTCCACCGGCACGGAGTGGCCCTGGCTGGCGCGGATCCGCACTCCGTCGCCGCTCAGCGCGAACCGCTGCTTGTCGTTCTCCGCGACCACGCGCTCCAGTGTCGCGCGGTCCAGCGCCACGCCTGAGCGCGCCGCGGCGGCGAGCAGATCGTCCACGTCCACCCACCCCGCCTCGTCCAGCCGCAGCCCCACGGACTCCGGGGCGTGCCGCAGCACCTTGCTGACGAACCTGCTCATCCGCACCAGTCCCGCATCCATCCCTCGAATCTCCTTCTACCCGGCTTTCCGCACGACCCACGTGGTCATGGCGCGCAGGTTCTGCACGTTGGTGGTCTTGATGGGGTCCAGCAGCACGCCGCCCAGCGCCTCCGTGCGCGCCAGCAGCACGGCCTCGTCCACCAGAAAGCGCTCGGAGCCGTCCGGCAGGCGGCAGCGCCCGTTCTCCCCCGGCCGCACCCGCGCCTCGATGCCGATGCTGCTGGCCAGCCGCGCGAACAGCATTCCGCCCGGCCGCAGCACGCGCCACATCTCGTCCACCATCCGCCCGAAGTGCGCGTGGTCCGCCGCGAAGTGCAGCACGGCGCTGCTGATCACCACGTCCATGCCGGCGTCGGCAAAGGGCAGCGCATCCACCTTCGCCTGGAGAAAGCTCTCGGGCGGCAGCCGCGGCGCCAGCTCGGCCGCCAGCCGCCGCACCCGCTCCACCGCCCGCGGATCGCTGTCCACCGCGTGGACGCGGAAGCCGGCGCGCAGCAGCCACACCAGGTTGCGCCCGCCGCCGCATCCCGCGTCCAGCACCGTGCGCACGCCGTCGAAGCGCCCCCGCAGCAGCTGGTCGAACAGGTAGATGTCGACGTCGCCGAACGCCTCGCGCAGTGCGGCGGAGGGCGGCCGGCCGTCCGGCATTTCGTTCATCGGCGCGGGAAATCCATGGAATCAACGTCGACGTAGGGCTGGAACTCGCATCCCGGCCGCGTGGGGAGGTAGACCACGCGCGAGGCGGATGCCGTATCCTCCGCTTCCGCGTACACGCCGACTCCATCGTGCTCGCCGATCTTCACGACCTCCTCGATCCCCAGCACGCGCGGCCGGGCGTGGCGGCGGAACGGCCGGCCGCGGACGGTGATGGGCTCGTCGTTCACGTACCACCCCGCGACGGACGCGTACTCGCCCGTGAGCGGCACCGCGGTGGACAGGGGGAGCGAATCCTTCGTCAGCGTATCTCCCGTCTGCGTGCTGTAGAGCACCGGGATCTCCCGCAGCCGCCCGCGCTCCACGAAGCAGAGGGTGATGCACCTGCACACCTCCGCCGGCGGCGGTGGGCGCCGCTGTGCGGGGGTGGCGGCGGGCATCGGCGGAGGCGTGCGCGCGGGCTCCGGAGCCGGCGGGCCGGCGCACGCGGCGCAGAGGGCGATGGCGAAGAGGGGAATGGGGCGCACGATGCACTCCGCGAGTCAGCCCGGCACGGCGGCGCCGGCGGTGGCGCCGGCGCCGAAGGAGACGAACGATGGCGGCAGGCGCCGCGGCCTGTCCTAGCTCTTTGGCTTCAGGCTGGCGACGGCTTTGCCGGCCTGCTCCATCAGCGCGAGCTTGGTGGGGAGCTTGTCGTCGATCCAGAGCACCGCGCCGATGACGGAGAGCGCCAGCAACCCCCCCGCCACCGTGCCTGGCAGCGGGCGCCCGCCGGCATCCAGCGCCAGCACCGTGACGGCGGGCGCGGCGATGACGGCCAGCGCGCGGACGGTCCGCAGCGTCCACCGTCCCAGATGGAACCGGGTCCGGGGCTCCGCCTGGGCTCGCGGAATGCCGTCCCAGGTGCCGGTGAGCAGCGCGTGCAGGATACCCGCGACACGCCGCTGAAAGTGCTGCTGCGTGTCGGGGCGCGGCGACCAGACCCAGTGCACCATCTCGCGGAACCCGGCCGCGATCCGCCGGCAGTCGTCCTCCACCGCGGCATGCATTCCGCCCGCCGCCACGCGGGTGGGGATGTACTCCTCGAAGCAGAGTGCCGTGGCCTCCAGATGCCCGATGAGCCGGTTGCGGACGTTCAACCGCCCCCAGCGCGCCGGCGAGCCGCCGGACGTCCGGAGCGTCTCCACCAGCTCGTGCACCACCAGCGACTCCGGGTGCGGATGGTGGACGCTGCGTCCGGCGCGCCGCTCGTAACGCCGCATCACCGCCCGGAACGCCGACACGCTCAGCAGCGCGAACAGGGGCGCCACGCACCCGGCGTAGACGCGGGTCATCACGGTGTCGAGCTCTTCGCCCAGCACGATCCCCACCGTGATGACCGCCGCCCCCAGAAAAGCCAGCACGCACAGGGCCAGCAGCAGCCCCCGCAGCATCCCTGCCAGACTGCGCGTCCAGCTTCGCGCGCCCTTTCGCTCCACGTGCGCCGCCCCCGCATACGCCAGCGCGTAGGCCGCGGTGAACGCCAGGTACGCCCCCATGAAGGGGTTCCCGGGGAGGGCGGAAGTGGAGCGGTACAGTGCCATCATCAGCAGCATGTAGCCGATCGTGACCACCGCGTAGGCCCCGTAGAACGCGCGGATCAGCCCTCGCGTGCGGGCGCGGCGGATCGCGTGCACCAGGCGGCGCTCGTGGTACCTCAGCTCACGCTGGTACGTGGCGGCCGGCTGCGGAAGGAGGGGGGCGACCGCGTTGAACCGCTCTACGCGCCTGGCGAGCTCCGTACGGGCTTCGTCGCGCAGCCTGCGCGTCATGAAGCCGTACCCGAACCGGGCGCGCGCGGTGGACTCAGGCGCGGCGACGGCGGGAATGGCGGGAACGTCGGTGATGGGCGCTGCGATGGACATGGAAGATGGAGGCGTGCGGGGACGGCGGCGGGGCAGGAACCGGACGGAAGCTCATCTGTTTATTGTCCGATGTCAATCGGCGGGCCCGGCCGGGTTCCGGAGGGCATGGCGCCGGGACGGCAGGCTGCTGCCGGGCATGCGATGGGATGATTCGATGGTTCCGGCGGAATCCAGCGTCCGGCGGATCATGCCGTATCCGCTAAAAGAATAAGCCTCACACAGAGTTAGCAGAGTCGACAGAGTTTTCTCGTGCCGCGCGATGAACTCCGCGATTCATCCGATCGCTGGTAAACGATCGATGCGGCACGAAGGGCAGGTCATCTCGCCGAGGCTTTACTCTGTCAACTCTGTTGACTCTGTGTGAGACCCCGTCTTTTTGCGGATTCGGTATCAGCCCAGCACGGCGGCGCCGGCCGTGGCGCCGGCGCCGAAGGAGACCAGCAGGATGGGGCGGCCGTCGGCGGCGCGGCCGGCGCGCAGGGCCTCGTCCAGGGCGATGGGGACGGTGGCCGCGCCGGTGTTGCCGAAGCGGTCGATGTTGACGTACACGCGCGCCGGGTCCAGCGACAGCTCGCGGATCAGCCCCTCGATGATGCGCAGGTTGGCCTGGTGGGGGACGATGAGGCCCACGTCGTCCAGCGCGAGCCCGGCGGCGTTCAGCGCGGCGTCGGCCTGCTGCGCCATCGTCCGCACCGCCGCCTTGAAGAGCTTCGTCCCCTCCATCCGCAGCAGGTGCGAGCGCTCTTCCAGCACCCGCGCGTCGAACGGGCGCATGGAGCCGCCGCCGGGGCGCTTAAGGGCGTCCGCCAGCCGCCCGTCCGCCCACCACGACGTGGAGCGCACGGCCCACGGCCCCTCGCCGCGCGCCAGCACCACCGCCCCGGCGCCGTCGCCGAAGAGCGGGCCGGTGGAGGGGTCCGCGCGGTCCGTCACCGTCGACAGCTTCTCCACGCCCACCACCAGCGCCGCCTGGCCGCGCCCCGCGCGCAGGAGCGAATCCGCCAGCACCAGCGCGTAGATCCACCCCGCGAACCCCGCCTCCACGTCGAAGCAGGCGGCGCCCCACGCGCCCAGGTCCGCCTGCAGCTCGCAGGCGGTGGGCGGCGTCAGGTGGTCCGGCGTGGTGGTGGCGACGATGACGACGCCCAGCGCCGCCGCGTCCATCCCCGCGTCGGCCAGGGCGGCGCGGGCGGCGTGCGCGGAGAGGATGGCCGCGCCCTCGTGGTCCGCGGCCACTCGGCGGGTCAGGATGCCGGTGCGCCGGACGATCCACTCCTCCGAGACGCCGGCCAGCGCGGCGACCTCCGCGTTCCCCAGCACCCGCGCGGGAAGGTACGCCCCCGTGCCCGCCAGGCGGACGGGGGCGAGAGGATCCGCCGTCACCCGCTCAGCCGGCCGCGCGGTCGATGAGCGCGTCCAGCCGCTGCCGGGGGATGGCCCCCAGCTCGCGCGCCACCTCGGCCCCGCCCTTGAACGCGATGAGGGTGGGGATGGAGGCGATGCGGAACCGGCGCGCCAGCATGGGGTTGGCGTCGGTGTCCACCTTGGCCACCAGCGCGCGGCCGGTGCGTTCGCGCGCCACCTGGTCCAGCGTGGGCGCCATCATCTTGCACGGCCCGCACCAGTCGGCGTAGAAGTCCACCAGCACGGGGACGGGCGAATCCGCCACCACGCGGTCGAACTCCGCGTCCGTCAGCCGCATGGGCCGGTCGAGCGCGATCGCCTTGCCGCACACCCCGCACCGGGGTCCATCCCCCGCGCGGGCCAGGTCCACGCGGTTCAGGCGACCGCAGTGGCCGCACGCCACCGTCGCCCTGCCCTGCGCCGCCGTCTGCATCACCGGCCTCCTTCGTTCTCCGTTCCACGCTCCACGGGATACTCCTCCCCGCGCCGGCTCCAGTCGATGAACGAGCCGTCGTACATGACCACGGGGCGCTTGAGGTAGCGCGCCACGTAATAGGCGTGGCTGGCCTGCACGCCGGTGCGGCAGTAGGCCACGATGGTGTCGCCGAACGCCGCGTCGGCCAGGGTGAACGACGCGTGCAGCACCTCGGCCGAGCGCAGGCGGGTGTCCTGCTCGCTCACCAGCGCGGTGCGCCAGAAGATGTTGTGCGCGCCGGGGATGTGGCCGGGGCGGGTGACGCCGTCGCCCGGGGTCTCGCCGGTGAACTCGGCGGGGGGGCGGGCATCCACCAGGACGATGGTGCTGTCGTTGCCCAGGCGGCCGCGCACCCAGTCCGCGTCCACCACGATGTCCCGCCGCGCGCGGACGGTGAGCGAGCCGGTTCCGCCGGACGGCGCGTCGGTGGATACGGGGCGGTCTTCCTTGCGCCACTGCTCCATCCCGCCGTCCAGCAGCGCCGCGTCCGTCTTGCCCAGGTAGTCCAGGGTAAAGAAGGCGCGCGCGGCTAGAAGCCCGTTCAGGTCGCCGTACAGCACCACCTGCGAGTTGTCGCTCACGCCCACCCCCTCGAACGCCGACTCCAGCGCCTCGGGCGCGGGGAGCTCGTTGGGCACGCCGTTGCGCTCGGCGACGATGGACGACAGGGGGAGAAAGCGCGCGCCGGGGATGTGGCCGGCGTCGTACGAGGTGCGGTCGCGGCCCACGTGGATGATGACGACGCGCGGATCGTTCAGCCGGCGCGCCAGGCTCTCGGTGCTGACCAGCAGCGAGCGGTCCCACTGCGGGAGCGGGTTGGCCTTGGGCATGGAAACCAGGCAGCCGGCGGTGGTGGCCAGGATGGCGGCACCGGCCAGCAGGGAAAGCGGCTTTCGCATCGGCGGTCCTCGCGTGTTTCAGCGGATTCGGTTGACTTGCTGCCTTGAGCGTTACGTCCTGCGGCACGCTGGCGCAAGGTAAGGGCCGGGAGCTCCCCTGTTTGGGACACGCGAGGAGGCGGCGGACCCTTAAGGGAGTGCGGAAGTGCGGAAGTGCGGAAGTGCGGGAGTGCGTGAGTGCGGCGGTGCGTTCCCATTTTGCAGGTTGACGCTTACCTGCCGCAAGCAGGCTCACAAGTACCCGGCTGAGCTTGTCACTTTAGGCGACCATCTAAGGCGCCGGCGTCTGGACCTGGGAATGACACTCGAAGGGGCGGCGCGTGCTCTCGCGATGCCGTCCCGCCGGGTCAGCCATTGGGAACGACTCCCGATTGTGCGCCCCCGTTGCTGTGACTGGCAGGCGATCATCACGTTCCTGGGGTATGATCCCAGACCGTTTGCAGCGGCGTGAAAACACGAAGCTTGGGCGGGAGCTAGTTGCTCCCGCCCTTTTCTATACACAGAAGCGCGAACCAGGGGATTAGGGATTTCCGCTGGGACGGAATCTTCAATGAGAAGTGATGATCCCAGTATTTTGTCCCCGAGCAGCGCTACTCTAGGCTTTGCTCGCCCCTGCGCGTGTAGACCCAACCCCGCTACGCCCCCTTTACTCGCTCCGTCCCTAGCCACTCTAGCGACCAAATGCGGTGCCACGGGTGGAACGTTTTGTTCTGCCAGACACCTCTCTCGTTATAAAGTATCCCGGGATAGCTGTTGTGCATTTTGTGGCGCAGGGCTTCCCAACCACCACGCTCGTTATAGTGCGGGTATGGGGGGTGGTATGTAATCTCGAAGGAAGCTCCGTCGAGTAGCAGAACACGGAAGGTGCAATTCACATCGTACCGCTGCATCACCGCCTCCTGAAGCTTGAGATCCGGACGGCCTATTAGGCTTATGATTTCTTCCTTTTGAGCGAACGGCCTACAATCTCCTTAATTGCTTCGACTGCCCCCGTTTTTGTCCCAGCCTCAGGAGAACGGAAGCTGGTCGTGACTTTGTAACCTGCAACGGTCTCGCTCATCTCCGCTGGCACAACGAGACTATCAAGCAGACCGGGCAGCTCCTCGGGAATCACACAGCGAACCCGCTCCCGAGCTTCAGCCGAAAGGTTCTGGATCAGGTTCGCACTCAGGCGCTTCTGAGCCGCAGGGTCAGCAGCGACGAGAAGCGCCAGGTCGAAGCCGGCAGCCAAGCACTTCTGGATGTTTTGAACCTCGTGGGCTGAGGGGGTCGTTACCGCTATCTCCACGGCAATGCGGCAGCCCTGGCGTTCAAGAGCGACATCAATGCTGCCGTAGCCGTCTAACACCGAACGCTCAACTGTGCTCTTAAAGCCTCGGTCTTCACCGAATCGACGGACGAGTGCTTGCAAATACTTGTGCTGCGCCCCACCCCTGCCCGCTGGGACTTCCGCCGGCGCCTTCCGAACTCGCTCCTGCTTCTTCTCCTCTGGCACTCGCGGACTTGGCTCTGAGTGAGCCGCGTGAGCGTCAGTCTCAATCACCGTGGCTTCCTGATTGGACGCGGCGACCTCAACGCGCTTCACCGCGAAGAGCTCACGGGAGGAGGCAACGACCCGCTCTGTTCGCGCGCGGGCAGTCCTCTGATCAACCTCAGGCACCCGGAGTGTTGTCAGGTTGAAATCGTGCTCTGCGCGTTCTACCCGGACAAGCGCTTCACCAAGCCCCAAGTTCTGAAGGTCGCGCGCCTCAAAGGAAGCGAAGCCCGACGCGAGCTTCTTCGCGTCATCGTCGCCCACTTGGAAGCAGATGCGCGTGCCGGCACTAAGGATAGCATCCAGCAACTCGGGACTTCTGCTGGTTAACTGCGAGAGGTGCTGGTGAGCGAGGACAAGACCCATCCGGTACTTGCGAACACCTGAGAGCAGGTCAGCGACCGAAGGAGTGATGAAGTGCTGAAACTCGTCCAGGTAGAGGAAGAAGCCGGAACGCTCAGCTTCAGAAATATCCTGCCGGGAGGATGCAGCCTGTTGGAGCTTGGCCACGAGGAGAGTCCCTAATAGATATGCGTTTTCCTCGCCGATGGCTCCGCGGGAGAGTTTGCAGAGGATTATCTTGCGCCCATCCATCAGCGCGCGGAAGTCCAGGTTCCGTTCCTTCTGGGCGACCATCTGACGGATGAGTTTTGGCCGAAGGAACTGATCAAGACGGGTTAAGAGCGGTGCCTGCGGGTTACCACGAAGGAGCGGAAATTCCTTTGTCCAGAAGTAGACAACCTCAGGATCAGAGACAGTCCTAAGGAAGCTTCCGCGAAAGGAGCTATCTACCAAGAAGCGCCGCAGATCCAGCAGAGTCCCGCCCTCGCTGCTCTCCAAGAAGGCGAGTACAGCGTTGCCGAACACCGCAGTCATCTGATCGCCCCAGGAGGTGGCAAGTCTCCGGAAGACTGCCACGAGGTCGGAAGAAAGTAGGGTTCGTTCCAGTTCAGAATGCGCAGAGAGGATGTTGAGCCCTACTGTGTACTCCGTGTCCGAAGGATCAATCAGCACTACGTCGCGGAGCCGGTGATCCGGTATCCGGGCGAGGATGGCATCAACCAGATCGCCGTGCGGATCCAGCACAGCGAGACCATTCCTAGCTTCAAGGTCCTGAAGGATAAGGTTGATCAGGAGCGTGCTCTTGCCCGTGCCTGTGCCGCCGACGACATAGGTGTGGCGGAAGCGCAGCGCCTCGGGCAGGCGAATATCAGATTTCTGCCCGTGGTGCTCGTTTTCGCCAATGAACACACCCCTTCCACGTACGCCTGGCGGGGCTTCCTTCGTGCGCCTGCTGAGCCGAAGCAGCTTCGCAGCACTCACCGTAGATGAAGGCAGATGGACGAGACCAACTAATTCTTCAAGGTTGAGCAGCATCCCGCATCTGTGGCCTTGCCTATACAACAGGGCACTTTCCTGGTCGTCCTCATCCCAGCCCTGATTATCCAGAGCGATCAGTTCGTTGCCGAGCGGTGCGTTATACTGTGCGAAAGCGGAGAACACGCCGCGCAGTAAGGCTAGTCTGCGCTGAGGAGCCGCCTTCACCGCCAGACGAACTCGGCAGGCAAACAGCGGGGAGGCGACCTTCTGCTTTGCCTGCGGCGAAAGGTCTCGCCCGATCAACTCGTGTGGGTCCCCTGCATCATCGTGGACCGAACGGAGGATGTGCTCGACCCAGGGAGCAGCAGCAGGCTCGAAGAGCATTTGAACGATTGCGGCTTCGCCTGACGCTACCGCACTTAGGCTTCCGAGCAGCGAGGTGAATGGGTCGATAGCGAAAGACCTGAAGCATTTGAGCGGACGGATGAACTCGCGCCCGAGGCCAAGATCAGCGACAATGAAGCCGGCATCACTGCTCCGCCACGCTGTATCGAGCCAGTCTCGCCCCTCGATCACAGCAGCGCTTGGGGCAAAGGTCTGAAGTTGCGCCCGGACGTGGGGAAGGTCCGGGTCGCTACAGGTGAATTGGAGCCGGATTTCTTCACTCGTCCCGACGAGCTCCAAGCCCACAGGATGCGCACAGAAGCAGAAGGAGAGCAGGAGCTGTTCTGCTGCTTCGCGACTGAGCTCGAATTTTTCCGGTAAGAGGATCAGGAGCGTGCAGCGGCCCCCATCCGCTTCGGGAGCTTCAGGCCAAGGTTCCTCCGGATCGATCTCATAAGCTTCAGGAAGAAGAAGCTGTGCCGGTTCGGTGTGGCGCTGCAAGAGCAGGGAAAGAAAACCCGGCCGCCGTCCGTCATCTCGGAAGGGGGGCTGCCAGACGTAGTGACCGGGGAACGCCCGGAACGGCGGTTGGAGTTCGACCTGGTGTGGGTAGAGCTGCCAGCCGCGGCCGCGCAGTTCCCAGGCACGGAAGTGTGCGACGACTTGTTCCGCAGGTGTGCCGTAGGGGTTATTCACCTGCGGCCCTTGGGCTGGTAGAGCTCCCTCAGTACCGGCCTGCGATCGGCCTCAGGGATAGGCTCCAGGCCTTGAGCTGAGGTCTTTTCATCGAGTACAGCAAGTACTGAGCTGTGGATCGCCCCTTGAACGATGAGGGCAGAATCCACCCGGTAGTAGGTCTCCGGCTTAAAAAGCTGAAGCAGGGCGGCGGTGACGACGCGAAGTCCGGGGATGGACAGGCAGGTCTCCAAGAAGCCATTCGGGTGCCTGCAAAGCCAGGAACTGATGAAGAGGGTGTTGCCGAACGACGCAACGCAGAGATCATAGCTGATTTCTTCCCGGCGAATTCTCAGGTAGTCTCGCTTGTCTGAGAGGATGCCGCCTTCACGAAACGAGATCGGTCGGGTCACGATTCCGGGGATATTCTGCTCACGAAGCTTGTCCTGCACAGCTTCGTAAAATTCGCTTGGTGTCCCTGTGAGACCGTCGATGGTCTGATGCCAATGTGAGACGGCGTGTTCAAGCAGAGGCCTGTCCTGGTGGATAGCTATACCGATGATCAGGAAGATGATGAAGGCGACAAACAGTAATTCCAGAAGCATCGCAACCTCCATTAAATCAGGGTGCTAAGTAACGGGAAGCGAACGAGGAAAGCGGAACACTCATATAGAGCGTTCCGCTTTCGGTCAAGGATTACCTGAGATGAGGTCTCGACGTGTACCTGGTCCTTATCTGACGTTCCGCCCCCGTCGGCCTGTCGCGAGGACGCGTTCGACGTCAACGCAGGTTATCTCCCACAGGTTAGTCAGAACCTTCCAGCCGGACGGGTGCTTCTCGATTTTGTATGTCAGTGTTTGGAACTCCTTCCAATCAGTCTGGAAACTGGTCGGCTCGATCGCTCCACCTTCAGATGCTGCGATGTGGTGGGCATCCAGCCGTACCTGCACCTCCCCGCTCCAGAGCAGCGGTGACTGCCGGACTCCATTTAGAGAGTCAACAAGCGAAATGGCCCTCTGCGCCGGCGGAGCACCGGTCACTCCGAGGCCGTAGGTGCCTTTGACCTCGCTTAACCAGTTCGTCTCGTAGAAATAGTAGGAGTCGCCACACTGGATAATGCGAGGGCGGAAATATGCGGTGGCGACCTCTCGTGCCTCGTTGATCAACGGATCGACAACCGTCTCTTGGACGACAACTTCGTCCTCAGGAACATCTTCAATGGGTGAGGCTTGGGCGGAACTGCTACCCAGCATCTCTGGTGGGAGAACAGGCTTGTTGCGGCTGTTGTAGACGAAGGCGTAGCTGAAGACCACGAGTAGAACCAGGGCGACAGCCACAAGTTCAGCGCGGCGAGCAGGACGAAAGTGCTGCATGGCTCGAAGTCTCCCAGTCTGAAGAAGAGATTTCCGGAACTTGCCGATAGGCGAGGGGTCGCGTAACCTTGCTAGTGTACTCAATCTAATTTCGCACAAGATTTCGCACAGCGCAGGATAGGCGCAGCCACCGAGGCCGTCAATGGTCTCGACTGAGCGGGCTGCTCCTGTTCCTGTCGCTGTGCTGCGCGATGCGGTCAGGCTACGCGTGGAGGGCAGCTCACTGCGGCAGGTAGCTGGCGAAACCGACTTATCGTTCAGTGGGCTGCGGAGTTTCTTGGAGGGCAGCAAGCCGCAGCCGAGGACGCTTCAGAAACTGCAGAAGTGGTTTGAGCGGCAAGGGGAGGACGACCAGCTCGCGTTTTTCCTGCAAAGTACCTTCTTTGGTTTGATTGCCGAGTTTCCGGAACAGGTCTGGAGCCTCTATGATCTGGAGCATCGACTCAGGCTCGCCGAGTTGACGCTCCAGATGGCGCGGATGTTCTTCACGGCTTTGGGTCGGGCTGTCCCTGAGTCGGTGGCGAAGCTGACTGCCGAAGACGTAGTCCGGCTTCGAGATAAGGGATAGAAGGCTAGCAGCGTCCGGCTTGGATCGAGGAGCTTCGCAGGAGAGTTGAGCAGCCTATTCCTCCTCTAATCCCCCGGAACGGTGGATCAGAGCGGGCGGGCAGATAGGTCGATGATCCTGGTCATCGAGTTCTGAGCGAGTCAAGCCCGCGCGGCTAGGACGCTCGCTCCCCCTACTTCAGCCAGTCCGGCGGCTCCGTCCCTGCCCGCCTGTGCGCCTCCCGCAGCAGGTCGCGTAGTCCCGCGCGCACGCCGTCGCGTTGCCCTTCCGGATAATCTCCCGCCAGCAACTCAATCGCCGCATTTGCCGTGTCCTCATCCAAGTACGCGGCGGCGCTCGCCACGCGTACCCACCAGCGCGTCAGCTTCCGGATGGTGGCGGGGTGCGGGTTCGATCCGGCTAGCAGGCGCCGAACGCCTCCCTGACTGATCCCGATTTCTTCGGCTACGCGATGGGTAGACGTTTCCTTCGCCGCGCGCCGGATAGCCTCACGTAGCGCGGCGATGGAAATGTGCGGTTCGGGCGCGGCGCTCACGCGTCCACGCTCCGCCGCACTGGCGTCTGAGTACTTTGAGTACTATCTAGTAGAGTACACAGGGGAGATTACGTCCCTGCCGCGCGGCAGACAAGTATCCGCTGTGGCTACTTTGTTTACTTAGTCCACAAATCGCAAGGGGGGTGGAACATCATGCGCCGGTCCAGAGAGGAGTTGCCGTTCACGGCCGAGGCGATGCTCCACGTCCTGCGGGATTACAGGGATGTTGACTGGGGGTCGGACGATCCTCTGGAGCGGAAGCGGCAGGACTCGTTTCTTCGCGAGTGGGCGCAGATGCACATCGACGCGGATCTACCCGTGCCTGACTTCCTGCAAGCGCTGATGCGAGGCGTGAACAGGCGGAGAGGAGTGGAGTGATGCAGGACTACCGCTCCATCCCTGTCGAAGTGTTACGGGACTTCGCGCGTACGCGGGCGGAAATGACTTCCATCCGCAAGGCTGCTGACGAGGTGGGGATCGGACGCTCCACCTTCCACAAGCTGATTCAGGGCCGGACAACGCCCCTGCCGCGCGTGCGGCGCCAGCTGGGGCTCTGGTATCTCCAGATGCAGAACGAGGCGCCAGACGTGGACGTGGTGAGGCCCTATGCCGCCGCGCTTGTCGTGCTGCTCTCCGGCATTCAGGCAGACCAACAGAAAGCAGCGAGAGCGGAACTGGTGGCGTCTCTCCGCGACCTGTACGCGAGCCGCACACCGGTCCCGCGCTGGCTTGAATTGCTCTTGAAGTCGTGAACTGGGAGCGGATTTCAAGCGGCATATAAGGGAACCTTCCTCCGTTGCTCATCTCGCAGGGATGCTAATGGTTTCATCTGATGATTCGACGTGCACACTGTGGAAGAAGCTACTGTGTGGACTTGTGTTAATCTAGGACTGAAAAGGACCGGGCAAGGGTACGCGGGAAGAAGCGCGTCCGTGACCCTACGAAGCTGACCCCGTCACACAATCCGGATCGGAAGACCGAACGATACGTTTTACTTGGATTCCCGTATACTCGGGCATATTATCTATGTGCGAAACGTTGTAGCAATGGACACTCGACGATCTATTTAACGAAGGAATCTATGAATTACCGCGTAGACCGAGCTGCCGCAGGATTGCTAATTGGCTTCCTGCTTCTCGGTGGGTGCGAGGATGCGACCGCACCACAGGTATATTCGCGCGCAGAACTAATTGCACGGATGCAATTGCCGGATACCTTCCCACGATCTGCATTATCGCTTTCCGAGAGTCAGGTTGAGGTAGAATATCGTAACCGCTTTGGGAGCGATTCAGATGGCTTCAACGTGCCTGTGACTGATCAGAAGCTTGTTGAACTTGCTCACGAGTGCTTGGAATACAATCCCAACTTTGAAAATCCTGATGAACGTGATCTTGCGCAGATTGCCTCTGAGTTTGACCTTGATTTTGAGGAGGTTGAACCAAATTTCGCTGAGATTCGGGAGGTCTACATCGCGAAGGTAAGGTATGAGATGTACCGCTCGATTAGCGATGATAAGAGTCTAGGAGGTCCAGGCGAGCGGCCTAATCAACTTGCGGCGCAGAGTCCCACCTGGATACCAAACGGGACAGAGCGCAAATTGCTTGTTCTGAACCCTCATCTCGCCGTCGGTACGTCGCTAGCAATCGCCCACGCCTTTACAGCAGCAACCGCATACGGTGGTGCTTTGCATGCTGACGGGAGTCGCTCAAATGCTTATAAACACGCGTTGATGAATGCGCTAATAGTCGTCTACACTCGTCTTTACTTCAATACTGTTGCAGGTGCTACCGGGTGGGCCCAACGCTTCACAGATGCCCACGAACTGAACCCGCCGCGAGATCCGCGGGATCGAGATATGGACATCCACAATAACCGCGCAGGTCGAAACTATATTTCCTCACGGTCTACACCAACGAAGTACTTCGGGGTTGGCGGGCCAAATGCAATAGACGTCACCTCTGCACTTCGGCAGAAGGCGGACGTAGCACGTTGTTTCCGGCTCTCTGATGAAATCGACAACGAGTATCTAGACGAGCTCGTTTACTTCCGCACGAACGACGGAACAAAAGAGTGCTCCGGGAGTTGATTGCCGCTACCCTTATGATATAATTGGTGTGCGTGACACGCTTATTAAATCAATGCAGTTCAACCATATAATCTATAAAGCTTTTCGGTACGCGTTCATACATCTGCTGGTATTCACAGTAATTATGATGTTTTTAGGATGGGCCGCGTATGGGGATGAGGCGACCCGATGGCCCATCCGTGCCGTCTACTTCGCATATTACTTTTTTAATCTGCCTACCATCTGGCTCTATCAGCCGTCACTCTATTCGTTGGTTAGTTTGTTAGGGTTCAGTTGGATCAATGGTTTCCTGTGGGCTGTCGGATGCCTGACCTTGCGAAAGGCCTTTCGGAGATAAGAGGTTTTCGAGCAGGTTGCGCTAAAGATTCGGTCGCGCCATTTCTGCGGAGGACGATCTTCCCCATCTAGGGAGACTGACAACACTCGTTGTGCGACAACGATCGATGGACACAAAAAGGCGGGAGGACCGGCCAAGCCCCTATCTATTCTTCCGTCCCAAGAGCCATTTCTCATAGGGTTCCAAATCCAAATATAGTTGCTGGGTCAAATCAGCCAACCGTCCCAAAGTAAGCTGGTGAAGCCAACTCTCCGGCTTAGAAGATCCAACGGATGTGGTCTCCCAGCATCCGGGCATCCCCTTTCCGAGTAGCTCGCGTGCAGTCAGGATAATGACCGGGTTTCGTGTCCGGCCGCTCCTGGTTACCTGACGACCTGCACGAGCCATCTGAGCTAGGCGCCGCCTGTCGCTCGGAGCAAGCTCTTCGCGTAGGGTACAAAACGCCATCGCACTCTCCGGAAATGCAGCGCCCAAGCGCTGCATTCCGCGAAGCGCTTTGATTCCAAAGGGTTGGTAAGTTTTGCAGTCGCCAAATATGAGCCGCGGTCGTGTGAACTCTGAGAACCGCTCTTTCCAGAGCATCACGAAATCAGTTTCAAGCTTAGGGAAACCTGAGCGTTCAAGCTCGATGGATGGCATCCAAGTGACATCTTTACGCAGGCGCATGCCCAAAGCAAAAATTGCCGCAGCGACGGTATATGCCCCTTGCGCGTAATTTTCAGTTGCGAACGGTCCAGCTGCACGGTAGTACCAAGCAGTATCGGGCGGAGGTGATGCGCTTGGGAATGGAAATTTGCGCAGACAACGCTCGCACGAAAGCTCAAGTTGCAACTGATCTACCGGGAACCAATTGTACTGTTCACAGAGGGTGCACCGGAGGCGTAGCCCTAACCTGAGAATATCCTTGGAGGTGAGAAACTCCAATTCGTTCTTGGCACGGGTCAGATGGTTATTCGAAAGCTTCTGAAGCAGTCGAAAAACCTCACTGGCCGGGACTGCGCGTGAATATGCCCTAAGTCGCGTGTTTTCCTCGGCTAGCGTTTGTTCAACCTGCCCGTGCGCCATCCTGTTCAGTAGATCGATCAATTCTTTCTTAGCAAACACCTGAAGACCATATCGTCCAACTTTCCGCAGGAATTCACGCGCTGTGCGTCCCGCCGCAGAGACTGTGATCTCAAAACCTTGCTCTCGCATCCAGGATCGGAAGAGACGTACCGATGTCGGCAAACGCCAGCGGTGAGTCTCTGAGCTCGCTAAAGGAATGATAATACCTTCCGCAGTCACCCACGGTTCGTAAATCGAAATATCCCGCACGACATCATTCCAATCTAGGAGTTGCTCGGGTAGAACAGGGACCGACTCTGGATTGTCACTGTAATCTTTGATGTTTACGACATTGACCCACTTCGCGCCCCCGCGGCTCGATGTATCTTCAGGGAAGGTAGGACTGATACTCTCAAACTCAAGATGGTCTTCAAGAACTTCGACCTGCTGGGAAGTACGCTTAGCTGTGATAGTAACCCCTGCAGAATAACTGGACCCGTGCTCCCAGATTGGCGGATACCAAGGCTCAACGTTGAGCGCTCGCGGGGCGGGCGTAGTAAGAGTCTCTGCGTAAGCGAGCATCTCCTCGCTAGAAAGTGACCGAGCACACATCAACGTGGTCCAGCCCCGATTGGAACTATAGGTATCCTCGATCAACTGTTCGCACGCGGGACGAAGCGCCTCCTTCCACTTGATGGGGAGGGGAAGCACCGGCTCGCCAACAGCGCGAAGATTCCAGAAATCGATCAGGTCGGCCGGGGACTGGGCGTTTAGAAAGAACAGAATCGACTCGGCTCTACCTGGGCGGCTGCGTTTTTGGTCTAAGCCGTAAAGAGCAGCCCGTCGCGGAAAGAGCTTATCGAGCGCAAGCGCTAGATAAAGGTTGCCAGGGCCGACTTCGAGAGGCGCAGGATCGAAGTGATTACGGTAGCTCTCTTCAAAAAAACTGAATGCCGGTAGTTTGGGGAATTCACCGAAGCAAGCAGCGCCAAACAATTGCATGCGGACATCCCCGATCGTAGGGAGGATGATTTCCACAGGATGGCGCCGCTGAAATTTAAACTCCTTGTCATATAATTCTGAGTAGGGAGATAGTACGCCAAGCCCATATCGGACTTCAGAGTTTCCATCGACAGGGAGAATATGCTCCGGTGCCAAAATCCGGCTTTTGGGAAAGTCAAGGAGGTTCA
This sequence comes from Longimicrobium sp., assembly GCA_036379135.1. Classification (GTDB taxonomy): domain Bacteria; phylum Gemmatimonadota; class Gemmatimonadetes; order Longimicrobiales; family Longimicrobiaceae; genus Longimicrobium. Next base: position 27,317 of record DASUVG010000092.1, read on the forward strand.
CCAGATCAGGTTCCATTGCGACAATGTAATCTGGCAGAAATACGCGCGTATATCCGGCGACCACATCCTGACCGCGTCGATGTGCGCCTCGAAGACGTCGCACGGCGGGGATGATGCCATTGAAGCTGCCTCCCCAAATTACGGTATTATGCTGAAATATCGTGCGTAATGAAGCGCGATCATTCGGTCGCACGAGGTAGGCGAGACGAATGGGCCGTAGACGCTGGGCAATCGAAAGAGTTCTTCGGATTTCCATTGGGACCGTCAAAAGGAAGCGACGTTGATCTCACATTCAGCTGTAACCGAAGACTCCCCAGAGAAGCCATAAGGATCAACCTGCATGTCGTCGTCCGGCACCGCAACCCCAAGCGATTGGGGCAGGCAGGAGCCTCGCAATTCAATCAGTGCACCATTCGCTCGCGCATCCAGCCCGCCTTCCGCGGCCGCGAGGTTGGAAGCATCACCCGCTTCGACGGTGCTCCGGTTCCGCAACCAACTCATTGAAGAGGCCCTACGATGTTACACATAGCGATTCCGTGTACTATCTTCGAGTTCGAGCGGGGGCGCGAAGGCCCGTGTGCAACGCCGCGACCTGGAGGAGTACCGTATCCAATCGCGGCGCACATACAAAGGTCTTGTCCTGCGGCCGGGGCGGAATCAATTTGTCATTTCGTCGGCCTTATTCACCTTCTTCGGTTAGGAACAATGACGGACCAATTCAAGTCTCGGAGTGATGACGTCGCTAACTTCGTTGAACTCGGCGTTATAGCTCTTCAATCTGGACTTCCGGTATTAGTTTTAGGCCAGCGCGGGACTGGAAGAACGTCGATTGCTAAGTTGATCACTGACGCTCTTCCTGAGCGGACGGCTCTCTGGATAATGCAGGATGAGTTTGATCGTGAACAGTTGGACATTCTCGTACGTAGAGGTGTGGTCCTAGTTGTTGAAGACTTCGACCCAACCGATCGTTCTTTCGGAGAATGGCTACTTAGCGTAAACCCCCCTATCCGGATAATCCTTATCAGTGAAAGCTATCGTGAACAAACCTATAGTATTCTTCTGCAAGCAGGATATCCCGATTGGTTTGTACGCAAAATGGCAGTGATTGATACCGCTCGCATCTATCCCCAATCAGTAACCGAACCTATACCCCCCGGCCTTCAGGTATCAGCAGATATTCCCGATTGGGTAGATGAGGAAGTTGCCGCTGAAGCGGTCGCCGATTTTATCCGTGCACTAAGTCAGATGCATCGAGCGATCGGTGGAGGCGGTTTGGTCGTGGACGGCATGGATGTAGAGCGCGCCGCCTTCGCAAACGTGTGAGGCGGCCTATGTCCGAGCGAGTTAACGTCGACCTGCGCGAAGCCAAGCCGTCCAAGGAAGGAGGATGGTCGGGACTTCTTCTCTCCTTAGTTAAACGGTTGAAAGAGCATGTTCCTTTTGTCCTAAGGCCAATGAGGTATGTGGATCAAAAGATAGATTACGAGCGGGCTCGCACGCGAGTGCTCGATGCGCAAGCGCGCATCTTGGAAGCGCAGGCGCAACGTGCGGAGCTAGAAAATGAGGGATTTTCCGCGCGCGGTACTTTGATCGGAGAAAAAATGGCGGCCCATCTACTTGATGGCCCGGCTGTCGACCAGAACGCAGTTGCGACTGACGTTCCGTCCCTTGAGGAAGCCGCTGCCGCTTTGCGTGCCGCAGCCGAGCGGCTCCAAGAATTGGGGATCGCGATCAACGTGAGTCTTACGCCCGCGCCTAAAGCAGAACCCGACCCAGCAACCGCGTCAGATCCCATCGCGCTCCCGGGGACGGGGAATGAGTCGGAATAAAGAAGGTGTACATGCTCAAGCTTGTACTCGATCCTTAACCTGTGATAGAGTTACGCTAGAATCAATAATCGCTGCATTTCGTCTGAAGATTTTCTCGTACACGCAGTAGAGACGTGCAATTGACAACACTTATGTAGATTCGCCGGCTAAGGGCCTTGCTTGTACCCCATCAACTATACACTCGAAATGAGTCTAATCAAATGCCCTGAGTGCAATCGTCAAATAAGTTCCGAGGCGAAGAGATGTCCTGGTTGCGGTCTTCCAGACCCATACGAGGTATTCCAAGAAGACTATCGAAATGAGAAGCTCTTGATGCAGGGTAGCTTGGACGCAAGCTCTGGAAAGCCCGCCGCTTCTTCGGACGACTACTACCAAATAGGGTATGAGACTGGTCTAGACTCCTTGGCCCGACAAGAGCAAGCGAAGCTTAAACAACAGGAGAAACGCGAACAGCAGGAGTTGAGCGGCTTCCTATCGACTGTTGGCTGCTTAGCTGCGATCTTGGTTATTATTGTGATCTTCGTATTTCTGTTTTCGTCAGGGCGAGTTACTTGGTAAGCCAGATGGGTCATATGCGCAGTTCCCGGAGCAATTGGTTCCACCGAACCGCACTTGAGCTACCGCCGCTGAATGGAATTCGAATTTACCTCCCGCACCAGGAATGCCCAGCGATTCAATTCGTCGGTAACCTGTTTCCACTCCTGTCTGACGAGGGCGACCAAATATGACTTTCCACTTCGACCGGCCTCAATTTGTCGATAGATAAGCCCTAAATCGCTGGTTCCAAATCGGTCTCCATCGAACACCACAGCCCCACGGGACACAAGCCTTTGAAATCGTAATCGTGCTGGAAACAAAGGCTCTAAGCGGTTCCAAGTCCTGTCAGGTTGTCGGATGAATTCTAAAGCATATTCTAGCGCTTCTTGCGCATTAAAATCATCGGCCGTCTCGTCTTCTGCGAGCCGGCTTTTTCCGTTGATCTGATCGTTGATCAGGGCTTTCTGTTCGGCAAATTCAGTGTCGGAGTAGACGCCGGCGCGGTGCAGTTCGAAGATACGTTGTCGTTCCGACTCTAAGCGCTTGATCTCTCGTTGGACGGTGGTTGCCCGCTCCTTCTTGATTTCTCCACTATCCCGCCAAGTCTCAATCACGGCCTGCCGATACAGTGCCTCCGCACCTGGTGACACTCTGAGCGTTGCCAAGTAATTCGTGAACGCCCTCTCAAAGGCCTCTTTCGGCAGGAAAGTGGCTTTTGTGCATCCTTGCTGGGGGTGATGATAGTAGGCATACCGCGCTCCGGTTCGCCCCGTGGATCGACTGCCCGTGAGTGGCTTTCCGCATGCGGAGCAAACTATCACCCGCCGAAGGGGAAACAGCGGGTTGTTCGCTAGATGAGCTGGTGCGTGGGGTTTATGCTCGCGAGAACCAGGTTGACACTGTTGCCACAACTCCAGCGAGATAAGCGGCTCAAAAGTTCCGATCACGCGTTCACCAAAAGCTTCGATGATACCTGCATATATCGGGTTGTGCAGGAGTTTTTCGACCTGCTGTCTCCTGATCCTGTACCCGCTCTTCGTGCGGAACCCGCGCGCATTCAGGTACTTCGCAATCGACTCGTAGGTGTGTGTACCCTTCGCGAATTCTTCAAACAGGATGCGGATAAGTGTTGCCTCCTCCGGGTGTGGCTGGAGGTTCCCCCCAGGAGTTGGGCGGTAGTAGCCAAGTGGCGCCATCCAAACCCAGACACCTTGGCGTACCCGTGCCACCATTCCGCTCTTTGAGCGCTCCGCACGGATGCTGTTATCAAACTCCGCCCATCCTGCCATTTGCACTTCGAGCAGCTTTCCAATGGGCGTACCGTCGATTGGTTCTGTAGCCGAGATCAGGGTAGTGCCTGCCTGCCGCAGCTTCATTCGAACCGTGACGTGATCTTCAACATTTCTGGCGAACCGATCCAGTTTGTAGACGACGAAGAAATCGACCGGCGTTTTTCGTCGGGATGAACAGTACGCCAACGCGGCTTTGAGCTGGGTCCTCTCTGCACTCTTCGCTGATTCTCCACGCTCGATGAAAACTGTGAGTACGCTGTATCCTAGCTTGGCTGCGTGCTCCCGGCAGATTTGTTCTTGGGTTTCTAGGCTTGTGCCTTCAACTTGGTCCAGAGAGCTAACCCGGCAGTAGATGATTGCGGTTTTTTGTAATTGCATAACTTATGGTGTACACGCTACTCCTCCATTCTACCAGAAACCACTTGGGACAGCTTGGAACCGCGATGCTCAGAGACCCAGGCTTCGAATGCAAGATGCGCCATCGCGTACAGAGCATCACGCAATGCAACTAGTTCTTCGTCCGCCAGTGACCTGAATGACGGATCAAGTTTTTGGCATTGTTCAAGAGTAAGCATATGGTCGCAGCATAACGCAGAGCATCGCTTCGGCCCATACGGGTAAAAGCGTTTTGGTCCCGCGCGCAGTTAGACGCGCGCAGTTGGCGGCGGGGATATACCCGCCGGAATCATCCCCTCTAACCCGGAGAGGTAAGCAGATGCTGACTTTCGAACGCGTGCCTGCACAATGCTTCGCGCAGGGCGAAAAGGAATCCGTCGAAACCTATCGGGCACGGGTACCGGGCGGCTGGTTCGTCCGGATAGTCTTTTATTCGTCCGGGGCTCTGACGTTCTACCCTGACCCGGATCACCGTTGGGACGGATCATCCTTGCCGCCGAAGTGAATATCCTTGGTGCAGGCATCAGTGTCCCGCACCCTTTCCACAGATCGAAGGGTAAAGTCGGGTTCCCGTCCGGCTTTGCCCTTATTTTTTCTTTAATCTGCTCCTGGTAGGGTGTTGGGTAGAAAGGAAAACCAATGACCCAACCTCAACTTAACGAACTCATTATCGCACGGGAAAAACGGGGGCTTTCCCGCAAGCAAGCAGCCGGATTTCTGCATCCACTGGGCTACACTGGCACGTCTGCGCTGGAAGAATACGAACGGGGCCGGGCACACCCGCCACTTGAAACCGCGCTGGCTCTGGAGATCATCTATCGGAAGCCGATTGCTTTCCTTTGGCCGCAACTCTACTCGCGGATACGTGAGCAGATCAGGGCGAAGGAAGCAGAGCTGCTGCCACGCGATGAGGAGATGTACCACAATGCCTAATATCCTTGATTCAATCGCGCGAAGTCGAACCCAGATCCGACCACGAAGCGAAGCTGAATTCATCGCCCTCCAGATTGCGCGTTCGCTTGATGACGAACAGAACGCCGCAGATTATCCGCTGCTTTCCCATCGGTACACCATCCCGGCCCTGGTCCACGCTTGTGCTTCCGTCCGGCAGTATCGCAAGAGCGGCTGGCCGGTGCTGCCTCACTTCCGTGCCGTACTTGAAGAGCAGAGCGGAAAGGAGCCGGGTCTCCCTAATCTACCGCTGCTGGCGATACGAATTGAGCGCCGATGTGTCGCCCTGGTTGCTTTCCACGGTTTGCGGCTGGAGTACGCACGGACTCGCAACATCCCGCTCGTTCGCGCCGAGGCGACAGTGGCAGGGTTCATCCGCTGGGCGCTGACTCAGTTCGCAGGAGCAAGTGTTGTTCTGGAGCAGAAAGAGGCGGAGGAATCAAAGAGGAGTGAGCTTTTGCAGACTGCAGTGGAAGTGGTCCGCGCAGCCGGTGTTCCACTGTGGGAGATTCCAGAGACAGAGTTGTTCGAGGCATTCGGGCAACCAGGATGCAAGACTCGCGGCCAGTTCAGAGCAGCGGCAAATCACATCTTCCCCACGCTGCGCACCCGCTTCTGCGGCCGGGCAGGGCTGGATGCTGCAGGACTCGCGCTGCTCGTTCAGAGCAGGCGGTTGCTCGGCCAGACCGAAGTAACTGATCCAAAGCGTTGAGCGCGGCAGGATCCGGCTTTATCTCGCGAATCTGGAATTGGGTTCAGGCGAGGCGCGATCACCGCTTTGTTCCCTCTGATCTGCGGATCGGAAGGCGGATGATCGACGGAGAGCTCACACGAACCATCGCAACCATCCCGCACCGCAGACGTCCCGAACACCTCGCGGTGCTCGGCAAGACCGGATCAGGTAAATCCTCTTTCCTGCGCTACTGTGTCGCTCAGGATATCCGTGCTCGTCGCGGCTTCGTGTTCTTTGATCTACACGGGGACGCGACGAACGCGATCCTTCGCCATATCGTAGTTGAAGAACGCCGAAGGAAAGTTGATCTCTCCGCAAATCTTGTGGTAATCGACCCTGCTGACCGTGAGGTCTCAGTCGGCATCAACATCCTGGAAGGCGGGGACGAACAAGGCTCATACGTTCAGCTTGCCGAAATCGGCCAACTCCTTCGTGACCGCTGGCACCTGGATAGCTTGGGTGTGCGCACCGAAGAACTGTTGCGCTGCTCACTTCTCGTGCTAAAGGATTGCCACCTGACCCTGCTCGAACTCTCGCTGCTGCTTTCCGACTCCTTGTTTCGTCTCTCCTGTTTGCGCAACGTCAGGAACCCGGAAGCCAAACTCTACTTCGAGCGCAGGTTTGAGCCGCTTTCCGACGCGATGAAAGGTATCTATCGCGAGGCAGTACTAAACAAGCTCACCGCGTTCACTGCTGATCCGCACTTTCGGCACGTCCTGGGGCAGGCGCGTTCCACCTTCGATCTACACGCCGCGGTTGATGATGGTCGCTGGATCATCGTCAACCTCGATAAGGGGAGACTTCGGCGACCAGGCCGCCACACTCGGGAGCCTTTTGCTTTCCCGGATCAAGCATACTCTCTTCGCCCGCAAGTCCAGACGCCTGCTCACGCTCTACTGCGACGAACTGCAGAATTTGGTAGCGCTTTCCGGAGGGCTGGAGAGCCTGTTCGCTGAGGCACGCAAGCTCGGCGTCTCCGTGGTCTCTGCTAACCAATATTTGGAGCAGTACGAAGGCTCGATGCGCGCAGCCGTGCTCTCCGTAGGCACACAGGTGCTCTTTCAGCTCTCCGCCTACGATGCCGAGCGGATGGGTGCGGCCCTTGGTGGCGGTCGACACCTGAGGCAGCAGCTGCGCAACCTATCCCAGCGTGAGTTGGTGATGAAATCCGGCAGTCTCAGGCATCAGCACGTCCAGGTGCCGGAGATGCTCCTTCCCCCGGTGCGCACCGACTACCTGCTCAGGCGCTCCAATCTGCGCTATGCCCGAAGACGCGCGGACGTTGAAGCCGAGATTGCAGCCCGACAGGGCAAGCGCGAAAGGAGTCTTGATGCCTGGACCTAAAGACCACCCTAGAGTCATCCTACAGGAGCGGGATCGATTGCTCCTTTCTGCCCTCGACTCATTCCGGATCGTTGACCGCCGGCAGGCGGCGGCACTGATGGGGTTTACCTCAATCCCTCGCGTCAATGCCCGATTGCTGCAACTGACGCGGGCAGGTTACCTCGCCCGAGACTTTATCCCAGTCGGCAATTTCGGCAGGCGCGCGATCTACCGGCGCAAGGAAACGAGGCCGTTCGCGTTCTCAGCCGTTCCTCACCAGTTCGCGCTAAACGATCTAGAGTTGGTAGTCCGCAGGAGTTGCGGGGATGCTGTGCGGGTATTCCGGCGACTCTACCGACCGCTTGCAGCAACCATCCCGCTTGTGCCGGATGCCTATGGGGAATTTGTCTTCGGCTCCGCGATGTACCCGGTGTTTTTCGAGGTGGACTTAGGCACCGAATCGCGGAAGCTTTGGCGATTGAAAGCCCACCACTACGTTTCGCTCGCCCTCTCAGGCGAATTCCAGCACCAGTTCGGTCACCCGCAGTTCCGTGTTGCCGTACTCGCACCGACCGCGCGCAGGCTCCAGTCCATTCGTGAGGCGGTAGCGGCTGAGACTTCGCGGCTCTTCTTCTTTTCTTCGATCGATAGCATTAATAGCGAGGGCGTACTTGCTCAGATCTGGCTTCGGTCGGAAGGAAGCGAGACGCTTCCGCTTGTATGAAGGGGTTCATTATGCGCTACTGTCGTTTCTGCCATCGGTTTTCCAGCCGCACAGCCCAGTTCTGCCGCCACTGCGGGAAGAGTTTCAATCTGAAGCACTGCCCGGCCGGCCACCTGAATCCGCGCGGCACCGTGTTCTGCTCGACCTGCGGTTCCACTGATCTTTCCCAGCCTCAACCGCCCGTCTCATTCGGCGGAATTTTCCTAGAGACATTTTTCTTCCTGCTCCTGCTGCTGGGGACTCTCGTCTACCTGGGGGTGTTTCTACGGGCACTCACACGGAACCCCGCCGGGCTGTTGCCGTTGATGCTTCTCGGTCTTGGAATAGGGCTCGGGTGGCTGCTTTATGTCACCGTCCACAGCGCCTGGCGCTGAACAAAATCGCAGGAGGAACAATCGAAGCGTGTTTTCACACCCCAACGCCAACGGAGTAAGAATCAATGAAGAGCATCGAACCTGAAGGGAAGCGCGTTGGCATCTGGCTGCGCGTTTCAACTGAGGATCAGGTGAAGGGCGAAAGTCCGGAGCACCACGAACGCCGCGCCCGGTTCTACGCTGAGGCAAAGGGCTGGACAGTGGTCGAGGTCTACAACCTTGGAGATTGGAGCGGGAAGACGGTTGTCGATCACCCGGAAGCGAAGCGGATGCTTGCTGACATCCGCTCTGGCCACGTCTCAGGTCTCGTTTTCTCGAAGCTTGCCCGTCTAGCCCGAAACGTCCGAGAGCTGCTCGACTTCGCAGATTACTTCCAGAAGCACGGCGCGGATTTGATCTCCTTGGGTGAATCCATCGACACTTCAACCCCTGCCGGCCGCCTCTTCTATACCATCATCGCGGCGATGGCGCAGTGGGAACGGGAAGAGACCGCCGCCCGCGTCGCAGCTTCCATCCCGATCCGAGCCCGAATGGGCAAGCGTCTCGGCCCGCAGGCGCCCCTTGGCTACAAATTCCAGAACAACCAAATGGTCGTAGACCTGGAGACTGCCCCGGTCCGACGCCTCATTTATGAACTGTTCGCCGAACACCGCCGCGTTAAGGCAGTTGTCTCGATCCTCAATGAGCGCGGTTACCGCACACGCAAGGGTGAGCTCTTTACCTTCCAGACAGTCCAGCGGTTGATAGCCGACCCGACAGCCAAAGGGCTCAGGCGCGCCAACTACACCCGCAAAACAGAGGAGGGGAACGTCGCGCTTAAACCTGAAGCTGAATGGGTCTGGTTGCCGATTGAAGCGATTGTCTCAGAGGAACTGTGGGAGCGGTGCAATTCACTGCTTGCCGGACGCGTGAAGCGGGAGCGGCGGGTAGGAAAGCGCCCGGTCCATCTCTTCTCAGGCGTGGTGTTCTGCGAAGACGGCAGCAAGATGTACCCGCTTTCCAATTCTCCGAAGTACACTTGCAAGACGTGCCGTCGTAAAATTCACCCTGACGACCTGGAGGCAGTCTTCGTCTCCCAACTCCGCGGATTCGTCTTTTCGCCGAAAGACCTAGCCGAACACGTTGCTAACGCAGATACAGAGCTAAAAACCAAGGTCGAGTTGCTTGAAGCCCTGCAGCGGGAGCGGGCGAAGGTAGCAAGCGATATGGACAAGACCTACCGGCTCTACCTTGCTGACCAGCTTTCTCCGCAAGGCTTTGATGCCCGCTACCGCCCGCTGGAAACGCGGCTTGCCCAACTGGACGACGAACTGCCGGAGTTGCAAGCCGAGGTCGATTTTAGGAAGGTCCAGCTTCTCTCGCGCGACGAGATCATCAGCGAGGCCCAAACCCTTTACACACGCTGGCAAGATCTGACGATCGATGAGAAGCGCACCATCATCGAAACGATAGTGCGCAGCATCACCGTTGGAGAAAGCGAGATCCGCATTGAGATGGAGCACCTACTCCCTTTTGGTGAAGAAGCTGTAAATTGGTCACGCAACTACGTGAGTGCGTGAGTGCGAAAGTGCGGGGGCGGATGGCCCCGGCGCTGCGAATGCGTTCGGGCTGCGTCCGCGGGGCGCCCCCTCTCCCGGCCTCTCCCCCAAAAAACCCTGGGGGAGAGGTGACGCGTGCCGAATCCGCGGAGCGCATTCGGCGGATTTTCGCGATTGGAATCTGCAGAAACGGGATCGAATTCTCCCCCTCTCCCGCGCAGCGGGGGAGGGGGCCCCGTCGGGCGCAGCTCGATTCCGGTCGCCGATCCTCGATCTTCCGGCAACCCAACCTCCCCCAGGGTTTTTTGGGGGAGGTGGGCGAGGTTTACGAGCCCGGAGGGGGCGCGGCCGGCGCCAGCTCGATCCCGTTCGTCGAGTCCGAATTCATCGTCCCGTCCCCTCTCTCCGCGAGGAAGAGCGGCGAGGGGACGGGGCCCACCTGTCGGGCAAACCACCACGCGCGGAGGGTCATGTTCCCTATCCTGCGCGGGGAGGGCGCCGATTAGCTTGCTCTTCGGCTTCCGGCGCGTGCCGGGGCGGCGGACGGAAATGCGCGAGGAGGCGGCGATGATGGACTCTGGGGCTCCGGCCATCGTGGTCGGCGGAGGGATCGGCGGGCTGTCGGCGGCCATCGCGCTGCGCCGCGCCGGCATCCAGGCGGACGTGTACGAGCGCGCGCCGGAGCTGCGCGAGGTGGGCGCCGGCATCAGCCTGTGGCCCAACGCCACCCGCCAGCTTCGCCGCTGGGGGCTGCTGGACGAGATCCTTCGCCGCGGCTTTCGCTTCGTGGACGGCGAGCTGCGCACCCCCGACGGCGCCATGCTGGCCGCCATGCCGCTCCCCGCCGCCGACGCGCCCGCCGTCCTCATCCACCGCGCCGACCTGCACGCCGTGCTGGCCGACGCGCTGCCGCCCTGGGCCGTGCGCACGGGCGCGGAGTTCACGCGGCTGTCGGAGTCCGCGGATGGGGTGGAGGCTGACTTCGGCGAGGCGGGGACGGTGGAGGGCGCGTTCGTGGTGGGCGCCGACGGGCTGTGGTCCGCGGTGCGCCGGCAGGTGCTGGGGGACGGCGAGCCCGTCTACCGCGGCTACCCCGTGTGGCGCGGCGTGGCGCCGGCGGGGGCGGTGGAGGCGTTCACGCTCACGGAGACGCTGGGGCGCGGGCTGCGCTTCGGCACCGTGCCCATCGGCGGGGGGCGGGTGGCGTGGTGGGCCACGGCCAACGAGCCGGCCGGGGCGGACGACGGGCGCGAGGGGAGCAAGAGCAAGCTGCTGCGCCTGTTCGGCGACTGGCATCGCCCCGTTCCGCAGCTGATCCAGGCCACGCCGGACGACGAGATCCTGAAGAACGGCACCTACGACCGCCCGCCGGTGCGCCGCTGGGGCCGCGGCCGCGTGACGCTGCTGGGCGACGCGGCGCACCCCACGACGCCCAACCTGGGGCAGGGGGGATGCATGGCGATCGAGGACGCGGCCGTCCTGGCGCGCTCCCTCTGCGAGACGGACGACGTTCCCGCCGCGCTGCGAGCCTTCGAGCGGCGCCGCTTTCGCCGCACGGCGTGGATCACGCGCGAGTCGCTGCGCTACGGGCAGATGGCGCAGTGGCAGCACGGGGCGGCCGTGCGGATGCGCGACCTGCTCCTGCGCGCCACCCCCGCCGCCGTCGCGCGCGCCACCATGCGGCGGATGATGGCGTTCGACGCGTAGGACCCTCACCCGGCTCGTTCCTCGCCTGCCCTCTCCCACAAACAGCGTGGGAAAGGGGATAAACGTCGCAACGGGTTGTGGGGCGGTTCGGATGATTCCGCGCGAGGGCCGGCGCCCCCTCCGGGCCGGCACCACCGGCCCACCTCCCCCAAAAACCCCTGGGGGAGGTTGATCTAACCGACGCATGGAGGCTCGGCGATCGGCCTCGAACTGCGCCCGAGCGGGCCCCCTCCCCCCGGCCCGCCCCCCCGCTGCGCGGGAGAGGGGGAGGATTCGATCCCGCTTCGAACACTTCGATCTGTCGGAATCACCCAACCTCCCCCAGGGTTTTTTGGGGGAGGTGCGAGCCTAAGCGAGCGGAGGGGGCGCAGCCGGCGCAGTTCGATGCCTGCCTTAGCGTGATCGAATTCTACCGCACCAGATGGAACCGCTCCTGGCGGGCGAGGACCCAGCGGCGGGTGCCGTCGGCATCCAGCGCGGCGTCCTCCTCCAGCGCCATCCGCACCGGCTGGCCGTTCCACTCCGGCACGGGCGTGGTCGCCTGCAGCTCGATGGAGAACCAGGTGCCGGGGCGCAGCGCCACGTCGCCGCGGCCCACCACCCCCTCCTGCCGGTCCCACAGCCCGATCAGCGGCCCCGCGCCGTGCCCGTGGTCGCCCACCGGGTGCGTGTACACGGTGCCGTCGATCCCCTCCGCGCGCATCCGCTCGCGCGTCGTCCGCAGCACCTCGTTCCCCGTGCGGCCGGGGCGCATCTCCTCCAGCAGCAGGTCCTGCAGGCGGTTGGCGCGGCGCAGGGCGGCGTACAGCCCGGCGGGCGCGTCCGACTCGCCCGGGCGCAGCACGTATCCCATGTGCTGCGTATCGGTGTTCAGCCCCAGCGCCATCACCCCGAAGTCCGTGTGCAGCACGTCGCCGCGGACGATCACCGGGTTGGCGGAATCCCCCATCTCCACCCCCGCGCGCTGCACCGTGACCGACGGCTGGAACCAGGTATCCACCCCCAGGTCATTCAGCCGCTGCCGCATCCACCACACCACGTCCTCCGTCCGCGTCTGGCCCGGCGTGACGACCTCGGACGAAAAGGCGGTGCGGATGACGTCGTGCGCCAGGCGCTGCATCCGCTCGTAGGTGGGCATCATCTCCGGCAGCCGCTCTTCCAGGTAGTGCAGCGCCAGCAGCTCGCGGCGCACGATGCGGTCGCGGTAGACGGCCGGCAGCGCCTCCTGCAGCTGCTCCCACTCGCCGGCGGTCAGCCCGTCGGAAAAGGCGTGGGTGTGGGAGATGTTGACGGCGATCGTCCGCGGGTCGCACGCCTGCACCACGGGCGGCAGGAGGCGCCACTGGTCCGGCCCGTACGGCTCCGCGGGGCGCACCGTGGCGCCGGCGGTGCCCGTGACGGCGTTGGGGTCGCGCACCACGCGGTAGAGCCCGCCCTGCGCGCTTCCGCCGATGGCGATGCGCTCCACGCCGCGCTCCGCCCCGCGGTCGCAGAACACGTAGATCGTCCGCCGCCGCGCCGCCATGGTCGTCGGCGAGACGAGCGCCCAGAACACCGGGTCCTCCACGTACTCGCGCACGGGGACGATCCACATCTGCACGTCCTGCTCGCGCATGATGCGCGGCAGCACGCGCTCCAGCCGCAGCCGCAGCCACTCCTGCCGCACCTGCGCCTGCTCGCGCAGCGTGCCGAAGGGGCGCCCGGGGGCCGGCTGTGCGGCGGCCGGGGCGGCGATCAGGGCGAGCGTAAGCGCGAGGCGGAGGCGCATGGGAGTGCGAGAGTGCGGGAGTGCGGGAGTGCGGGAGTGCGGGAGTGCGGGAGTGCGGGAGTGCGGGAGTGCGGGAGTGCGGGAGTGCGAGAGTGCGAGAGTGCGAGAGTGCGAGAGTGCGAGAATGCGAGAATGCGAGAGTGCGAGAGTGCGAGAGTGAAAAGCGGGATGGAGTCTAGGATGCGACGGTATCCATCGGCAAGCCGAATCCAGTGATGCGCTCCCGCAAATCCCGATCGCGCTGGTTGCGGACGCGCAGGTGCGTGGAACGCCGCACACAGCCCGGCCGCCGAGTCCGCGCAGGCAGCCTTCGGTGACGCTCCGGCCGCGGTTTCGGCGGCCCGGGACGGAGCCGGTGCATTCGCTCGCACGCCCCGCGGGTGCCACACTGGATTGTAGAACCGCCGCCAGAGGACCACAGCCCAATGTAGATGCCGCTGCAAGTGCAAGATGCGCCGCATCCCATCCGTTTCCCGAACGAACGGCGAAGACAATGGCGAACATATTGCATAACCGGGTGGCCGGCGTTCACGCCGTTCACCTGCACGAGACCGCCGATGACCGTATCCGCCGTGACCCGCCCCCAGCGCGCACTCCCCGCCGGAGCGCGGCTGATCGCCCTGGCGCCGCAGGCGGCCCACGCCGTCCGCGTGCTCGCCACCGCCAGCGAGGGCGCCGCCCTGGCCGCGCTCCTGCCGCCCGACGGCGAAGACCCGTCCGACGCCGTTGCGCGCGACGCGGCCTCGCTGGCGGAGCGCATCGCGGCGCACGTGGTCGGCGGGCCCGACTCGCCATCCGCCGAGGCGCTGGGCGCGGGCGCGGCGCGGCTGCACGGGTCCATGGAGCGGCTGCGGCGCGCGCTGCCGGCCTCCGCCGCGGAGCGGCTTCCGCGGCCGGACACGGCGTCCATCGCGCTCGCCTCGGAGTGGCTGGTGGAGGCGGCGCTGGAGCATCACGGGCACGCGCTGGTGCTGCTGACGCATCCGCGGTACGCGCTGGTGGCCGGCATCCGCAGGCTGCACCCGGCGGAGGCGCTGGCCCGCGCGGCGGAGCGCGTGCTCTCCGCCGCGGAGACGTGGGCCGCGCACGATCCGCTGCTGGAGCTGGAGGTGGAGGCCGCCTACTGGTACGGCGAGCGCTGGAGCGCGCGGGACGACGAGGGCGACGCGGGGCTGCGCTCCGTGCACCGGCGGATGGAGTGGGCGCTGGCGGAGCGGCCGGCCCTGCCGCACGGCGAGCCGATCCTGGCCTCGCTGCTCGCCTCGGACGAGGGTGGGCGCTGGCCGCGGGCGCGGCGCGCGGCGGCGCGGGCGCTGCTGGACTCCGTCGCCGGCGCCTTCCAGGTGCTGCTGCGGGTGGATGACGAGATCGCGGTGGTGCGGTCGCTGCTGGACGGCCGCGAGCTCCGCATCCGCGATCCCTACGGCGAGGTGCACCCCGGCCGCGTGATGCTGGGGCGCGCCCTCCCGCTGGACAGCCGCGAGCACGTCTTTACCCTCTCCACCGAGCTGGTTTCGGTCGATTCGCCCGCGGACCTGCGGGCGCTGGAGGCGGACCTGCGCGCCTTTGCCGCGCACCTGCCGCGGGCCGCCGCCCTGGAGGCGACCATCGCGGACGGGCTGTTCGGCGCGCGCATCCCCCGCATCGTCCCGCCCGCCGCGGATGCGGAGGATGCGCTGGGGCGGATCGAGGAGCTGCGCGACGTGCTGCTGGAGCGCGGCCTGGCCCGGGCGATGCCGCCGATCGACATCCCCCGCGTGCCCCGCATCCCCGCCGGCGCTGCCGTGGACCTGCTCGCCGTGCCCGTGGATGCCGTGATGCGCGCCTGGATCACCGCGCTGGCGGAGGCGTCGGAGGAGCGGCCCGCGGAGCGGCGCACGCGCGAGCCGGAAGAGCGCTACGGGACGTGACGGCGTTCGGTCGATGATGACGAGGGCGCCTCCCCGCGTGTGGGGGAGGCGCCCTCGTTTCGTACGCGGGTCCGGCGACGGGATCAGCCGGCGGCGGACGCTTCAGACTTCGATATAGTAGCAGTGCGAGCAGTACGTCAGTGGCCAGCTGCCGCGCAGAGCACGTCGTTCTCCATCGCCCGCAAGACGGCTCCCCGTGGCGCGTCGGCGGCGGAAAAGTGAGCAGCGGCGCGGAAAAGAGGCTGTCATCCCGGCGGCTGTGATGGAACCGGGACGGGACATTGAGACCCCCGGGGCAGATTCGAGGCGCGTTCACGGACGGCATCCCGCCGCGCCGCACCGGACCCTCCGGAAGAGCGCCAACCACCCTGCCCTAACAGGAGGCAACTCATGTCACAGGATCCCAACACCAGCGCGCCGGGCGGTGCCGCCGTCGCCGAGCAGCCCCAGGTGAACGTGTCCCGCGTGGTACGCGACGCCGTCACGCCCCCCCCCGCCGCCGTTCGACCCGGTGTTCGTGATGACGGACATGCTGGTGCGCGACTACTTCCACGACACGGGCTCCATCCCGACCAACGCTGTCGCCGCGCCGGCTCCCGATCGCTGCGCGACGCCGGGGTGCAAAGGCCGCACGGCCTGTCCGAAGGAGTGCAGAAACGCATGCATCCCGGATTCAGCCACGCAGAATCCATCGTCGGCCGGTCGCGAGAGCGGCTGAAGCCGCCGCAACAAAAGCGGGAAGCCCCGCAAACTGCGCGGGGCTTCAACTGCGGAACGGCACTGCTCTGTTATTCCGAGGGCGCCTCCCCGCGTGGGGGAGGCGCCCCTGTGTGCGGATGCCGGTCTGCGGGCGCGTCAGACTTCGTTGTAGTAGCACTGCGGGCAGTACGTCAGCGGCCAGCTGCCGCACACGCCGCCGGAGCAGGTTCCCTGGCAGGTGTTGGCGCAGGTCTGGTAGCAGGTGTAGCTGCCGTCGCAGGTGTAGCCGCCATCCTGCGTGGCGACCGGCGCCGTCACGTGCCCTTCGACGGTGCCGCGGTCGACGCGGGCGTTGGCCGGCAGCGTGAACGAGGTGACTTCCAGGTCGTCGATCTCCAGCTTGAGCTTGAGCTTGCGCATGGGGGTTCGATCCTCGGGGGCCAAGGTGGGGGGCTGCGCCAGGATGGCACAGATGCAGACATGTTATTGGTAAATGTCTGGCAGCGCCAGAAACGCGTGCTCAGGGAACCGCGCCAGACGAGATATCTGTCATTCCGGGCCAGCTCCGCGCGAAACCCGGCCCTCGGTCCGCGGCCGGTGCGAGTCGAGGCATCTACCGTCGGAATCCTCGTGGGCTGGCGTCGTGTCGTGGGACTTGCGGCCACGCGTCCGCTCCCCCGCGCGTCCGCCACCGGCACCGTCCGGCTACGGGGTGGCCGTGGGTCCGGTGCGGGCTGCCGCGTCGGCGTTCGAGCCGTCGGAGGGTAGATCCTTCGGCCCTGCGACGCGCAGTGCGAGGGCGGGTTCTGTGTGACCGGGCTCAGGATGACAGGCTCCGCGCCGCTCCTCGACACGACAGGCCCTCCGGAACGCCCGGAGGGCCTGTGCGACGTTTATCCCCTCTCCCACGCAGTCTGTGGGAGAGGGCAGGGGAGGAACGAGCCGGGTGAGGGCCTAGTCCCGCTGGCGCCGGCCGTCGCCGCGGTAGCGCTCCACGCCGTTGCCCAGCACGCGGCGGGAGTAGCCGTTCTCGGGGTTGCGGCCGCGGCGCAGGTCGCGGTCCACGGCGCCCTCGCCGCGGTTGTACGCCAGCAGCGCCAGCCGAAGGTCGTCGTACTTGTCGATCAGCCGCCGCAGGTAGCGAAAGCCCGCCGCCAGGTTGGCCTCCGGCTGCATGATGCGCTCCGGCGACGTCATCCCCCGGTTGAGCCAGCGGGCCGTGTTGGGCATGAGCTGCGTGAGCCCCAGCGCGCCGGCGTGGCTGCGCGCCCGCGGGTTGAAGTTGCTCTCCGCCCGCACCAGCCGGAACCCAAGGTCCGGGTCCAGCCCCTGCTCCTCGGCCGCGTTCTGAATGGTGCGCGCCAGCTGCGGGCTGATGCGGTAGCGCGCGGCAAAGGCCACCGGCCCGCCGTCCAGCGTGCGCAGCCGCCGCGCGCCGTCGCGCAGCCACCGCCAGAAGTCGCCCTCCGGCCGGGGCACCGGCGGGAGCGCCTTTTCGCGCGGCGCGTCCACGCGGTGCGGGGGCACGGCCGGGGCCGCGGGCTCCGGCTCCTGCGCGGCCGCGGGGACCGCCGCGGCGCAGAGTGCGGCCAGCGCAAGCAGCGCCGGCGCGCGGACGCCGCACATCCAACGATCGGCTGTCGTGCTCAAGTCGTCGCCTCCCTGGTCTGGTCAGCCGCTCCGGGTCGTCCGGACGGCGCACATCATGGGACGCGCGCGCGCGGGTGGCAAGCGGTGAACGGGTGAACGGGTGAACGGGTGAACGGGTGAACGGGTGAACGGGTGAACGGGTGAACGGGTGAACGGGTGAACGGGTGAACGGGTGAACGGGTGAACGGGTGAACGGGTGAACGGGTGAACGGGTGAACGG
>DASUVG010000093.1:0-21369 GCA_036379135.1 Longimicrobium sp.
CCTGCTGGACGTACTGCGGGCAGAACACCTGCCCCGGCTGCCCCACCTGCGACAACACGTGCAACGGCGCCAACACCTGCGCCGCCAGCTGCGCCTACACGTGCGCGTACACCTGCGACGACGCCAGCTGCGCCGGCTGCAGCGCCGACAGCTGCTACGACACGTGCGGAGGCTACACCTGCGACGGCCGTCGCGCCTGCGGATACACGGCGCTCCAGACCAATTGCAACGAGATCTGCTACTGACGCACCACGGGCGGGGGCGCCGCCATGGCGCCTCCGCCCGCTGATCAGCCTGCCCTTCCCTCGTTTCCCCATCTCTACTGGAGAACTCCATGCGAGGAAAGCTCACACTGAAGCTCGAAGACCTGTCGGTGGACAGCTTCGACACCACCACGCCGCAGCAGGCGAAGGGCACCGTGTTCGGCGAGCAGTGCACCTGCCAGACGGTCTGCACCTGCCCCGGCTGCCCGACCTGCGATGCGTCGTGCAACGGAACCTGCTTCGAGGCCAGCTGCGGCGGCTCCTGCGAGTACAGCTGCGCCTTCACCTGCGAGGGCGACACCTGCGACTACGCCACCTGCGACCCCGACTACTGCTGGATGTCGCAGAAGTACACGAACTGCAACCACATCTGCTACTGAGCCGGCGCCGATGATGGCGTGAGCGGGGGCGCCGCGCCGCCGCTCACCCTCCGGCGCCGCCCGTCTCTCGCGCCAGCAGGGTGTGGAAGTGGTGCGTGCCCACCTCGCGGCGGGGCGAGTAGCGGCCGCGGTGGTACAGCCGCGAGCGCACGCCCTTCTGCACCGCCTCCACCACCTCCTCGTCCTCCATCTCCACGCGGTGCAGGTCCGCGCCCGCGCCGCCGGACCGCTTCGTCTCGTCCCACACGTAGGAGAGGAAGGAGACGCGCGTGCGGTCCTGCGCCAGCGGCTGCACCAGGTTCACCGACAGCCCCCACGGGTAGAAGTTCAGCATCAGGTTGGGGAACAGCCACCAGTAGTACGCCGCCACCAGCGTCCCCGCGTCCGGGTGCCCGGCGGGGAGATCGAACGCCTCGTCGCGGTTCTTCGTGGTCCCCAGCTGCAGGTTGCACCAGTCGAAGGTCTCGGTGCGGTAGGTGGCGTAGTCCAGCGTGTCGGCCAGGCCCGCGTGGATGTAGGGGATGTGGAACTCCTCCAGGTAGTTGTCCACGTACATCGCCCAGTTGGCGCGGATCAGGTAGTCGCGCGAGGTGCCGGGGTCGAAGTGGAACTCGTCGAGCGGCAGAAACCCCACCCGCTCGCGCACCGGCCCGATCCACTGGTCGAAGCTGCAGGCGGGGTCGATGGAGGTGAACGCCAGCGGCCCCCAGCGCTCCAGCGGCAGCCGGGGAAGGTCGTCGGAGGGGGAGGGAAAGTTCTCCACGCCGTCGAACTCCGGCATGTGCGTCATCCGGCCGTCCAGCGCGAACCGCCGGCCGTGGTAGCGGCAGCGCAGGTGTTTCGCGTGCGTCTCGCCCTCGCAGACCACGGTGCCGCGGTGGGTGCACACGTTCGACAGGCACCGCAGCTCGCCGTCGTCGCCCGCGGAGAGCACCAGCGGCTCGTCCAGCGTCCCTTCCAGCAGGGTGAACGGCAGCAGGTGGCCGGGCGCCTTTACCCGCTCCGCGCCGCGCACCATCTGCCAGCTGCGCGCGAACACCCGCTCCTTCTGAACGGCGAACCACGCCGGCGAGGCGTAGACCTCCGCCGGCAGCGTCTGCGCGCGGTGGATCTGCGGGTCGATGGTGAAGGGCTGCATCTGCGGAGTGCGTGAGTGCGGAAGTGCGGAAGTGCGTGAGTACGAAAGTACGGAGTACGAGAGTACGGATGCGCCCGCACCGCCGGCAAGGTGTGGGCGGGATGCAAGCCGGTTCTGCGGGGATCGAGCTGCGTCCGCGGACGGCCCTCTCTCCCGGCCTCTCCCCCAACTTCGGGGGAGAGGTGACGCGCACCGAACGTTCGGTGCTCGGCCTCGTACCCATGGTGCGAGCGCAGGCTTGCTGAAGTGCGATCGAATTCTCCCTTCCCCCACGCTGTTTGTGGGGGAAGGGTCGGGGATGGGGGGCGGCCCACCATCCCGCGCTACCCTATCCACAACTCACCGGTCCCGCCCCACCCCTCCCCCGCAGTTTGGGGGAGGGGTCGACCGCCGTTGCGAGGAACGAGCAAAAGGCCGGTCGGGGGAGAGGGCTTCCGCGGGCGCAGTTCGACGCCTGTCGGGCACCTCACCATGCCTCGGGGTTCGGACAGGCTGGCGGATGCAGCCAACCCGCGGCTACCTTCGAATCGGCATTCCGATCCGCCAACCCGTTGTCCATCCGCGGCCGATCGCGCCCGCCGTGTGCCTCGCGCGGTGCATCGCCGCGCCGCATCCTCCGCATTCACTCCCCCCCGATGTCATCCATCGCGCCCGCCGCCGATCCGGCCGCATCCGCCTCGCCCGTCGCCAGGCGCGGGCTGCTGCGCGTGCTGGGGGTCACCTTCGGGCTGGCGGTGATCGTCGGCAACACCATCGGCGCGGGGATCCTCCGCACGCCGGGGCAGGTGGCGGCGCAGCTTCCCACCACGGGGCTGTACCTGGCGGTGTGGATCGCGGGCGGGCTGTACGCGCTGCTGGGCGCGGTCTCGCTGGCGGAGCTGGGCACCATGCTGCCGCGCTCCGGCGGGCTGTACGTGTTCGCGCGCCACGCGCTGGGGCGCTACGCGGGCTTTCTGGTGGGATGGAACGACTGGGCCGCCACCTGCGGCAGCGCCGCCGCCGTCGCCGTGGTGCTGGCGGAGTACGTGGGCGCGCTGGTGCCGGGGCTCGCCGGCAGGACCGTCCCCGTCGCCATGGCGGTGACGATCGGGTTCGCGGCGCTGCAGTGGCGCGGCGTGAAGGTGGCCGGCGCCGCGCAGACGCTCACCAGCGCGGCCAAGGCGCTGGTGCTGCTCTCGCTCGTCGCCGCCTGCTTTCTGCTCCCCTCCACCGCGCCCGCGCCGGTGGCCGCCGCCGCCGTGCCCGCGGGCGGCGCGCTGCTGGCGGCGATGATCGTGGCGCTGCAGGGGGTGATCTACACGTACGACGGGTGGACGGGCGTCATCTACTTCTCCGGCGAGCTGGAGGACCCCGACCGCGACGTGCCGCGCGCCATGATCGGCGGCGTGCTGGCGGTGACGGCCATCTACCTGCTGCTGAACCTGGCCTTTCTGCACGTGGTCCCCGTCGCCGCGCTGGCGGGGGAGCCGCTGGCCGCCGCCGCCGCCGCGCGCACGGTGCTGGGCCCCGCGGCGGACACGGTGATCCGCGTGATCCTGGTCGTCGGCCTGCTGAGCGCCGTGAACGCGCTGGTGCTGATGGGCTCGCGCGTGGCCTACGCCATGAGCGCCGACGGCCTGTTTCCGCGCGCCGGCGCCACCGTCAATCCCGGCGGCACGCCCACGGTCGCGCTGGCGGCCAGCGTGGGGGTGGCGCTGGCGTTCATCGCCACGGGTACCATCGACATCATCATCGCCGTCCTGGCCTTTTTCTTCGTCGCCAACTACATCCTGGCGTTCGCCGCCGTCTTCGTGCTGCGCCGGCGCGAGCCTGAAACTCCGCGGCCCTACCGTGCGTGGGGATATCCGTGGACCACGGGGCTGGCCATGGCCGGCTCGGTGGCCTTCCTGGCCGGCGCCGTGGCGAGCGATACCAGGAACAGCGTGTACGCCCTGGCGCTGCTGGCGGCCAGCTATCCCGCGTATCGAATCGCATCCCGATGGATCGACCGGAACCCGACCCGACCCTGAGCGACGTTCCCCCGGCGATCGACGTCTCACCGGCGACCGACGTCCCCCCGGCGATCGACGTCCCCCCGGCGACCGACGTTTCGTCGGCGACCGACGTCTCGCCGGCGACCGACGTCTCCCCAGCGACTGACGTCCCCCCGGCGATCAACGTCTCCCCGGCGACCGACGTCCCCCCGGCGACCGACGTCTCGCCGGCGATCGACGTCTCCGCGGCCCCCACGCCGCCGCGCGAGGCGCCCGTGCAGCGGCTGGACCCGCGCGTGGTGAACCTGTGGCGGGTGAGCGGCGCGGTGTGGTCCGTCATCTGGACGGCCGCCATGGGGGCCGCCGCGGCCCTGCTGGAGTGGCCCCTCGCGCTGATGATCCCCGTCGCGCTGCTGGGGATCGCGTGGACCGCGTGGGTGCCGGCCGCCAGCTACCGCCACTACGCGTACCAGGTGGGGGCGGTGGACGTGCGGGTGATTCACGGCTGGTGGACGCGCAGCGTGGCCGTGGTGCTGCACTCGCGCATTCAGCACGTGGACACGCGCCAGGGCCCCGTGGAGCGGGCGATGGGGCTGGCCACCGTCGTCGTCTTTACCGCGGGGAGCGTGGGGGCAATGGTGGCCATCCCCGGCGTCGCGGCGGCCCAGGCGGAGGCGCTGCGCGACCGGCTGGCGCACCTGAGCGGGGCGGAAGATGCCGTCTGAGGCGGCCGCCGTCCGCTCGCTGGAGCACGACGGGCGCCGGCTGCATCCCCTTACGCTGGTCTTTTCCGCGGCCGCCATCGCGCGGGGGATGATCTGGCCCGCGCTGGCCGGCGGCTTCGGGTTCGGCGACGGGGAGCTGGGCCGCGCGCTGCCGATCGTCGCCGCGGTGCTCTCCATCCCCGCGCTGCTGGGCGCGGCGGCCAAGTACGCGCTCTACCGCTGGCGGGTGGATGCGGACGAGCTGCTGCTGCGCTCCGGCGTCCTCAACCGCCAGAACCGGGTGATCCCGCTGGCCCGCGTGCAGAACGTGGAGGTGCGGCAGAGCCTGATGCAGCGCCTGTTCGGCGTCGCCGAGCTGCGCGTGGAGACGGCGGGGACCGGGCAGCAGGCGGAGGCGGTGCTCTCCGTCCTGGGCGTGGCGCAGGCGCAGGCCGTCCGCGCGGAGCTCCTGGCCCGCCGCCGCGCCCAGTCGCCCGCGGCGGTGGTGGACGCGGACGTTGCGGCGGACGCCGTCGCCCGCCCCGCCGCGCCGCCGCTGGCCCGGCTCTCCACGTGGGACCTGCTGCTGGCGGGCGCGACGGCCAACGAGGCGGGCGTGATCGCGGCCGCGGCGGCGGGCCTCCTGCAGTTCGCGGACGAGCTGCCGGGCCGCTTCTTCGCGAACGCGGTGGAGGACACGGTGGCGCGGGTGCAGGGCGCGGTCGCGATTGTCGCGGTCGCGGGGATCGTGCTGCTGTTGCTGGTGGGGTGGATGATCTCCATCGCCGGCGCGTTCGTGCGCTTTCATGGCTTTACGCTGTCCGTGGATGGCGGTGAGATGCGCAAGCGATACGGCCTGCTGACGGTGCACGAGGCAAGCGTGCCGCTGCAGCGCGTGCAGGCCATCCGCGTGGAAGAGACCTTCCTGCGCCGCTGGCTGGGGCTGGCGTCGCTGATGATCGAGACGGCGGGCGGCTCCCCCGGCCAGCGCGGCGGCGCCGAGGCGTTCGTCCCCATCGCCCGCACGAAGGACGTGGGCCGGCTGGTGCGCGGCATCTTTGGCGACGCGCAGGTGGAGGGCGCCGACTACCAGAAGGTGCATCCCAAGGCGGAGCGGCGGATGCGGCGCCGCTACCTGCTCGTGTTCCTCCTCTTCTGGGCGCCGTTCTGGGGGATGCGCTGGTTCGGCATCCAGCCGGGCGGTGCGCTGGCGCCGTACGTCGTGGTCCTGCTGCCGCTGCCCTGGCTGATGGCGCGCTGGCAGTACCAGAACCGCGGCTGGGCGCTGCCGCCCGGCTACGTCCTGGCCCGCAGCGGCGTGATGAACCGCATCACCTGGATCGTCCCGGACCGCAAGCTCCAGACGCTGCACGTGCGCGACAACCCGTTCCAGCGGCGCCTGGGCCTCTCCACGCTGGTGGTCGACACGGCGGCCGGTGGGCGGCAGGCGGCCGTCATCGACCTGCCGCACTCCACCGCCCGCCGCCTGCTGGAGGCGCTGGCCGGGCGCGCGCGGGCCGCGGGGCGGGGGAGGGATGCGGACGTGGCGGAGGCGCCTGACCCTGCCGCTCCGGCCGAACCTCCCGCGGTCAGCGGCCAGCCCCGCGACGGGAGCGGCTAAAGCCGCCGCTGCAAAAGCGGAAAGCCCCGCAAACTACGCGGGGCTTCAACTGCATGGCGCTTGTGTGGACTAATTTGTCGTTCCGAGAGAGCGCCGCACAGAACCTTCCATCCACCGCACCCGGCGCGCGACCGAGGAATCCAGCGTCGGCCACTTCCGCGTCTTTCGAAGCGCTCCGCCCTCGCAGCTACAATCCGCGCAGGCGGATTTTGCGTTTTCCCAGCGGCGAATTCATTCGCTCCCGCAGGCGGACTTTGCGTTTTCCCAGCGGCGAATTCATTCGCTCCCACAGCCGGACTTTACGTCTTTCAACGGCAGCTTCCATTCGCTCCCGCAGCCGGACTTTACGTCTTTCAACGGCGTTTCTCATTCGCTCCCGCAGCCGGACTTTACGTCTTTCAACGGCGTTTCTCATTCGCTCCCGCAGGCCACGGCACGTCACCCGGCGCGATCGTGATCGACATCACTCGCTCTTGCGGGAGCGCCCGCGGAATCGTCGATGGGGATGTCCACCTCCGGTGCCTGGCCGTCCCCGGCATCCGCGGCGGGCTCCGGCGCCGGGAGCGCTGCGTCCTTCACGAACGGATCCTCCCGCACCAGCTCCTCCACGATCGTCGCGTCGATCGCCGCCTCCTCCGCCGCGGGGTTCTGCGTCCGCTCGTTCCCTGGCGGCATGGGGACCGTGGAGCTCGTGACCGGCTGCGGCGTCCCGATGTCGGGCGCATCCACGGGGCCGAACGCCAGGTCGCGGATCAGCACCGTCAGCGGCACCGCCAGGATGGCCCCCGTCGCGCCCAGCACCCACGCCCAGAAGATCACGGAGAGAAAGCTCAGCAGCGCCGAGATCTTCATCTCCCGCCCCACGAAGCGCGGCCCGATCACGTTGTCGATCACGTTGTTGATCACCTGGTACGCCACCAGGACGATCAGCGCCGAAGGCCACCCCTTCTCCACCAGCGCCAGCAGCGTGGGCGGCACCAGCGACAGGGTAAAGCCGATGTTGGGAACGAAGCTCAGCAGAAACGACAGCACGCCCCACAGCAGCGCGTAGTCCACGCCCATCGCCTCCAGGAGGACGTAGTCCAGCACCGCGGCGATCAGCCCGAGGACCGCGCGCACTCCCATGTAGCCGCGGATGGTCTCCGAGAACGCCAGGAACCGCGCCGCCAGCGGGCTGTGGTCTCGCGAGCGGGTGGATGCGCGGCGCTCCAGCTCCCACATGCCGCCCAGCATGAAGGCGAAGATGAAGAACGTCAGCGCCAGGTTGCTCAGCCCGCTGGCGATGGCGCCGGAAGCGTTCAGCACCGCCCGCCCGATCTCCGGCCCTCGCAGCGCGCCCTCCAGGTAGCTCCCCGCGTCGATCCCCTCCTGCGCCAGCCGTGCGGACACCTGCGCCACCAGCCCACTCAGCCGGTCGCCGTACTGCGGCATCTGCAGCGCCAGTTGCCGCAGCGACACGCCCACGAACGCCACCAGCAGAAGCCCCGCGAGCACCACCGCCAGCACCACCAGCCCCACCGCCAGCCCGCCCGCCACGCCCCAGCGCCGCAGCCTGCGGGTGAGCGGCTGAAAGAGCAGGGCCAGGAACCCGGCCATCAGCATCGGGTTCAGGATCCCCGACGCCGCGCGCATCCCCGACACCACGATCACCACGCACGCCCCACCCAGCAGCCATGGCAGGGGACCGCGCTTCGCGAGACTCATGAAGATGTTCCTGTCGTGGAGGTGTGTTGGCTGGGCTCAGGCGGCGTAGCACGGAGGAGGAACGGGGTAATGCCAGATCGGGCAATACAGTGCATGACTTCCTGAGGGAGGCGCCGCGCTGAACCTTGCCTAAACCGGGGACCCGGCGCGCCGACCGAAGGACCTCGCCAGCAGAACGAAGGGGCTGGTTCCGCGTCCTGATCCGGCTCCTGCGCAGCCGAGAGGAGGTCCTTCGGTCGCGCGCCGGAGTCCGTGCAGGCGGCGGGATCTGCGCGTGCGCTCCCTCAGGAAGTCACATTCTTTTCCCGGATCTGGTATAAGATGACACGTACCGAATCCGGAGACAATGAATGCAATCCGCGCCCGTACTGCGCCACGTCCGCACCCGGGCAGTCACGAGGGCTTGCGGGAGAGGCGATCGATGAGGACGGCCGGCGTCGGACACTCCGTGCCTGGCGGAAGGGAGTACGGACCTTCTCATACCGAATCCGGCAATGGAGTGCATGACTTCCTGAGGGAGGCGCCGCGCTGGACTTTGCCCTGACCGGGAGCCCGGCGCGCCGACCGAAGGACCTCGCCAGCAGAACGAAGGGGCTGGTTCCGCGTCCTGATCCGGCCCCTGCGCAGCCGAGAGGAGGTCCTTCGGTCGCGCACCGGAGTCAGTGCAGCCGGCAGGATCTGCGCGTGCGCTCCCTCAGGAAGTCACATTCTTTTCCCGGATCTGGTATCACGATCACAGGGGAGGATTGCCAGCAGCTGGAGGACGTGCAGAAGCGGCCCGATGCGACGCGGGAGCCGGTTGTGCGTCGGGATGAGATCCTGGTCCGTGCCGGCGTGCAATTTCCGGCGATGCGGTACATCGCACCATTCGAGGCGGTCCCGGGTGGCCGCGCCGGCGGGCGTTCCTGCTCCGAGCTCCGGCGGCCGGCTGATCCGCGGCTTACGATCGCCGGCCGGCGGCGTGCACGTCCACCAACTCGTCGCGTGTCTGCCGCTTCGGCCGCGGGATCAGAGACCGCGCCTGACCGCGTGGAAGGGCGCCAGCGCCAGATCCGCGAACGCCGGAAGCGGGTCGTCGCGGCAGAACACCGGCTCGGCGTCCGCGTCACGCACGGATCGCAGGTACTGCATCCACCCCACGCGGCGCGACGCCACGTCCGGGAGGCCCGCCGCCCGCCGCGCCCGGCGCACGCCCGGTCGCGCGCGGCACGTTGTCACCCGCTCCCCCGCCTGGTCCGCGAAGAGGAGGGCGGGAAAGTCCACACCCGCCGCGCGGCCCAGCGCGTGGTATCCCCACGTCCGCGCGTTCACGTCCAGCACCTTGAGGCGCCCGTCGCGCGGGTCCCGCCTGAACTCCACCTCCGCCAGCCCGTAGTAGCCCATCCCGCGCAGCAGCCGCAGCGCCAGCGCCTCCACCTCCGGCTCCTCCACCGTCTCCACGAAGCCGCCGGCCCGGCCGGGCCCCGCCGGATGCCGCCGCACCGTCATGCCGCCCACGGCCCGGCCGCCCTTGAAGAAGGCGCAGAACGAGTATTCGCCGCCGCCGGGAACCAGCTCCTGCACCATCACCTCGCCGGGCGCGCAGAGCCCGCCGGCGTGGCGCACGCGGTCCGCCAGCTCCGCGCGGGTGTCGGCGCGCCACACCTTGGCCTCCGCCGGGCGGCGGAAGCGCTCCCGGGTGGCCGGCCGGACGGCGAAGGGCCCCTCCGCCTCCAGCGCCGCCGCCTCGTCCGGGCCGCTGACGCACCAGGTGCGCGGCGCGGAGATGCCCAGCTGCGCCGCCAGTTCGTGCGTGTTGCGCCGGTCCCACGCCCAGCGCGTCACCTTCCACTCCGGCACCGGCACGCGGAACCGCTCCGCCAGCCGATGCCGCGCCCTGGCGAACGCCGCCACCGTATCGTCGCGCGTGGGATACAGCACCCAGCCGTCCAGCCCCAGCCGCGCCCCCGCCTCCATCACCGAGTCCGCGGTCCGCCCGTGCTCGCGCAGGTCGGCGGCGCGCGCGTGCCGCGTGCAGTAGCGCGAGAAGCGGGCGACGGAGGGTCCGTCGTCGATCACGCACACGGGGATGCCGCGGCGCCCCAGGCTGCGCACGATCCCCAGCCCGTCCAGGCTGCCGCCGATCACCACCGCGCCGCCGGGACGCGTGGTGAACCGCGCGGAAGCGGAGGTGCGCTCGCCGGATGCGGCGGCCGGCGCCGCGGCCACGGTGCTCATCGCCGGGTCTCCCAGAGGCGGAGGGCGAAGTCCTGGAGCGTCATGCAGTCGATGTCGCCCGTCACCGAGAGCGCGCTGCGGGCGCCCGCCGGCCAGCGCCCCAGCCGCACCAGCGGCCCGGTGGAGGCTTCCACGACGTTCAGCACGTGCTTCTCGTTCACATCGCCGCGCACGTCCACCCACGCGCCAAACCGCGCCGGGTCCTCGCCGCGCTCCGCGGGAAAGCCCTCCTCCGCCAGAAACGCGAGCACGGACGAAGGCGTGCGCGCGGACACGCCCACCACCGGCTTGCGCCCCGCCGCCGCCTCGAACTCCGCCGCGCGCGCCACGCGGTCGGCGCCGTGCCAGGGCTGCGCGTCCACGCCGGGAAGGCCGCGCACCAGCAGCGTGGCCGCGGGATCGCCCTCCATCCGCACCCGGTAGCGCCCGTTCTCCAGCGGCATCACCTCCAGCCTGGTCCTCGCCCGGCGGCGCCACCACTCCGCGATGCGCTCCAGCGTGGCGATCCACACCGCCGGCCGCCGCGCCCGCGCCTCCGCCAGCACGGCGGCCAGCGCGGCGGCGCACTCGTCCGTGCGCTCCGGGTGCAGCTGCACGGTGAACAGCTCGCCGCGCTCCCAGGTGGCGTCCAGCGTCGCCAGCCAGACGGCGGACTGCTGCTCCGGGCTCAGCCGCAGCCGCTCCACCATGATCTCGTCGTCCAGCAGCGCCACGGGAATGTGGATCACCCCGCCGCGCAGCGACGGCCGCACGGCCATGGCGTGCGCATCCACCGCGCCGGCGTACAGGTGGCGCAGCGTGCGGCGGAACGCGGCCTCCGCGCGCGGCTCCAGCGGCGGCGCGGTGTCGAACACCACCGGCTGGGTGCTGTGGTAGAGCAGCCCCAGGTCGCGCACCACCTGTTCCGTGGCGCTGTTGCCGCGCAGAAAGGGGCCGCGAAAGCCGCGGTACGGCACCCCCGCCGCGCGAAACAGCTCCGCCGCGCGGGCGATGCTGGCGCGCTGCTCCTCCAGCGACCGGCGGCTGTGGTCGTCGTGCACCAGGCCATGGATGGCGAACTCCACCCCGCGCTCGGCAAAGTGCAGCATCGCGCGGCGGTTGCGGTCCAGGACGCACGCCGTGACGGCCCACGACGGCCGCACGCCGAACTCCGCCGTCAGCGCGTCGAAGCGCCGCAGCCGCTCTTCCATGGGGGTGGGGGTGACGCCGAAGCGGGCAACGATGGACCGGGCGCGCGCGGCCGCTCCGCCGGCCCCGCGGTGGCGCATGGAGAAGAGGACGCCCATGGAGCGGTGCTCCGGAGTGCGGGTGGGTGGGGTGGACGATGGCAGATGTGGATCGGCCGCCGCGCCGGTGTGGATGGGCGGCCGCACGGTGGCGATGCCCGGCACCTGGAAAGGCAACGCGTGTTCCAGCCGGCGGTGATCGTCCAACGAATTGGGAGTCAACGATTTCGATGGATGGGGACGATCCGCTCTCCCCCCTGGCCCTGCATCGAGCCATTGCACGATGTAACAGCGTGCGGCCCTCGCTCCGGCCTGCTTCCTACGGAGATGCGCCGCGCGGAGCTTGCGGCCGGGAGACGGGGGCCGCCCGCGGACGCGGCTCGCACCTTCCCGGAGTACCGTCCTCCGGCATCGCCGGCACCGGACCGGTGACGCCGCGCAGCCGTCCACCGTGACCGGCGCGCCGTCATCCACTACATTCCCGGCTCGCCGCGCGCGCGGCGGAACGTCCATCATCCGCACTGCGTCCCGATGATCCGAACCCGGCGTAGACTTGCGCTCCTGCTCGCGGCGGGGCTGGCGGCGTCCGCCTGCTCGCCCACGTACGTGCTGCGCGCCGCGTGGGAAGAGGGCAAGATCCTCAACCGCCGCAAGCCCATCGCGCGCATCGTCCAGGACACCGCGACGGACTGGGAGACGCGCGACAAGCTGCTGCTGGTGCTGCAGGCCCGGCAGTTCGCCGCGGATTCGCTGCGGCTGAACGCCGGCAACAGCTACACGCTCTTTTCGCGCGTGGAGAGCGACACTCTGGTGATGGTGCTCTCCGCCGCCTACAAGGACCGTTTTCAGCCGCACACGTGGTGGTTCCCCATCGTGGGCAGCGTTCCGTACAAGGGGTTCTTCGATCTGGATGACGCGCTCGCGGCGCAGCGCAGGCTCGAGGCGCAGGGGTACGACACCTACCTGCGCCCCTCCGCCGCCTTCAGCACGCTGGGGTGGTTCAACGATCCGCTGCTCAGCACGCTGCTGCGCTACGACCGCGTGTCGCTGGCCAACACCGTCATCCACGAGATCTTTCACAACACCTTCTACGCGCCCGGGCAGGCCGTCTTCAACGAGAGCCTGGCCAACTTCGTGGGCGGCCGCGGCGCCATCGAGTTCTTCTGCCGGCGCGACGGGCCGCGGTCGCCCACGTGCGAGACCGCGTCGTCCGCGTGGCACGACGACCTGCTCTTCGGCGCGTTCCTGGAGCAGCTGGTGGCAGATCTCAAGGCGCTCTATGCCCGCGCCGAGCTTTCCCCCGACGACAAGCTGCGCGAGCGCGAGCGCCTGTTCACCGACGCCCAGCGCCGCTTTGCGCAGGAGGTGCGGCCGCGGCTTCGCGTGGACACCTTCGCCAGCTTTACGCGCGACCCGCTGAACAACGCCACGCTCATCTCGCGGCACATCTACTACGACCGGCTGGGGCTGTTCGAAGAGGTGTACCGCTCGCGCAACGGCGACTTCACCCGGGCGATGAACGACATCGTGGCCGCCGCGCGCGGCAGCAAGAACGATCCCTACGCCGCCGTGCAGGCCCTGGTCACCCCCGCTGGAGGTGGATGATGATGATCCCGCGCCCGTTCGCCGCCGTCCTTGCGCTCCTGCTCGCCGCCTGCGGGGGCGCCGACGAGCCCGCCGACGCACCCCGGGCCGCGGATTCCGCGCAGGCCGCCGATTCCGCGCAGGCCGTGCAGCCCGCCACCGCCGCGCCCACGGCGGATTCGGCCATCGCCGCCACCCCCGCTACGCCGACGGCCCCCGGGACGCCGGCGAGCCTCCCGGAGCCGCGGGATACGATGCTCACCCGGTGGACCCCGCTGGAGATGCCCAGCGAGCCGTGGATCCAGGAGGCCCCCACGGCCCAGGCGCTGCTGCGGCAGGTGCGCGACGTCGTCGCCGCGCAGCTGGAGGAGCCGGACGCCAGCGTGCTCCCCACGCGCATGCAGTCGCAGTCCGCGGACAGCGCAGTCGGCATCCTGACGCACCCCGACCTGGCGGACGATTCCCTCCGGGACGTCGAGTTCCGCATCCACATGCGACACGAGGGCTCCATGTGGCGCGTCACCGGCGTGGACCGCCGGGAGCGCTGCCGCCGCGGCGTCGCCGAGGGTGGACGGTGCGCATGAGGGCCGGGGTGTAGACCGCGGGAGCTACGGACGGTCCGGAGTAGCAGACGCAGTCCTGAAGCAGTGCTGGATTTTGTGTATTTCCGCGCGGCGTCGTAAAGCATGTGCGCACGGCTGTCGGATTCGGAGCGCTCTTATTTCTCAGCGTTTTCGGGGCTTGCGCAGCGGGTACGGAGTGTACATCTTGCGGGAAGATTCAGGCGGAATCAGCCGCCTGACGGGGAGCCGCGCGCGGAATGCGGCGCCTCGCACAGCAGAGAGCCGCCGACGCCCCCGCGTTGGCGGCTCTCGCGCGCTCTGGACCCGTCCACGCACGCCGGAGGCTCCCGACGATGGGCAACATTCCCGGGCCCCAAAAGGAGCGATTCTACGAAAAGAAGTACGTCGTCGAACTGATCGCGGTGCTTCCGCCGCTGGTCACCGCCGCCGTCGGCGCGCTGGTGAGCCTCGGCGACCCTGCCAAACGTACCCTCGGCTGGTGGCTGACGGGCGCGGCGGCCTGGCTGGCACTCGCGAGTGCGGTCAAGGTGCTGCATGCGGCTGCCCAGGACCGCGATCGCAAGCGCGTGCAGGACTACGATGGACTTCGCGGTTCACTCTGGGTACTTTACGAAGCCGTCCGCGGCCGCGCCGGCCTGGAGGGCGTCGACGACGGAAAGCTCCGCGTAACCATCCACCGCGTCGTTCCACCCAGAAAGCGAGGCGCGACGACGGAGCAGCTGGAGCAGTTGTTGCCTTACGTGGGAGGAATGGGGGGAGCGGCGCGCCGCACCTTTTCCATCCGCTCCGGCGTGATCGGGCGGGCGGTGCGAGAAAAGGCGCCCTTTGCCGCGAGGCGAAAGAGCACCGAGCACTCGGATTTCGTGAAGGAACTCGTTCACGATTGGGGCTACCTGGAGAAGGAGGCGTACTCGATCACCCCGGATCGGCAGGCATGGATGGCCGTACCGGTGGTGATGCCAAACGCCGCGGTCGGCGTCGTGGTTTCTCTTGATTCGAGTGTCCCTGGCTTTTTCACGGAAGAGGTGCAGGCGGTCGTGCTCGACTGCTGCGGCGGGATAAAGACATACATCGCGGAGGTGTACTGACATGCCCGAGCACGCGAGCAACGGGAACGGGACCGGCAGGGTGCGGCGGTGGCCGGAGCCGATCGTCGTCTCCAGTCCGGATTCGGCGTTCGAGACCGTGATGATCCCGATGGATGATGAGCTTCGGGAGGCCCTCACCGTCAGGCCGCGCCCACCAAGGCCGCCCCGGCGCGACTCGATGGTCGACGAGAACGGCTACCTCAAGGCGCCCCGGCTGCCGCGGCCGGAGAACCTGCGGTGGTGGGAACGCCTGGCGTACGCGTGGCGGGGGTTGTAAATCCGCTCCACACATGGCAGTTTTAATCATAGAGCCGTCGGCCGCGACACGCGCCCGGCGGCTCGCGTGTCACTGTCCGTGATCCGTACCGTTTATCCGACAGATTGGCGTTCCCTGATGAGCACGACCGACGCGACCCACGTCACCGCCAGCTACCACCCCGCCGAAGTGGAGCGGAAGTGGCAGCAGCGCTGGGAAGAGCAGGGCATCAACCGCTGGACCGCGCAGGAGCTGCGGTCCGCGGAGAAGCCCTTCTACAACCTGATGATGTTCCCGTACCCCAGCGCCGAGGGGCTGCACGTGGGGAACATCTACGCCTTTACCGGCGCCGACATCTACGGCCGCTTCAAGCGGCTGCAGGGGTACGGGGTGTTCCAGCCCATCGGCTTCGACGCGTTCGGC
Organism: Longimicrobium sp.; assembly: GCA_036379135.1. GTDB lineage: Bacteria > Gemmatimonadota > Gemmatimonadetes > Longimicrobiales > Longimicrobiaceae > Longimicrobium. Next base: position 15,162 of record DASUVG010000093.1, read on the forward strand.
ATCCACTCCGAGAACTTCGCGCTCAAGCAGGGCATCAACCCCATGGAGCTCATCCCCCGCAACGTGGAGCGCTTCACCAAGCAGCTGCGCCGCGGGGGGCTGATGTACGACTGGTCGCACACGGTCGACACCACGCGTCCCGAGTACTATAAGTGGACGCAGTGGATCTTTCTGCAGCTGTACAGGGCGGGGCTGGCGGAAAAGAAGGAGGCGCCCGTCAACTGGTGCCCCAGCTGCAACACCGTGCTGGCCAACGAGCAGGTGATCGGCGGGCTGTGCGAGCGTTGCGACACGCCCGTAGAGATGCGCTTTCTGTCGCAGTGGTTCTTCAAGATCACCCGGTTCGCCGGCCGGCTGCTGGAGAACCTGAAGACGCTGGACTGGTCGGATACCACCCGCAAGGCGCAGGAGAACTGGATCGGCCGCAGCGAGGGCGCCGAGCTGCAGTTCCCCATCGCGCGCCCGAAGGTGGCGGACGACCGGCACGCCCCCACGGAGATCCAGGCGGAGAAGGCGGTGATCCGCGTCTTCACCACACGGCCGGACACGGTGTTCGGCGCCACGTACATGGTGCTGGCGCCCGAGCACCCGCTGGTGGAGAAGGTGACCACGGCCGAGCAGCGCGCCGCGGTAGACGAGTACCGCCGCCAGGCCTCCGCGCAGGACCTGGTGACGCGCAAGAAGACGGACAAGACCAAGACCGGCGTGTGGACGGGCGGCTACGCCGTCAATCCCGCGACGAAGCAGGAGGTCCCCGTCTGGATCGCCGACTACGTGCTGATGGAGTACGGCACGGGCGCCATCATGGCCGTGCCCGGCCACGACGAGCGCGACTTCGAGTTCGCCGGGCAGTTCGGGCTCCCCATCGTCCGCGTGGTCGCGGGCGAGGGCGCGGATGCGGATACGCCGCTGGCGGAGGCGTATACCGGCCCCGGGCGGCTGGTGAACAGCGGCCAGTTCGACGGGATGGACGCCGCCGAGTCGAAGCGCGCCGTCACCGAATGGCTGGCGGGGATGGGGCTGGGCGAGCAGCGCATCAACTACCGCCTGCACGACTGGACCATCAGCCGGCAGCGGTACTGGGGCCCGCCCATCCCCATCCTGTACTGCGACGCGTGCGGCATCGTCCCGGTGCCCGAGGACCAGCTCCCCGTGGAGCTGCCCTTCATCGCGGACTACAAGCCGGATGCGTCCGGCATCTCGCCGCTGGCGCGGCACGAGGAGTGGTACCGGACCACGTGCCCCTCGTGCGGCGGAGAGGCGCGGCGCGAGACGGACGTGAGCGACACCTTTCTGGACAGCGCCTGGTACTTTCTGCGCTACCCGTCCACGGACCACGACGCGGTGCCGTTCGATCCGCAGATCACGAAGAAGTGGCTGCCGGTGGACAGCTACATCGGCGGCAACGAGCACGCGGTGCTGCACCTGCTGTACGCGCGCTTCGTCACCATGGCGCTGCACGACATGGGGCACATCCACTTCGAGGAGCCGTTCACCCGCTTCCGGGCGCACGGGCTGATCGTCAAGGAAGGCGCCAAGATGTCCAAGTCGCGCGGCAACGTGGTCGTGCCCGACGAGTACATCGCCGACTGGGGCGCGGACACCATCCGCACCTACCTGATGTTCCTGGGCCCGTACCAGGAGGGCGGCGACTTTCGCGACAGCGGCATCAGCGGCCCGTACAACTTCCTTTCGCGCGTGTGGGACTCCGTCCTTTCCGCGAAGGACCGCCCGATGGAGGCGGACGTCGAGCAGAAGCTGCACGCCACCATCAAGAAGGTGACGGAGGACCTGGAGTCGCTGAGCTACAACACCGCCATCGCGGCGATGATGGAGTACCTCAACGTGGTCCGCGCCGGCGGCCGGACGCCGGAGCGGGCGGCGGTGGAGCCTCTGGTGCGGCTGGTGGCCCCCTTCGCGCCGCACATGGCCGAGGAGCTGTGGGAGCGGCTGGGGCACGCCGAGTCCATCTTCGCCGAAGCGCGCTGGCCGTCGTTCGACGCGGACAAGGCGGTGGCCGACACGGTGGAGTTCGTGGTGCAGGTGAACGGCAAGGTGCGCGCGCGGATGGAGATGGCGCGCGGCATCGGCGAGGCCCAGGCGCGCGACGCCGCGCTGGCGGACGAGCACGTGCAGCGGTGGATCGAGGGGAAGCAGGTGCGCAAGACCATCTTCGTCGCCGACCGCCTGCTCAACCTGGTGGTCGGCTGATCGCACCTGGCGGGACGATGGGCCCCGATCCGGATCCGTCCGGATCGGGGCCGATCGCGTTCGGGACGGGCCGGGAAACGCATACATTCACGCGGCACGGCCGCGCGATTTTCTTTCACGTCATCAGGCAGTCCAAAGAAGATGCAGGTATTTCAGGCAAGCTCGCCCCGCGATCGCGTGCTGGGGGCTTCGGTCCGCGCGTTCGTGTCGGCGCTGGGCTTTTACGGGCCGCGCGGGCTGCAGATTCTCGCGGAGAACGGCATCCCCGATCCGCAGCCCGCGGAGTGGTATCCGCTGCAGTCGTACCTGGACGCGCAGCGCGCGGTGTACGAGAAGGTGGGCCCCAACACGCTGGCCCGCATCGGCCGAAAGCTGGTGCAGGAGGCCACGTTTCCGCCGCGGCTGGAGTCCATCCACGACGCGCTCTCCACGCTGAACGACGACTACCACACGCGCCACGACGGCAGCGACGTAGGCGGCTTTCGCTACGAGCGCACGGGCGACCGCTCGTGCACGGTGCGCGTACGCAACCCGTACCCGTGCGAGCTGGACCGCAACGTGGTGGAGGAGCTGTGCCGCCGCTTCAAGCCGGACGAGGTGCCCGCCGTGCACGTGCGGCACGTGGACGAGCAGAGCTGCCGCAGGCACGGCGCGGACGCGTGCGTGCTGAAGGTCTGGTGGTGACGTCGCGGGGCGGATGATCGTGAAAGGAGGGGCCGTTCCGCGGCTCCTCCTTCGCCGTCACGGAGATGGGCGGGTGGGGGGTGGAACGCGGCGTGCCGGATGCGTATTTTGCAGGGGGAGTGCGATGCACGCCGGAGGTGAGGATGAACGCGACCACCGAGGCCCCGCCGGTACAGATGGTCCTGTGCGCCTACCCGCCCGCCCCGGCGCGGGTGGGGCTGGTGTACCAGCCGGTCCCGGGTCGCGCGTTCAAGGCCATTCTTTCGATCGCAATCTTCTGGGGTGTCGCTCCCTTCACCTTCATCATCCCCCCGCACTACCCGTTTCCCGTGCTGTGCCTGTGCACGGGCGGCTACCTGGCGCACCTGTTCTGGACCGGCCGCTACCGCGTGCGCTGGTTCGTGGGGCAGTGCCCGCGCTGCGGCGGACACCTGCGCATGTCGCTGGGCGAGCGCATCAGCCTTCCGCACACGGTGCCGTGCCTGGCCTGCCACTTCGAGCCCCTGCTGGAGGTGCAGGAGCCGGCGCGGGCGCCCGTCCCGGAACCGCTGCGCCACGTGCGCGGCGACTGCACGGGCATCTGGACGGAGGAGTGGATGTGGGACGAGCGGTTCCTGGCCTGCGGCGCGTGCGGCGCCCGCCGCCCCGCCACCCCCGAGACGCGCCGCCTGGCCTTTGCCGAGAACGAGCGCGGCATCCTCCTTCGCCAGCTCACGGAAGAGGGCCGATACCTGAGCTGATCGTCGGTAGATACGATGCGCGGAGCCGCGGAGAGATCCCTCTCCCGCGACTCCGCGTTCTGCGTCCCGGACTTTCCGTGATCCGGCTTCTATCGATACATCCGTATGCGGATGGACCCGTACGGATGCGGCTCCGTCTGCGTCCGGTACTCGCGCAGGCGCAGCACGTGGCGATACTCCAGCTCCGTCCGCCGGTAGCGGACGCCGAACGCCGCCTCGCTCTGCGCCACCCACGTCCGCCGCTCCAGGCCGGGGCTCCGCTCCGCGAAGGTGTTGCCGTCGATGAACAGGTCGCGCAGCACCGCCTCCTGCCGCACGCCGGCCTCCATCCACCCGCAAACGCCGCGCGCCGCCCCCGCGCCCGTCCACGCCTCGCCCGCCCCCAGGCCCAGGCGCGCCCGCACCCCCGCCTCCGCGTCCGTCCGCACGTTCCCCGCGCGCACCGCCCACGACGGCAGCACCTCCAGCCGCGCCTGCCGCCCGCCGCCCACGGCGAGCAGCCGGCTTTCGCGGCCCCAGGAGACGATGACGCCCGGCTCGAAGCCGAGCTGGTGCTCCCAGCCGATCTGCTCCTGGTATCCCGCGATGCGGTGGAAGGCGGACTGCACCGGCTCCGCGAGCGACGGGGGGCCGGTGACGCCGGCCTCCACCCGCAGCCGCGACCGCGTGCGCGCCGACGTCGTTACCCGCTCCCACGCGCCGTACAGCCAGCCGGCGTACGGCCGCTCGCCCGGCACCGGCTCCGGGGCGTCGCGTCGCGGCGTGTAGATGCGCTGGCCCACCTCCCACCGCGCGCCGCGGCCGGCGCCCTCGTCCCGCCGCCGCGCATCCCACGAGACCGCCACCCCGTGCGTGTACTCGTAGTCCGGGGGCGGATCGTCCGCGCCGCGCAGGCCCAGCAGGTCGTTGTCGACCGCGACCTCCACCTGCGCGCCGGCGCCTCCGGCCGGCACCACGAGCGCCGCGCAGAAGCAGGAAAAGGCGACGCGCAGGGCCGCGCGGCGGAGGGCGGAGGCGGAGGATGGGGAGCCCGTCATCCGCGGGACGGGTCCCACGCCATCGCCACCGCGCCGAGCATGGCGCCGAGCAGGATCAGCAGCGACAGCGTGCCGCCGACGGCCACCAGCCAGCCGTCCCGCCGCTCCCACGGCCCCTCGCGCAGCAGCAGCCATCCCATCCCCGCGCCGGCCAGCAGCCCGCCCAGGTGCGCCCAGTTGTCGATGAACTCGAAGCCGATCACCCCCAGCAGCGCCGTGGCCCCGATCACGTAGTTCATCCGCTCGCCGAAGTCGTCGGGCAGCTGGCGGGGGCGCAGGCGGCTCATCATCCACAGAAACCCCACCAGCCCCATCACCCCGCCCGACGCGCCCACGGAGGTGCGCGGCGAAAGCAGCAGGCTCAGCACGCTGCCGCCCAGCACGGAATAGAGAAAGACGGCCGCCAGGTGAAAGCGCGTGGTGTGCGCCTCCACGATGCGTCCCAGCGCGAGCAGCGCCGACAGGTTCATCCACACGTGATACACGCCGCCGTGCAGCATGGGGCCGGTGAGCATGCGCCACACCTGGCCGTCCCACACCGCCGGCTTCACCAGCGCCGCGCGCGGGATCGCCGCGTCCATCATGGTGAAGAGAAAGACGACGCCCAGCGAGCACGCCAGCGCCCAGGTGAAGTACGCGGACTGGCTGCCGGACCACTCCCAGTGGCGGCGCGCCTGCCGCGCGCGCACGAACACGTCGGCCTTCACCCGCCGCGCCGCGTGGACGCCGTGCACCCCCAGCACCAGGTACGCCGCGCCGAACACCGCCACCAGCCCCGGCAGGCTGCGCAGGGGCACGTTCCACTCCACCATGCTCCAGACCAGAAATCCCACGCTCGCGGCCGCGAACGCGCCGGACCACAGGGCGCTCCGGCGGGCCAGGCGCACCGCCTCGCGCCGGTACTCCTCCAGCAGCCCGGGCACGTCCTCCGGCCGCGAGAGACCCGCGGCATCAGGAACGTAGACGCCTTCCGTCCATGGATGCTTTGCCAGGTGCGCGACCAGCTCGGCGCGGTCGCACGTCTCCACGCGCCCGTCCACCAGGTAGGCGTGCCGCGTGGGGGGGAACGGGTGGTGGCGCAGCGGCTCGTCGGCGCGCCAGGGCTGCGCCTCCGCGGGAGGGGGCACGCGCCGCGGGACGTAGGCTGTGGAAGGTGGCGGGGGGTCCTGCATGCGGGGAGCGCGGGGGGACGGGGAACAGGCGAAGCGGCGCTCCGGAGGATAGCGCCGGGCGCGGGGCGGGGGCAACGGCGGCGTGGGTAGCGGGTATCCGGAATTGTGTCAAGGGGTTGATGGAAACGAAGATCCGGATATCTTAGTGCGCTCGCCACGATGGATGCGCGCGGCGAGCCGGTTTCCGGGGGGCTGGATGAGGCGCCCGCAGGGGTTGACGGATGGAGCCGGCCCGGTTAAATTCAGTGTCCTTGTCGCGGGGTGGAGCAGCCTGGTAGCTCGTCGGGCTCATAACCCGAAGGTCGCGGGTTCGAATCCCGCCCCCGCTATGCTCGTCCCCCCGCCGCCTGAGCCGGGCGGCTTT
>DASUVG010000094.1:0-3083 GCA_036379135.1 Longimicrobium sp.
CAGGGGATGGGAGGCGCGGGCGGTGCGCACGATCATCGTGCCGAAGCGGGATCGAATTCTCCCCCTCTCCCGCGCAGCGGGGGAGGGGGCCGGGGGGAGGGGGCCCCGTCGGACGCAGTTGGATGCCTTTCGAAACGTCCCGATCCATCGGCAACCCAACCTCCCCCAGGGTTTTTTGGGGGAGGTGGGCGAGGTTTACGAGCCCGGAGGGGGCGCAGCCGGCGCAGCTCGATGCCGTGATCCACCATCGAATTCTCCCCTCTCCGCGAGGAACGAGCGGGGAGGGGCCGGGGACGGGGCCCCTCGCGGACGCAGCTCGATCATCTTCGCGCCGTCCAGATCCGGCCGGATCCCTCCATCCATCATCCATCCACCGCCCCGATGCCCCCACGCCCGCAGCGCCCCACGTTCATCGACCGGTTCCGCCGCAGCCTGGATGCGCTCGGGGTGCGGGGGGCGGACGCGCACGTGCTGGTGGCGGTCTCCGGGGGGTGCGACTCGGTGTCGCTGCTGCACCTGCTGCGCTTCGCGGCCGGCGACGCGGGGCCGCGGGTGACGGCGGCGCACTTCGACCACGACATGCGCGCGGGGAGCGAGCGCGACGCGGCGTGGGTGCGCGGGCTCTGCGGCGCGTGGGAGGTGCCGCTGGTGGAAGCGCGGGCGGAGACGGCGCCGCGGACGGAGGAGGAGGCGCGGGACGCGCGCTACGCGTTTCTCCGCCGCGCGCAGGCGGAGGCGGGGGCCACGCACCTCGCCACCGCGCACCACGCGGACGACCAGGCGGAGACCGTGCTCTTCCGCGTCCTCCGCGGTACCGGGCTTCCGGGACTCGCCGGCATCCCGCCGCGGGACGACGGCGGACTGATCCGCCCGCTGCTCCCGTTCTGGCGCGCGGAGATCCTGCGGTACGCACGTTCCGCGGGGCTGGCGTGGCGGGAGGATCCCACGAACGCGCTGGCGGATCCGGCGCGAAACCGCATCCGTTTGCGGCTCCTTCCGGACATCGAGCGGCACCTGGCGCCGGGGGCGCGGCGCAGCCTGGCGCGGCTCGCGGAGCTCGCCCGCGAGGACGCGGAGGCGTGGGACGCGGTGCTCGCGCCGGTGCTGGCGGACGTGCTCCGCGAGGACGAAGGGGCGCTAGTGCTTGTCCGGGAACGCCTTGCGGTTTATGATTGGCGGGTGGCCGCGCGGGTGCTGCGGGCGGCGCTGCGCAGGGTGGGGGCCCGTCCCGACCGGGCGGGAACCCGCCTCGCGCTTCAGTTTATCAGCCACGCACCCAGCGGACGGACCTGCACGCTCCCCGGCGGCGTGCGCATCACCACCGAGTTCGGACTGGCGCGGCTGGAGCGCGCTCCCGACGAGGCGCCCCACGCGCCCCCGGACGAGCCGCTGGTGATCGAGCGCGCGGACGCGGGTGAAGCGCGGTTCCGCATCGGCGGGGCGGAGTGGACCGCCCGCTGGTGCACGGAGGGGGAGGGCGGGGTGGACGACGGGCGGACGATGCGCATGGCCATCGACCGCGTGCGCTTTCCGCTCACGCTGCGGGCCCGCGCCCCGGGAGACCGGGTGCGCACCCGCGCGGGCACGCGCCCGCTCAAGAAGCTGCTGGGCGAGGCGCGCGTGCCGCTGCGAAAGCGCGGGACGCTCCCCGTGCTGGCGGATGCCGCGGGCGCCGTGCTGTGGGTGCCCGGCGTGGCCCGCGCGGAGGGATGCGCCCCCGCGCCCGGAGAGCCGTCCATCACCCTGTCCGTGCTTTGATGACGACCACCGCAGAGACCCTGGCCCGCACGGGCGGGCAGCCCATCTCGCGCATCCTCTTCAGCGAAGAGCAGATCGCCGCGCGCGTGGCCGAGCTGGGCGAGCAGATCGCCCGCGACATCCCCAAGGGCGAGGACATCCTGGTGCTGGGGCTGCTCAAGGGCTCCTTCATCTTTCTCAGCGACCTGGTGCGCCAGATCAAGCGGCCCATCGAGGTCGACTTCCTGATCGCCTCCAGCTACGGCGGGGGAACGGAGTCCAGCGGCGAAGTGGAGCTGCTGTACGCCCGTAAGGCCAGCATCGAGGGCAAGCACGTCATCCTGGTGGAGGACATCGTCGACAGCGGCACCACGCTCAACCGGCTGATCCCCATCCTGGAGAAGCGCGGACCCCGCTCGCTGGAAATCTGCGCGCTGCTGCACAAGCACATCGCCAAGGACGTGGTGAAGGAAGCGCGCTGGGTGGGGTTCGACTGTCCGCAGGAGTTCGTGATCGGGTACGGGCTGGACCATTCGGAGAAGTACCGCAACCTGCCGTTCGTGGGCGTGATCGAGCCCTAGACCGGCCGTTCCGGTTCTACGCAATCTTGACGCGGCCCCCCCAGGCCGCGGGCAGAAGGAACGCAGTCCATGGCAGACGAAGAAAAGGGCGGCACACCCAAGCCCCAGCCGCCGCGCATGGGGAAGGTGACGCGCACCGCCGGGTTCTGGCTGCTGCTGGTGATGGTCAGCATTCTGGCCGTCCAGGTCACCAGCAGCCGCACCCAGCCGGTGCGCGACATCGACTATTCCGAGTTCCGCGCGCAGGTCGCCTCCGGCAACGTCCAGGAGGTGACCATCGTGGACGGGGTGGAGCTGGAGGGGCGGGTCAAGGCGCCGTGGCGAAACGAGCAGCGCAAGCTCACCGTCCACGCCTTCCGCACGCGCTCGCCCATCAAGGACTCGGAGGAGATGATCAAGCAGCTGGAGGCTGCGGGCGTACGCATCAAGGCCAAGGAGCCGCAGATCGGCTGGGGCGAGGTGCTGGTGCGCGCGCTGCCGTGGCTGCTCATCATCGGCCTGTGGGTGTTCTTCTTCAGGCAGATGCAGGCCAGCGGCAACAAGGCCTTCCAGTTCGGCAAGAGCAAGGCGCGGCTCCTTTCGGGCGACACCCCCAAGGTGACGTTCGACGACGTGGCCGGCGCCGAAGAGGCCAAGGCCGAGCTGCAGGAGATCGTGGAGTTCCTCAAGGACCCCAAGAAGTTCGGCCGGCTGGGCGGGCGCATCCCCAAGGGCGCGCTCCTGGTCGGACCGCCGGGCACCGGCAAGACGCTGCTGGCGCGCGCC
>DASUVG010000095.1:0-19283 GCA_036379135.1 Longimicrobium sp.
TCCGTGCTGGGCGTGGTGAGCCACGACCTGCGCAACCCGCTGACGGCCATCCTGCTGAACGTGGACGCGGCGCTGGCCTCGGGCGTGCTGCCGCAGGCGGCGCGCGACGCCATGGAGGGGGTGGTGCGCAGCGCCGAGGCCATGGACCGGATGATCCAGGACCTGCTGGACGTGGCCCGCATCGAGGCCGGGCAGCTGCGGATGGAGACGGCGCCCTGCGCCCCGGCGGACCTGGTGGGCGAGGCGGTGGGGCTGATGGAGCGCCTGGCGGAGGAGCGGATGATCCGGCTGGTGCCCGCGGTGGACGACTGCCCCAGGGTACGCGCGGACCGCGACCGGGTGCTGCAGGTGTTCAGCAACCTGGTGGGGAACGCGCTCAAGTTCACGCCGCCGGGCGGGGTGGTGACGGTGGGCGCGGCGCCGGAGGAGGGCGCGGTGCGCTTCTGGGTGCGCGACACCGGCCCGGGGATCGCGCCGGAGGACGTGGAGCGCTTGTGGGACCCCTTCTGGCAGGCCGACGGCCCCGCCCGCCGCAGCGGCGCCGGCCTGGGCCTCCCCATCGTCCGCGGCATCGTGGAGGCCCACGGCGGCCGCGTCTGGGTGGAGAGCCAGCCGGGAGCAGGGACGACGTTCGGGTTTACGCTGCAGGCTCGTTGAGTTCATGTCGCGTGATGAGTCAGGTCGGAGGGCCCGTTTACACAAACAATTCGGAAACATTAGTACAGCGCCGCACTTGACCGATACGGAGCGGCGGTTTAGTCTGTCCTCAAACGCTCTCTGGCGCATACCCGAAACCCCAAGCTCACTTGTCCCAGGCTGAAAACACTTTGTCTACTGGCGTCCACATGTTCGCTGGCGCTGGTGGGATGGCCATTGGTTTACGGAATGCAGGCTTTCACCACAGCCGTCTCTATGAATATGATGTTCACGCCTACGCAACCTTGAGGGGTAATGGTCTACTATCCTTGGGGGTTAATGATTGGGACGAGCATAAAGGCGATGTACGGAAGGTAGATTGGAGTCGCATCCCGCAGCCGGTAGATCTGCTTGCAGGAGGAGTGCCTTGCCAGCCATTCAGTCTCGCCGGAAAGCATCTGGCGCAGCGTGATGGCCGTAACATGTTCCCTGAATTCTTTCGGGCGGCAGAGCAGTTGCGGCCACTCGGAATGTTTATAGAAAACGTAGCAGGGTTATTGCGTGAAGCGTTTCGGCCATATTTTGAATATATCCTTCGTCGTTTAGAATTTCCTTCCCTCTCCCCGCGCCCAGAGGAGCTTTGGGAGGACCACGATCTTCGCATCCGGCAACATCAGAATTCGGATGGCTACTCGCCTGAGTACAATGTTACTTGGACACCGCTCGACGCTGCGGACTACGGAGTACCTCAAAATCGCAAGCGAGTCCTCATCGTGGCGACAAGGGCCGATTTCCCAACCTTCAGTTTTCCTGCCCCGACGCATAGCCGCGCTGCGCTTATCCTCGCTCAAGAGAGCGGAATTTATTGGGAGCGTCACGGGATAGCTCCTCTGTCGAACATCACACACAGGCCACGTCTTCATTCCGATGACCGGCTGCCATGGGTAACTGTGCGTGACGCAATTGGGAATCTCCCCGCACCTGCGAGCACTGAAGGTGAAGCCGAAAAGAATCATTGGAGCATTCCCGGTGCTCGGTCATACCACGGGCACACGGGAAGTAAACTTGATTGGCCATCAAAAACGTTGAAAGCGGGAGTGAATGGAGTACCAGGCGGGGAAAACACGGTCGTTACTGACGCTGGCGAAATCCGCTACTATACATTCCGCGAGGCGGCACGTATTCAGACCTTCCCTGACACCCATTTTTTCCACGGGGCTCGCAAACATATAACCCGGCAGATTGGCAATGCCGTTCCGTGCCTTCTATCGGAGGTAGTCGCGCGTCCGTTAAACGACCTCCTCACGTCCGCAGCACCAAGCGATACCCAGGAGCAGCCCAATGCCTGAGAATCTGGCCGACCGCGAGTTCAATCTCCAGCCCCATCCGCGTATCCTCCCGATGCTGGGTGAGATCAATCTCGCACAATGGCAGTGCTTAGCTGAATTGATTGACAATTCGCTGGACGCATTCATCGGAGCGCTTCGGAGCGACCAGGCGATCGGGGAACCCATGATTACCATTCAGCTTCCATCGCGGCCTACCCGTGAATCTAGGGTTACGATTCGTGATAATGCTTTGGGAATGGATCCTGAAACATTAGAAAACGCGGCACGTGCTGGTTGGACGGGTAACGACCCCATCGGAAACTTAGGTTTGTTTGGAATGGGGTTTAACATCGCAACGGCGCGGCTTGGGACGTTGACTCGCGTCTGGACGACCCGCGCGGGTGACCCAGAATGGTACGGGTTAGAAATCGATTTTGACCAACTAATGCGACAGCGGCACTTTAGGGTTCCTATGTTGACTCGGCCCAAACCCGATGCGCAGCAGCACGGTACCGAAATCTCTATCGAACGCCTAAAGCCAGAGCAAGCGCAATGGCTTTCTCGCGCTGCGAACCAAACAAAAGTGAAGCGGCAACTGGAGCGTGTCTATGCTGCAATGTTACGTTCCGACGGTGTACCTCTCTCTCTACGGCTTCACGTCAACGGCACCTCACTGCAAGGTCGTCGGCACTGTATCTGGGGTGGACCCGACAATCCACAACGTGTGTCGCGCCATGCGCGGTACGGTGACATTGATGCATATCAACATATCGACGTGCGTTTGCCTGACCGTGCGTTCTGTAACCGATGCTGGCATTGGCTGGCCGTAGATGAAGTACAGTGTCCCTACTGCGAAACTACAGCCGACGTGGTGACGCGGGAGCGGCGGGTTCACGGCTGGCTCGGTGTCCAACGTTACTACCATGAGAATGAATACGGCATCGACTTTCTTCGCAATGGACGCAAGATCGAGTTGGCAAGCCGAGAACTATTTAACTGGATGACTGATGACAGCGTCGAGCCGGAATACCCGATCGACGACCCGCGGCACCGGGGGAGGCTGGTAGGAGAGATCCACATCGACCACTGCCGGGTCGCTTACACGAAGGATCGTTTTGAGAGGAATGATCCCGCCTGGGAGGAGATGGTCCGTATCACCCGAGGGGATGGGCCACTTCGTCCAGACAAAGCACAGACGCTCGGGTTTGGGCCTAACGATACGCCGTTGTTTATGCTGTTTCAGGCATTTAGGCGGAACAGTCCCAAGCCGAAGATTGCGGGAAGCTATAAGAACCTTCTCCTCGTTCCTGAGAACGAACGCTCCGAGGAGATGGCGCAGCGGTTTCAGGCAGGTGAAGCAGAGTATCAGACCGACGCTAAGTGGTGGGAACTCGCTGACGAAGCAGATCGGAATTTGTTGATCGGTGACGCTCCTCCGACCACCGGTGGAGGGGCTGGCCCATCCACCGGCCCGGGAGCACCGTCTACTGGTGGTGATGATCTTTGGGGAGATGGTGATGTGGGGCCGACATCGGGCGGACCTGCAGACACGCCCCCCGAGCCGAGCATCCCGGTTCGAACAGCACTCCCGTCGCTTACTCAAGAATACCGCGACGACGTCACCGAAATGCGGTGGGATGTACGTGCATTCACCGTTGGCGCGCGTGATCCAGATATTTCACTGGACGCCCCGTGGAGGCTCGTTCGAACAAATGCTGGTACCTACGAATTCCTAGTGTACCTGGATGACGAAGTGTTTCGCTCAGCAACGATGACAGCTTTGGATGCGCTGCTAGCGGAGCTCTCATGGTCGGCCATGGACTTTCTGAGAGGGCGCACGCCATCCACGTTCGCGGCCGTTCTGGCTCGGCTCCGGCGTAGATACGCGACTGCAAGCGCATTGGATCCGGTTCTTCTCTCCGGTGATGCAGTAACAGCCTTGCGTTCGGTTGCAAGGAGTCTTTCCCGAAATCTTGATCTAGGTGACGCTCAGGTCCTTTTTGAGGAACTTTCGCCGAATGAGCGGACAGCCATCCTTCGGCGGCTCGCATCAGCGGCTGGAGCAGACGCCGGCCGCTTGATAACTGAGGGTAGATTTTTAGAATACGCTCCGCGAGAGACATTGCTCCGTTTCTTTGAGCGACATCCGGACCTGTTTATGGACGGACGGTACTGGGATATTGCATTCTCAGAGATGGATCTAGGCGATGCGGAGGTCACCGAGGAAGCAAGAGCCCTTGTGGTCCGTCGATATGCCTCACTCCTTGCCGACGCTGTATGGCTGGCCGATCAAGATCCTGAGGATCTCGCGGAAGCCGGTCGCACCCGCTTGCTACGCGCCGCTCTTTCGCTGGAGCTTCTAGGGACGGATTTGGCGGATGACACGCCGTGACTACGCACAAACCGGGATTTTTAGATGAACGGCGCCTGCTCGAAGGTCCCTGGCAAGCCTTCGAGCGGGATGTCGCTCGCCTGTTACTCGTCAACGGATTCGCTGACGTGCGGCTTGTTGGTGGCCGCGGTGATCACGGCGCCGACATTTTGGGTGTCCGGAACGAGAAACTATGGGTAGTGCAGTGCAAGCACACCACGACATCATCGGCTCCCCGGGCTGCGTTGCGAGAAGTAGTCGACGCTGCGCAATACTACCGTGCTGATGAATTAGCCGTCGCAACGTCACGGCCGCCCACCGCCGGTTTTCTTGAGGAGAAAAGTAGATATGAGCGGGCTGGATTAAAAATTCGTACTATGCATCCCCGTGACCTTCTCGAGCGAATGGCTAAGTCGCCCGAGTACGCTCCTGAGCGGAAACGACTTCGTGACTATCAGGAGCATGCATCATCGAGATTGCGTGAAGCTCTGCTTGATACTGGAAGAGGGCAGTTGGTTTTGGCTACTGGATTAGGTAAAACAGTGGTAATGGCGGAAACCGTTGCAGATCTGCTGCGGGATGGCCTAATTAAGGATGGCCGAGTGCTAGTTCTAGCTCACACGCGCGAGCTGGTGGAGCAACTACACCGAAGTTTTTGGTCTCAACTACCCAAATGGGTTCCTACCCACCACCTCTCCGGGGGAGAAAAGCCATCTTTTTGGGATGGGATTACGTTCGCCACGTTTCAAAGCGTACTTACTCGTTTGGAAGAGCTTCCACACTTTGATCTTGTTTTGGTTGACGAAGCTCATCATATCGGAGCGGAAACTTTCCTACGTGTGCTCGATAGTTTGGCACCGCGATATTTAGCTGGGGCTACTGCTACGCCATGGCGTGGAGATGGGTATGATATCGACGAGATTCTCGGGCCGGCGGTAGTTAAGATTGGTATCGCGGAGGGGTTACATGAGGGCTTCTTAACAGAGGTAGACTACCGGTTACTCGCGGATAATTTGGACTGGGAATTTGTCCAAGAACGGTCGCGTAACGGGTATTCTCTTGCACAGTTGAATCGGCGCCTTATCGTTCCCACGCGCGACGAAGAAGCAGCCCGGATCGTAGCTGAGGCGTTTCGTAGAGAGGCGCGGCGTGGAGGCATTGTGTATAGCCCGACAATTCACCACGCCGAGCACTTCGCGGCGGTGCTCCGGACATTTGGTTTCCGGTCAGAAGCAGTTTCAGCCGAGTTGGCGCCGCGGGATCGTGACAGGCTAATGGCTGCCTTCCGAGCTGGTCACCTGGATCTTGTAACTACAGTCGATTTATTCAATGAGGGAGTTGATGTGCCTGATGTAGATATGATCGTATTCATGCGCGCAACGCATAGCCGCAGAATCTTCGTTCAGCAGTTAGGTCGTGGACTGCGGTTAAGCCCCGGAAAGCGGAATGTGGTGGTGCTTGATTTCGTCACGGACTTACGACGTGTTGCTGAAGTTCTGGAACTTGATTCCGCAGTTAGAGGTGCGTCCATTGAACGGCTTGGCCTAGGGGACCGTATTGTAGAATTCACGGACAAGTCAGCTGGCGGTTTCTTGCGTGAGTGGATGCTTGATCAAGCCTCACTTTTCCTGAGAGAAGAGGATGCTACACTCGAACTCCCGCGTTTTAACTTTCCGGAACCAGCACGTCCCGGCAGCGTCGAATGAGCGTTCCTGACAATGTCCGCAAGCACTTGAAGTCTTTGCTCTGGGCAGAGGCGAATAGCATCGGATGGCTACACCTCTCTCCCAGTGCTAAGTCTCAACAGTATGAGAACTGGGCGAAGGACGAGCGCATAGGTGGAGTTCTAGAACGTTTTGTGGACCAGCGAAGAATTCGGGCGTACTTGAAGGATACGCTATTGAAGCGGTACTCTGCAGAGCAGAAATCTGGCACTGAGCGTCCCATGAGGGTGCTGGGTATCACTACAGCGGCAGAGATTGCTGAGACTTACGTGAAGCCGCACGGACGCAGGTTAGTCGATGGGCGGATTATTAGCTGGGGCAAGGCAAGGGAATGGAAGATGATTCTCATGGCACTGCATGAGCGTGCTTATACGTCTAAGACTGAAGCCTTTGGAGCAGTGTTATTTGAGGCTACAGGTCGTTACGCGGAACGTAATGCCCGGTCGATGGTCGAGGACGCAGCGAAGAAGCTCGGGGTCAGTACGATTGTGTGGTTGGAGATGTAATTATGACGGATCCTCTCAGCCCAGAGCAGCGCTCCGAACGAATGTCTCGAGTACGCGGAACGAATAACAAGTCCACGGAAGGCAAAGTTGAAAGGATACTGGAGGCAAACAATATTGATGGATGGATTAAGCATCCGGCTGACATTCCGGGACGGCCTGATTTCTACTTTCCGGATCAGCGGCTCGCCCTCTTCGTGGATGGCTGCTTTTGGCATGCCTGCCCAAAGTGTGGTCGCCTTCCAAAATCACGCCCCGAATTCTGGCTCGTGAAAATTGACGGCAACCGGCGTCGAGATAATCGCACTCGGAAGGCTCTGCGAAAGAGCGGCTTCCGCGTGATGCGCGTATGGGAACATGACTTGAAGCACCTTCGATGGCTCGATCGGCTAAGGCGGATGTTAGGAAAGCCTTCGAAGTAGCCGCAGCAAGAACACCGCGCCCTCACCATTGAGCAGTAGCTGGTTGGGGCGTGGCTACTACTAAGGCATTGTAGTACTCAATGTATTCCCGTCCGATTTGGTGCAGCGGGTGGATCAGCAGTGCCCCAGGGTCCAGTCTGATTGCTCCGAAATCGCAAAGCACATGATGATTGGGACACAAAATTAGAAGATTTTGCGCCGAATCCGGTCCGTTATGCGGTCGCCCAAGGGGCTTTATATGGTGTGCCTCTGAATACTGCCTCCCGCCCGGCAGGTGCAGTGATTCGCGACAGACCTGGCATGTATCCGAATACAACTCCTTCATCATACGAACGAGCGGCGTATCTCGGATCAATCTGCTTACCACCGACCTGGTGCGTTCTGCTGGCACATCGATCGTGGATAATTGGAGAAAGGCACGAATCCGTTCTTCATCGTGCAGAGTCTGTATATCCGAATTCAACGGTTTTGGGTGCACCTCCAAGGTCACCTCACCTCTAGCAGTAATTTCCTCGAATAGCCGATCTGAAATCCGCCGGACACCGTTGCCAAACAGGTTCTTAGGAATGGATTCCAGAGTCTCTCCAGAATCTCGCCGCCATGGTACGGGGTTAGGAAAACGAGTGAAAGAAGCGATAGAACAGAACCACTTCCAGTCGCGCTTAGATGCTACATCGTATGTTGTTACGTCGCGCCAGACTTCGTCAATCACCCCGCATCCGAAGTATTCTGGCTGTGGCCGACGCTTTCCCTCTTTCTGACGAACGCCGCGGTAATAAACAAAACGTTCACGAGGCTGTACTAAATTGCGGTATGCGTTGGGAAAATGGTAGCAGCTCCCCGTGAGATCCTGCCACGAGTCATAGCGTCCACCCACTGTACGCTCATTCTCAACTAGAACGAGAGGCATGTCGGTTAGATGTACTTTAAACTTTTATCGCCACCCTTCAAATAGTTTGTACTCACGGTGGCGGTTCTGGGTATGCAATATAAGTGTGACGCTTGATTGCCTCAAGTTTCATTTATGCCTTGAGGCAACCAAGCTCTTGTTCTTCACAGATGATCAAGAACGACTTGTTTGTCGAGCGACAGGCGGAGGGGTTGAACTGAGTGCGCTAGATGTTTGCTTCAGGTTTCCACTCCGCGCCCGTGCCCGTGGTCATCCACCTGCCTTGCCACCTCCGCCATCGTCTCGGCCGCGCACCCCGTCGGTGCTCGGGGGCGAGGTCTGAGAGGGCGCGGACGGTCTGCTCGACGCGCAGCCAGTCGCGGACGCAGGCTGCGGCGTTGCCCAGGCCGATCAGGATGGGGGAGGTGCGGGGAGGCTAGGGTCCAGGCTGACTCTGGCGGTGAGGATGGCGCTCCGGGCGTCGTTTATTGTTCCGGACCCCGCCCGTGCCGGTGGTCGTCCACCTGCCTCGCCAGCTCGGCCATCGCGTCGGCCGCGGGACCCCGCCGGTGCTCGGGGCGGAGGTCGGAGAAGGCGCGGACGGTCTGCTGCACGCGCAGCCAGTCGCGGACGTGGGCGGCGGCCTTGCCCAGGTGCACCAGGGCGGTGGGGGTGTGGGGGGCGGCGGCGGGGTCGTCCTTCAGGGCCCAGGCTTCCTTCCAGCTCCGCTCGTAGACCTCCGCGTCGCCCCGGCGGGCGCTGGTGTGGGCCAGCAGCGCGTGGCACACCATCCGCTTCCCCGCGTCGGTGACCACCGCCAGCTGCCGACGCAGCACGGGGACGGCGCGGTCCCACTCGCCGCGCTGCACCAGCAGGTGCGCCCAGTCGTGCTCCAGGTCGGCGTTGGGCTGGGCGCGGCCGTACGCGCGCTTGGCCAGCTCGGCAAAGCGCTCCGCCGCGTCCAGGTCTTCGCCGACGGCCATGCGCACGCGCATCAGCCCGTGCATGGCCTGGGCGCGCACCGCGCGCAGCTGCTGCCGGCGGGCCACGCGCGCCGCGAACAGGTAAAAGCGCTCCGCCACCCGCAGCTGCCCCCCGCGCAGGTAGATCTCGCCCAGCACCACGCAGGCGCCGCCGTAGCTTTCCCAGTCCCTGGCGCGCCGCGCCAGGCCGATGGACCGGCGCAGCCAGGTCTCCGCCCGGGCCGGCCGCCCCCACTCCACCGCCAGCCGCCCCACCGCCAGCGCGGGCACCGGCTCCTGCGGCGACGCCAGCGCGGCGGCCTGCGCGAACGCGACGGCCGTCCCCATCCCCCCCTTCTGCCGCGCCCAGCGCGACACGTCCAGGCACATCTCCCGCACCACCATGGGCCGGGTCTCCGCGGAGTGCGACACCACGCTCACCAGCGTGGCCAGCGCCAGCTCCAGCGCGGGGTCCAGCCGCACCTGCGCCGCCAGCTCGCGGCGGCGGGCCTCGGCGTTGGGGGAGAACAGCGCCGCCCGCCGCTCTTCGGGCGTGGCGGCCCACAGCGTCACGTCGCGCAGCGCGGACCACAGCAGCAGCGACAGCTCCGCGGGGAACTCGTCCAGCACGTGCACCCCCTCCAGCGTCTCGCCCGGCTCGCGGGTCACCGCCGGTGGCAGGCACCAGGGCCGGTGCGTTCCGCGCTTTCCGCCCGCCCGCCGGCGTGCATTCCGTCGCTTCTTTGAATGCTCCATTGTCCGCCGCTCCTGATCCCGTGCGCCTTTTTCCGGACGAAATGCACAACGTGAACGGCGAAGGTGCCCGTCGCGCCGGGAGCGGAAAAGTCGCGAGGAGCGGCGGATTGGGTATGGGTGCCCGCGCGCGCCCGAGGCACATGCTGTCCGCCGTGCGCGGGTGGATGGAGGCCGGTCCGGCGCGGCCGGCGGATTCACTGCTACTCTGTTGATACGGGTGGGCGACGGAGGAGGATTGCGGCCGGCGCCGGCGAGGGCCTGGAGCGCCTGATGTCTCGTACCGAATGGGTCATGTGTTCACCCGGTGGCGAATTTGTGTTGCACGGACGCCGTTTGGCCGCGTGGAGTGGCGGGACAGGTGTGTGAGAATGTACAATATAAACAGCCGGGCGAATTGCCCGGCTTCACGCTTCCCATCCACAACCACACGGGTCCCCATGATGAGCCATCGCATTCTCGCCGCCGCGCTTCTGCTGTGCGCCCTGTCCGCCGCCTGCGGCGATCTCCCCACCGGCAGCGACCCGCAGGCGCAGCCCGGCGGCGCCTCCTACGATGGCGGGGGGTTCGGAATCGGCGGGGGAGGGTACGTCGCCGACCAGGATGAGGGATACTCCGGGTCGGGGGGCGCCACGACGACCACCAGCACAACGACTTCCGGGGAGAGCGCAGAGCGGGGCGGATACACGATGGGCTCTGGCGGCTGACGGTTACACTCTCCCCAGGCGCTCCGGGCCAGATTGGCGCTTCCGCTTCCAGGTAGCTCCGCGCCAGGCAGCCACCGCCTGGGAGATGTCTTTCGCAAGGTCCAGCAGCGGATCTACGACCCGTGCGTCCACGGACGGGTCGTGATCCGGCAGGAGCTGCGCACGAGCGCAGTCGAGCGCCCGGGTCGCGTTCTGCTCGCATAGCGCGTCCCGGGTGCGCCGCGCGATCTCGATGCTGCGTGCGGCGTACTGCTCCGCCTGCTTCCAGAGGGCCAGCGAGCACGCCCCGTGTGCCAGGTTGTCGAACGCTCCCGCGGCGTACAGGTCGAACAGGCCTACCATCCTGAGCACGTTCTCGGATGCGCTCTGGTACGCGCCTGCGTTCCCCGTTCCTGCCGCCGCGCGCGCGACCGTGCTCCAGCCGATCACCTGATCCTGGGGGGGCACCGGCAAGCGCATGACCGCAGAGAGGAGCGGCATGGCAGGCTCATAGAGGTGCAGCCGAACGAGAAGAAAGCCCACATCGTGCGCCAGCGCGGGGAATCGGGCGTGGTGCCGCGGATACCAGTTCAGCGCCTGGCGGGCGTGCCTCAGCGCTTCCGTGAACTCCCCGCTTTCCGCTGCCAGCGCCATCAGGTCGTGCTGGGTTTGCGCGGCCAGCCATTTTTCCCCGGACAGGCTGCGCGCGGCGCGCGCGGCGGTAAAATAGTGCGCCCGGGCGGCAGCCGTTTCGCCGAGCCCTTTCGTGATGTGCCCCAGCCCCAGGTGTGCCCGTACATAGGTGCGCCACTTTCGGCGCAGACGCCCGAGCGTCATGGCGCGCTCGTAATAGAGCGTCGCGCGGGCCGCCTCGCTGAACAGGCGGTTGACGCGGCCGGCGGCCAGCGCCCGGCGCCCGCTGTCGGGCATCAGGGCGGCGGCGGCCTCGGCGCACTGAATGGCCGGCTCGGGATCGCCGCGCTCCAGCGCCCATTCGCTGATGCGCAGCAGCGCATCGGCCGCGTCCCTGCGCGCGCCGATGCCGCGCAGGTACTCGGCCAGGCTCCGCAGCGCCTCGTCGAGCTCCGGCACGCTTCCGAACGCCGCGTGAAAGCGGTCCAGCCCCTCGCCGGGGCCGGCCGAGTCGGCGTCGTCTCCCCCGCGCACGCGCCATACGGCGTACCACACGGCCCAGGCAAAGTCGTCGCCCACGTCGCGCAGGGCGGGGAGCAGGGCCAGCGACGGCCGCGGGTCCGGCGCGCGCGGAACCAGCCGCGGGTGTATTCCTCTGAGGTGGTTCGTCATTCGACGGGATTCAAAGCAGAATATACGCTTCGGACACACCGCGAACATTAGGCCGCCAACCCGTTAGGCGCCATAGTGTGTCAGCTCCGCACAGGTCATCCGGGTGCGCGTACAGTCCGCCGCTACATCGGCTGAAGCGCCGGCCGTCCACAACGAAAGCCCCGCCGGAGCAGGCCGCTGCGGGGGCTTCGACGCGTCGGGGGCAGGCGGCGCGGGCTTCCGGCGCGCCCGGGGTTCCGCCGGTTCGCATCTTGCCACAGGGAAGGGTCTGCCGGCGCCCCGCCGGCGCGGGACAAGATGCACGGGCAACGGCACATGGCTCAGGGACTCGAAAGCCTGCTCACCGGCCACACGCTGGTGAAGCGGTACCAGATCGAAGAGGTGATCGGCCGGGGCGGCTTTGCCGTGGTGTACCGCGCCACGGATACGCGCCTGGGCCGCCCGGTGGCCGTAAAGGTCATCACCCTTACCGCCGCCGACCCGGAGCAGCGCGAGACCCTGCGCCAGCGGCTGCACAAGGAGGCCCAGGCCGCCGCCAGCCTGCCGCACCACCCCAACCTGGTCACCGTGCACGACGTGGGCACCGACCCGGAGCTGGGGCTGGACTTTCTGGTGATGGAGATGCTGAACGGCGAGAACCTGTCGCAGTCGCTCTCCCGCGCCGGAAAGCCGACGCTGGACCGCGCGCTGTGCATTCTGCGCGACACGGCCCAGGGGCTGGCCGTGGGGCACCGCGCCGGCCTCATTCACCGAGACGTAAAGCCGGGCAACATCTTTCTGGCCGAGGCCATCGAGGGGCATCCGGACGACGTCCGCGTCTGCCTGCTGGACTACGGCATCGCGCAGGCCATCGAAGACGACCAGACCGTCACCCGGGGGATGGGGGCCAACCCGCTGTCCCCCGCGTTCGCCTCGCCGGAGCAGGTGCGCGGCGACCGCAACCTGACGGCGGCCACGGACGTCTTCAGCCTGGGGGTGGTGGGATACCAGCTGCTGACGGGCGAGCGGCCGTTCACCAGCGAGCCGGGGCAGCTGCCCACGGGGTGGACGGTGCGCGAGCCGATCCGCAAGCTGAACCCCGAGGTGCCGCCGCAGGTGGAGCAGGTGGTGATGAAGGCGATGTCGGTGGATGCGGGCGACCGCTACCCCGACGCCGACCACTTCGTGCAGGCGCTGGCCGCCGCCACGCACCAGCCGCTGCAGGACCGGGTGCACGCCGCCCTGTCGCACGTGGCCGTCCCGCCGCCCGTGATCGACGCGGAGGAGGACGACGGCACCATCGTCGCGCCCGCGCCGACGGCCATCCACGTGGTTCCGCCGCCTGCGGACGACGACGAGGGGACGGTCATCGCCCCCGCGCCCGCCGCGCATCCGCGGCCGCCGGCGCACGTGAGCACGCGGGCGCGTACCGTGCCCTCCGCGGCCGCCGCGCGCCCAAGGCGCCGCTGGCCCGCGGTGCTGGTGGTGGCGCTGCTGCTGGTGGCCGCCGCCGCGTGGGCGGCCCTTTCGGGCGGGGGCGGACAGCGCGAAGACGCGGGCGTCCGCGCCGTGCTGCCCAACGACGAGGGCGGCAATGCCCCGTCCACGGAGGATGGCGCCGTGGCCGCGCCGCCTGACGCGCCGGACGCCCCGGTGAGCCGCGAGGGCTTCGGCCTGGGCGGCGACGAGCCGCAGTCGCCGTCGCAGGGCGGCGAGGGGGTGCCGGCGTTCGAGGGCCAGCCTTCCGCTTCGCAGCCGTCCGGCGGCGGGCAGCGGCCCGCGGGCTCCACGGGGCAGCAGCCGCGGCAGTCGCCCCCGTCCGCCGGCCAGCCCCAGCGCCCCACGGTGACGCAGCCACAGCCGCAGCCGCAGCGGCCCACCGTCACGCAGCCGCAGCGCCCGCCGGTGCAGCAGCCGCAGAGGCCGCCGGTGCAGCAGCCGCCGGTCAGCCGGCCCCAGCCCCAGCCGCAGCCCCGGCCGCAGCAGCCGCCCGTGCAGCCACCGGTGCAGCAGCAGCCCCCGGTGCAGGAGCCTGCTCCGCAGCCGCGCCCGGATCCGCCGCTGCTGGGCCGCCCGGTGGAGCCGGCGCAGCCCACGCCGCCGCCGCAGCCGCCGACCAGCGCGCCGCGCGACACCATCCGCATCGGCTTTCCGCCCGCGTAGCCCCGCCTGCGCGGGAAAAAAGACGGGGCCTCACACGGGGTCAAACGGAGTCAACGGAGCTCGTTCTCCGCTGGCTCCGTCGCTTTGCTGGCGTCGTCACTGTGTGACAGTTCGCAGAATTCGGTATGATGACACCGAATCCGGCTAAACACTTCCGGTAAGCAGATCGTGGCTTTGTCTCACACGGAGTTAACGGGGTCAACGGATTTTTGCCCTCCGTTAACTCCGTTGACTCCGTGTGATATGAGGCCCATTCTTTTTCAGGATCCGGTCTGAGCATGAGACAACGTCTTTCGGCGGATCCGGATCACGCCGGGTGAGGACGTTCTTCAGAGATCGTCATACCCACGAAAGCCGGGGAGCAGAGGGACGATCCCTCTGCTCCCCGGCTTGATGGGAGATTCCGTGGACGGACGTCAGCGCACGCGGTTGCCGTCCGGATCCCAGACCTCCACCGGCCCCAGGTTGAGCGCGCGGAGCGGCTGCTCGATCTGCGCCAGGTCGCCCGCCACCACGATGGTCACCGCGTCCGGCGTCAGCTTTTCCGCCGCCACCCGGCGCAGGTCCTCGGGCGTGACGGCCGTGATGCGCTCGCGGTAGGTGTTGTAGTAGTCCACGGGAAGGCCGTACAGGAGCACCGACTGCATGCGCTGGGCAAGGCCCTGCACCGTCTGCACGCTGCTGGGGAACGCCCCCACCAGGTTGGCCAGCGCCGCCTGCAGCTCCTGCTGCGGAACGGGCTCGGCCACGATGCGCCGGAACTCGCGCACCATCTCCGACACCGCCGAGTCCGTGGCGTTGGTGCGCACCGACGAGGTGAGCGAGAACGTCCCCGCGCCGCGCAGCGCCTGCAGCCCCGCGCCGGCGCCGTACGTCCAGCCGTGCCCTTCGCGCAGGTTCATGTTCAGCCGCGAGCGAAAGCCGCCGCCCAGCACGTGCGCCAGCCCCAGCAGCGGCAGGTACGCCGGGTCCGCGAAGCCGATGGACGCGTGGCCCACGTACACGCCGGACTGCACCGAGCCGGGCCGGTCCAGCAGGATCACCCGGGTGCCGCTCAGCCGGCGCGCCGGATTCTGCGCGGGGGGTACCGTCACCGCCGGCGCGCTCCATCCGCCCAGCGCGCGCGAGACCAGCTCCCGCGCCTGCGCCACCGTCACGTCGCCCACCAGCAGCACCATGGTGTTGGCCGGCGAGTAGCGCGTGCGGTGCCACTGCACCACGTCGTCGCGGGTAAGCCGCTCCAGCGTGGCGCGCGTTCCCTGCGGCAGGCGCGAGTACGGCGCCGCCGGCTCGAACACCGCGCGGGTGAACGCTTCGTACGCCAGGCCTTCGACGCTGGAGCGCAGCCCCACGTGCCCCGCCACCAGCTGCGCCCGCGCGCGCTGGAACTCCGTCTCGGCAAAGGCGGGCTCCAGCACCGCGCGCGCCGCCAGGGCGAACGCCTGGGGAAAGGTGGAGGTGGCCGCCGTGACCCCGGCGTACGCCTGGCTGTAGCTGGCGGTGGTGACGAACTCGGCGCCCAGCCGCTCCATCTCCTCCACCACCTGCGAGCCCGTCATGTCGCCCGTGCCGGCGTCCAGCAGGTCGGCGGTCAGCACCGCCAGGCCGTTCTTCTCCGCCGGCTCCTGCTGCGCCCCCGCGTCCACGATGATGCGGCCGGTGACGATGGGGAGCTTGGCGTCGCGCACCACCGCCACGCGAATGCCGTTGGGGAGCCGGAACTCCTCCACCGGCGGCACGGCGTATGGGCGCAGCGGCGCGGGCGCGGGCGGCTGCTCGCGCTGCGCGGCGGCGGGCGCCGCGGCCAGGGCCGCCAGCGCCAGAAAGGTCAGGGTCGGGCGCATCATCGGGTCCCCGGGGTGGCGGGTTGGGCGGCGGGCACGTACACCAGCACCACGCGGTTCTCCGGCACCATCCGCTCGCGCACCAGCGCGTGCAGGTCGGCCACCGTCACCGCGTCGTTCTCGGCCAGCTGCGTGTTGATCCAGTTGGGGTCGCCGTAGAAGGTGGCGCCCTGCGCCAGCATGTCTGCGCGGCCGCCAAACCCGCCCGTGCGCTGCAGCCCGTCGATCAGCGCAAAGCGGTCGCGGGCGCGGGCGCGATCCAGCGCGGCCTGCGTCACGTGCGCCTGCAGGTTGGCCAGCTCGGCCATCACCGCCGCCTCCAGCGAGTCGGCGCTGGCGCCGGGCTTGCCGAACGCCAGCACCGTCAGCAGGTCGGCGCCGTCCACCAGCCCCATGTTGAAGGCGGCCACGTTGGTGGCGATCTGCTGGCGGCGCACCAGCGACTCGTACAGCGGCCCCGAGCGGCTGCCCAGCGCCGAGCTCAGCAGCGACACCGCGTTGCCGCGCGGGTCGCGGGCCGGCGGCACGCGAAAGCCCACGTACACGGCCGGCGCGGGCGCGTTGGCGTCCTGCACCACCTCGCGCTGCGCCCGGCCGATCAGCGCCGGCAGCTCCATCGACCGCAGCGGCGGCGGCTGCGGTCCGCGCGGGATGTCGCCGAAGTGCCGGCGCACCAGCTGTTTGGCCTGGTCCACGTCCATGTCGCCCGCCACCACCAGCACCGCGTTGTTGGGCGCGTAGTAGGTGCGAAAGAAGGCGTTCACGTCGTCGGCCGTGGCGGCCGTCAGGTCCTCCATGGAGCCGATCACCGGGTGGTGGTACGGGTGCTCCGGGGGAAACAGGCGCGCCAGCATGTTCTCCGTCCAGGTGCCGTACGGCTGGTTGTCCACCCCCTGCCGGCGCTCGTTCTTCACCACCTCGCGCTGGTTTTCCAGCTTTTCGGGCGTCACCGTCTCGGTGAGCGTGCCCATGCGGTCCGCCTCCATCCACAGCGCCAGCTCCAGCCGGTTGCTGGGCAGCTGCTCGAAGTAGTTGGTGCGGTCCCACGAGGTGGTGCCGTTGATGTCGGAGCCGGAGCGCGCGCCGGCCTCCTCCAGCAGCGCGAAGTGCTGCCCGTCGGCCACGTTGCGCGAGCCCTTGAACATCATGTGCTCGAACAGGTGGGCGAACCCGGTGCGGCCGGGCTGCTCGTGCTTGCTCCCCACGTTGTACCAGATGTCCACCGCCACCACGGGGCTGGAGCGGTCCACGTGGTAGACCACCCGCAGCCCGTTGGGCAGCGTCTCTTCCACGTACTCCACGCGGATGGTCTCCCGCTCGCCGCCGGGCTGCGCGGGGAGGGCTGCCGGCGCCAGGGCCGCCAGCGGGAGCGCCAGGATCAATCGTCTCATGGGATGCGGGGCTGGGGGTGAGCGGCGTGCGGAAATTGGGCAGGGATGTGCCGCAAAAGAGCCGGCAACGGACAAACCATACGTTTCATCCGCCGCCCGCGCAATGAGATCGAAGCGAGGTCCGGATCCCGCTCATCGATTCCGAATCGTTTGGCGTCACGGCGGACGGTTGATGGGTCCGCCGCACCCGCTCACCGGTCGTTCCGGAGGACCTCGCCAGCAGAACGAAGGGGCTGGTTCCGCGTCCTGATCCGGCCCCTGCGCAGCCGAGAGGGGGTCCTTCGGTCGCGCGCCGGAGTCGGTGCAGGCGGCAGGATCTGCGCGTGCGCTCCCTCAGGAAGTCACATTCTTTTCCCGGATTTGCCATCAGGCCGGCGCGTCGCCTGCAACCGGAAAAACCTTTTCTTCCGGCTCTGGGCGGCCCCCGCCAGACCCGTCAGCAGAACATCGGCGGGGCAAAGGCGTCGTCGCCGGTGGTCCAGACCAGCTTGAGCGGGTCGGCGGCGGGGCGGCGAAAGTAGTTCTGCACGTAGCGCACGCCGTCGATCACCGTGTCGGCGGGGATGTGGGTGTGCCCAAAGACGTGCACGCGCGGCTGGATGCGGCGGATCTGCGCCTCGATCCCCACCGATCCCGCCACCAGCGGCAGCCCCTTGAAGCGCAGGTCGTGCAGCGGCGGCAGCAGCTCGGGCCGCGGGACGAAGTGGGAGAAGGAGACCACCGGCGCGTCGTAGCGGCGCACGCGCGGCTCGTTCATCCGCAGGAACGCCTCGTCGATGCGCCCCATCGCCGCCGGCCACCTGCAGAAGTAGCGGTCCGACCACGCCTCCAGCTCCTCCTCCACCCCCTCGCCGTGCACGTCGAAGCTGGCGTCGTACCACGAGAACAGCGGCACCACCCAGGTGCCGCCCACGCGCGCCGGCTCGGTGCGCACCCCCGCCTGGTCGCACAGGCGCAGCACCGCGTTGAACTTCTCCATGCTGTCGCGCTCTTCGCCGCGCACCCACAGCTCGTGGTTGCCGGGGACGAAGAAGACCTCCGCGAACCGCCCCGCCAGCCACTCCAGCGTGTCGCGCAGCACCGGCTCGCCGTCGGCCACGTCGCCGGCCACGATCAGCACGTCGTCGCGGTGCCCCGCCAGCCCCGCGCGCTCCAGCGCCGCGCGGTTCTCGCGAAAGTCCGTGTGCAGGTCAGAGATCGCGTAAATGCGCATGAGGATGATGCGTCCGCCGTCCGCGTGCCTTCAGCGGACGGCGGTGATTGGATGAGCGATGGGGCGGGTGAGGCGGATCGTCATCCGGCCATCCACCCGTTAGACCTGCACGTTGAACGTCCGCAGCACGTCGTTCAGCGAGGTCTTCCTGTCGGTGGATGCCGTGCGCCGCCCGATGATGAGGGCGCACGGCACGCCGAACGTTCCCGCCGGGAACTCCTTGGGCATGGATCCGGGGATGACGACGGACCGCGCGGGCACCCGTCCCTTCGCGATCACCGGCTCCGGCCCCGTCACGTCGATGATGGAGGTGGACGAGGTGAGCACCACGTTGGCCCCCAGCACCGCCTCCTCCTCCACCACCACGCCCTCCACCACGATGCAGCGCGAGCCGATGAACGCGCCGTCCTCGATGATCACGGGGGATGCGCCGGGCGGCTCCAGCACGCCGCCCAGCCCCACGCCGCCGGACAGGTGCACGCCCTTGCCCACCTGCGCGCACGAGCCCACCGTGGCCCACGTGTCCACCATGGTCCCCGCGCCCACGTACGCGCCGATGTTCACGTAGCCGGGCATCATCACGCAGCCGGGCTCCAGAAAGCTTCCGTATCGCGCCACGCCGGGGGGAACCACGCGGATCCCCTGCGCCTGCAGGTCCGTCTTCGTGCGGATCTTGTCGTAGAAGCGCAGGTCGCCCGCCTCCATGGGCTCCAGCGGCCGCAGGGCGAAGTAGAGGAGGATGGCCTCCTTGACCCAGGTGTTCACCCGCCACTCGCCGTCCGCCTTTTCCGCCACGCGCACCTGGCCGCGGTCCAGCAGGGCGATGGTTTCTTCCACCGCCTGCGCCACCCGGGGCTCCTCGAGCCGCTCGCGGTCCCGGTACGCCTGCGAGATCAGGGTTTCCAGCTGCTCCATCTGTGTCCGTCCTGGGTGATGATTCCGCCGTTCCGCCGCCCCCGTTCAGGGCGCGGAACCTACTCCGGCGCCCCCCATGCGACAAGCGGGCCGAGGGTGAACGGGTGAACGGGTGAACGGGTGAACGGGTGAACGGGTGAACGGGTGAACGGGTGAACGGGTGAACGGGTGAACGGGTGTGGCATGAGGGTGGGGCAGG
>DASUVG010000096.1:0-16428 GCA_036379135.1 Longimicrobium sp.
CTGGACGAAGTTGCCCAGGCTGATGCCGATCTTGTCCTTGCGGCTGGGGATGATGGCGGTGTGGGGGATGGGGATCCCCAGCGGATAGCGGAACAGCGCCGTCACCGCGAACCAGTCGGCGATGGCGCCCACCATGGCCGCCTCGGCGGTGGCGCGGACGTACCCCAGCCCCGGCCAGCGATGCTCCAGGATGCTGGTGACCACGAAGACCAGCGTGGCGAACACCAGCAGCCCCGTGGCGAGGCGCTTCATCCTGATGAGCCGCGTGCGCTTTTCTTCTTCGTCGCGCAGCGGCGGAAGGGTCAGCCGGCCGATTTCCATTCCGTCGATTGTCTGGAGCCCATGACCAGGTGCCCGGTGCGGCGCAACGGGCGCGGCGTGCATCCGTGGAGGATGCGTGCCACTCTACGCGAGATAGTGCCCTCCGGGATTCCGCGGATGGATCTCCGGCCATTCCACGATGCGGCCGGGGCCGGCGTCCCAGCGCCAGCGGGCGTCGCGGCCGGACAGCTGCACGCCGCCGATCCACCGGTCCATCCCGTTCATCCACACCGCATCCACCTCCCCGGCCAGCACGTCGCGCCCGGCCCCGGTGATCGCCGCGCGCCGGTCCATCACCGCGTCGGGGTCGTCCGCCGCTCCCGCCGCATCCCCTTCGTACGCCAGCAGCGGCGTGGGCCCCACGGCCAGCGCGTCCACGATCGCAGCGAAGCTCCGGTCGCCCATCCAGACGGCGTCTTCCACGGCGTGGTGCGCGTCCGGATACGCCTCGCGCAGGGCGCGCGGCCCGGCGGCGAACACCCGCAGCGCCTGCCGCTCGGAGCGGGAAAGGCCGTCGTGCACGGCGGGGTACTCCTGCAGCAGCCGCAGCAGCGCCGCGGAAAGGTGCGGCAGGCCGTCCCCCCCGTCCACGGCCACGGCCTCCACGCGGCGCGGGTCCGGCGCGCGGAACGCATCCCACGCGCGGCGGGCCAGCTCCAGCTGTTCGGCGGTGACGGCCCGGCGCGCCCCGAACAGCTCGCTCGCGCGCTGCGCATCCATCATCCCCAGGTACTCCGCCGGGTTGACGAGCGTCAGGCGGGGATGCGGATGGTCCGCGAACCAGTCCAGCACCTGGATGAGCTGCAGCTGGTCGTACAGGTCGTGCTCGAACCAGAGCACCACCTCGTCCTGGTCCCCCGCCGCGGCCAGGGCGCGGTCGCGCTCGGCGAAGGAGCGGCGCACCTCGTCCGCCCGCGCCCACCCGCGCGAGGCGATGAAGTCGGCGCGCAGGGCGCTCAGCTGCTCCAGCGGCAGGCCGGCGGGAACGGGGCCGTCGTGCAGCACGTCCCGCCAGGGGAGAACGGCGCCGTCGACCCCCGCCGCCCGGATGCGCTCCACCGCGCTGTCACCGTTGGTGACGTGCAGCATCGGCGCGGCTACGCGTCCAGGGCCTGGTCGCCCGGCTCCACCCAGCCGGGGCGGCCGCGCATCTCGGCCGCCAGCGCGGTGTCGCGGGACTCCGTCATCAGCACCGTCTGGTTGGCGCGGGTGACGTACATGCACTTGTACAGGCCCGCGCCGTCGCGCGACACGCCGCGGCCCTTGAGGGTGTCCAGCGCGGCCTCCACCTCGCGCACCGAGTCGCCCGCCTTGATGAACACGTGATACGGCTCGCTCATTCGTCGCCCTGATCTCCGTTCCGGTCTTCGCCGCCGCGGCGGCCGCCGCCGGGAAACAGGCTGGCCAGCGCCCCCGCGCCCCGGTCGCGGGCGATGGGGAACACGTCCGCCACCACGGCGTCGCCGTCCCGCCGCCCCGGCCCGCCGGAATCGTAGACGACCAGCACCTCGGTCTCCCCGGCTCCCCCGTTCTGCAGGCAGCAGATGCCCTCGGGATGGTCTTCGCCGCCGTCCACGTCGTGCGGCAGGTCCAGCAGGTGCTGCAGCTGCCCGCGGCCGGTGATGGAGTCCGCCTCCAGCTTCGCCGCGCCCTTCCAGCGGAAGAGGGTGGCCGGCGCGCGCACCGCCATTGTCGGTCCCGCGAGGACCAGCAGGTCGTCCCCGTCGGCCGTGATCTCGCGGACGCCCAGGCCGTCCAGGTCGAGAAAGTGCTTGCGGTACCGCCGCCCGCCGGGGCCGATGCGCTTGAGCTTCAGCCGCTCGGGGCGGCCCGCCTGGGCCGGCTGCACCTCCAGCACCACCGCCCAGCCGCGCACCACGGGGCCGCGCAGCCCCAGGAACAGCCTTCCGCTCGCGGCGGCCAGCCCCTCCACGTCGAAGCCGTTGTCCTTGCCGGGGACCTTGAGGTAGCGGCGCAGGTGCTCGTCGTCGGCGATGGCCCGCATCAGCGCGTTCTGCTGCCCCCTGCCCTTGAGGCGCGCGGCGGTGAGGGTGGCGGAGGGATCGCGCGGATCGGGGCAGGCGCGGCGCGGCACCAGGCCGCCGGCCTGCGGATCGTCCTCCAGCGGGATGCGGGCGAGCAGGTACCGGTTGTCGTCCTGGTCCACGTCCGCCAGCTCGGCGAACGCCTTCTCCACCCCCTCGTCCGGGTCCGCCTTGCCGCGCTTGCGCCCGTGCGAGCCCACCAGCCACAGATACGGCGGCGCCCAGGCCAGCCCCTCCACGTCCACCTCGCCGTCGCCGCCGCCGGGCAGGTCCAGCACGTCGGCGATGCGGTAGGTGCGGTGGTCGCCGTAGCGGCCGTCCTCCAGCCGCGTCACCCGCTCCAGCGTGGCGGTCTCGTCGCACCCCAGCCACAGGTGCGGGCCCGTCTGCACCACGGCGGACAGGCTCTCGCGGATGTCGCGCGCTTCGACGTCGCCTTCCGGCGGCGCGTCGAGGGAGATGCGGACGGTGGACGCGGCGTCGCTCATGGCGCGGTTCCGGGGTTCAGCGGGTGGGGCGGGCGCGGCTGCGGCTTCCCCGCGAGCGGACGATGCGCAGGGCGCCGCCCGCGCTCTCGAACTGGACGAGCGTATGCGATTCCCGGTCCATCCAGTACGTGGCGGGCACCCCGCCGTCGCGCACCCGCACGCGCCACGCCGGCACGTGTCCGCCGTCGGGAAGCGCCACGTCCTCCGCCGCCTCCACCCGCACGCCCAGGGTGCCGATGCCGTCGTCCGCATCGTAGACGGCCAGCTGGGCGGAGTAGCCGGCCGCCAGCGGAAGCGCGCCCAGCAGCAGGTCGGTGGTGCCGGAGAGAAAGACCGGCTCGGGGAGCGGGATCTCCACCGTGTCGGTGCCCCAGTCCCCGTCATCCACCTGGCGCACGGCGCCGGGGGAGAACTCCAGCGACACACCCGCCTCGGTGAACGAGGAGCGCATGGCCAGCGGCGCCAGCGTCCGCCGGTGCAGCGCGAACGAATCCACCTGCACCAGCTCGTCGTCCATCCAGGTGGTCTCCGTCCGCACCACGGCGCGCGTGCCGTTCACCGTGGCCAGGCGCGTCCGCAGCGTCATGCTGCCCACCCTGCGCCCGTCCTCGTCGCCCGCGTACAGGTCGAACTCCTGCACCCGGTCCGGGATCACGTCCCCGGACACCTGGTCGCTTCCCGGGCGCAGGACGGCGTTCTGCGCGGCCGCGGCGGGCGCGCAGGCGCAGGCCAGGAGCAGGGCGGCGGCGAAGGGAGGGATGCGCATCGGGAGCGTTGGAGTACGGGGCGTGCGCCGCGGGACCGGCGCGGGATTGTAGCGCGGCGCGCACGGGGCGGAAAGCGGGGGACTTGAATCATTCGTTCTGCGACGTAAATTGCAGGACAATCCGGCGCACCCACCGCCCCACGGAGCCAAAGCCATGCAGGACCGCCTTTTCCGCATCCTCCCCTACCTTGCCTTGGCCGCCGCGGCGCTGCTGGTGGTGGTGCTGGGCCAGCAGAAGCGCTCGCTGATCGAGCAGGTGGAGCAGACGCAGTACCAGCTGCGCCAGGCGCGCACGGAGCCGATCCGGGGGATGTGGATGCCGGCGTTCCAGGCGCCCACGCTCGAAGCCGGCCAGCCCGCCACCATCGGCGAGGCGCCGGCGGAGGGACGGCAGGTGCTGCTGATGTACACCACCACCTGCCCCTACTGCCTGAGCAGCATCCCCGCCTGGAAGCAGATCAAGGCCGCGGCCGACACCATGAAGTCCGTCCGCGCCGCCGTCTATGGCGTCTCGCTGGACTCGGTGGACGCCACGCGGCAGTACATCGCCAGGCACGGGCTGCCGTACCCCACCGTCCGCTTTCCCGACGAGAAGGTGGCGGGGATGTACCGCGCCGGCACCGTGCCCATCACCCTGGTGCTGGACGAGCGGGGCCGCGCCATCTACTCGCGCACGGGCGAGCTGAAGGACCCCGCCGCCATCGACTCGGTGATGCAGGCCATCCGCTGGCGCCCCGCCCCGGCCGACTCCACCCCCGCCGCCCAGAAGGGACAGACGCGGCGCTGAGGCGAATGCTCTCCCTCCTTCCTCTCGCAACGGCGCGAGGAGAGGGAGAATTCGATCGCGCTCCGGCCGGCACGCCCCCTCCGGCCTCGTAAACCTCGCCCACCTCTCCCGGAACCCGGGGAGGTTGACGTTCGGGACGGTTCCAGCCTCGTCGAATGCAGCGGAGTGTGCCCGCGGGGGCCCCTCCCCCGGCCCCTCCCCGCTCGTTCCTCGCGGAGAGGGGAGATTCGATCGCGTCGCGTCGAACTGCCCCGCGGACGCCAATCCGCTCGTGCTCTCCGCACACCGTCACAATCCGTTGATCCGCAACCTCTTATCCGGTAAACACGCCGCCGGGAGACGGATGGATCGATAGACCGCGGGAAACCTTGCCCGCGGGCGCGGCGTAGAAGGCGCGTCCCCATGACACACACGGCCGGACCGCGCCGCCTTTTCGCCCCCGCGCCCCCTGATGCCAGCCAGCATCCTGATCGTTGACGACGAGCCCAACATCCGCCGGATGCTGGGCAGCCTGCTGCGCGCCGAGGGGTACCAGACCCGCGAGGCCGGCAGCGCCCGCGCCGCGCTGGCCGAGGTGCAGGGCGAAGAGCCCGACGCGGTGCTGATGGACCTGTACATGGAGGGCGATACGGGGCTGGACGCGCTCCCCCGCCTGCGCGAGGCCGCGCCGCACCTGCCGGTGATCATGATGAGCGGCCGCGCCTCGCTGGGCGACGCGGTCAAGGCCACCAAGCTGGGCGCCTACCACTTCATCGAAAAGCCGCTCACCCCCGAGGCGGTGCTGCTCACGCTGGCCTCGGCGCTGGAGCTGCGGCAGGCGCGCGAGATCAACCGCGTGCTGCTGGCGGAGCTGGGCGACGGCGAGGAGATGGTGGGGCGCAGCGCGGCGGTGGAGAAGGTGCGCGAGATGATCGCCCGCATCGCCCCCACGGACGCGCGCGTGCTCATCACCGGCGAGTCGGGAACGGGCAAGGAGGTGGCCGCGTCGCTCATCCACCGGGGCTCGCAGCGGGCGCGGGGGCCGTACATCAAGCTCAACTGCGCCGCCATCCCGCGGGACCTGGTGGAGTCGGAGATGTTCGGCCACGAAAAGGGCGCGTTCACCGGCGCCACCGAGCGGCACCGCGGCCGCTTCGAGCTGGCCAGCGGCGGCACGCTGTTCCTGGACGAGATCGGCGACCTGAGCATGGAGGCGCAGGCCAAGCTGCTGCGCGCGCTGGAGGCGGGCGAGATCGAGCGGGTGGGCGGCTCCGGCCCCATCGCCGTGGACGTACGCGTGCTGACGGCGACCAACAAGGACCTGCGGGCGGAGGTGGCGGCGGGCCGCTTTCGCGAGGACCTGTTCTTTCGCCTGCACGTGATCCCGCTGCATCTTGCACCGCTGCGCGAGCGCCAGGGCGACGTGCCCCTGCTCATCGAGCACTTTCTCCGCCGCAACCAGCGCCGCCACGGGCTGCGGCCGCCGCGCATCTCCCCCGCGGGGATGGAGGCGCTGGTGCGGCACCCGTGGCCGGGAAACGTGCGCGAGCTGGCCAACATCCTGGAGCGCGTGAGCATTCTGCACGCGGGGCTGGAGGTGGGCGCGGCGGAGATCCGCTCCATCCTGGCGGCGGACGGCCCGCTCCCCGTGGACGCCGCCGTCTACCGCGACGACGACGACCGCACGCTGAGCGACCGGCTGGACGACTACGAGCGGCAGCTGCTGCTGGGGGCGCTGGAGTTCGCCGACGGCAACGTGGCCGAGGCCGCGCGCAAGCTGCGGACGGACCGCGCCAACCTGTACCGCCGCATGCGCCGCCTGGACGTCGCGCGGTGACGCGCGCGACGCTACGATGTGTCGTATCGCTACGCCGCGCGCCGTCCACGCGTCGCGGGCAAAGCTCGTAACCGTGGGCCATTCATCACCTTGCTGGATCGGGCGGCGCGGGCACGCGCTTCGCCCTGCGGCGGGTGCCGCACGCCGGCACGACGCCGCACATCCCTACCTGGAGGAACCATGCGCATCCATGCGCTGACCGCTCTTGCCGCGCTGGCGCTGGCCGCGCCCGCGGCGGCGCAGGAACCCGGCGCCCTGCCGCGGGACCTGGCCGAGCGGATCACCGAAGTGCTGAACGACCCCGCCACCGAGCGCCACGAGGGCGTCACCGCCGTGGAGGCGGGGCGCACCGTGGCGTCGGACCTGGCCGTGCTGGAGGGCGACCTGGCGCTGGCCGGACGCGTGGACGGCAGCGTGGTCGTGGTCAACGGCAACCTGCGGCTTGCCGACGGCGCGCAGGTGGGCGGCGACGTGATCGTGGTGGGCGGCGAGATCGAGGGCGAGGAGGAGGCCAGCGTCACCGGCGACATGGTGGTGTTCGACGAGCCCGTCTCCCACTGCCGGCGCGACGGGCGCGTGGACGTGAGCGGCGGCTGCAGCGCCCTGGCCGCGAACGCTGCGCCGGCGGACGGCCCGTGGGCCGCGTCGGGGGAGGACGAGGGGCGGCGCGAAGACGAGGGTCCGCAGAAGCGGGGGACGGCGGAGCTCATCTTTTCCCCGGGGCGCAGCTACAACCGCGTGGAGGGGCTGCCCATCCACCTGGGCGCGGCGCTGGAGACGGGCGGCAGCAACCCGCTGCGCGTGCAGGCGATGGGGATCCTTCGCACGGCCAATCCCGAGTCGTCGCTGGGCGCGGAGACGTGGGGGTACGACGTGCGGGTGGAGCAGTTCATCGGCGGATTCCAGGCGCTGCGCATCGGCGCGCGGGCGTTCTCCGTGGTGGACCCCATCGAGGGATGGCACCTGACGGACCTGGAGAACAGCCTTTCCACCTTCGTGCTGCACCGCGACTTTCGCGACCACTACGCGCGCGAGGGGTGGAGCGCGTACGCCATGGTCACGCCCCCCGGCTCGTCCGTCACCGTGACCGGCGAGCTGCTGTGGGAGGATCACCGCAGCGTGGCCCCGGCCCGCCCGTGGGCGCTGCTGGACAACGACGAGGCGTGGCGGATGCAGCCGCTGGTGGCCGAGGGGCCGCTGCGCTCGCTGGTCGGCTCGGCCGTCATCGACACCCGCAGCGAGGCGTGGGACCCCTCCAGCGGCTGGTACGTGCGCGCGGAGCTGGAGCACACGCTGGGGTCCGACCTCACTCGCCCCACCTACGTCTCCTCCACCTCCGAGCAGCCGTTCCTGGTGCCCTCCAACCGCTTTGGCGAGTACACGCGGGGGCTGCTGGACCTGCGCCGCTACAACCGCGTCAGCCCCTCGCAGCGGCTGAACCTGCGCATCGCCGTGGGCGGGTCCATGTCCGTCTTTCCCCTTCCCTCGCAGCGCCAGCACGCGCTGGGCGGGGCGGGAACGCTTCCCGGCTACGGGCTGTTCTCGCTGGACTGCGGCTCGCGGCTGTACGCGGGAACGCGGACCGTGGGGCGCGACGGGACGCGCTTCTACAACGGGTACGGCTGCGACCGCTTCGCGCTCTTTCAGGCGGAGTACCGCGGCGACTTTTCTCTGCACCTGCCCCTGGGCGGCAGCGCCCGGTCCGGCGAGGAGGACGGGGGGGCGGACGAGGGAGAGGGGTGGGCGGACGTGCGGATGTTCGACGCCGACCTGAACTGGGTGCTCTTCGTGGACGTGGGCGCCGGGTGGACCAGCCTGGACAACCACCACGACGAGGACGCCGCGGTGGACGTGGGCGCCGGCATTCTGCTGGGCGACCTGGGGGTGTACGTGGCCACGCCGGTGCGCGACGTGTACGACCGCGGCGGCGTGAACTTCTTCATCCGGCTGGCACCGCGCTTTTGATTCGCGCCGTTCGCCTGGCGTTCGCCCTGCTGTTCGCGCTGGCGCTGCTGCACCCCGCGCCCGCGCCCGCGCAGTCGCGCAGGCCGCTCACCGTGTCGGTGGGCGGCCCGTCCGTTCGCTGGCGGCCGGAGGTGCGGCTGAACGGCATTCTTCGCGACCGCGCCCTGCGCGACGCGCTGCAGAACGGGCTGCCGCTGCGCTTTCACTGCCGCGTGGAGCTGTGGCTCAAGGCGGAGCCGTTCGACCAGCTGGTGGGGGTGCAGGAGATGTCGCGCGCCCTGCTGCGCGCGCCGCTGGGCGAGGGGTACACGCTGGAGGACGGCCGTGTGCAGCGCCGCTACTCGTCCATGCAGGCGGCGGAGACGGCGCTGCAGGGGGCGCTGGCGCCCACGCTGTTTCCGCGCACGGGCGGGCGGCACTACTACCTGGTGCGGCTGAACGTGGAGACGCTGTCGCTGGACGAGCTGGACGAGCTGCGCCGCTGGCTGCGCGGCGAGGCCCGCCCCGCGGAGGCCGGCCCGCAGCCTCGAGGCGTGGAGCGCGGCGTGCGGCGCATCTTCGTGCGGCTGCTGGGCCTGCCGTCGCGCCGGTACGAGGCGCGGACGGCGATCTTCCGGGTGGGCTGAGGGGGACGGCTTCGATGATCTGGGGCGTGTCCCTCCGGCGCGTTCCGGGCATCCGCAAAAGAATGGTCTCACACGGAGTCAGCGGAGTTAGCGGAGTTTTCTCGTGCCGTTTCCTCTGCTCTCACGATCCGAAGACGGGTTCGTGGTGTGGGCCGTCGGGAACGGGTGAAAGGTAGAGTGCGGTAGAGGGCCATCCGCATCTTTCAGGGAGGGATGCGGATCGGCAGAAGAGCTCCGCAGCGCACGGGAACAGGCCGCCCGCACCACCTGATGCGCGATCTGGAGAACCATCCGCCCGCTCCATGATCGAGTTGAGCGGCACGCTTCCCGACGCGGGTCTCTTTTCGAACTTCGGTATCGATTCTTCGGATGCGGATCTCCCGATCCAGCGGTGGCCCGGACTGACGGCCCACGATTCACTCCACCGGACCGTCGCGCGGGGCTCCGCCGCCGCTTGCGCGACGGCCCCTTCGCCGCGACCATTCCTCCGCCGGCGCCGCCGATCCCACGCTCTCGGCGGAGATCCCGACCCCGATCCGCCCGCATTCATGACCCGCTCGCCGATCCTGCGCCTCGCGCCGCTCGCCATGGCCTTTCTTTCCGCCGTGCTCACCCCGCCGCTCCGGGCGCAGACGCCGCAGGTGCGGCAGTGGCGGACCGCCAACGAGCACGCCCTGCTGCGCGAGTACGTGGACTTTCTCGCGCTCCCCAACGTGGCGCGCAACGAGGCCGACATCCGCCGCAACGCCACGCACCTGGTGGAGATGATGCGGCGCCGCGGCCTGAACCCGCGGCTGCTGGAGTCGGAGGGCTCGCCCCCGGCCGTCTACGGCGAGTGGACCGTCCCCGGCGCCACGCGCACCCTGGTGCTGTACGCGCACTACGACGGCCAGCCCACGGATTCCCTGGCGTGGCACGGCAGCCATCCCTGGCGCCCCGTGTTTCGCACCGCGCGGCTGGACCAGGGCGGCCAGATCGTCCCCCTTCCCGCGCCCGGCCAGCCGATCGACCCCGAGTGGCGCCTGTACGCCCGCTCCGCGTCGGACGACAAGGCGGGGGTGATGGCGATTCTCGCGGCGGTCGACGCCATGCGCGCCAGCGGCCTCGTCCCCACGTCGAACCTCAAGTTTTTCTTCGAGGGCGAGGAGGAGATGGGCTCGCCGCACCTGGGCGACCTGCTGCGCCGCCACGCCGACGCCCTGCGCGCGGACGCGTGGATCATCGCCGACGGGCCGGTGCACCAGAGCGGCCGCAAGCAGGTGGTGTACGGCGTGCGCGGCGACGTGAACGTGGACGTGACCGTGTACGGACCCGTGCGGCCGCTGCACTCCGGGCACTACGGCAACTGGGCGCCCAATCCGGCCCTGCTGCTGGCGCAGCTCCTCAACAGCTTCAAGGACAGCCACGGCCGCGTGAGCGTGGCCGGCTGGTACGACGACGTGGAGCCGCTGGGCGAGGCGGAGCGCGAGGCCATCCGTCAACTGCCGTTGAACGACGCGGAGCTCATGCAGGAGCTGGGGATCGCGCTGCCGGAGATCACCGGGCCGTCGCTGATGGAGCTGATTGCGCTGCCGTCGCTGAACGTGAACGGCTTCGAGAGCGGCGGCATTCACGCCGGGGCGCGCAACGTGATCCCCACGGAGGCCCGCGTGGTGCTGGACCTGCGCCTGGTGCGGGGCAACGACCACCAGCGGCAGGTGCAGAAGCTGATGGACCACATCCGCGCGCAGGGATACCACATCCTGGACCGCGCGCCCACGCTGGAGGAGCGCCGCCAGCATCCGCGGCTGGCGTGGGTGCAGGTGCGCCCGGGCGGCTACAACGCCGAGCGCACGCCGATGGACCTTCCCGTGTCGCGCGCGGTGCTGCGGGCGGTGCAGTCCACCACCCCCGCCGAGCCGGTGTACGCCGTCCCCACGCTGGGCGGCAGCCTGCCGCTCTCCATCATCAGCGAGGCGCTGGGCACGCGCACCATCACGGTGCCCCTGGTGAACCACGACAACAACCAGCACGCCGAAGACGAGAACCTGCGCCTGCAGAACCTGTGGGACGGCATCGAGTCCATGGCCGCGGTGATGATGATGGAGCCGGGAAGCTGAGCCGAACCCCTTCACCTTTCACGCGGGAGAAACCGAATGGTGACGAACGAGAACTTCGGAGAGCTGCTGATCGAGGGCCCTTGAAGAGGTCGCCGCCCACCAGCGGGGCGAGCTGCCGGCCGTGAAGGTGGTGCGTCGCCTGCGGCGCGTGGGCGAAGGCCACGGTCCGGCGTCGCCGCCTCGCGATTCCGACCCTCGCAACCGCCTGTCGTCCTGAGGGTGGATCACCCGCGAAACGAAACGCCGCCTCCGGCTCCGGAGGCGGCGTTTTCGATATCCGACCGATCCTACAGCTCGGCTGAAGCGGCGTTCGCCTTGCGGACACGGGGGGCGGATGCGCGGCGGGCGGGCCGGGTCAGGCCGGTCTGCCGCCTCAGCCCGGCGACGACGTCCGGGTGGTCCAGCAGCACACGCAGCAGCGTGTCGGCGGTCTTGTTCTGCGCCACCGTCCCGCGCTCCCACCGCACCACCGTCTTGGGCCCCGCGCCGATCAGCCGCTCCAGCTGCGCCTGCGTCAGCCCGTACTTCTTCCGCAATCCGACGATCTCGTCCGGCGCCAGCAGTCCATCCTCCGCACGGATGACCGCCGTCGCGCGCCGGTGCGACTCACGCAGCATCTCACGGCTGTAGAACGTCTCTTCACAACCGCCGCAGCGATAGAAGCGATCCAGATAGGTGACGAGCCGACCACCCATGCTCACCGTGTGCGATTCCTCGACCAGCGTGGCGGGACCTCCGCAGATCGGGCACATGCCGATTTCCACCGTTGACCTCATCTCGCTTTGAATTGCACGACGACGGCGCGTCCGTCCACACCCATCTGGAGCTTGATGTATAGCCGCAGACCCCGGTACTCGTGATGATAAACATCCTGCCACAGCCCGGGACAGCGTTCGGATTCCATGCTCTTGTAGAGGTGTTGCGGCGTCAGCTCGAGCACCGCGTCCACGATTTCCTCATCTCCAAGGCCCAATTGCTCCGCGCCCTGCTTCGCCGTCCCCATGATCCAGGACGAAACCAGTCCCTGTCCCAGCAGCTGCTGCAGCCGATGAAGATCATACGTCGGTTCTCCTCTCACCATCCACCCTCCAATGGTAGCACCATGCTACCCGTTGCACAAGTGATCCCCGGTCGTAAGTGTGCGGAGTGAACGCCCGAAGCTAGACAGATCCTGCAGCGCGCGCCAGACCTGGAAAGGGAAACGGCCCGGCGCTCGTGGAGAGCGCCGGGCCGACGAACGAGCAGGCGAAGCCTCAGTTGTTGGGAAGCGAAATCAGCGGCTTGGAGCCGAAGTTGAACTGGCCGCCCAGGATGGCGACCAGTGGCTGGCGGTCGTCGCCTTCTCGTGGATAGTCCTGCCCAAAGCTGAAGCTGACGTACAGGTCGTCCGTTGCCCGGTACTCCAACAAGCCGACGACGCGGTTCCCCGACTCCAGAGCCGGCTGGCCACCGGGTCCTGGGCCTTCCGGGTCTGACGCCGAGCGCGCGACCCATTCCACCGATCCCGAAAAACGCTCGTAGAGCAAGACGGCGCGGCCACCCACATCCCAGACGTTCTGCTCCGCGTCCCCCTTGTTCCGCAGGTAGCGTCCTACCATGAGCAGGTCCATACTCGGATTCTCCAGCCTGTACGCCACGGTGCCCCAAGCACCGGCCGAGCCGATCTTGCCCGCCTGGAAATCGTTGCCGGGGTACTGGCCGGCCAGCGCGCCGGCCAGTTCCAGCCGCAGCCCCACCCGCTCGTCGTTGGCTTGGAGTTTCTCCGCGACGCTCTGTGCGTCCGTCGCGTTCTTGTGCAGGTGGCCCTGCCAGAACTCCATCCGCACGGTGTTGTTGGCGATCCGTGCCGTGCGCAGGCTGTCGAGCAGGTCCAGCCGGGTGTCCTGCAGGTCGTCCAGCAGGTGCGCCAGCGAATCTGCCCGGGCGCTGGCATGGCCGACCACTGGCGTGGCGCGTATGCCGATACCCACCCCCGTGCTGGAATCCGCACCCGCGACTAGCGACTTGGTGGCCAGGGAAACGCTGAACGTCTGTGCCAAGCCGGGTGTGGGATCCTCGAAGTAGCTTTCCCAGGTCACCTGCGGCTGCCGGCGCATCCAGAACGGAGCGAACTCCGCCGCGTAGTTCTCCGGGATCACGCCACTGCTGGTCTGGCTGGCGGAGTACAGGCTGAGCGCGAAAGCACGCGGAGTGGTAGGGCGTTCCACCGACGTCGGCTCCACGCCCAGGATGACGAACGCGGGTGATGTGGGTGTCTTGAGGTTCTCGAGTTTCAGCGGGTCATCTTGGGCGCGAATGGGAAGGGCGGCGACCAAGGCTACACCGGCAGCAAGGAGCGCATGTTGGATTCGCATGACCGGCCTCAGGCGAGGGTGAAGGTAGCTTCGTAATCCACACCCTCGCCCTTGCTTGCAACGACCTTTCTGCCCGTGAAAGTCTGCGGCGCGAGACCGCCGGTGAACTTGTAGTCCACGCATGTCTCCATGGACTCTGGGTTGGTCTGGTTCATGGTGGAGATGACCACCACCTGCCGCCCCCCCAAGCCGCTCCCCAGGTTGGCGGACACCGAACCCCCGCCGCGGCCCACTTCGACGTTGTCCAGCAGGATCTTGCTGCGCCCCTTGTGCCCGTTCCCGATCACCACCTCCAGGCTCACGGAGCCGCCCCCGGTCTGGTACGTTCCGGACACGCTCTCACTCATAGTCGCTCCTTGCAGTGGATGAAGTCCGACCCGCTCCGCCTACAATTGATCGTAGATGGGCGTGAGCGCCAGAATTCCCGTAAAATCCGGCTGCGTTCCGCCGGCGGTTTTGCGGCTCTCCGCAACGACGACCGGCCCGGCGCTCGCGGGGAGCGCCGGGCCGGATCGTCATCCATCGAATGGAGAGACGCGCGTCAGACCTGCGCGTACATGTCCACGGGGGGGCAGCTGCACACCAGGTTTCGGTCGCCGGCGGCGTTGTTCACGCGCGCCACGGCCGGCCAGAACTTGCGCTCGCGCACCCACGCCGCCGGGAACGCCGCGCGCTCGCGGCCGTAGCCGTGCGTCCACGCGTCCGCGGTGACGGCGGCGGCGGTGTGCGGCGCGTTCTTGAGCAGGTTGTCCTGCCGGTCGGCGATCCCCGCCTCGATCTCGCGGATCTCGTCGCGGATCATCACCAGCGCCTCGATGAAGCGGTCCAGCTCGCCCAGCGCCTCGCTCTCCGTGGGCTCGATCATCATCGTCCCCGCGACCGGGAAGCTGACGGTGGGCGCATGGAAGCCGTAGTCCATCAGCCGCTTGGCGATGTCCTCCACCTCGATCCCCGCGCTCCCCTTGAGCTGGCGCATGTCCACGATGCACTCGTGGGCCACGGTGCCGTTGGCGCCGCGGTAGAGCACGGGGTAGTGCTCGTCCAGCCGCCGGGCGATGTAATTGGCGTTGAGGATGGCCACCCTGGTCGCGTGCGTCAGCCCCTCCGCCCCCATCAGGTGGATGTAGACCCACGAGATGGGAAGGATGCTGGGGCTTCCCCACGGCGCCGCCGAGATCGCCCCGTGCTCCCCGCCGCCGACCGTGATGACCGGGTGGCCGGGAAGGTAGGGGGCAAGGTGCGAGGCCACGCAGATGGGCCCCATCCCCGGGCCGCCGCCGCCGTGGGGGATGCAGAACGTCTTGTGCAGGTTCAGGTGGCACACGTCCGCGCCAAAGTCGCCGGGGCGGCACAAGCCCACCTGCGCGTTCATGTTGGCGCCGTCCATGTACACCTGCCCGCCGCGCTGGTGAACGATGTCGCAGATCTCGCGGATCTCCGACTCGAACACGCCGTGCGTGCTGGGATAGGTGATCATCAGCGCCGACAGGTCGTCCGCGTGCTGGTCCGCTTTCTTCCGCAGGTCGTCCAGGTCCACGTTCCCTTCGGCCGTGGAGCCGACGACGACCACCTTCATCCCCGCCATCACCGCGGACGCGGGGTTGGTGCCGTGCGCGGACTGCGGGATCAGGCACACGTTGCGGTGCCCCTGCCCGCGCCCCTCGTGGTACTCGCGGATCACGAGCAGCCCCGCGAACTCGCCCTGGCTGCCGGCGTTGGGCTGCAGCGACACCGCGTCGAAGCCGGTGATCTCCGCCAGGTCCGCCTCCAGCGAGCGGAACAGCTCCTGGTAGCCGGCCGTCTGCTCCGGCGGGGCGAACGGGTGGATGCGGCTCACCTCGGGCCACGTCACCGGGATCATCTCCACGGTGGCGTTCA
The DNA here is from genome assembly GCA_036379135.1 of Longimicrobium sp. Lineage (GTDB taxonomy): Bacteria > Gemmatimonadota > Gemmatimonadetes > Longimicrobiales > Longimicrobiaceae > Longimicrobium. The sequence continues at coordinate 15,146 of DASUVG010000096.1, forward strand.
GCTTCATGGTGCAGCTGCCCAGCGGGATCATGCTGTGCGTCAGCGACAGGTCGCGGCTCTCCAGCGTCCGGATGTACCGCAGCATCTCCGTCTCGCTGTGGTACCGGTTGAACACCGGGTGCGTGAGGATGTCGCTCTTTCTGCGGAAGCCGTCCGCGATCCCGGAGTGCAGCCCGTCCAGCAGCTCGTCGACGCCGAAGTCGAACGCAGAGCCGCGGTTGAGGGCCACCAAGATCTCCTCCACGTCCTCCACGCTCGTCGTCTCGTCCAGCGCGATGCAGATGGACGTCTCGTCATAGGCGCGCAGGTTGATGCCGCGGTCGCGCGCCGAGGCCAGAATGCCGCCCACCCGCGTCCCCACGTCGATGCGCACCGTGTCGAAGAAGGCGCCGTGCACCACGCGGTAGTTCAGCCGCTCCGCGCCGGCCGCCAGCAGCTCCGCCAGCGTGTGCACGCGCTCCGCGATGTCGCGCAGCCCCTGCGGGCCGTGGTAGACGGCGTACATCCCGGCCATCACCGCCAGCAGCACCTGCGCCGTGCAGATGTTGCTGGTAGCCTTTTCGCGGCGGATGTGCTGCTCGCGCGTCTGCAGGGCCATGCGCAGCGCGGGGTTGCCGTTGGCGTCCACGCTCACGCCGATGATGCGCCCGGGGATCTGGCGCTTGTACTCGTCGCGGCAGCTGAAGAACGCCGCGTGCGGCCCGCCAAAGCCCATGGGCACGCCAAAGCGCTGCGTGGTCCCCACGCACATGTCCGCGCCCCACTCCCCCGGCGGGGTGAGGAGGACGAGCGAGAGCAGGTCCGCGGCCGCGACCACGACGATCCCCTCTTCGCGCGCCCGCTGCGTGAACGGGCGATAGTCGGTCACCTCGCCGTCCGTGGCGGGATACTGCAGCAGCGTGCCGAACACGGGCTGCGTCCAGTCGAACTGCTCCAGGTCGCCCACCACGACGTCGATGCCGCGGGCCCGGGCGCGGGTGCGGACCACGTCGATGGTCTGCGGGTGGCAGAGGGAGGAGACGAAGAAGGTGTTCTTCGCTTCGCTGCCGGCGATGCCGTACGCCATTGCCATGGCCTCGGCGGCGGCGGTGCCCTCGTCCAGCAGCGACGCGTTGGCGATGGGCAGGCCGGTCAGGTCTACCACGGCCGTCTGGAAGTTGAGCAGCGCCTCCAGCCGCCCCTGCGCGATCTCGGCCTGGTAGGGCGTGTACTGCGTGTACCAGCCCGGGTTCTCCAGGATGTTGCGCTGGATGACGGGCGGGGTGATGCAGTCGTGGTAGCCC
>DASUVG010000097.1:0-9802 GCA_036379135.1 Longimicrobium sp.
CCTGGGCGGCGGCACCTACGACATCTCCATCCTGGAGCTGGGCGAGGGCGTGTTCGAGGTCAAGGCCACCAACGGCGACACCCACCTGGGCGGCGACGACTTCGACCAGAAGATCATCGACTGGCTGGTGGAGGAGTTCCGCAAGGACCAGGGGATCGACCTGAGCAAGGATCCCATGGCGCTGCAGCGCCTGAAGGAGGCGGCGGAGAAGGCCAAGATGGAGCTGTCGACCACCATGTCGACCGACATCAACCTTCCCTTCATCACCGCCACGCAGGAGGGCCCCAAGCACCTGAACGTGAGCCTGAGCCGCGCCCGGTTCGAGCAGCTGGTGGACGACCTGGTGCAGCGCACCCGGGCGCCCATGGAGCAGGCGCTCAAGGACGCCGGGCTCGCCAAGGGCGACATCGACGAGGTGATCCTGGTGGGCGGCAGCACGCGCATCCCCAAGATCCAGGAGGTGGTGAAGGAGTTCTTCGGCAAGGACCCGCACCGCGGCGTGAACCCCGACGAGGTGGTGGCCGTGGGCGCCGCCATCCAGGGCGGCGTGCTGGCGGGCGAGGTGAAGGACGTGCTGCTGCTGGACGTGACGCCGCTGTCGCTGGGCATCGAGACGCTGGGCGGCGTGTTCACCAAGCTCATCGAGCGCAACACCACCATCCCCACCAAGAAGTCCGAGACGTTCTCGACGGCCGAGGACAGCCAGACCACGGTGGAGATCCACGTGCTGCAGGGTGAGCGGGAGATGGCGGTCTACAACAAGACCATCGGCAAGTTCCAGCTCACGGGCATTCCGCCGGCACCCCGCGGCATGCCGCAGATCGAGGTGACGTTCGACATCGACGCGAACGGCATTCTGCACGTCTCGGCCAAGGACCGCGCGACGGGCAAGGAGCAGAAGATCCGCATCGAGGCCAGCAGCGGGCTGTCGGAGACCGAGATCGACAAGATGGTCAAGGACGCCGAGAGCCACGCCAGCGAGGACAAGTCGCGGCGCGAGCAGGTGGAGGCGCGCAACCGCCTCGACAGCATGGTCTACGAGGTGGAGAAGAACGCCAAGGAGTGGGACGACAAGCTGGACCAGGGGAGCAAGGACAAGCTGAACGAGAGCCTGGAGCGCGCCCGCAAGGCGCTCAAGCAGGACGACGTCGGCGAGGTTCGCGCGGCCACGGAAGAGCTGCAGAGCGCCTACTCGGCGGCGGGCGCCAGCATCTACCAGGCGCAGCAGGCCGCGTCGGCCGATGCCGGCACCAGCGGCGGCGCCACGGCCGGCGCCGGGTTCGACGACGACGCCACGGCGGCCGCGGGCGCCCGCGCCCAGGACGACGTGGTCGAGGCGGACTACGAGATCGTGGACGACGACAAGAAGAACTGATCTCGTTCCGGTCGATGGAGACGGACCGGTCCGCGAAGGCCGGTCCGGCTCCTGGACCACAGTTGAGCACGGTGGATGACGAGCGGCCCCGACTCCGGTTTTCCGGGGCCGGGGCCGTCTTTCGTCTCCCTGTCCAGACCGCCACGGCCGGCAGAACCGGTTTGTCTCCCGCAGAGTCGGCAAAGTCCGCAGCGGGAGCGTCGGCAGAGGGAGCGAACCCCCGGCTGGCGCTGCCGACCGTGCGGGAGGACTTCTTTCCAGGGAGCCGCGGCGTGGAGGAGGGGCAGTGCGGCGTAGGTGCGGTGACGTCCCGCAGGACCGGCCGCAGCGCCCGAAGTGCAGTCCGCCGTTGTAGTTACAGTCACCCGGGCCGGTGTGCTTAACAATCGGCTAATGCGGCACCCCTTCCGCGCCATCGGTGTGAAGGGCGATACTAGACGTGGTGCAATCCCCGTAGCGCAGCGAACAAGCAGACGAAATCAGGAACGACCATGCTCGATCCGGTACGTGCCAAGCTCAAGCTGGTGGGCGTGACCGCCGGCGCCTTTGCGGGCGGGGTGCTGCTGGCCAGCGGTCTGGAATGGACCGCCGGCTCGCACGCCTCCATGCTGCAGACCACCCCGCGGCCCTCCACCCAGGAGGTGCGCCCGGTGGCGGAGCTGAGCCAGGCGTTCATCTCCATCGCCGAGTCGGTGACGCCGGCGGTGGTGAGCATCGAGACGCAGCGCGGGCCCCGCGCGCGCACCCGCCGCCAGCGCGGCGAGGAAGAGGAGGAGGGACAGGGCTTTCCGTTCCCCTTCCCCATGCCCCAGGGTCCGCAGGGGCCGCAGGAGTCCAGCGGCTCGGGGTTCCTGATCAGCGAAGACGGCTACATCGTCACCAACAACCACGTGGTGGCGGACGCGGACCAGATCAACGTGATCCTTTCCGACAACCGGCAGCTGCGCGCCCGCCTGGTGGGCCGCGATCCGCTGACGGACGTGGCGGTGATCAAGGTGGAGGGCGAGCGCTTTCCCGCGGTGCGGCTGGGACGCAGCGACGACGTGCACATCGGCGAGTGGGTCCTGGCCATCGGCAACCCGCTGGACCTGGGCACCACGGTCACCTCGGGGATCGTGAGCGCGCAGGGGCGCACGCTGCGCAACCTGATCGCCTCCAACGCGGGCGAGAACGCGGCGTGGGCCATCGAGGACTTCGTGCAGACGGACGCGCCCATCAATCCGGGCAACTCCGGCGGCCCGCTGGTGAACCTGCGCGGCGAGGTGGTCGGCGTGAACAGCGCCATCGCATCGCCCACGGGGCTGTACACGGGCTACGGGTTCGCCGTCCCCATCGACCTTGCGAAGAAGGTGGCCGACGACCTGATCCGCTACGGGCGGGTGCGGCGCCCGGCCGTGGGCATCCAGGTGACCAACGTACGCCCCGAGGACGCGGAGGTGTACCGGCTGGAGCGCATCGAGGGCGTGGTGGCGCAGGATTTTCCCGACACCAGCGCCGCGCGCGAGGCGGGCGTGCGCCAGGGCGACGTGATCGTGGCGGTGGACGGGCGGTCGGTGCAGCGGGTGGGCCAGTTCCAGCGGATGATCGCCACGCGCCGCCCGGGAGAGCAGGTGACGCTGGACGTGATTCGCTACGGCGAGCGCCGCCGCTTCCAGGTGCGGCTGGGCGAGGCGCCCCACGCGGCCGCGGAGGAGCCGCGCGCGGCCCGGCGCGAAGAGCCGGCGGCCGAGGGCTCCACGCGGCTGGGCCTTGGGGTTTCGCCGGCGACCCCCGAGGTGGTTCGCGACTGCGAGCTGGAGGGGCAGCCGGGGGGCGTGGTGGTGACGGAGGTGGAGCGGTTCGGCACGGGGGAGCGCAACGGCATCGGCCGGTGCACGCGCATCCTGGCGGTGGACGGGCAGGCGGTGGGCGACGTGGCCAGCTTCCGGCGCCTGGTGGAGCGCAAGCGCAGCGGCGAGGTGGTGTCGCTGCGGGTCACCTACCCGCGCGGCGAGAACGGCATCCTGAACGTCCGCCTCCCCGACTGACGCACATCCGCACCTCTGCCGTCACGGTGCGCCACCCGGTCTTCGGGTGGCGCTCCGTTTTTCCGTAATCCGGGGCATCGGCCTCACCTGCGACATCTCCTTTCCAGCCCTACATCGCTGCGGAAACGCCGTAAGTCCTTGCACGGAAATGCAGCTACAGACGGATGAGACATACCTTATCGGATTTTCTTGACGTAAAAACCTGATCGCCTTAACCTGTTCAACAGCAGAGGATGGCTCCTTTGCGCAGCTCTTTCGGCGCCTCCCCGTCTCCGGCGCGCGGCACCTGCTGCCCTGTGTGCCGACCCGGAGCGCTCACCATGATTCAGCCGTACGATCATGAATTCCGTCATTTCCCCACCGCCCCGCGTTCACGAAGCATCCCACGAAGCCGGCCGGCCGGCCGACGACACGTCGTGGCTCTCCCGGCTGTCACCCCGCCGCTTTCGGCTGCTCCTCCTCTGCCTGTGCGCACTCGCGGCGACGCTCGCGTCCGAGGGGATGCAGCGGCTGGCCGCCCTCCGCGCCAACTTCTATCTGGCTACGGACCGCGGCGGCGCGGTTTCGCCCCTGCTGTACGGGGTGCGGCTTCCGGCGCTGGGCGCGGCCGCCGCGCCGGGAAGCGTACGTGTCCTGGTACGCGCCGACTCGGCGGGCAGGGCGGCGACCTCGCTTTGCGCGCTGGCGTTGGCCCTGGAGAATCAGCCGGGTGTGGTGTGGCTCGCCGCCACGCCGGCGGTGGAACCCTGCATCCGGACGGCGGCCGGCGCACGGATCGTCTCCCTCGCCGCCGACGCAAAGACGGAGCTGGCACGCGCCCGCTGGGCATTGCTGGATGGTGAGGGGCACGTGCTGCACAGTGGCCGCACAGTGCCCACTGCCAGGGATGTGCGTGAGATCGCGTCGCTCTTCTCGCCCGCCACCGCAGCGCGGGCACCCATTGAGGCGCCGGCGGGCTCTGGCCTGATCGACACGGGCTTTTCTACGCGTTCGGAGACAGGAGCCCCGTGAAGAACCGCATCTACCTCGCGTCGGTCCTCCTGCTGTCGCTCCTGCTGACCGCCGGTGCCTGGAACGGATTGCGAGCCGCGCATCAATGGCTGAACGCGCCGCGGGAGGCGTTGAGCGCGGGCCGTGCCGTGAAGCGCGATCGTCCGATCCGGGCGAGGCCAGGAAGCACACTGGCGGAGTTGGCCAGTGCGGAGCGGGCCCTCGTCTTCGTCTTTTCGCCGGGGTGCACCGTCAGCCGCGCCAACATGGCGAACTGGACGGAGATCGTGCGGCGCACGCACGGCCGCGACGTGGCCCTGTTCGCGGTGGGCCCGGTGGACGCGGACTCCGCCGCCTCGTACTGGGGGGAACTGGGACGCCACGTTCGCGTGCTTACGGCATCGGCGGAAGAGATCGACCGGGCACTGGGGGTGCGCGCCACGCCCGTGACGCTGACCCTTTCGAACGGTCGCATCCAGGCGGAGACGCCCGGCCCACTACGCGCGGCCGCGCGTCAGGAAGTGCTGGCGTTCGCGCGGGGGGCGGAGACGGATTGAAGAAGCGTGCGGCCGGGCAGCGGCTGTTCTTCCCCATCGACCTGAACGAAAGCGGGACCATGGCAGACACATCACCGCGCACCCTGCGGCTGGGGCTGGCCACAGCGGCGCTGGTCGCCGGCATGGGAGTGTACGCCGCTCCTCTCGCGGTCCGGAGCGCCTACGCGACAGAGGGCATTGCCGGTAAATGCAGCGTCACCTGCAACAGCGGCAGCAGGTGTTCCGCCGAAGGCGCCTGCACCTGTAAGTGCAGCCTGATCTTCGACATCGCGACCTGCACCTGCGCCGACAGCGGGAGTGGAGGCGGCGGCGGAACCGGGCCCGGCGACAACATGGCGTAGGGACTGCTGCCGTACCGGCCGGGTGGGGCCCGGCAGGCGGGATCGGAGAAGATGGCACCGGGGGGGCGTCTCCTCTTTCATGTTTCACGTTGAAAGAAAGGCGCCCATGAGAAACACATCGGAACGCGCGAGACACCTGCGGCTCGCCTTCGCGGCCCTGGTCGCGGCGGCGGGGGTGTACGCGGCTCCCCTCGCGGTCAGGAGTGCCTACGCGACGGAGCCCGAGGCGGGCAAGTGCACCGTCACCTGCAGCCGCGGCACCTGCTCGGCGGAAGGGGCCTGCACCTGCACCTGCAGCACCTTTCTGGACATCGCCACGTGCACCTGCTCGGACTCGGGTGGCAGCGGCGGCGGTGGCGGAACCGGACCCGGCGAGAAAATGACGTGATCGCCGTCAACTGACCTGGACGCCCCCCCGGCACATCTCCACAGATGTTTGAAGCGCCGCTCGTCCGGTCGACGGCGGCGGAACGGAATCGTGAACCCTTTTTCCCATACGAGGCATGTCGATCCTCATGATTCGCGCAGCCGCCCTGGCTCTGCTGCTTACGGCCTGCGACGCAAATCGGGAAGAAGCGGGGCCCGGCACGCGCGCCGCCAGCGGCGCCGCAATCGTGCGCAACGCCGCGGGCGGCACATGGACAACGGCGGAGCGCTGGCGCCTTGTGCCCGATGGCACCTTTGCCGATCCGCCGTCGGAGCCGCTGATGTTCCCCGGCGTTCTGGAGCCGGGACCCGCCGGTACGCTGTACGCGCTGGACCTCGGAACCCAGCGCGTACACGTGTACGATGCGCAGGGCCGCCACGTGCGCGCGTTCGGCCGCGCCGGAGGTGGACCCGGCGAGTTCAAGCAGCCGGTGGGGATGGCGCTGGCGCCGGATGAGTCCCTGTGGGTGGTCGACGCCGGCAACCTGCGGTATACGGTGTTCGATCCGGTCGGTGTGGTGCGTGCGACCCACCGCCGAGATGGGATGCACCTGCGCCCTTGGCCCGGCCGCTTCGACCGGCAGGGACGGCTGTGGGATGTGGAGACCGGCCCGGGCGGGCTCGGTGCTGCACCGGTGCTGGTGCGGCGCCCGATGAATGCGGAGCCCACGGAGCGGTTCGAGCTTCCGGCTTTCAGCCCCGCGCGGTGGAGCTTCAAGAAGGGCCCCGTGGAGAACATGGTGAACGTGCCCTACTCCCCCGAGCTGGTCTGGGCGCTGAACCCCGACGGCCGCATCTGGTCGGGGATCAGCAGCGAGTACCGCCTGGTGCTGCACGAGCCCGGGGGCGACACGCTGCGCGTATCCGAGCTGCCGCTGCCGCCCGTGCCCGTGACCGCCGCCGAGCGGGAGCGGGCCGCAAAGGAGCTGAAGTACTTCACCGACCAGGGAGGAAGGATCGACCTGTCGCAGATTCCGCGGCACAAGCCGGCGTTCACGTCCATTCACGTGGACGACCAGGGATACCTCTGGATCCGCCCCGCGCTTCCCGAAGGAGCGAACGGCTCGGCATTCGACGTGCTGGACCCCGAAGGAAAGTACCTGGGCCGCGTCACCGTTCCGGTGCAGCTTGACTACCGCATGCCGGTTGCGGTCCGTGGAGACCGTCTGTACACGGTCGTCCTGTCGAAGGACGACGTTCCGCAGCTGGTGCGGTTCCGCATCGAAGGCCGCACGTCCGCCGAGACGCGGGTCGCCGCGCGGCGCTGACCGGATCGCGGCCGACGCGCCAGGGAGCGGACACCGTCGTCGGCGGCGTCCGCCTCCCGCAGTCGAGGCCCCGCGCGGTTCGCGGGGCTTTCCGCGTTTTCGGGCCGCGGCCGGGCCGGCGACACCCGGCGGTGGAAGCCGTAGAAAGGAAGGGCTGGCGTTCGCGCCGCTGGACGCGCAGTTTGCGCCAGAGACGGGACGAGAGGCCGCGCTCGGGCAACCTTGGTTGACCCCCCTGTGGGCGCGGTCTATATTTTCCCGTTCGTCCCGCGCGAAAGTGGCGGAATGGTAGACGCGCTGGTCTTAGGAACCAGTGGCTTCGGCCGTGGGGGTTCGAATCCCCCCTTTCGCACCTCGCCAGAAACAGATTCTTCAGCAGATAGACAGCCGGATGGCCGAGCATAGCACTGCCCCCGTTACCGAGCTTCGCGTCGACGTCCAGGAGCCCACCTCCTGGAGCCGCCGCCTTTCCATCACCGTGCCCAGCGAGCGCGTGCGCCGCGTGCGGCAGTCGGTGGCCGCCAAGATCGCGGGCAACGTCCGCCTGCCGGGCTTTCGCAAGGGCAAGACGCCCGCGTCGCTGGTGGAGCGCCAGTTCGGCCCCGCCATCGAGCAGGAGACGCTGGACCGCGTGATCCAGGAGACGTACCGCGAGGCGCTGGACAGGCACGAGTTCCGCCCCATCAACCAGGGGCAGGTGGACCACGTGCACTACCACGGCGACGGCGGCGACCTGCACTTCGAGGTGGAGTTCGAGGTGCAGCCCGTGGTGGACTTGGCCCGCACCGAGGGCTTTCACGTGGTGCGCCCCGCCGATGCCATCGGCGACGACGAGGTGGACGCGCTGCTGGAGCGGCTGCGCACCGAGCGCGCCACCCTGCACCCGCTGGACGAGGGCGCCAGGCCCGACTACGGCGACATGGTGCTGGTGCAGATCACCAACCTGGACGAGGCGGGCGAGGGCGAAGAGGCCGAGGGGAGCGAGTACCGCTTCGAGCTGGGCGAGGGGCAGGCCATTCCCGACATCGAGGCCGCCATCATGAGCCTGGCCCCCGGCGAGGAAGGTGAGTTCACCGTCACCTTTCCCGAGGACTTTGCCGACGAGGCGCAGCGCGGCCAGCAGCAGCGCCTGCGCATTCGCGTGCAGGAGGCGCGGCGCAAGGACCTTCCCGCGCTGGACGACGAGTTCGCCCGGGGGCTGGGCGAGTTCGACTCGCTGGACGCCCTGCGCACCCGCGTGCGCGGCGACCTGGAGAGCGACGCCAAGAAGCGGGCCGACGCCGCCATCCGCGACGCGCTGGTGCAGCAGATCGTGGAAGCCAACCCGTTCGACGTGCCGGCGTCGATGGTGGACCGGTACCTGGACTACATGATGGGCGAAACGCCCGACCGCGAGGGGAACCGCCGCAAGCGCGCGCCCGAGGAAGAGGAACGCTTCTCGCAACTGCGCGCCATCATGCGCCCCCAGGCGGAGGCGTCGCTCAGGCGGATGATGGTGGTGGAGCACATCGCGGAGCGCGAGGGGCTGCGCCCCACCGCCGACGACGTGGACGCCCGGGTGGAGGCGCTGGCCGAGCAGCACGGCCGCACCCCCAGCGACCTGTGGGTGGAGCTGGAGCGCTCGGGCCAGATGCAGGCGCTGGAGGCCGAGATCCTCGAGGACAAGGTCTTCGAGCACCTGCAGTCGCGCAACACGGTCGCACAGGCCTGACCGGCCGCGCCGCCCACACAGAATACGCCAGGAGACCAGCAGAGATGGCCATCTATCCGCCGTACGTGATCGAGCGGTCCAGCCGGGGAGAGCGGAGCTACGACATCTTCAGCCGGCTGCTCATGGACCGCATCGTGTTCCTGGGCAGCGCCGTGGACGACACGGTGGCCAACATCATCATCGCCCAGCTCCTGTTCCTGGACGCGGACAACCCGGAAAAGGACATCTACCTGTACATCAACTCGCCGGGCGGGGTGGTGACGGCGGGGCTGGCCATCTACGACACCATGCAGTTCATCCGCTCGCCGGTGCACACCATCTGCATCGGCAGCGCGGCCAGCATGGGCGCCATCCTGCTGGGCGCGGGCGAAAAGGGCAAGCGCAGCGCGCTCCCCAACGCCCGCATCATGCTGCACCAGCCGTCGGGCGGCAGCCAGGGAAGCGCGGCCGACATCGAGATCGCGGCCCGCGAGATCCTGGGGCTGCGCCACCGGCTGAACGAGATCCTGGCGCACCACACCGGGCAGGCCGTGGAGCAGGTGGAGGCGGACCTGGACCGCGACCGCTTCATGTCGGCCCAGGAGGCGCTGGAGTACGGGCTGATCGACGAGGTGATCTCGCACGGGGTGGGCGGCGCCAGCCTGGTGTCGGTGCGCCACGCCGAGGCCGAGACGGGAACGACGGGCTCCTGACCGGAGCCCCACCCCGTACCCCCTCCTTTCTTTATTCAAGCACGCAGGCCCAGCAATGCCCAGCGACAAACACCTCCGCTGCTCGTTCTGCGGAAAGTCCAAGGACTCGGTGAAGCGGTTCATCTCCGGGCCCTCGGTCTACATCTGCAACGAGTGCATCTCGCTCTGCAACGAGATCCTGGCCGAGGAGGAGATCAAGGAGGCCACCAGCGCCGCCACCCCGGTGCCCACGCCCACCGAGATCAAGGAGGTGCTGGACCAGTACGTGGTGGGACAGGAGATGGCCAAGCGGTCGCTGGCCGTCTCCGTGTACAACCACTACAAGCGGGTGAACAACCACGGGGTGATGGACGAGGTGGAGCTGGACAAGTCCAACATCCTGCTCATCGGCAGCACGGGCGTGGGCAAGACGCTG
>DASUVG010000098.1:0-30693 GCA_036379135.1 Longimicrobium sp.
AGACGTACGCGCGCATGCACGGCGAGGAGATCGAGATCCCGCTGATCATCGGCGGGCGCGAGGTGCGCACCGGCAACACCGACGTGCAGGTGTCGCCGCACGAGCACGGGCACGTGCTGGCCCGCTACCACAAGGCCGGCGCCGCCGAGGTACGCCAGGCCATCGACGCCGCCATGAAGGCGTGGAAGGACTGGAGCAACTGGCCCTGGGAGGACCGCCTGGCCGTCTTCCAGCGCGCCGCGGACCTGCTGGCCACGCGCTACCGGCCCGTCCTGAACGCGGCCACCATGCTGGGCCAGAGCAAGACGGCCCACCAGGCGGAGATCGACAGCGCCTGCGAGCTGATCGACTTTCTGCGCTTCAACACGCACTTCGCGCAGCAGCTGTACGCCGAGCAGCCGTTCAGCGGCCTGGGGATGTGGAACCGCCTGGACCACCGGCCGCTGGAGGGCTTCGTCTACGCGGTGACGCCGTTCAACTTCACCGCCATCGCCGGCAACCTGCCCACCGCGCCGGCCATGCTGGGGAACGTGGCGCTATGGAAGCCGGCCGCCACGGCCGTCTTCAGCGGCTGGTACATCATGCGGATCCTGATGGAGGCCGGGCTGCCGCCGGGCGTCATCAACTTTCTGCCGGGCGACCCCGGGCCCATGACGGAGGCGATCCTCACCGACCGCAGCCTGGCGGGCATCCACTTCACGGGATCCACCGCCGTGTTCCAGATGATCTGGCGGCAGGTGGGCGAGCGCATCGCCGACTACCGGACCTACCCCCGGCTGGTGGGCGAGACGGGCGGCAAGGACTTCATCGTCGCCCACGCGTCCGCCGACCCGGCGGCGCTGGCGACGGCCATCGTGCGCGGCGGCTACGAGTACCAGGGGCAGAAGTGCAGCGCGGCGTCGCGCATCTACGTCCCCCAGTCGCTGTGGCCGGAAGTCCGCGGGCTGACGCTGGGGATGATGGAGAAGATCCGCGTGGGCGACGTGAGCGACTACCGCAACTTCATGGGCGCGGTGATCGACCGTAAGGCGTTCGACAAGATCACGGGGTACATCAAGCACGCGCACGCGGCGGACGACGTGGAGGTCATCGCGGGCGGCACGTACGACGACTCTGTGGGCTACTTCATCCAGCCCACGCTGGTGCAGGTGCAGGACTCGGCGTACCAGCTGATGTGCGAGGAGGTGTTCGGGCCCGTCGTCTCGCTGTACGCCTACCCGGACGCGGAGTGGGAGCAGACGCTGAAGACCGTGGACCAGACCAGCCCCTACGCGCTGACGGGCGCGGTGTTCGCCAACGACCGCGCGGCGCTGGTGCAGGCGGACCGGGCGCTGCGCAACGCGGCCGGCAACTACTACATCAACGACAAGCCCACGGGCGCCGTCGTGGGCCAGCAGCCGTTCGGCGGCGCGCGCGGCAGCGGGACCAACGACAAGGCGGGATCGATCCTGAACCTGGTGCGGTGGATCAGCCCGCGCACCATCAAGGAGACCTTCGCCGCGCCGCGCAGCTTCGAGTACCCGTTCCTGGCGGAGAAGTAGCCGACGCGACGGTTCGGCGACCAAAAGCGCCTCCGGGAGATCGATCCCGGGGGCGCTTTCGCGTATGGATGAGACCCGAATCCGCCACTCTCCTTTTCAGCAAAAAAATGCTTGATATGGGAAAGCAAACGTAGTACCCTTCATGCTCCCCTCATCCCACTTACCAAGGAGACGTCCCATGTACCTGGACCTGAACGCACTGCAGGTGGAGAGCTTCGACACCGCCGAACCCATCGCCGAGCCCGTGAAGGACACGATCTACGCCCCGTGCCCGGTGCGCGAGACCATCTTCTACCCGTGCACGCAGGCGCACCAGTCAACTTGCGTGGGCTGCGCCTGAGCACCCCCGCCGACAGGCGGTACTCTCGGGCAGCCCCGGCATGCGACGGCCGGGGCTGCAACCTGGTGCGGTGGATCAGCCCGCGCACCATCGAGGAAACCTTCGCCCCCGCGCGCGTTCGAATATCCGTTGATGAGCGAGAAGTAGTCCGCAGCATCCGCGGAGTCGAAGGGGGCAGCCGAGAGATCTTCGGCTGCCCCTTCGTTTTTTGGGGGATCGTGCCCCGACGATCCGCAGTGAGCTACCGGGTCCGGAAAAAACAACAGCGAGGGGTACAGAGGTACAGAGAACAGCCAGAGGTACAGAGAACAGGTTTTCCTCTGTCCCTCTGGCTATTCTCTGTCCCTCTGCTCCCCCCCGCAGTTCATGGGACAACCGTGCCTCACCCCACGGCGTGCAAGGCGGCTACGGCACCACCAACCCATTGATATCAAACGAGTTAACTCCTCACGAATCTTTTCTCGATCCGGTATCGTTCGTGTTTTTCGTCCAGCGGGTGTCGATCGCGATCCCGTGCAGGCCATTCGCGGGATCCCGGCGCACCCATTCATCGTTCCTCATCATCCAGCCGGGGAAAATCCAGATGGAAACTCACGTCCAGACAGGCGTGCCCCTGCGCGCGCCGCTCGCGGGCCAGGCGCCGGCCCTCCGCATCACCCCCGACACCGTGCCGGTGGACTTCGGATGGAACCAGAGCTTCGCGGCGCCGGAGGAGTGGGGGCAGGACTTCACGGTCACCTACGTGCACGGCGGCCGTCCGCTGGGTGAGGGCGACGTCGTCTTCATCCGCGCCAACTTCATCCCCTTCGACCCCTCGCCCCTGGAGGACAGGCTCCCGGGGGCAGGCGGCCAGGAGCCCGATCTGGAGGAGATCGAGAGCCTGCCGCGGCTCTACCTGGCCGCATGGAAGGCGGGCGCCCTGGGGCTGCAGACGGTGAACCCCCACGAGGCCAACTACGTGGAGCTGGTGAAGGCCGCGACCGGCGCGACGCTGGAGGTGGAGCGCCCGCTGATCTCCAATCCGCAGTTTCGCGTGGTCCCCATCACCGTGGTATCGGGGAGCATGAAGCCGGGAGAGCACGTCACCGTCGCCGTGCGCGGCGCCTGCTCGTCGGCGCTGCGCAACCCTGGCGGCATATGCACGAACGCCGGCGAGCACGCGTTCGCGGCGGCGGTCGGCCGGCAGCGGCGCGGGGAGGAGGACGAGGAGGAGCGGTACGCCTGGCAGATCGTGGACGACGTGCGCGGGGGATGGATGCTGCCCATGGCTCCATGCGTGGTGAACGCCGTGGCGCCCTCGCAGGTGCAGGCGGGGGTGGAGGCGCGGCTGCGGCTGTGCGTGCTGGACGAGATGGACAACCGCGTGCACGGATGGCGGGGCACCCTTCACCTCTCGTGCACGGACGTGCAGGCAGACTTTCCGGCCGCGGTGACCCTGCGGGCCGAGGACGAGGGCGCGGCCTCCGTCCCCGTGACGCTGCGCACGCCCGGCGTGCACCGCTTTACCGTGCATGCCTTCGAGGGAAGCTTTTCCACCGGGCCGGTGCAGGTGAGCACGGCCGCGCCCGGGCGGCAGGTGCTGTGGGGCGACTACCACCTGCACTCCTGGCGCTGCGACGGCACCGGCGACCCCGACCGGCTGCTGGAGTACGGGCGCGAGGCCGCGTTTCTGGACTGGGCCGCGCTCACCTCGCACGACGCGCCGGCATGGCCGTTCGCCGGCGCCATGGCTTGGCACGACATCGCCTCACGCGTCGAGGGGGCGCAGAGAGAGGGGTTCGTCACCTTGCCGGCCTTCGAGTGGACCTCCTCCGCCAGCCACGAACCGGGCTCCGAGTACGAAACCCACGGCGACGGGCACCGCATCGTCCTGGCACGCGAGTGGGACGCGCTGCTGCACCCGTTTCTCCCCACGTGGAAGGACGCGCGCAGCGACACCACCTGGAAGCTGCTCCGCGAGCTCATCCGCCGCGACGGCGACGCGCCCGCGCCCCGCACCCTGGTGGTTCCGCACGACCTGATGTGCACCAACTGGTGGGAACTCAACGCGCAGTGCCCCGAGCGGGCGGCGCCCGTCGATCCGGCGGAGCAGGAGCGGTACGCGCCGCTGGCGCAGGTGTACTCGCCCCTGCACGGCAACCATGAAAGCCCGCAGGAGGACGGATGGCGGCCGCACTCCCGGTACTACGGCCAGCCGGGCGAGCTGGCGGGCTACGTGAACGGCCTCAAGTACGGCGGCGTCTATGGCGTGGCGGCGGGCGCGGACAGCCACGCGGGACGGCCGGGGAGCTTCGTCTTTGGCGCGCTGACGGCGGTGGTGGCCGCGGAGCATACGCGGGCGGGGATCTTCGACGCCCTGCGCGCGCGGCACACCTACGCCACCAGCGGGCACCGGCTGCTGATGGAGCTCTCGCACGCGCTTCCGGGCGGAGGCACGGCCATCATGGGCGACCAGGTGGAGTACGAAGCGGAGGACGCGCTGGCGCCGGCGCTGGCCTGGCGGGTCGCCTCGCCGCTCCCCATCCGGCGGGTGCGCGTGGTGCGGGTACGCGGCCCCATCCCCGGCGAGCGGCCGCGCCAGGGGATCACGGAGCGCGAGCCGGAGCCCGATCCCTGGCGGTTCGTGCAGTACGTGGCCGACGAGACCTTTCCGGCCGGGGCGCGGCGCACGGAGGTCTCGGGATACCTCCGCGACGAGGGCTTCCAGGCGGCGCAGTGGCCATACGTCTCGTACTTCCTGGTCGTGGAGCACGAGAACGCGCGCCGCCACTCCCGCGACGTGGTGCCCGCGAACCCGGGTGACGATCCGGGGGATCACCTGCAGGACCGCGGCTGGACCAGCCCCATCTTCTTCCGCCGCCGCGATGCCGCGCCCCCGCTCCAGGCCCGCGCGGAGCCGTAACCGAACCGCCCGGTACCCCGCCCGCAGCCGGCGAAGCGCCTCCGGGTCCCTGCCCGGAGGCGCTTCTGCCATGCAGGGGTGAGCGCCGATGCGGACACTTTCGTTTGCGGAAATAAAGTGCTTGATCATTGTCTCCGAACCTATTAGCCTGGATACCCCCGCCCCACGCTCATCCCCCTTCCGGAGGACACAGCCATGCGCCTCGATCCCAGCAACCTGCAGGTGGAGTCGTTCGAGACTGTCATCATCCCCGAGCCGGTGGAGCCCTGGACCGGCCCGGGCGGTCCGGAGTCGTACTGCTACATCTGCTATCCCACGGGCAACACCGATCCTGCGTGCAACAAGGACACGGTCTACTCCCCGTGCCCCGTGCCGGAGACGCGCTTCTATCCGTGCACCCAGGCTCACCAGCAGACCTGCGTCGGCTGCGCCTGAGCGGCCAGCCATCCCGTGTGAACCTGCGCATGATGCCGCTGCGGGATTGATCCTGATCCATCCCGTGGATGACGAGAAGCGCCTCCGGACCGGCTCCGGGGGCGCTTCCTCATCCACCGCGCCGGGGTTGACAGGGACACGGCGCCGAGGTTATCCTCCGATCAGAAGGCGCCGATACCGGTGCCGTCAGACGGATCGAACAACGGGCCGGCCCAGGCTCCTGACCGGCGCAACGGCCGGTGCGGGGGCCTTTTTGTTTTGCGGATCGGCATCCGCGTGATCGGCAGCACACACCAGAGATCCGGGACCATGAGGCCCCCGCCGGCAGAGCGCCGGACGGGGGCTTTTTGTGTTCGTGCGACGGAGACGGTGAGAGAGATGGCCAGCCAGGCCACCGCCGGCAGAGCGACCGGCTGCGAGCCCCGCCGCACATCCGCGGCGGGACCGGCGCGCACCCTGGCAGGAGCATCACCATGGCAAGGACACATGAGCTGATCGACAACTTCAACAACAACCAGACCGACGCCACCAAGTGGGTTCCGTTTGGCCGGGTCCAGGAGATCAACCAGCAGTTGGAGATCCGGCCCGCCAGCAACACGGCGCAGAGCAGCGGAGGATATGTCTCGCTCCTGACCTACGACCTGGACCAGTCCGACGTCAAGGTGGAGGTGGTTCGGGGCGGAAGAGGGGGCTGCGAGGCCGGGCTGCGGGCCACCACCGGGAGCGACCTGAGCACTGGAGATTACGTCGGCTTTGCCAGGCACTCCGGCGGTGTCTTCGTCATGCACCGCGTCGGCGGTGTCGAAACCTTCCTGTTCAGGGCCCGGCTGGAGTCCGTGCCCCATCGCTGGATGCGGCTGCTGGAAGCGTTCGGGACGCTGTACTACCAGACCTCGGACGATGGGAAGCAGTGGACCGAGCTGTTCCGGGAACCGAACCCGTTCTCGCTGGTGGGCGTCAAGCTGATGATCTTCGCGCGCACACAGGGCGCCCTGCCTTCGCCGGGCGTGGTCGTATTCGACAACTTCAACTTCTTCGACACCTCGGCCGCCCGCAGGACGGAGGAGAGGCGCAAGTCGGCGCTGCAGACCCGCGTGGAGGCGGCGGAGCTGGCGGCGGCCCAGCCGCACTACGACCACACGAACAACAACGACGAGGTCAACTATCCCACGCGACGCTTCGCCGGCAACTACTCCAAGAGCCTGAAGCACGACGCGGTGGGCGATCCCGACCCCGGCTCGTACGCGACCCTGCTGCGCGCGCTGCAGAGCGAAGACCCGCGCGACTTCGAGGAGATCGACCTCGCCACTTCCACGGCGATCAAGCTGACGAACCCCCAGGCGGGGCTGGCGTTCGACGTGGAGGGACCCGACGCGCAGGCGATCACCATGCCCCCTCCGCCCCGCTTCGACAGCGAGGAAGCCGCGCACGAGGCGGGAGAGCTGTACTGGATGGCCGTCGCTCGGGACATCCACTTCGGCACCTATGCCACCGATCCGATCATCGCGGCCGCGGTGAGCTCTCTCAATACGGAGTTCCCGCAGTTTGGCGGTACCGGCCCCGTAACCACCCAGAACGTGTTTCGCGGTTTTTACGGGGGTGAGCAGGTGGGGCCGTACGTCTCACAGTTCCTGCTCAAGGGGAACACGGACCCGCGCAAGGCCGACGGATCGGGCCGCGACGCCAACGAGGGGTTCATTTCCTACGGCTCACGCGTCATCGACCAGCGGCTCACCCCGGCGGCCGCGGGAACGGACTACCTGACGTCGTTCGCCACCTGGCTGGACGTCCAGAACGGGGTGGACAAGCGGGGGCAGGACAGCTTCGACCCCACGCGGCGGTTCATCCGCAACCTGCGCGACGGGGCGACCTTCGTGCACTTCGACCAGGTGATCGACGCATTTTACAACGCCGCGTGGATCCTGATGTCGGAGCCGACGGGCAACCAGCTCGCGTTCCAGAGCGGGGTCACCGGGCGGCCGCAGATCGACCTGGAGTTCCCCAAGGACCAAGGGAACCCGTACGATCCGGCGGGCACGGCGATGGACTCCCGGACCCAGGTCGGCTTCGGCACGTTCGGTCCCATCCACCTGATGCAGGTGCTCGCGGAGGTGCTCGGGCGCGCCATTCGCGCGGTCTGGTGGCAGAAGTGGGGCGTGCACCGGCGGTTGCGGCCCGAGGAGTACGGCGGGCGCGTGGACAACTGGATCGCTGGGCGGCGCGACTACCCGATCCATCCGAGCATCAAGAACTCCCTTACCACGGGTGGACTGGCGCCCTACTTCGGCAACGCCGGCGAGCGCTTTCCCGATTCGTACCTCCTGCCGCAGGCATACCCGGAGGGAGCCCCGACCCACCCGGCATACGGCGCGGGGCACGCCGCGGGCGCTGGGGCGCTGGCGACCATGCTGAAGGCGTTCTTCGACGAATCCGCTCCCATCGAAAACCCGGTGCTCGCCAGCGCCGACGGTCTTTCGCTGGTGGCGTACACGGGCGCCGACGTCGGCCAGATGACCGTCGGGGGAGAGGTGAACAAGCTGGCGGGCAACATCGCCCTGTTCCGCAACGCCGCCGGCGTGCACTGGCGCAGTGACTATACCGAGTCGCTGCGGCTGGGGGAGGCGATCGCGACGCGTATGCTGCAGGAGATGAGCATCGGGTTCAACGAGGACAGCGCCTATTTCGAGTTCACGAGATTCGAAGGCCTGCCGGTCCGCATCTTTGACGGGACGGTGGTTCCGCTGATCCGGGGGTGACCTGGACTGCTGCAGGAGATGCCGCTCGGTTTCCAACGAGGACGACGGGTTGTTCGAGCTGACGAAGTTCGACGGCCAGAAGATCCGCATCTTCGACGGCAAGGTTCAGCTGGCGGGCGTCTGACGCGGACGGCCGCGGCGGCGCCTCACCGCGCCGCCGCGGCAGAGCGGATGACAACGACACATCCGGGACCATGAGGCCCCCGCCGGCACAACGTCGGACGGGGGCCTTTTTGTGTTCGTGCGACGGAAACGGTGAGAGAGATGGCCAGCCAGGCCACGCCGGCAGAGCGACCGGCTGCGAGCCCCGCCGCGCATCCGCGGTGGGACCGGCGCGAACCCTGGCAGGAGCATCACGATGGCAAAGGCACACACGCTGGTCGACAACTTCAACGACAACAGCACGGACCTCACCAGGTGGACCATCAACGGGACGCCGGCCCCGCTGGCCGAGCGCATCCGCGAGGTGAACGGTCGGGTGGAGGTCCGCCCCCGCTACGCCACCTCGGGGAACGGGGCGTACCGGACGGCGGTCGCCTACGACCTCACCGATTCGGAGGTGCGGCTGGAGGTGGTGCGGGTGGTGGCGAACGGGAGAACGTACCTGTGGGCGGGGGAGCTGGGGATCTACATCGAGGAGGGGGAGGTGCGCGCCATCCTCCAGAACACCACCACCACCCCCGCCACGTACCCCGCCATCGCGACGGTGCCGTACGACCCGGCGGAGCACCGCTGGGTGCGCGTGCGGCACCACACCGCGCCCGCGCTCAGCGAGACCCTGTTCTGGGAGACGTCGCCCGATGGCGAGAGGTGGACCGTGCTGGCTTCGCGGGCGCCGATCAACCCGGTCACGGCGGTCAACATCTCGTTCGGCGTGAGCTACTTCAGCGCCACCACCGGGATGGCCGTCTTCGACAACTACAACGTGCCCGACCGCACGCGCGAGCGGCGGGTAGAGGAGCGCCGCCTCTCGGCGCGCGAGGTGCGCGGGGAGGCCGCCGCCGTGGCCGCCGCGCGCGACCACGACCCGCACGCCAGCAACAACGACGAGGTCAACTACCCCACCCGCCCCTACGTGGGGAACTACTCCAAGAGCCTCAGGCACGACGCGCTGGGCGACCCGGACCCGTTCTCGTACGGCACGCTCCTGCGCGCCCTGGAGAGCGAGGCTCCGGACGACTTCGAGGACATCGTCCTGGCCTCGTCCACGGCGGTCAAGCTCACCAACCCGCAGGCGGGGCTGGCCTTCGACGTGGTGGGGCCGGACGCGCAGGCGCTCACCCAGCCCCCGGCGCCGCGCTTCGACAGCGAGCAGACTGCGCACGAGGCGGGCGAGCTGTACTGGATGGCCGTGGCGCGCGACATCTGGTTCGGCAGCTATGCCACCGACGCCACCATCGCGGCCGCCGTCACCTCGCTCAACACCGAGTTCCCCGCATTCGGCGGCACCACGCCGGTCGCCACGGCCAACGTGTTCCGGGGGATCTACCCCGGCGAGCAGGTGGGACCGTACGTCTCGCAGTACCTGCTGAAGGGGAACGTCGACCAGCGGAAGCCCGCCGGGCAGGGACGCAACGCCGCCGACGGGTTCATCTCCTACGGGTCGCGCGCCATCGACCAGCGGCTCTACCCGGCGGTGGCGAACACCGACTACCTGACCACCTTCGCCACCTGGCTCAACGTGCAGAACGGGGTGGACAAGCGGGGGCTCGATACCTTCGACACCACGCGGCGCTTCATCCGCAACCTGCGAGACGGGGCGACCTTCGTGCACTTCGACCAGGTGATCGACGCATGGTACAACGCCGCCTGGATCCTGATGTCGGAGCCGAACGGCAACCAGCTCACCTTCGTGAGCGGCACCACCGGGCGGCCGCAGATCGACCTGGAGTTCCCGCTGAACCAGGGGAATCCCTACGACCCGCCGGGGACGGCGATGGATTCGAAGACGCAGGCGGGCTTCGCCACCTTCGGGCCCATTCACCTGCTCCAGGTGCTCAGCGAGGTGCTGGGCCGGGCGCTGCGGGCGGTGTGGTGGCAGAAGTGGGGTGTGCACCGGCGGCTGCGGCCGGAGGAGTATGGCGGGCGCGTGCACAACCACATCACCGGCGCGCGCACCTACCCGCTGCACACCAGCATCGTCACCTCGCTGCAGACGGGCGGGCTGGCGCCGTACTTCGGCAACGTGGGCGACAAGTTCGGCGCCGTGTACCTGCTGCCGCAGGCGTACCCCGAGGGGGCGCCGACGCACCCGGCGTACGGGGCGGGGCACTCCACGGGCTCCGGGGCGTGCGCCACGATCCTGAAGGCGTTCTTCGATGAAACCAGGGCGATCGAGAACCCGCTGCACGCCGACTCCGCGGGGACGTCGCTGATCGCCTACACGGGCGCCGACGCGGGGCAGATGACGGTGGGCGGCGAGCTGAACAAGCTGGCCGGGAATATCTCCATCTTCCGCAACGCCGCGGGGGTGCACTGGCGCAGCGACTACACCGACTCGCTCCCGCTGGGCGAGGCGATCGCGATCGGGCTGCTGCAGGAGATGTCGCTGGGCTTCAACGAGGACGACGGGTTCTTCGAGCTGACGAAGTTCGACGGCCAGAAGATCCGCATCTTCGACGGCAAGGTGGTGCCGGTGGTGGTCTGATGATGTGACGGGCGACGCGGCGGCGCATCTCCGCGCCGTCGCGGGCACTCGGATGATGGACGAGAGATCCGGGGCACGCGAGGCCCCCGCCGGCAGAACGCCGGACGGGGGCCTTTTCGTGTTCGGACAGGTGATGGATCGACGGTGAGAGAGATGGCCAGCCAGGCCACGCCGGCAGAGCGACCGGCTGCGAGCCCCGCCGCACATCCGTGGCGGGACCGGCGCGAACCCTGGCAGGAGCATCACGATGGCAAAGGCACACACGCTGGTCGACGACTTCAACGACAATACGCTGGACAGCACCAGGTGGATCTACTACTGGGCGGGCGAGCGGCTGCGCGAGGTCAACGGGCGCATCGAGATCCTCCTGCCCGCAAACGCGGCGCAGGCGTTCTACCACGTGCAGTCGGCGACCACGTATGACCTGGCGGGCTCGGAGTTCCGGGTGGAGCTGGTGCGCGCGCCATCCAGCGTCAACGGCGCCGTCGCTCGGCTGCACGCGTCGCCCGTGAGTGGTGATGGGCTGAGGATTGAAGTCAGCGGCGGCTACCTGAGCTGCGACTTTGTCGGGTCCGCCTCCATCACCACGCTCGCGAAGATCCCGTACGATCCCGTCCGCCACCGCTGGCTGCGGCTGCGCGAGGCGTCAGGAACGGTGTTCTGGGACGTCTCGCCGAACGGGGTGGATTGGTCGGTGGTGGCCAGTCGGCCCAGCCCCAGCGTGCTGGCGATGGCTGCCCTGCTCACCGCCGGCACGTACGTAGCGATCGCTTCTCCCGGCCTAGCGGTCTTCGACAACTTCAACGTGCAGAATACGGCGCTGTCCCGGCGCGTAGAGGAGCGCCGCCGCTCCGCCCGCGACATCCGCGTGGAAGCGGCGGAGCTGGCAAAGGCGCGCAACCACGAGGAGCACGCCAACAACAACGACGAGGTCAACTATCCCGACCAGCCGCTGATCGGCAGTTACTCCAAGGGGCTGCGGCACGACGCGCTGGGCGATCCGGAGCCCGGCTCGTACAGCACCATGCTGCGCGCGCTGCAGAGCGAGGATCCGGCGGACTTCGAGGAGATCACCCTGGGGGTACTGCCAGTGGATGCCAGGCGGCTGAAGCTCACCAACCCGCAGTCGGGCCTCGCGTTCGACATCGCGGGCCCGGACGCGCAGGAGCGGACCATGCCGCCCGCGCCGCGCTTCGACAGCGCGGTGACGGCCCACGAGGCGGGCGAGCTGTACTGGATGGCGGTGGCGCGCGACGTCCCGTTCATCGACTACGCATCCGATCCCGCCATCTCGGCCGCGATCACCTCCCTGAACGGCGAGTTTCCCCAGTTCGGCGGGACGGCGCCGGTGGCGGTGCAGAACGTCTTCCGCGGGATCTACCCGGGCGAGCAGGTGGGGCCGTACGTGTCGCAGTTCCTGCTCAAGGGCAACGCCGATCCGCGCAAGCTCGACGGCCAGGGACGCGACGCGGACGAGGGCTTCATCTCGTACGGCGCCCGCACCATCGACCAGCGCCTGCGCCCGGCGGCCGTGGGCCGCGACTGGATCTTCTTCTTCGACACCTGGCTAAGCGTGCAGAACGGCCTGGACCGGCGCGGCATGGACGAGTTCGACACGGTTCGCCGCTTCATCCACACCCTCCGCGACGGCGCCACCTTCGTGCACTTCGATCAGGTGGTGGACGCGTTCTACAACGCCGCGTGGATCCTGATGTCGGAGCCTACGGGCGACCAGTTGCTGGCGGCGAACGCCACAGGGCGCCCGCAGATCGACGCGGAGTTCCCCAAGGACCAGGGCAACCCGTACGACCCGCCGGGAACGGCGATGGACAGCCGGACGCAGGTGGGCTTCGCCACCTTCGGAGGAATCCACCTGCTGCAGGTGCTCAGCGAGGTGATGGGGCGTGCGCTCCGCGCGGTGTGGTGGCAGAAGTGGGGGGTGCACCGCCGGTTGCGGCCCGAGGAGTACGGCGGCCGCGTGTACAACCAGATCACCGGCGCGCGCACCTACCCGCTGCACACCAGCATCGTCACCTCGCTGCAGAGCGGCGGGCTGGCGCCGTACTACGGGCAGACGGGGGAGCGGTTCCCTACATACCTGCTGCCGCAGGCGTACCCCGAGGGCGCGCCCACGCACCCGGCGTACGGCGCGGGCCACGCGACCGGCTCCGGCGCGTGCGTGACCATCCTCAAGGCGTTCTTCGACGAGAGCACGCCGATCGAGAACCCGCTGCAGGCCAGTTCCGACGGCCTTACGCTGGTGCCGTACACGGGCGCCGACGCGGGGCAGATGACGGTGGGCGGCGAGCTGAACAAGCTGGCCGGCAACATCGCCATCTTCCGCAACGCGGCCGGCGTGCACTGGCGCAGCGACTACACCGAGTCGCTTCCCTTCGGTGAGGCGATCGCCATCGGGCTGCTGCAGGAGATGTCGCTGGGCTTCAACGAGGACGACGGGTTCTTCGAGCTGACGAAGTTTGACGGGCAGAAGATCCGCATCTTCGACGGCCAGGTGGTGCCGGTCGTCGTCTGACGGTCGATTCGCGTGGGCGGTGCCGCGGTGCCGTGATCGCGAATGGTCCATGACGGCGGAAGCGCCTCCGGGGATGGCGACCGGGGGCGCTTTCGTGTTGACACGGACACGCACGGCAGCAGATTGCAGAATCTGCATCGGCTCGCCGTATCATTCCCATCCTCCACGACCCGGCCACCCCCCTCCCCCCGCGCCGCGCGAAGGAGATCGCACGTGATCGTCTCCATCCATAGAGCCGCTTCGCTCCTCCACCGCCCGGCGCGCGCGCTGCTGCTGCTCGGCGTCGCGACGGCGCTGGCGTGGGCGCGGCCGGCGGCGGGGCAGACGACCTCGTTTCGGGGGACGATCCTGTACGAGAAGATCCCCGTGGGACGGAACGGGCTGGACCTGGAGAACCCGGTGCCGACCCCGGCGGCGGGGGTGAAGGTGGAGATCGTTGCGTCGCCCGCGCGCACGGTGCTGGGGAGCGGGTTCACGGACGAGAAGGGCGGCTACTCCATCCCCGTCCGCATGGGCCGCCAGACGCAGGTGTACGTACGCGCGCTGGCGCAGACGGAGAACGCACAGGTGGTGCGGGCGGGCGACCGGGCGGAGTTCTCCATGGTCTCGGAGCCGTTCGCGCCGGGGCGCACGCGGACGGTGCAGCGCGACCTGCTGGCCACGGACAGCAGCCGGGTGGCGGGGGCGTTCAACATCGCCGCCACCATCCACCGCGCCAACGCGCTCGTCCGCTCCGCCAGGCCAGACGTGGAGCTGCCGCGGGTGGAGATCCGCTGGGACACCACGTACATGGGCGGCAGCTTCTTTCGCGAGCGCGAGGGGGTGGCGTACATCAACGGGCGCCGCGGGCGGGACAGCGACGAGTACGACGACCACGTGATCGCCCACGAGTACGGGCACTTTCTGATGTCCAGCTTCTCGCGCGAGTCCAGCCCCGGCGGCAGCCACGGCTTCGGCGAGCAGCTGGACCCGCGGCTGGCGTGGTCGGAGGGGTGGGGGAACTTCTTCGGCGCGGCGACCACGGGGAGCGCGCACTACATCGACACGGGGATGACGCGCGGGCGGCAGGTGGTGCTGGTGTCGATGGACCTGGAGGACGACGTGCCCACCGGCGACCGGCCGGGGATCTGGAGCGAGCACTCGGTGGCCGGCGTGCTGTGGGACTGGTTCGACGACACGGCGGAGGAGGGGGATCCGGTGATGCTGGGCTTCATCCCCCTGTGGAACGCCTTCGCGGAGCTGGGCAAGGAGCCGGACGTCTACCTGCTGCGCTTCGCCAACGTGCTGGCGGCGGCGACCAAGCAGAACCGGCTGCTGGCCGCCGGGCTGGCCGCGCGCGGCATCGCCTACCCGCCGGGCGAAGAGCCGCCCGCGCCGCAGCCCTTTCCCGAGCCGCTGACCTCCGGCACGCCGGTGGAGGGCGCGGTGGACAGCCGCCGCACGCGGCGCAGCAACCTGTGGGGCTCATCCGCGCACTACTGGTTCGTGGTGCCCGAGGCGGGGCAGGTCAGCATCACGATGAAGATCGTGGAGGCGCGCGACACGGCGCACGCGGACCTGGACCTGTACCTCTACGACGCGGCGGGCGAATCGGTGGCGCACTCCAACGCGGTGAACGGCGTGGGCGACACGGAACGGATCTCGCGGCGGCTGGAGCCGGGGTACTACCGGGTGGAGGTGCGCAGCTGGAGCAACAGCAACGGCGCGCGTCTGAGCGACCGCACGGCGCACCAGGGCACTTTTACGCTGCTCGCGCGGTACTGAGCGTCATTCCACCCCATTCATCCTCCCGAGAGGGCGTTCGATGAACCGCACCCTGCTCGTCATCATCCCGCTCGCCATCATGATCCCGGCCGCCCATGCGCACGCGCAGACGGCGGAGACGCGGTCGATGGCCGGCGCGCCGTCGGCGGTGCGGCTGGCGGGGCCGGGGGAAAAGGTGACGGCGCCGGTGGAGATCGAGATCATCCCGCAGCCGGACCCCGGGCCGGGGCGCCGGCGGGTGCGGATCGTGGCGCGGCCCGGCGTGGACGCGGCGTCGCTTTCCATCGAGGTGAGCGCGGACAGCGGGCTGGCGCTGGCGCCGGGGACGGCCGGCACCTGGACGGGCGCGGCGCAGGCGGGGCAGGAGGTGGTGCGCGAGCTGGACCTGGTGGTCAGCGGCCCGGGCGAGCTGCGGCTGACGGTGACGGCCACGGTCAAGTACGGCGAAGACTTCACGCAGACCGGCATCCACGAGTTCGCGCTGAACCCGACGGCCGCCGCGCGCTCCGCGGGCCTGCCCAAGGGCTTTCGCCCCCGCGCCACCGACCCCGGCGGCCGCAACGTGCTCGAGGTGCCGGCGAAGACGCCGTAGGTCACAGCTCGCGGGTGAATGATGAAGCGCCTCCGGCCGATGGGCTGGAGGCGTTTTCCGTTCCCTGGGATCCGTCGCCTTCCGCAGAGCCCGTAAACAGATAGGCCTCACACGGAGTCAACGGAGTCAACGGAGTTTTCTCGTGCCGTTTCCTCTGCGCCCACGGTCCGAAGCCGGGTCGTAGTGAGCGGAGGCATGGCGCGCCCGTCGACGAGGCACGATCCCTGGGGCTGTCGGGAACGGGAGAGGGATGGAAGCGCGGCAGGGGGCCATGAGAATTTTTTTTGAAGAGGGGATGCGGATCGCCGGATCATCTCCGACTCGCTCTGGAGAAAGATGCCCGATGATGCGCGATCTCGAGAACCATCCGCCGGCTCCACGACCGAGGGGGCGGCACGGTTCCCGGATGCCGGTCTTTCCGGATTCGGCCATCACAACGGGGCATTCACGCCGCTGGCGGATGGAATCCGCGCCTCGCGGGCATCCCGGCACGGTTCGTCACAGCTGCGTGTCACGGCGGGAGGAGCGGCGCCACCTTCCGTGCGGGTCCGGTGCACGGACCCACCACGAACGCCTGATCCGCCGTCCACCGCTGATGATGGACGCAGAGACGACGTCACATATGGAGACCGCACGATGAAAACGCTGACGATGGACGTGGAGACGCTCACGGTCGACTCGTTCGAAGCCGGCCAGGGAGACGATGACTGCCCCACCGCGAGTGCCGGGGGCACCACCTCGCCTGCGCGCCCCTGACCGCTGAGCCCGATACAGCCGAGACGACGACCGCCGCACGGGCATCAAAGCCGTGCGGCGGTCGTCGTCCCGGCACGTCCCCGGCCCCGGCGGCTCAGCCTCCGCAGCAGGGCAGGTAGTCGGTGGGCGCGCAGGTTCCTTCGGCGCACGTCTGGTGGTCCGTGTCGGTGCACGGGACCATGCAGGTGGCGTGGCTGTAGCACTGCGGATCGCGCCCCGACGGATGGTGGGCGTGCACCGTGCCGCGCTGCCCCGGTCGTTCGCCACTGGTCGCGAACGTCTGCACCCGCAGCGAATCCAGCGTGAGCTTGATCTTCATGGCCGCTCCTCCCCCAAGAGGTCCGACGCGGTGGGCGCCAGAATCTGCTGCACTGTTGGTGCCACGATGCGCATTCTGGCCATCGAATTGCAGCCCGAATTTTCGCGAAGCCACGCCCCGCAACGCGGCCGTTCCGCGTCCTTTCTACCCGCCCCCGCGACGGCCCGGTCCAGCGTCCAGGCTTCGGTCGGCCGCGAGCGCCTCGCGTCCGAAGCCCCGCCCCCAACGCGGAGAAAACGCCATGCAGAAGCTCCGGCTGAACCCCGACGACCTCGCGGTCGAACCCTTCGAGGTGGAATCCGCGCGGACGGACGCGGGCACGGTGCTGGGCAACGACGTTTCGGGCGCCGCCTGCCCCACGGGCGTGCAGTACAGCTGCAACTACCCGCCCACCTGCGGCGGCACCAGCTGCGACTCGGGATACCCCGTCTGCTACCAGTGCACCACCCGCTGCGCAACGTCATGATACCCAATCCGGAAAAGCTGAACTGATTTTGATGCCTTTTGCGGATCTGGGATAGCGCGCGGGAGCCAGGGATAGGGGCGGCCTCACGAAGGCAGAACGAAAAACGACCGTGGAGGAGACTCCGCCCTGGAAACGACGACGGGCATGCGGCGCGCGGCCGCATGCCCGTCTTTCGTCACCGCGGAGGGGCGCGCTACTTCGTCTCGAACAGCCGCTCGGTCTCCAGCGGGCCGAACACGTACCACGTGTTGACCACGATGGAGCCGTCCGCCCGGTCGTAGACCCAGTCGCCGCTGGCCGCGAACACGCGCACCTTGAACACCGCCGGCGTCTGCGAGCTCAGGAAGGTGACCGACGACTGGAAGGTGCCGCCGGCGTGCGTGGCCGTGGTGGTGGTGCGCGTTCCGCCGAAGGAAGGGTATCACGGGCGGGGGTTGCTCCACGCGTGTGTGGACGCGTCGGGAACGGCAGAGGGAGGGAAGCGCGGCACGGGGCCATCCGCATTTTTGGGGAGATACCTATCCCGCCATCCTCGTCCCCAGCCTGCGCCGACCTCCTGCAGTTCCCGACGTCCTCAGGGAAGCCCGGTGTGCCCCGCCCCTGCCGACGCGCAGGACACGGTGGTCGCGCATGGTGAGCCCGCCACCGCTTCCCGCCAGGCGTGGCGTGCAACGAAATCCGCGATGAACCAAAAACAGAAAAAAGGCGGTCCACCGCGCGAGCCCGCGCAGCGGACCTCCCCGTCAGTGCCCCCGGCGCGACTCGAACGCGCGGCCTCAGGATTAGGAATCCTGCGCTCTATCCGACTGAGCTACGAGGGCGATTGGCGCAAAATCTAAGGAAATCCGTGGATCGGGTCAACCGGACCAACCGCGAGGCCGGCCCGCTGCGGCGCGCGTGGAAGGTCGATGAACCGGCGATCGAATCCGATCCGGACGGGATCGTCCGACGGAGAGATCCCGGGGCGAGGCCGCGCGCGCGGCGGACGCGCTCAGCCGGCCCGATCGAACGAAACGCGCGTCCTCTCCCCCCCGCGCGCCGGGCGCCGATTGTTTTCTCCGGCGCATTCAATTATCATTCAACAAACAACTTAGCTGCTTCTGCCCCATCCCACGCGCCGGCCTGCCGCCGGCGCGCGCGTCTTTTTGTGTGCCGCGAGCGCGGCCTCTTTTCCCAGGTTCTCTCCGCGAGGTTGCCGATGTTCAGCAGGATGATCCGGTTCGGTGCGGTGGCGGGCATCGCCGCGCTGGCGATGGCGTGTGAAGGCAGCCCCACCGGGGGCGGCGGGGGCGGGGGCGGAGGAGGAGGCGTGCGCATCGGCATCAACCCGGTGCTGGATACCCTGGACGCGGTGGGCGACACCCGCACCCTCAACGCGCAGGTGATAGGAACCACGGAGGCGCCCGTATGGCAGAGCCTGGCGCCCGGGATCGTGGAGATCACCCCGTCCGGCCGCGTGACGGCCATGTCGCCGGGGACCGCGCTGATCCGGGCCACCGTCGCCGGCAAGACGGCGGAGGCGCAGATGACGGTCCGCCCCTCGGGCGCCGTGACGGTGGCGAGCGGCTCCGTGCGCGCGGCTGCCTACGCCTCTGACGAGGTGACGCTCACGCTGCTCAATACCGGCGGTCGGGCCGTGTACCGCCTGGAGTTCTGGGGGCTGCGCACCTCGCCCACCGGCCCGCACCGGCTCTTCGCGACCTCGGAGCCGCTGGAGGTGGCGCCCAGCTACAACCAGACCGTCAAGTACACCGTGCCGGTGCGCACCTCGCCGGACGTGGACTGGGTGATCGTGTACACCCGCGACCCCGGCAGCGCCACCTACCGGCGCACCGCCTGCTACCGCTTCCTCCCCGGCGGCACCGACTGCCCGGTGATCTGACCGGCACGCGGCGG
The DNA here is from genome assembly GCA_036379135.1 of Longimicrobium sp. Classification (GTDB taxonomy): domain Bacteria; phylum Gemmatimonadota; class Gemmatimonadetes; order Longimicrobiales; family Longimicrobiaceae; genus Longimicrobium. The sequence goes on from DASUVG010000098.1 coordinate 18,948, forward strand.
ATTCGTTCGCTTCCGAAGCGAGAAGCCCCGGCTGGCGCGCGTGCCAGCCGGGGCTTCTCTCGTTCCGCATGCGCCCGGACGCGTCCGCGCCGAACGCATCCCGGGGCGCGGGCGGACGGATGCGCGCGCCGCACGAGCGGTGGCTCAGCCTCCGTAGCGCGTCCGCAGCTCCGCCACCCATGCGGGCTTGGCCACGCCGCTCTGCTCGTAGCCCAGCGCCACGGCATCCAGCACGGTCATGGCTGCGCGCCGGCGCGGCGCCGAGTCCAGGTCGTGCACCAGCACGGAAAGCGCGGCGACCGCGTCTTCCGTCTCCACGTTTCCCGCCCGCGCGGCCGCGTGCCGCACGTACCAGTTGCGCAGGCGGCGCAGGGTGGGCGAGTAGGGGTCCGTGCCGCGGATGAAATTGCGGAGCCCCATGGGGCTCATCCCGATCTCGCGCGCCACGCCGCGCAGCGAGGTGTTCGCCACCCGCGCCGCGGCCACCTCGCGCACGTGCCGGATGCTGGCCGTGCGCGGATCGTCAGGCATCTGATCCTTCATCTCCGGTATCCTTCCGAGAGGTCGGGAACGGGGATGCTTCCGCACCCGTCCCGCCTCCAAGATAATACCGAATAAATACCGAATCAAGACACCGCACGCACAACGAACGCTTCGGCTCCTCTTCGCGCCTGCCAGCAGCCCCGGTCCTGATACCAGATCCGGCCATAGAGCGCATGACTTCCTGAGCCTGAGGGAGGCGCCGCGCTGAACCTTGCCTCGACCGGGAACCCGGCGCGCCGACCGAAGGACCTCGCCAGCAGAACGAAGGGGCTGGTTCCGCGTCCTGAGCCGGCCCCTGCGCAACCGAGAGGAGGTCCTTCGGTCGCGCGCCGGAGTCCGTGCAGGCGGCGGGATCTGCGCGTGCGCTCCCTCAGGAAGTCACATTCTTTTCCCGGATTCGGTATGAGGCGGGCTGCTGCGTCGGAACGTGAGGCGAGACAGGGCGAAATGAACGCGACCCTCTCCCGCCGGGCGGGAGAGGGTCGCGCGTTCGCCGCGGGCGACCGGGGTCAGCGCCGCGCGCCGTAGCCCATCACGTACCCCGCCACCAGCAGCGCGAGCGGGTCGGACGCGGTGCCGGAGAGCAGGTCGTCGGGGCGCTCGCGCAGGGTGCGGGCGATGCCTTCCAGCCGCGCCGCCACCTCCGCGAAGACGGCGTTCGCCGCGGTGGCGGGGATCGCGGCGGGTGCGGGCGCGGCGTCCACCGGGGTCTCGGCCTCGGCTTCGTGCACGGCGGAAGCGGTGAACGGGTCGGGCTCGGAGGCGATCACCGCCTCCTCGTCCGCCACGAACGGCCCCGCGGCCGCGGTCACCGGCTCGGCGTCCGCGCCCGCGGCGGCATCCACCAGGTCCGCGGCGGCAAAGGTCAGCGCGCCGTCGTCCAGGGTGATGTCGAAGGTGGGCTCGGCGTCCACCGCCGCATCGAACGTCGTCTCCGCGGCGGGAGAATCGAACGCCGCTTCCGGGGAAGCGAACGTCAGCTCCGCGGTGGACTCGGCCAGGATGGGCGGCTCCACGGCCTCGGGGGCATCCAGCGACCAGGACGAAGCGTCCGCCGCATCCGCCCGGGCGGGCTCGGGAGCGGCCTCGGCCCACTCCACCGCGGGCGGCGAGGCGATGAATCCGCTCAGCTCGTCCATCGGCACCAGGTCCTCCAGTCCGTCCAGCGGCGCCACCCCGGACGCCTCCGGCCGCGCGTCGTCCGCGTCGCGGTCGTCCCAGGCCAGCCAGTCGGGAAAGGCCTCGTCCTGCGCGGGCGCGGCATCGGCCGCCGGGGCAGCGGGCGCCTCAGCCACGGCCTCGCGCGGCTCCGGGCGCTCCAGCCAGGGCAGGTCCTCCTCATCCGCCTCGTCCGCCGCGGGCTCCGCGACGGCCGGGGGCGCGTCGGCGGACTCGCGGACGATGGGCGTCTCCACGTCCCACGGCATGGTCATCCGCGTCGCGCCGGACTGCGGCTCCGCGCGCGGCTCCTGGGCCACGGGCGCGGGGGCGGCGGGTGCGGGAGGGTCGGCCGGGCGAGCGGCCGCGGGGGGGATGAACGGCGGAAAGACGAAGCCGTCCAGGGAATCGCCGTTGCTCATGTGTGCTCGGAGGTGCGGGACCGGGCGGCGCGCGGAGGCGTGCTCCGCGCGCGGCGAGGCTGAGAAAATGGTGGCGTGTGCACGCGAAACGTACGGCGGCATGGACGGACTGTCAACGAATTCCTCGTCCGCCCGCCGTCCCCGGACCCGCCGCCGGCGGCAGCCCCCGCCAGCGCGCCGGACCCTTCCCTCCCCCGCGGCTCCCCTCCGCCGACGGATCGTCTCCGCCTTTCCCGGACGCGCGGAGGAGCGGCGCGCGGGGGGTCGCCGCCGTCCGGCCGGCGGACCGATCCAATGCGCCATCGAAGGAAAAAACGAGGCGGGGGCGGCAGAATCCGGGACATTGAGACCCACGGGGAGAGCGGCTTGAGCCCCACGGTGCAGATTGCGGACAGGCTCGCGACGGGGCGGGCCGCCGACGAGCGGGTGGGCCCCATCCGCACCCTCATGAACGGAGCGATCCATGAGCACACGGACCGAGAGCATCCCCCTGAGCACCGAGCTTCCCAACGCGCCGGACTACCGGGACTTTCGCGTGACCGCCGAGTGGGCGAGCGCCCTGCGCGGCCGAGAGCTGCACTTTGAGTACGGGGAGGGCTCGGGGCGAATGGCGCTCGTGGACGCGGGCCTCACCCCGGTGCTGACGCCGCCCAACGCCACGCGCCCCATGCTGACGGCCGTTACGCTGACGCTGGAGGGCGGCACGGTGGACGTGGACGGCAGCACGTACAGCGCGCTCATCTGGGGCGAGAGCGCGGTGGAGAAGTTCCTCTTTTCCTACTACGCCTCCGCCTCGGCCGACGACGCGTCGCGGTTTCTGGGGCGCCTGTTCAACGCGTGGTACGGCTACCCGGGACGCGTGGTGCAGGTGTGCGCCCTGGCCTTTCGCTTTGGCCCGGCGTTCTCGACGGGAACGCTGTCGCTGGATGCCACCGTGGGGCTGGTGTGCCAGCCGCGGGGAGGCACGCCCACGGTGATGAGCCTGCAGGAGTTCGAGCAGACCTACCCCACCGGCGGCCCGCGGGGAACGTCGCCCGCGGCGGTTCCTGGCCCGGCGGTGCGCCTGCAAGGCTGGAGGGTGCGGGGCGGGGCGGGCGACAGCATCGTGATGCGCGAGGTGGCGGAGTTCGTGAGCGGGGTGCGCGGGCGATACGTGTGGCTGATGCTGGAGGCGGACCAGCTCACTCCCTGGCTGTGCCCCACCGAAGCGCCCAGCCCGGAGCCGCCGACGGAGGGGCGGGTGGCCTTTTCCGGCGTCAGCACGCCGGTCCGCGGCGACCGGCCCGCGCCCCGGGCGGTGACGCTGACGGTGAACGGGTCGCGGCGCGACGTCGTGAAGCCCGGCGACGATCCCACGGCCGTGGCCGACTCCGTATTCTGGACGGACGGCGCGGTGGAGAAGCTCCTCCTCCCCTATTACGCGTCGGTCAAGGGGCGGCTGGCCCCGCTGTTCAACCTGGTGATGATGGCCAAGTGGGACGGCTGGCTTCCCCCCCGGTGCGTCCGGTCCGCATGCGCCACGGACGTCCTGCTCACGATGCTGCGCAGGTCCCTGGAGCGCCTGGACGGCGCCCGCGCCGCGCAGGCGGACGTGCAGTCCACGGTGTACGGCGTGATCCACATGCCCCGTTCGGAATACATCAGCCAGAACGATTACATGGCCGCGGCAGGCTCCAGCGCCGTGCTGGAGCACCGCACGCGCCTGCTCACGCTGGACCCCGAGGCCGGGTTCGTGGACCACGCCCTCTTCGGCGAGCCCGCGGCGTAATCCCGCGGCGTAAAGGAGGTGCCTCACGCGGAGGCGCGGAGAGAACGGGCGGGTTCTCTCTGCGTCTCCGCCTGCGGCGAACTTTGTGGGTTCGGTTCCGGGCTTCGCGCGGAAGCGGGTCAGCGCTTCCGCGTGTCCGTGCGCGGCGGGGAGGGTGCCGCGGCGGGGGCGAGCAGGTCACGGAAGAGGATGTCGCGCGAAAGGTTGGGGCGCATCTCCGGGCTTTGGGCCAGGTAGGCGTCCACCAGCCGCCGGGCGCCCGCGCGGTCGCCCAGCAGCAGCGTGACGTACGCCTCGTCCAGCAGGAGGGGAAGATGCAGCTCGGGGGTGGAGCCCGCCTGCTGCCGCGCCCGCGCCAGCACGGCACGGGCGCTGTCCGCCGCGCCGGCGCGCGCCAGCACGGCCGCCACCGCGGCCCGGCGGTACAGGGGCGAGTACCGGCGCCCCTCCTCCTGCGCGCGCGGCGCGGGATCCAGGCGGTCCAGCTCCGCCACCAGGGCCCACGCCCGCGCGGGATCCGGCACCTGCGACGGGTCCTCGCGCATGAGCGTAAGCTGGCACTCCACGAATTGCCACGCGCCGGGGAACTGCGCGTGCCCGCGGCCGCAGAGCTCCCGCGCCTCGGGGTAGTCGCCCTGCGCCATGGCGCCGAAGTACAGCCGCTGCAGGATGCCGTCGGCGTCTTCCAGATACGCGTCCTGCGCCAGCGCCCGCCGCGCGGCCAGGTCCGACTCGGCGAAGCGGCCGCGAAAGCGCAGCAGGTGGCTGAGCGCCGCCCACCCCGTGGCCAGGGTGGAGTCTGCGTCCAGCGCCGCCCGCAGGTCGTGCTCGGCGGCGTCCAGGCGGCGCACCGCGTTCGCGGTGTCGTGTCCTTCCATGGCCGCCTGCCAGTGCGCCCGGCCGCGCAGCTCCAGGGCCAGCGCGTTGCGGGGCTGGCGCGCCAGGGCCCGGTCTGCGTGTCCCGCCGCGGCGGCCAGAAGCGGCGGACGGGCGGAAATCGGCGACAGCCCCACGCGGGCCAGGGCCACGAAGCCGCGCTGGACGACGGGCCGGGTCCACGCGGGGTCGGCGGCCTCCGCGGCGGCCAGCAGCGAGTCCGCGCGGGCCAGCCGCCGCAGCGCGGAGGCGCCGTCCAGCGGGTGCTCGCGCCGGCCCAGGATGGCCGCGTCGTCGCGGGCGTGCTCCGCGCGCAGCACCAGGTCGCGCGCGCGGGAGCTGCGCGTCTCCGCAGCGGCCTCGCGCAGCCGCACCTCCTGCCCCAGCCGGCGCCGCAGGAACCCGCCCACCTCCTCCGCCAGCGCGCTCTCCAGCGAGAAGAGGTCGCCCATGGCCCGGACGATGGTGCGGCTCTCCAGGTGCGACCGCCGGTTGGTGTCCACCAGCTGCACCGTCACCCGCACGCTGTCACCGTAGCGCTGCACGCTGCCCTCCACCACGCTCCCCACCCGCAGCCCCGCCACCAGGCTGTCGAAGCTCACGCCGCCGTCGCGATACGCGCGTACGGCCCCGCGCGAAACCACGTCCAGCGCCGACACCTGGCTCAGCTCGTCGATGAGCTCGCCCGTGAGGCCGCGCGCCAGGTAGCCCAGCTCGCCGCCCGGCGAATCGTCCTCGAAGTAGAGGACGGCGATGCGGCGGGGATCGTAGCGCGGCGGCTCCGGCGCATCCGTCCCCCGCTCCGGCAGGAGCAGCGCCCCGCCGGCAGCCAGGGCGCCGCCCAGCACCGCGGCCGCCGCCCACCGCCGCATCCTGCGCCCCCGCCCCGCAGCGGCCCCGGGCGCTGCCGCGAGGGTGGATGCGGACCGCATCGCGGCAGCGTCCGGCCGGACCGCCGCCGGGGCCGTGACCGCATCCACCATCGGCGGAGGTGCCGTCGGCCGCACCTCCACGGGTGAATCCGGGTCCCCCGGAGCAATCCCGCCCCCCAGAAGATCCGCCTCCGCGGATGGCGCCGCGTCCCCCGCGAAATCCGCGTCCGCCGGTTCCGCGACGGTCCGTGCGGCGGAAAGCGGACGGGGGGGCGCGGTGCGCAGGCCTTCCATGAACGCGGTAAAGGCGGCGTCAGGCTCCACGCCCAGCTCCTCGCGCACCCGCGCGGCATGGGCCTCGGCCGCGAGCAGGGCACCGGCGCGCTCGCCCGCGGCCTCCAGCGCCTGGGCCAGCCGCAGCGCCACTCGCGACCCGTACGGATCGTGCGCGGCCAGGCGCCGCCACCACTCCACCGCCTCCAGCGTCCGCCCGTCCTCCTCCGATGCCGACGCGAGCCGCTCCAGCGCGCCGGAGCAGGCGCGCGCCAGGCGGTCGCGCTCCGTATCCACCCACCGCTCGAACTCCGGCGCGTTGGACACGTAGAACCCGTCCAGCAGCGGCCCCCCGTAATGTCCCACGGCCTCCTCCAGCCGCCCCGCCGCCAACGCCTCCTCGAACGCCCCCACGTCGCTCCCCACCACCTCGGGCGAGAGCGACACCTCGTCACCGAACGAGACGAACACGCCGTCCCCCAGCTCGCGGCGCAGCACGGAGAGCGATTCGGAGAGCGTGTGGCGGGCGGCGTCGGAGGCGTGCTCGGGCCACAGCAGGGCGATCACGCGCTCGCGCCCCACCGGCCGGCCGCGCGCGACGGCCAGGATGGAGAGCAGGGCGATGCGCCGCTTGTAGGCGGCACGCCCGGTGACCGGTCCGCCGGGGCCCGTGAGCACGGGATCGCCCAGGACCTTGAGCGTGATCAAGGAGAGGAGGAGAGCTGTGTGAGACCCGACGGGCAACGCCATTGAGGGGTTGACGATAGATAACCCCGGGCGAGGAGGGGAGCAAGGCACGAGGCCGCTTCTTTCCCGCGGGACGGGCACCCGACGCCCGGCCCGGCGAACCCCGCTCCGGAGCCTCATCCCATGGCCGACATCCTTCTCCTCTCCGCCTCTCCCGCCGCCGCCGGGCGCGTACGCCGCGCCGTGCAGAGCGAGCACGCCGGGGGCGTGTTCCACGCGCTGCGGCCCATGGGGGGATGGGCCGAGCTCACCGCCGCCGCGGCGTCGTCCGCGGGGGCGGTGGCGTTCGTGGATCCCTGGCACGGCGGCTCGTTCGCCGCGGCGGAGATCCGGCGGCTGCGCGAGCGTGCGCCCGGGGTGGAGGTGGTGGCGCTCGCAGACTTTTCCGTGCGGCCGGCCGCGGACGCCTTTTCCCTCGCCCTGCTGGGCGTGCGCGGCATGGTGTGCGACACCCGCGACGACGGCCCCGCCGCGCTCGTGCGGTGCCTGCGCGAGCACCTGAACCGGGGGCCGCTGGAGGAGATGATGGAGGCGCTGGCGGGCCTGGTCCCCGCCACGGTGCACCGCTGGCTCGCACTGGCTTTCCACTCTTCGCTGACGGCGCTCACGGTGCCGGCGCTGGCGCGGTCGGCGCGGTGCAGCCCGCGCACGCTGCGGCGCACCCTGCAGGCGGCGGGGCTCCCCTCCCCCGAGCAGATCCTGGCGTGGCGGCGCCTGCTGCACGCGGCGCGGCTGCTGGACGACGGCCGCAGCGCGGACAGCGTGGCGCGCGCGCTGGAGTTTTCCAGCGGCTCGGCCCTGCGCAAGAGCCTCAAGCAGGTGACGGGGCTGCGCCCGCGCGAGCTGGCCGCGGGCGGGGGGCTGCGGCTGATGGCCGCGCTCTTCCTGGCGCGCTGCGGCAAGGACGCGGCGCAGCGCCGTCCCCTCGCGCGGGGGCGTGCGCGCCTGGCGATGGAGGAGACAGCCATGGCGGCCTGAATCAGGGGGCGCCGGCGGTGAACGGCCGTTCCGCACCTTCCGCTGGCCACCTGAGATACGGGAGGAGCCCCCGGCGGCGTGCAGATTGGAGTCACGGAAGGCGCGGCGGCAACGGAGCAACCGGGGAGAGGCGGATGAACTTTCACGTGACGCTGTTGCAGAGCCTTCCCGATCGCGCTCCCCTGGCGGTGCAGGCGCAGTACCGGCTCCACGACGGCTCCGTGCGGACCTGGCCCGTGTCGGTGCGTCCGCGGGGGGATGCGGCCACGCTGGAGGTGGAAAGCGGCCGGGACATGCTGGTTCCGGACACGCGGGCCCGGTCGCTGGTGTGGCACTTCGACACCCTGCCCACCCGCGAAGAACGCCAGATCTCCGGCGTGCGGCGGGTGCCGTGAGGCGGATCCGGAAAACGATGATTTCACAGGAGGACACGGAGGGCACGGAGGGGTGGCCCGGCCGTTTTACGGAGATCCGGGTTCCACGCGTGGATGAGCAAGCGGAGGCATGGCGCGCCGGTCGACGAGGCACGAGCCGGCGTGGGGTGCGCGCGCTCTCCGGTACGCAGGGACGACGGGAGGGATGGGACGGGCAGTGAGCGGCGATCCAACGATCGAAATCTTTGACGAGGAGGTGCGGAGGCAGCAGAGACGGGCAGGACCGGCGCATCCGTGCGCCGGCGGAGGCTGGACCCCGTGCCGGACTTCTCCGGCCGGCGGAGCACGATCAATCCACCACGTTCACAGCGAGAAAGCATCATGACGACGATCGACAGCACCATCGACACCACCGCCGAGGCCACCGCCATGGCCGAGCACGCGGCCGCCGGCACGCCGGGCACCCTGCCGGAGGGCCTGGAGGTGGGCGCCGCCTCGGGTCCCCGCACGGACCTGAACGGACTGCGGATGCAGAAGCCCGGCGCCGGAGAAATCTACCTGATCGACCGCGGCTACAAGCGGCACATCCCCAACCCGACCACGTACAACAACCTCTTCGCCAACTGGGACGGGATCATCCAGTACGTCAACCTCGATGACATCCCCAGTGGGCCCGGCATCACCAACGGGGCGCTGCTGATGCAGGGCGGAGGCTATGAGCAGTTCCTGTGCGACGACAGGTGCAAGCGGCACATCGCGTCACAGGATACGTTCCGCCGGTACAACTTCAACGCCGGCGCGATCTACCAGTTCCCGGCAATCGTCGTCGACTTCGTGCCCACCGGCGAGCGGATCGGCTGAGTCCCGCCGCGGGGCCACGCGCCCCGCCTGAAGCACAGCCCCCGGAGACCGGCTCCGGGGGCTGTGCCTTACCTCCCACGCGACCATGGGCGCATCCAGGCACCGGCAGGACCCCGCGCCGCCCTTCTCCAGCCGGCGGGCATGAACGGGCGCCGGGTGACGGGCGGGAGAGGCCAAATCTACCTGATCTCCTGCGGATACCGGCGACTGATCCCCAACCCTGCCACGTACGACAACCTGTTCGACAGCTGGAGCGGGATCATCTACGACCCCGACGCCGACCAGATTCCCGCGGGTCCCCCCCTCCCCAGCGGCGCGTACCTGGCGACGGCTCCAGGCCAGCCGGCGATCTACGTGTGCGAGATCAGCTGCAAGAGGGTCGTACGGTCACCCGCGGCCGGCTTCAGCGGCCCATCCGCGGGGTCCCGCGCGACGTCCTCTCTTCCATGCCCACCTGTCCCCCGCTGTGCTGAGGCCGGCGGAGGCGGCACCGCGGTCCTGCACGCAGCCTCCCGACGACGAACGGCCGCCCTCCCCGCGCAGGGGAGGACGGCCGTTCCGCGTTCGACCCTTGCGCGCTCAACCCCGCGGCGGCGCCTCCCCGCCGCCCGTCCACCCGAAGCGGCCCAGCAGCGGGACGAAGGTGCACTCCGTCACCTCGCGCTGGTCGAATCGATCCCCCGTGCGCTCCACCAGCATCAGCCGCTGCATGGTGCGCGATCCCACGGGAATCAGCATCCGCCCGCCCTCCGCCAGCTGCTCCATCAGCGGGCGCGGAACCTCCGGGCCGCCGGCGGCGACGAGGATCGCATCGTACGGCGCGTACCGGCTCCACCCGATGGTGCCGTCGCCGACGAGGATGGCGACGTTGCTGATGCGCAGCTCGTCCAGCTTTTCGCGCGCGCGCACCGCCAGCTCGCGGATGCGCGCCACGGAGTAGACGCGGTCAACCAGCTGCGCCAGCACCGCCGTCTGAAAGCCGCACCCCGTGCCGACCTCGAGCACCCTGTGCGTGGGCTGCAGGTCGAGCACCTGCATGTACAGCCCCTGCAGCGAGGGCTGCGAGGCCGTCTGCCCGAAGCCGATGGGGACCGGCGCGTCGTGGTACGCCTGGTGGCGCATGGAGTCGGGGACGAACTCGTGCCGGTGGATGGTGTCGAAGGCGCGCAGCACGTTCAGGTCGCGGATGCCGCGCTCCTGCATGGTGCCGATGAGGGCACGGCGCTGGCCCTCGTAGCGGTCCGTCATACCTTCAGGTCCCACGCGGCCACGTCCGCCAGCAGGGCGTGGTTGGTCAGGTCCAGGTGCAGCGGGGTGACGGACACGTAGCCGGTGTTGATGGCGTGAAAGTCCGTCCCCTCGGGCGCAGACCACTCCACCTCGCCCCCGCCGATCCAGAAGTACGGCTTGCCGTTGGGGTCCACCGCCTTCGTCAGCGAGTCGATGTACACGCGCCGCGCCAGCCGCGTCACCTGCACGCCCCTGACCTCGGACGCATCGATGGGCGGGAGGTTGATGTTCAGCAGCGTCTCGCGGGGGAACTCGCCCGGACGCACCAGCTGGGGGAGCAGCTTTTCCAGCAGCGGCCCGTAGCTGGCCATGTGCGTGGACTCGCGCCCGGTGTACGACACGGCGACGGCGGGAATGCCCAGGATGGTGGCCTCCATGGCGCCCGCCACGGTGCCGGAGTAGAGCACGTCCTCGCCCATGTTGGGGCCATGGTTCACGCCGCTCAGCACCAGGTCCGGGCGGCGGTCCAGGATCGCGCCCACGGCCAGCGCCACGCAGTCCGTGGGCGTGCCGTCCACGTGATGCACGCCCTCGCGCACGCGGCGCGCGCGCAGGGGAAAGTGCATGGTGAGCGAGTGGCTGGTGGCGCTCTGCTCGCGGTCCGGCGCCACCACGTGCACGTCGCCCATGGTGCGCGCCGCGTCCGCCAGCACGCCGATGCCCGGCGCCAGGTATCCGTCGTCGTTGGTGCAGAGGATGAACATCCGGCCTTCCGTCTGGATTCTTTCGATGCGGCAGGGCGAACGCAGCCGCTGGATTTCGGGTTCGACGACAGAGATCGAGCTGGCGCCCGACGGGGCCCCTCCCCCGGCCCCTCCCCGCTCGTTCCTCGCGGAGAGGGGAGAATTCGATCCTGCGACGACAAGCTCTCCCCCACGCAGTTTGTGGGGGAGGGCCGGGGAGGGGGGCGCCCGGCCGCTCGCGCCACACCCTCGACGCACCTCGGAGCCCGTGCCGTTTATACCCTCTCCCGCTTGCGGGAGAGGGTGCGAGCCTGAGCGAGCGGGGGAGGGCTACACCGCCCCGTAGTTCTCCAGCTTGAACACGCCGGCCGCGCCCACCACGCCGGCCGTCCCGGGGAGCTCCGCCGGCACGATCTTGCAGCACTCCTGCGCGCTGCGAAATGCGCGGCGCCGCACTTCCGCGCGCAGGGGTTCGAAGAGGGTGTCACCCGCGCGGGTCACGCCGCCGGCGATCACCACCATCTCCGGGTTCAGCACGTTGATGATGCTGGCCACCCCGGCGCCCAGGAACTTGGCGGTGTCCTTCATCACCTCCGCCGCGTACGGGTCGCCCTGCACCGTGGCCTCGTAGATCAGCGCGGCGGTGATGTCTTCCAGCCTGCCGCCCACCATGTCCACCAGCACCGTCTCCGCCCCCGCCTCGATCCCCTCCACCGCGCGCACGGCGATGGCGGGGCCGCTGGCGTACTGCTCCAGGCACCCGTAGTTGCCGCACTTGCAGCGGCGCCCGTTGCTGTCGATGGTCATGTGGCCGATCTCGCCCGCCACGTCGCTGCAGCCGTGGTAGATCTGCCCGTTGAACACGATCCCGCCGCCGATCCCCGTCCCCAGCGTCAGCCCC
>DASUVG010000099.1:0-24394 GCA_036379135.1 Longimicrobium sp.
GACGATGGGCCCGGAGCCCAGGATGAGGATGCTCTGCAGGTCGGTGCGCTTGGGCATCTATCGCTTCAGTCGTCGTGCGTGCGCGTGCGCGAGCGCCGGCCCGTCCGCGCATCTTTCGCGGCGAGCCGGCGCGGAGTGCCGGACAGGCTGTCGGTCGGGGCGGGAATATAGGAGGAGGGGAGGCGGGGGGAAAGAAGGTCCTTAGAGTTCCAAGCGTGCGGAGAAGCGGGCGAGCAAGTGATGCTCATCACCTCGAAACCGCGAGAACGTTCGGGGTGTAATACTCTCTGGCCGAGTTCGCGTTGAGTCTCGTGCCGGATTTCTTCCCCACCGTTTCGATTCAGGAGGTGGACCATGAGATGACCCAGCACGCGTCTTTTTAGTCGTTCGCGTTCGGCGTTGGGTGATGCCTAGGGCTTGAGGGAGAAAAGAGCTCGTACTGCGCGGAGAGGACGTCACACCCGCCACTAGGCCGCTATCCTCTATTCAGCCGGGCAGAGCCTGACGAGGAGCAAACCCCAAAAATCCACAGGGGAGCTAACGATGATCATCGTTCGCCGCACTCCGGGATCGGCCTCATGTCTCGCCAAGCAAAGTCATCCGGCACCCGCCGGCTGATACGTTCTTTTGCTTGGGTTGCTAATCACTTTGAAATACAACACGGACTCGTAGCAAAGGAGATTGCCTATGTCGCCCTGATCATCCTAGGCACTGCGATGTTGGACCTAGTGAAGCCTTGGCTTCACGGCCCAACCCTCATTGCCTATACTGGCCTTAAGTGGGTTGGATGTACGATCTTCTTCTTGCTCGGCGTAGTTGCACTGGTGACTGGAGCGGTTAGTGCTGGACTCCGCCTGGTGCAGCACATGATTCGTGAGGTGCGGTCTTTCACGCGCTTTTGGAATCGTGGACGGCCGCCGTAGCTACCCGGACGAGTGACCAATGCCAGAGGTAAGTAGGGCTTGAGGGTCTGCTTGCAACGCCGAGTAGACCCTCAAGTCGCATTGCGCAAGAGCTGCGAGCGATGATGTGAACGGCAACGGCGGTAAACTAATCCCCTACCTCCGTCGGGCTACTCAGCACCAGCCGTGCACTCCTGACCCAACCAGTCCGCCGCAGCTTCGGAAGCCTGCCGTAGATCATCTCCGAACTCCAGAACCGCCTGGGCGACAAACAGGTCCATCGAAAGCTCATCCTCTGGAACGTGGCGCGCGAGCTTAATGGACGCCATCGCGAGTGCCTCGAAGGCGCCGAAGCGGTCCGTGAGGATCTCCAGCAGCCGCCCCGGCGAGGACTCGCATCGTATATCGAGCGACAACAAGAGTCACTCAGGCAGTCTGAAACCGCGATGCGGGCATTAGAGGAGGAGCGAAGGCGCCTTGAACCGGTAGTTCAGGCCGACAGAACGACTATCGATGCGTTGCTTGCGGTATATGAGGAAAGAGCAAGAAGAAGTGTCTGGGCCGATCGCCTAATCGGATTTATCTTGGGCGTGCTTTGTTCAATTCTGGCAGCCATGATAGTCCAGCGTTACGAAGCGCGGAAGCGACGCCTTACCCCGCCAGCTGGATGAGCAAAAGGAAGCATGCCATGGTGGCCCGGGCTTCACGATAAGCTTGGGATATCGCCATGATCGTGATGGGGTTGCTGTTGACCCAGGATCACGCGTCCCTCTTCACGGAGGGCGTACACGGCCTGTGTGCCGCTGTAGTCGAACTCAGCAGCCTGGCCGACGACGTGGGCCCGGAGCCCAAGATGAGGATGCTGTGCAGGTCGGTGCGCTTGGGCATCTATCGCTGCTGTCGTCGTGCGTGCGCGAGCGCGAGCGCCGGCCCGTCCGCGCAAGTTTCGCGGCGAGCAGGCGCGGAGTGCCGATCAGGCTGTCGGTCGGGGTCGGGATGTGCAGACGCCACGGGAAAGGAGTCGCTCTCGCGGGCAGTGCCGCAACACAGCCTACCGCCGCTCGTGAAGCACATTCTGGCCAACATTCCACGAAGTACTCAAGACGTCTACCAGCGCATCCAGACGTTTACTTGCTTAACGAGTAGTTCTGACCAATAGATACGCTGGATCTTCTCACTACCCTTTCATTGGAGTATGCCCCATGAAAGCTCTCCACAGCCTCTTGAGCACGGTTGTCATAATGTCCCTTGTCGTGGGCTGCGACAACGAGCCATTGAGTGAAAAGCTGATGGGAAACTATGTCTTGACGGAGGGCTCACTTGAAGGACGTCCGTTTACAGCGGGACAAGACGACATATGGGCTACGCTGCAGTTGCACGACGGAGGGCAGTACTCCGGTGAATGGCACATCGGGGACGAAGATCCGCCGTTCGAAGGCGGCTGGTTCCTCGACGGAGATAGCATCCGTTTTTCAGGGGAACTGGGGAGACTCGTAGGCTATCAAGGTAAGCAAGGACGCATTCACTTGGTTCAGGTGCCTCGGAACACTTCCAGTCTTGCGATTGAATCAAATGTGCCTGTGCGCGCGGTAGGGGAGGCAGACCCGCGGAGCCCAGAGCAGAAGATTCTGGATTCTCTTGCAGACGCGAGCGCGCGGGCCGAAGCATTGAAACGTCTCGAAGAAAACCGGAATAGATTTGTCTTCCGACGGTCAGAACACTAAAACGGGTCGAGGAGCGCGGTAGTCGAACTCGGCCGCCTGGCCGATGACGATGGGCCCGGAGCCCAGGGTGAGGATGCTCTGCAGGTCGGTGCGCCTGGGCACTGATCGCTGCTGTCTCTCCGATGGGTTGTCGGTGTTGTCCGCACCAGCCCACGTGCCGACCAATTCCGCTTCGGTGAGCGGGCGCGCGGGGCTGAAGCTATCGCTGTCTAGCTCGAACCCCTCGGCGGCCGCGCCGCCTCCCGGCCGGCACCCGCACCTTGCACACCTCGTCGGACGTTCCTGATCATTCCCCCGTTTACGGAAAGGCGTTTCATGAAGAGCCCACGGCGAATTACGCTGACGCCCGAGATGGTGGCCAAGCACAACCTGTCCACGGATCCTCCGCCACCCGACTCGATCTTCTGGACCCTGTGGAACGCATGTACCGGGATCGCGCAGCAGGCGCTGCAAACGCCTTTCGTCCAGGGGATCGGGGCGGGCACCCTGGACCCGGTCAAGTACGGCGGGTTCAACGTGAACGACGCCTGGTACTGCTTCAACGGGGCGGCAGACTACAAGAACGCCGCTGATCGCGCCGGCAATCCGGCGCTGAAGGCGTTTCTGAGCTTGAAGCACGACAGCTACGAGAAGTACAACACGACCTTCCCTCAGATCTGGCGTGTCAGGGACGGAGCCAGCATCGTCCCGTTCGACGTCTGCCGGGAATACTCGGATTTCGAGAGCAGCGTCGCCTCGCGGGAGGACCCGGTCTATTCCGTCGTCGTGATGCTGCCGTGCGAGTACCTGTGGGCCTGGCTGAGCGCGCAGCTCGCGCCGCCCAGCCCACAGAACCTCTACGCCTCGTGGATCACGGGCAACGAGGACCTGCACGGGCCCTTTGCGATGGGGAACTTTCTGGATGAATACCAGGCGGCGCACCCCGGTTCGCTGGACCCGCAGAAAACGCTCGACATCTACCGGCGTGCAATGGAGTATGAGCAACGCAACTTTGCCGCGGCCACGAGCTAGCCCGGGCGGCCCCGCGAGGGCATCTGGCATCGACGGCGCGAGGTCCACGTTGGGCGCTACCTCATCGAAGCGCTCCCGGTATCAGACCGACCAGGTGGCGTCGGCCAGGTCGGGGGCCGTCATGATCGTGGCCGGTTGCTGTTGACCAGGATCACCCGCTGTAGTCGAACTCGGCCGTCTGGCCGATGACGATGGGTCCGGAGCCCAGGTGAGGATGCTCTGCAGGTCGGTGCGCCTGGGCATCTATCGCTTCAGTCGTCGTGCGTGCGCGTGCGCGAGCGCCGGCCCCTCCGCGCATTTTCGCGGCGAGCCGGCGCGGAGTGCCGGACAGGCTGTCGGTCGGGGCGGGAATATAGGAGGTGGCGCGCCGGGGGGAAAGTGATTGCAAAACTCAGACTGAACCGCGGCGGGATGAAGCGGGTATGGTTCGATGCCAAAGCAGGCCCCGTGGAAACCTCCCGACTAGCGCGGAGCACTGAGATGGGAAAGCACTACGTTCCACAAAAATACCTGAAGGGCTTCGCGGTTCCGGAAGACGAGAATCTAATCTGGATGTATGATAAGGAAACACGGAAATGGTCCCGTCCTGCGATCAAGCGCGTGGCACAGGAACGAGACTACTTCTCAGAAGACGTTGAGAAACGACTTACTACAGAGATAGAGAACCCGGGCAATGCCGTGCTTGACCAACTTCGTGCCGGAGGCCGCTTCAGTCCAGCTGATCGAGGGCTTCTGGAAAATTACATCACCGTGATGATGATGCGCGTCCCCCGGAGGCGTCGTAAGAGTTTCGAGAGCTTTCCGTCCGTGCGCGATTCCACGATCGATAGCGTCCGACAGGAGATTGCCGCGTCGGTGGACAAAGCCGATCCCGAGGTGATCTCGAATCTGCTGCACGAAGTTGATCGACTCGCAGAACTCTACGCAACGGAGATTCCAGAATCAGTCATCGACGAGATCCACAGCCCGTGGCCAAGTGAGGGCATTCTCGACGCGGTCCGGCGGATGACGTGGCGGTTAGTGCCAGCGCCTCCGGCACTTTTCTTCGTGACGTCAGATAATCCCGCATTCTTTTTTGAGGCGTACGGCGTTGGCAGTCCGAAGGCAGAACTGACCTTCCCGATCTCGACGACTCTTGCGCTTCTCGCCAGCCACCGGGGAGAGCCAGGCGCAACGTTGGTCAATCCCGTCAGACCAGCGGTTTTCAAAGAAGTAAATCGACGGATCATCAGCGGAGCTGAACGCTTCATCTTTACTCGGTATAAAGCAGATTGGATAGAAGTTGTGGCGAACAAGTCCAACGTCTATTTGAGCCGCATCGGCTGGTAACGGACGAGCCAGCCACCGTAATCCACCACCTGCAGCAACGCCAATAACGCCTGTGTGCCGCTGTAGTCGAACTCGGCCGCCTGGCCGATGACGATGGGCCCGGAGCCCAGGATGAGGATGCTCTGCAGGTCGGTGCGCCTGGGCATCTATCGCTTCAGTCGTCGTGCGTGCGCCTGCGCGAGCGCCGGCCCGTCCGCGCATGTTTCGCGGCGAGCCGGCGCGGAGTGCCGGACAGATTGTCGGTCGGGGCGGGAATACAGGATGGCGGACAGCCGGCGGAAAGGACGATGCCCGCGAAAACAACCGGGCGCGTCCGACAGGAGCAGTGACGCAGGAAGGCGTCCTTACTCCTGCACTCCGGAGGCTGAAATGGCGGACCAGATCACGTGCATCAACAAGGACGATCGCCAGAACCCGTACCAGCGCATCACGCACGTGGGCGGCGCGGGCTGGAAGATGACGCAGCAGGACGCGATCAGGGCAATCGAGAGCCGCCAGCGGGCGTTCTACGTGAGCACGGGCGGCCGGGCGGTCACCGTGATCGTCGCGACCAGCCAGTACGGGAACAAGTACCTGAAAACGGAGGCGGACAGCAGCGAGCCGAACAACCTCCTGAGCCTGCCGGAGTGCCCCTGAACATCACACGTGGACGGCAGCCATTTGCCGGGGATGCGTCCGCGGCTGTCCACGACACCGCCACCCCTACGTCCACGCGCCGGAGTGTGCGCCGCCGCGTCTGGGAGATTCTGGAGGTCGCACAACCGGGAGACGTGGGCAGCCGGCGGTTCGAGCTCTTCATCCTCACGCTGATCGCGCTGAACGTCGCGGCCGTGGTGCTGGAATCCGTCCGCTCGGTGGAGGAGCGGTTCGGGGCCGCGTTCGCCGTGTTGGAGGCGTGCTCGGTGCTGATTTTTCTGGGAGAATACGCCGCTCGCCTGTGGTCCTGCGTGGAGGACCCGCGCTCCCGCGGCGCGGTGCGTGAGCGGCTGCACTTCACGCTGCGGCCGCTGGCGCTGGTGGACCTGATGGCCTTCGCGCCGTTCCTTGTGACGCTGGGCACGGCAGACATGCGCGTCCTTCGCGCGATGCGGCTGCTCCGGCTGGTGCGGCTGCTCAAGCTCGGCAGATACCTGGCCGCGCTCGCGCGGCTGCGGCGCGTGGTGCAGGCGAAGCGCGAGGAGCTGGTCATGAGCACCGCGCTCACGTCCGTGCTGCTCATCGTGGCCTCGTCCATCATGTACTTTGCTGAAAGCGAGGCGCAGCCGGACAAGTTCTCCAGCATTCCCGCCAGCATGTGGTGGGCGGTATCCACGCTCACCACGGTCGGCTACGGCGACGTGTACCCGGTGACGGTGCTGGGCCGTGTGGCGGGCGGTTTCCTGGCGCTTCTGGGCATCGGACTGTTCGCGCTCCCCACCGCCATCCTCGGCTCAGGCCTGGTCGAAGCCGTGCAGAGCGCCCGCCCGCTACCGGGCTGTCCCCACTGCGGAAAGCCGGTGCGCTGACAAGCGTGCGCGTGCAGATCACAGGCACCCCATACGAGCACTGGCCGCCTCTCCCTGCGCGAGAGGCGGCCAGCGTTTGCTGCAGCACGAAGTTCAAGCCGCCTGGCCGATGACGATGGGCCCGGAGCCCAGGATGAAGATGCTCTGCAGGTCGGTGCGCTTGGGCGTCTATCGCTGTTGTCTACGTGCGCGAGCGTCGGCCCGTCCACGCATTCGCGGCGAGCCGGCGCGGAGTGCCGATCAGGCTGTCGGTCGGGGCGGGAATAGTGGGATGTGCGGCGGTGGGGGGAAAGGCCTCGGAGGCGCCGGCCGGGGAAAAGTGGCCGCCGCGTCAATCTATAATGTCGCGATGTCTTTTACCCGCGATTCAACCAGCTTCCACCCGTGATATGAAAAGGACCCCAGCCTATCCGTAGCCGCACAGTCTCGACTCCGGTTTTAGAGAACGCCATCACCATCACCCGGACGGATCGTATGCCGACCCTGAAAGTGACGTACATCGTCCCGAACTGCGACGTGACGAAGATCGCGGTGGAAGACTTCCCGAGCGGGAATAACCGCCGTGAACTCAACCTCACCGACGGCAAAGGCGACATGGAACTCTCCCCGGGAACCTACGCCCTCTCGTGGCAGGCCCAAGGCGCCGCCCCCGACAGCGAGTACACCATCGAGATTACCGCTCCGCCGGAGGTGGTCTTCAAGCCCAATCCCCGCAAGCGGTGCACACCCGAGGGAGACATCGTCGCGCAGCAAGTCTTCACCATCCCCTCCTGACGAGGTACACCATGTGGCACATTTCAGCGATCCCCCTGCGCGTTTGCGGGGCCGCGGCAGTCCTGCTACTCGTGACGGCGCCACTGCTGTCCGCTCAGGCCACGGAAGCAGACTCCGCCCACATCACCGTGCAGAAGGTGCTGGTGACTCCGTCGGCAACTGCAGGCATCCGTAGCAGCGTTCCTGTTTTTTTCCTGTCCGGGAGCGCGCAGAAGACCGAAGCGCGCGTCCAAGGCGGTTTTCGGCTGATGGACGATCCGAGTTTCGGACGGCTCCACGCGACGGTCGGCGTGACGGCGCCGCTGTCGGAGGATGAAGGCGAGCAGACGGTTTTCGGTGACTTGGGCGGGCTTACCGGTGGAACAACCCTGTCGTTGTCCGTGACAGGGCAGCGCTGGAGGTGGGATGCGTCCGCGGGCGAGAGAACCGCCTGGTGCGAGCGCATGAAGAAGAAGGGGCGAGTTGCGTCGGGCGCCGACTGCGTGAACTTCGATCTCACCGCCGTGACAACGGGAAACCGGGAACTGAGGCGCGACTTCTGGCTCGAAGTTGAGCGCGAGAGGCCAGTGCTGTACGAGATCTCTGCCCGGTATCAGCCCGAGGAGATGCGCTACCTAGACGCTGAAACGTTTCTGCCGGAGACGCTGGAGCGCAGTTCAGGCTCTGTGGGCGTCAGCATCGGCCGCTTCCTCGGAACGCAACTCTGGAGTGTGAGCTACCGGTACGAATCCGCCTACGTGGAGGGACCCGCGGCGGAGGTGTGCGTGCCCGTGGGCGTTGCTGGAGCACTACGCTGCCGCAAGGCGCCGCTCGGCGAGCCGGTGCGGCAGGAGAGCAGCGTGGGGACAGCGCAGACGCGTGGGTATTTCGGCCGCACCGTCGCCTGGAATCCACGGTTGACATACCGGTTCGCGGATAAAGAGTGGGGGCTGGAGGTGCCCATCTACTTCGTTCCCGGGGAGGCGGGGCTTGTGGGAGGTGTCACGCCCGGATTCAACTCGATCGACAACCGGTGGACGTTTACGGTCTTCTTCGGGAAAGCATTCCGGGTGGGACTCTGAGAGGAGGAGGAGCAGCGGATCAGTTCCGGCACGCCACATCTTCAAAAGAGAGGCCCGAATGAGTTCGGGCCTCTCGCGCATCTGGGTGTGAGACTCTCTCGACGCGCTTAATCACCGGATCACACGGTACGTCCACATCGCCTGCGTGCCGCTGCAGCCGAACTCGGCCGCCTGGCCGATGACGATGGGCCCGGAGCCCAGGTGAGGATGCTCGGCACGTCGGTGCGCCTGGGCATCTATCGCTTCAGTCGTCGTGCGTGCGCGTGCGCCGGCCCGTCCACGCATTTCGCGGCGAGCCGGCGCGGGGTGCCCATCAGGCTGTCGGGCGGGCGGGAATACAGGATGGCGAAGAACGCTGGAAGATGGACCTGTGTTCGGAGACCGCCACGCAGTCTTGCGAGTTGATGAAACATGTCGTCTCAGGCTCCCGTACGAGACAGCGCTTACCTCGCTCAGAGCACAATCGATCTGATCAGGAGCAGATACTGATGACCAAGCATGACACTAGTACCCAGCAGGGACATTCTGATCTCCTTTCGTGGGGTGCGACACAAATCGGAGGTGCAGCAGCGGTAAGAACGGACGCCACAAACGCTGAGTACAGCACTTCCAACATGGAGGTTGTGGCGACGTCAGACGATACGGCTAAAGAGCGGATCCGTCGGGGCGATGAATTACTGCCGGAAGAGCAGCAACGTCTACTCACCCACGGATTACATGAGGAAAACGTATTTTACAACCGTTTGAATTTCTTCATGGTATGTGAATCATTACTATTCGCAGCAGCTGTCACGGCGATAAGCGGCGAAAATCCCCGGGCTACTCTGATAGTGCTCCCAATCTGCATTCTTGGACTTCTCGTAAGCACCCTCTGGCTGTACGTACAGCTCGACAAATTGGTATTGCTTCGGGTACTTGAAGTCCGTGCCGAAGAAGCATTCCTGGAGTTCAAGGAAACCATCGGGCTAGCGGAACAACAACGCTTACTCATACTCCGCAAGGAAAAAAGTGTAAGCGGCGTGCTCGCGTGGACATTCCCGCTCCTGTTCATACTCGCTTGGATCGGCCTTGGCGTGATCACACTGCTGATCGAGTAGCTGCCCGTTACCCGATTGGACTCGCAGGGACGTACACCCTCCGTCCCCGCCCGCCTCGGCCGCAAACGTAAGCCGCGCTGGATCGAGCTGCGCCTTACAATCGCCCGGATCGAGCCGCCGATCTGGAAGCGGGTGCGCATGCCGGACACCTGCACGCTCCACTAGCTCCATCGCATCATCCAGCTCCTGTTCGGATGGATGGGCTATCACCTCTACCGTTTCCGCGTCGGAGAGCGCCGTTTCGAGGCGCCCGACGAGGAGGCGACTCCACGGCGGTCCGGCTGAGTGACCTGGCGCTGAGCAACGGCGCGCGGTTCACGTACACCTACGACTTCGGCGACAACTGGGTGCATGAGATCGTGGTAAAGAACGTCTACATCGTTACGCCGCTCGAGGAGGAGGATGAACGCCTGCTCCCCAAGCTCTACGGAGGGGAGCGCGCAGGACCGCCCGAGGACTGCGGCGGCCCTTGCAGCTATACCGAGATGCTGCAGTCGCTGCGCGATCCACATCATCCGGAGCACGGAGATTACCGCCTCTGGGCCGGCGTCTACGATCCCGAGCGCTTCGACCTGTGGATGGCGCGCAACCACCTGACCCTTGCCGCCGCCTGGGGTGCGATCTGACCGGCCATGGCTCCTCCCCGCCGCAAACGGATGACTCGAGCCGCGCGCCTGCAGGCGGCGAAACACTGGCTCCCGACGTACCGTGGCGGCAACCTGGTCCGCGGCTACCGGAAGTGGTTCGGCGTAAGCGACGTGTGCGCGGTCCTAGAGCTGAGGATGCTGGGCGTCGACCTCCCCGACGCGCGGCTGGAGCAGGCCCGGCGCGACGAGCAGGCGCGTGCCGGGCGCAGGACGCGGCAAAAGGAGCAGCACGCCCGTGCGGATGACGCGGGCGAGTGGGATGAGGAGTTCGCGTTCATCGCCGGCTATACGGAAGGCGGCGCTCCGTACGGGATCCGCTGGGATGACCCGGATGACGCGACGGTGCACGAGCGGGCTCGACGACGGGCCGTGGACGTGGTCCGCGACGCCGCCCGGCTGATGGACGATGACGCTGACCTGCCGTTCTGAACCCCTCTCTCGCCGCGCAGCTGCTCCCCCGGTGGCCGCTTTCGCTCGCCCAGCGCACCTGATCACTCCGGGCACTTTCCGTCCCGCCTTCCGGCCTGCTACTCTTCCGCGTTTCCCGCCACGAGCGCCTCCACGCAGGTTCTCACGCAGGACGGATGACCACGTATCGCTCCGACAATCCGTATTCCACCGGTCCCGGGATGGCCACCGCGCGCAAGCTGGCGACACTCGCCGACCAGTTGCAGGCGGGCGCGTCGTTCCCCATCACGCGATTGACGGTGCTGAAGCGGTTATGCGCCGAGCGGGAGCACGCCGCCTCGTTCGCTTGCTACCTTGCGGATCTATCGCGAAGCCGCTTTCTCACGGCTCCCCCGACACAAGTGGATGCGGAGCGAGTGCAGGAATTCCGGACGCGGATCGACGCCGCGATGGAAGGCATCCACCTCTACCTGGCCGAGCCTGCTCGTGACGCCGAGTTGGCGTTGAGGGCCGCACGGCGAGAGTTGGAGTCGACGCAGAGCGAAACCCGAGACACGCGCTGGGCCAGCGTGCGCACCATCTACAGCCGCGACGCGCTGGTGGTGGAGAATGCCGTCCGCTGCATTCTCGATCCGCGAAACTCCGCCACATGGGGATACCAGCTGGGCCGCGACTACGCGGAGCGCTACGATCCGCGCCACGGGACCGGACTTGTACCCGAATCCGCACCGCTCGTCCGCGACATCGCCGAGTTCTGGCTACGCACCCCGACGGCGTCCCGGATCCCTGCCGAGTAGCCAGGCCGAATCGTCGAACGCCGCGAGGCGGCAGCCAGCGGATGATTCGCTACCTGGAGAACAGGTCTCGCAAGCGAGGGCGCAGCAATCGCCTCAGTTCCTCCGTGCGGGGTTCCCTGGGCGCAACCTCATCCATCAACTCATACACCTTCTCCGCGGCGCCGCGATCTCCGGCCTTGATGTGATAAAGGCCGACGGCGTAGAAGTACCCTGTCACCTCGGAGACGTGGACGCGCTTCCGCCCCCCGAGCAAGGGACGAATATCGAGTGAGGCGCCCAGCGCCTCCCGCGCACCGGCAAGGTCGCCATCGCGCAGGCAGAGCTCCGCGTAGTTGACGCGTGCGAACAGGTAGTTCGGATTTCGCCGGTAATTCTCGCGAACCGTGTTCTCTACGGCCTCGACGTCTCCGAGCGCGCTGTATGCGCCGCTCAGCCAGTTGTAAAACATGGGCAGCGGCTCACGCTCGATCCAGCCACGCAGTTCCGTCACCGCGGTGCGCGGATCGTGGAGCACCAGATCGCGGAGCCCGGGAAGCGCCTCGCGGACTTCTTTTGAAAGCTGGGCGTGCCCGGGGTGCTCCAGCCGGTCGTAGACCACCTCGTAGACCTGCGGCGCCCGCTTACGGCGGCGCATCTTCCGGCTTGCTGACATCAGCGCGGTGGGGCTGAATCCTGAGATGATGGGTTGATCACTCCGTACACCATGATAAGGGACGGAGGCCTCTCCAACAACCGGATGCCGCGAGTTCCGCGCTCACCCCGAGCGCGCACAGGGAACGCGCGGATGCTCGCCCGGTGGCCGCTTTGGCCTGTCCCTCCCGCCTGGTCACTCCGGGCACTTCCGTCCCGCCGTCCGGCCTGCTACTCTTCCGCGTTTTCCGCCGCGAGCGCTTCCACCGCAGGGTTCTCACGCACCACGGATGACGACGTACCGCCCCGAAAATCCGCTCATCGTGCAGGGTGACCTCAGCGTGCTGGCGGAGGTGGCCAGTCCGCGCTTCGGCGAGGCGCGCGACCGGCTGGCGCGCTTCGCCGAGCTGGTCAAGTCGCCCGAGCACGTGCACACCTACCGCATCACTCCCCTCTCCGTCTGGAACGCGTGCGCCGCCGGCGCGGACCCGGATGAGATCACGGGCGCGCTGCGCGACTACGCCAAGTACGCCGTTCCCGCCAACGTGGAGCGCACCATCCGCGACGCTGCGTCGCGCTTCGGACGGCTGCGCATCGAGCGCGACGAGGCCGGCCTCATCCTGACGTGCGACGAGGCGCCGGTGATGGAGGAGATCTCGCGCATCCAGAAGGTGGCTGCGCACCTGGGGCCCCGTCTGGACGCGACGGCGTTCCGCGTGGAGACGGGCGAGCGCGGGCGGCTCAAGCAGGCGCTGGTCAAGGCGGGCTGGCCCGCGGAGGACCTGGCCGGCTACACGCCGGGCGAGCCGCTCGCCATCGCGCTTCGCGACACCACGCGTGCGGGGGCGCCGTTCGCACTGCGCGCGTACCAGGCAGACGCGGCGGGCGCCTTTCACGCGGGCGGCAGCGAGCGCGGCGGATCGGGCGTGATCGTGCTTCCCTGCGGCGCGGGAAAGACGGTGGTGGGGATGGAGTGCATGGCGCACGCGGCCAGCAGCACGCTCATCCTCACCACCAGCGTGACGGCCGTGCGGCAGTGGAAGGCGGAACTGCTGGACAAGACCACGCTGCACGACGACCATGTGGGCGAATACACGGGCGAGGCCAAGGAGGTGCGTCCCGTGACCGTCGCCACCTACCAGGTTCTCACGCACCGGGATGACCGGGACGGGCCCTTTCGCCACCTGGAGCTGTTCGACCGGCGGGACTGGGGGCTCATCGTCTACGACGAGGTGCACCTGCTCCCCGCGCCGGTCTTCCAGGTGACGGCGGGGCTGCAGGCGCGGCGGCGTCTGGGCCTCACCGCCACGCTGGTGCGCGAGGACGGGCGCGAGGACGACGTGTTCGCCCTGATCGGACCCAAGAAGGCCGACGTGCCCTGGAAGGAGCTGGAGGGCCAGGGATGGATCGCGAAGGCCGCGTGCACCGAGGTGCGCGTCCCCCTCCCCGACGGGCTGCGGATGCCGTACGCGATCGCCGAGGCGCGCGACAAGTTCCGCATCGCCAGCGAGAACCCGGACAAGGTCCCGGTCATCCGCCGGATCCTGGCGCGGCACCCGGGCGAGCCGGCGCTGGTGATCGGGATGTACGTGGAGCAGCTGGACCAGCTGGCGCGCGAACTGGACGTGCCGCTGCTCAAGGGGAGCACGCCGCAGCGGAAGCGCGACCAGCTGTACCGCGACTTTCGCGAGGGACGCATCCCCGTGCTGGCGGTGAGCAAGGTGGCCAACTTCGCGGTGGACCTGCCGGACGCGTCCGTCGCCATCCAGGTCTCCGGCACCTACGGCTCGCGGCAGGAAGAGGCGCAGCGGCTGGGGCGCATCCTCCGTCCCAAGCCGGGCGCCAACCAGGCCCACTTCTACACCCTGGTCAGCGCCGATACGGACGAGCAGGAGTACGCGCTGCGCCGCCAGCTCTTTCTGTGCGAGCAGGGCTACGAGTACCGCATCGCCGACGCGGCGGAGGTGATGGAGGCGGACCAGGCGCGGATGGAGGCGGCGGCGTGAAGCTGCACGACCTGGACTGGGGCGAAGTGCTCCGCCACCTGCCGCGGTGGGAGGCGCTCTCGCCCGAGGCGCGGCGCAAGTTCCTCAAGATCAAGCCGGGCCAGGGCTTCCATCTTTCCTCGCTCGGCACGGGGAGCGGGGAGCTCGGGTCCGCCGGGCTGCTGGTGGCCCCCACCGGGCGCGGAATGCTGCACGCGCTGCGGCCGGAGCTGCGCCCGCTGCTCATCGCCCTGCGCGCGGCGGACCGGCTGCGCCCGCTGCACGGCCCGGGCGGCGTGCTGCGGCAGGAGTACGTGCAGGACCAGTTCGACTCCTTCCAGGCCCACCGCCTGGCGGCGCCGGACCGCAGCTACTTCGACCCCCGCGACCGCAAGGGCGCCGCCGACGCCGCGTCGTCGATCGCCTGGGTGCGCGATTTTCTGGCGGCGGAGTCGCACGCGCAGGCGATGAAGTGGGAAGAGGCGCGGATGACCTCCGGCGACCGGTCCCGGCTGGTCTTTCCGGCCGTGGCCGCGGCGCTTCGCGGGCTGGTGCAGGCGCTGGCGGCACATCCGCGCGGCGTGCCGCTGCGCTCCGTCACGGAGCTGGTCCCGGACGCACGGCCGGACACTGTGGCGGCCGCGCTGGCGGCGGGGCTGCGCTATCTGCTGGTGTTCGTCTCCATCGACAAGAACGCCAACGCCGTGGCGGGACTGCTCCCCGGGGTGGTGGCGCGCCTGTCGGGGAGCGTGTCGCCTCCGGCTCCCGTGCAGGCGCGGGAGACGTTCACGGCGCCGTTCCGCGTGGGCGACATGACGGCGGTGCTGGTGGAGGCGGCCACCGAGCCCATCGCCATCCGTGCGTCGGACCGGTCTCTGTACGTACGTGCCCAGCGCGCCGTCGCCGCGCGTTTGGCATCCCTCCCCCCGTGGGTGCAGCAGTTCACAGAACGGGGCACCACCAACGCAGGCGACGACGACGACGACGAACCCTGGGACGATGCGGATGGCCAGGACGCGGGGGAGAACGCCGGCGCCGTCCGCCGCGTGGAGGTGGCGGCGCACTTCGCCTCCACGCTGCGGCTGGGCGCCGTAAAGAGCGTGGGGGGCCGCGGCCGGTACGAGCCCACCCGCGCCGGCCGCGCCTGGCTGGCGCTGGGCGAGGGAGAGCGGCTGCGAGAGGTGCTGGCGGTGCTGCGGGCGCTTCCGCAGCGAAATCCCACGGCGTACGGCGGTTCGGGCGACCTCGACTTCTTCGGCACGTCGCTGGGCTTTCAGATGCAGGACCGCGGCATCGACGCGCGCGCCGCGCTCGCCACGGCCTTTCTCTCGCTGCCGCCGGGCGCGCTGGTGCCGTTCATGGACTTCGTGCGGTACCATGCGCGGGAAACCAACCCGTACCTGGGTCCGGACGGGCCCCGGATCCGCGCCCGTCGCTACTGGAGCAGCGAGCCGGCGACCCTGGAGGCGTGGGAAGACACCTGGGCCAGCATACTGCTCACCTTCCTGGCGCGGCGCCTGGTCCCGCTGGGGTGCGCCGTGCTCGGCCGGATGGAGGACGGCACCGTGGCGCTGGGGCTCACGGACGCGGGACGCTACCTGCTGGGCGCGGCGGACGACTTCGAGCTGGCGCCGGAGGCCGGCGGCGGCGAGGTGGTGGTGCAGCCGGACTTCGAGGTCGTGTTCCTGGCCCCCGCCCCGCGCGCCGAGGCGGAGTTGGGGCGCATCGCGGAGCGCACGGGGAGCGGCGTGGGGGCGCTCTTCCGCCTGACGCGCGCGTCCGTGCTGCGCGCGGCCGAGCAGGGCGTCACCGCCGCGCAGGTGCTCGGGATACTGGAAGGTGTGTCGCGCGGCGGCGTGCCGGAGAACGTGGCGCGGCAGGTACGCGACTGGATGAAGGCGGTGCGCACCATCCGCATTGCCCCCGCGGTGCTGGTGGACTGCCCCGACGCCGAGACGGCCGGCCGCGTAACGTCCATCGGCGGCGCGCACGTGACGGCCATCACGCCCACGCTGCTGCGGCTGAGCGCGGACGCAAAGACGCGCGCCGCGCTGGTCAAGCGCCTGCGCGAGAAAGGCATCTTCGTGGGCACCGGCGAGGTTTCGGCGGTGGCGGACGGTGCCGGCGCGCCGGCGGATCGCCGTGGGCCAGAGCGCCCACGATCCCGTGCAAAGGCGTGAACGCAGGCCGCGGGAACCCGCCCCCCCGAACTTTGCCGCGTAGCCCGCAACCCGCCGCGCGCCAGGCCGGCCAGGCACATGCTGCCACGCGTCTGCTCGAGTGCGCCTGAAGCCCATACGCGCACGCCGGCGATAAGCTGGGGGAGGCGCCGCGGCTACCCGCGACACCGCCCACCGTCTTCATCCGCGCGGTACGTGTGCGCCGCCGCGTCCGGGAGATCCTGAAGGTCTCGCACAGCCGGGAGACGTGGCCCGTCGGCGGCTCGAGCTTTTCATCGTCGCGCCGATTGACGCTCGCGCGCTGCGCGGCGCCGGGCGGGTGAGGCAGCGAAGCCCAGGCAGCGTGGCGGCCATGGGAACTCCCCTGCACGGGTTCTATGCCGCACCGGTCATCGGTCCCGCAGCCCGCGCTCCTTTCAAGAAGATTGTTGACAATCATCCGGACAAAAATGTATGATGCCTAGAATGCAAGGTCTCCTTACGATCCGTAACCGTCCGCATGGGGGCATACGATGCAGGGACGCGTCCACTACGCTTTGATGGTCGCCGGTGTGATGGGCGCGGCGGTTGTCGTACTAGTGGCCGTCCGCGCAGCGGGCGCGCAGCAGGTGGTGAAGTGCTACTTCAAGGACTGCCTGGTGTTCGAAGATGGCTCGCGCCTGTGTGAGGTGAAAGAAATTCCCTGCCCCAATGAAGCATGACCAGCCGGAAAAGGACCCCCCTGCAGCCCACCCCTCGCTTCACCTTGCCTGGTGCACCCCTTTCGGTGCTGCTGGTGGGCGCGTTCGTCGCCGGCTGCGAACACCCGCTGCCGCCGCAATCCAGGCCCACTCCGCGTGAGATGCTGGTGGCGGTGCGTCTGAACGTGCCCGTCTCCACGATCCAGGCATTCGAGCGCCTTGACGCGCAGCCCGCACGGGCGGCACGGCCGCGACTGGACACGGCCCGTCCGCAGCTGGCGCGGTTGAAGCGGATGATGACGTCGCTGGAGCCGGCGTATTCCCCCCGGACCGCGTCACACCCTGGATGTTGGTGATGTCTTCCAAACCGGCCGCGGTCGTTGTGCTGGCGGCCGTGATGGCCACCGCCTGCACCGACCCGAAACCCGCTCGCCAGTCCACCGCGGTACAGTGGTCGGTCGAGCCGCGGCCGATCATCGAGATCGGGGCCGGAGAAGGCGAAGACGCGCTGTTCCGGGTGACCTCGGCCACGCGTCTGCCGGACGGCCGGATCGCGGTCGCCAACGCGGGAACGCAGCAGGTAAAGCTGTTCGGCGCCAATGGCGCGCACCTGGCCAGCTTGGGGCGGCGCGGCAGCGGGCCGGGCGAGTTCCAGGTACCCATGTGGGTGGGCTCCCACGCCGACAGCATTCTGGTGTGGGATGCCGCGCTAGAGCGGCTTACGGTGTTCGACGACGCCGGGAGGCTGGCACGCACAACGCCCTTTCCGGCGCTCGGCGGATCGTTTCCTTCCGTGATCGGCACGTTCGCGGACGGCAGCCTGTTGCTAGCCTCGGGGACGGACCATGACGCCGCCGCACGGCAGGAGGGCGCCTGGCGGGAGCGCATGCGGCTGGTGCGCGTCAGCCCTGCCGGCCGCGTGATCGACACACTCGCGACGGTCCCGTCGCAGGAGCGCTACTCGTACAGGAGCAGCGACGGGATGGGCCTGGTGGTGGAGGACCTGCCGTTCGGCCGGCGCACCGTGATGGATGTGACGGACGACGGAGTGGTGCTCGGAACCGGCGAGGAGTACCGCATCCGGCGGATCGACGCCGTGGGTACCGAACACGAGGTGCTCCACGCCCCTTGGACGCCACACCCCGTCTCGCCCAGGGACGTTGAGGAGTACTGGGCGCGGATGGTCACCGTGGGCGGGCGGTCCGATCGCGCCGAGGCAGTGGCGCAGCGCACCCGGATTCCCTATCCGGAAACGCTTCCACCATACGAGTCCCTGGTGGTGGGCGCAGGGGGCGAGTTGTGGATCGGGGACGCGCAGCCTCCCGAGGGCTGGGACGATCCCGACCTCTGGCGCATCTACTCCCCCGAAGGAGCGCCGCTGGCCACGATCGAGCTACCCGCCCGCGTTCGTCCGCAGGCGATCGGCCCCGACTGGATTCTCTGCACCTCGCTCGACTCCGCCACCCATCGCCAGACCGTCCGCCTGTACCGCTACACCCGCGGCTGAGCCGCGCCCCCCGCGCCGCATCCCCCCATCGCCATGCGAGGAAGTATGCCCCGAATCACACGCCGCAGCACGATTGCGCTCGCCTGCGCCGCCGTCTTTGTGGGCGTCGCGCCCATCGCCGTCGGACTGGTGTCGGCACAGGTCCGAAAGTGCTATTCGGTAATCTGCTCCACCGTAAAGGGCGAGACGACCTGCTACGAGAAGGAGGTTCCCTGCCCCAACGAGGCGTAGCATCTCACCTGCTGATGCAACGCGGCTCCCGGAGTGCACGCTCCGGGAGCCGCCTCGCATCCGGCGGTACATCCCCGCACCGTCGGAACCAGGAGCCACGAGCTGGACTCTCGCGGAAAGCTCCCCGCCGTGGGTTCCGCAGCCGCGGGGCGCACGCCGCGCTGGCCGCGGGTACTTGCGCGGGCGCATCTCCCGGCCAGAGCTTCGAACGCGCGAGTCCAGGCGTGAGTGGATGAAGCTCGATCCTACCGGAGCCTCCGTGGGCAGATACATCGATCTGGAGGAATGGAGGCGGCGGGAGCACTTCCTCCTGTTCCGCGACTACGACAGGCCGCACTTCAGCATCACCGCGGCGGTGGACGTTTCGGCGTGCTACGCGGCCTCGCGCGGCGGCGAGGGAACGTCGTTCACGCTCGCGATGCTGTTTGCCGCGATGGGCGCGGCCAACGCGGTCGAGGCGTTCAGGCTGCGGCTGCGGGAGGACCGCGTCTGGTGCCACGACGCGGTGGGGATCGGGTGCACGGTGCTGCGGCCGGACCGCACGTTCGGCTTCTCGTACTTCGCGCACCAGACGTCCTTCTCACGCTTCGCGGCGGAGGGGAAGCGCGAGATGGAGCGGGCGCGGTCCGGCACCACGCTGGGCGACGAGCGCGAGGCCGACGACGCCACCCTCCACGCCACCGTGCTCCCCTGGATCCGCTTCACCTCCTTCACCAACGCGATGCGGCGGGAAGATTCCGTCCCCAAGCTCACCTTCGGCAGGCGGTACGCGGAAGGCGGCGCGTGGTACGTGCCGGTGTGCGTGGAGGTGCACCACGCACTGGTGGACGGGATCGACGTGGGGGAGTTCCTGGAGCACTTCCAGGATCGGCTCGCCCGGCCACTCCCCGACTGACCCCCCGTACCGGCGGGAACGCCGTCGCGCCGATCGGCGGGCCCGGGCGCCCGCGGAATCGAGCGCGGGGCTGTCGGCCGGGCAGCAGGCTGCCTCGCAGGTCCCCGGGCGAGTACGCCGACGCACCGGCGGTGCAGGCCATCCCGTCAGAGATCGCGGCCACGAGCCGGAAAGCGCCCTTGAATGTTTGCTTGGCGGAACTCGCGGAGGGCCTTAACTCAGGTACCGGGTGCAAGGGAGGACAAGCCATACGAATCCGCTGAAAGGGGGGACCCATGGCACAGTACGACACGATTGCCCTCGATTATCAGGAGATCGCGGCCGCCGTGCCGCTGCGGGAGCCCGAGTGGTACTCGCTCCGCCTGCGGCTTGGCGACCTCACGGGTCTTTCCGTCCTCGACCTGGCCTGCGGCGACGGGATGGGCACTCGCCTGCTCAAGCGGTGGGGCGCCGCCCGGGTGGTGGGCGTCGACATCTCGGCGCAGATGATCGGCCTGGCCCGGCAGCAGGAACAGGCGCAGCCGCTGGGCATCGAGTACCACGTCGCGGACGCCGCCACGCTGGGCAAGATCGGCGAATTCGATCGTGTCACCGCCTCCTACTTTCTGCACTATGCCCGGAACCGCGAACAGCTGCTCCAGATGGTGCGGACGGTCTACGACAACCTCCAGCCGGGCCAGCGCTTCGTGGCGAGCAACGCCAATCCGCTTCAGCCGCCGCGGCCCCTGATCGATCAGCGAAAGTACGGGCTCCGCTATCGCCTGGTGGACGACACCCTTCACGAGGGGGCGACGCTCCGCGCCACGCTGTTCCTCGGCGAGAACACGGTGGAGTTCGACTTCTACTGGCTCCCCTGGGAAGCGTACGAGGAGGCATTCCGAACCGTGGGATTCCGCTCCTGGAAGATCGAGCCCTACCTGATCCCTCCGGACCCGGAACACCGGTACGGCGAGGGCTTCTGGGACGAGTACATTGCCGTACCCTCGGTAATCCACATCACCGGCGAGAAATAGGAGCCACAGGTCGTAGAGCCGGGAGGCACCCGGAAAGCCGGTGGAGGATGTACCGCGGCACGTTTCCCCGGCTGAGCGCGCGAAGAGTGTGCAGCAGGTTCGGCAGCTCCTACGCCCCGTCGCGGACCCGCCCGTCCAGCGGATGGTGCGTGCTTCCTCCGCCCGCTTCGGGCACGATTTCAGCCGGGTTCCCGCTGGTTGAGGTATAGCAACACCCTCTCAGGAAGTCATGCACTCCATTGCCGGGTTCGGTAACGAGACGGAACGGCCGGCCCCTCCTCCCCTCTCGCAGAGACATGTTCGAATACCACGCCTGGACGATCGCGGAACCGCCGGGAGGCTTGGAGGCCGAGGACGCGCTCGCCGACGCGCTGCAAGCCCGGATCGCGGAGCTGGAAGAAGCCGCGCGGGAGTCGTTTCACGTCACTCGCCTGAACGCGCTGACCGTCACCGCGTCGGGGCTGCGCAACCGGTCCCAGCGCGGGGTGCTCGCCGTCTTCGAATGGCTGGCGCGGGAGTGCCCGCAGGCGTACGGGCTGATCTACCATCGCGGCGAGGATCCGGGAGAGGATGGGGCGTACCGCTTCCAGGTCCGGAGAATCCACCGCGGAGCCATCGAGCACCTGGAGGACCGGTACTTCGACGACGTGCCGTAACGGCCTTTCATCCCGGTTGACCACGTCACATCTTTCCACGCGCGGGCACCCCTCCGTCCGCACCTGCCGGCCCCTTTCCCCGCTTGCACCTTCCGCGAATCATGGCGAATTGTCCCTATCATGGAAATCCGCAGCCGTGCCCTGTTTGCCAACAGCGGGGAATGGGCGCGTTCAACCGCGGCGTCTGCCCGTTGCACGGGGGTCCAAGGCCCTGCGACGACTGCCGACGCGAGAACCTGGGCGCGTTCAACCAGGGACCGCCGGCACCGTACGTCCCTCCGCACCGGCGAGTTGTGCAACAGGCGGCGCCGGCACGGTACGTCCCCCCGCACCGCCGGGATCAGGAACCCGTACAGCAGGCGCGCAATGCGCCGCTGTATACGCATTACCGCCAGCATTCGCAGAACGCATGCGCCGTGGAGGCGATCCGCATGGCGTACGAGACGACCGCCGGCTATGAGCTGAATCGGGGGGAGCTGAAGGACTTCATGGTGGAGAAGGGGATCTACGACGTGGACAGAGGCACCTTCTTCCACGCGCTCGATCGTGTTTTCGACGAGTTCCGCATGCACTACGAAGCCGGAAAGGGAGAACCGGGCGACGTCGCACGCGCCCTGGCGAAGGGAGGCGTCGTGCTGCTGGAAACCACCACCGAGGCGGGTGCGGGGCACGTCCTGGTGCTGGACGCTCTTATGGGCCAGGAGGAAGGACGATACCGGTTCCAGATTCGCGACCCGGGTGGCTTCAACGTGGAGAACGTAGACACGACCGACCCGCGGCTGCAGCGCGCGACCGGACGGTTCTGGCGGGTGTGGTAGTGCGGTTCCTAGCGGACGGAAATCTCGCCGGAGCCGCGCCGTGAGCCGGCGGCCCCGCTGAACCGCGCAGCATGCGGCCCCTGCCGCGGGAGCCATCCCGCGGCGGGCCCGTCGCCTTCTCCCACCTGCACCCCCCTCCACACCTCCGTGACCCGTCGCGCGCGGACACGGACTTGCGTACGATGCATGCGAGAACCACGCTTCTCCCGCCGCGTCGCCCGTACCGGGCGCGCCGGGACGTCTGACCTGTTCTGCGCGGGATGCACGGCTTGAGCACGATCGATCTCGAGGGCGCGCCCTCCCCCGATTCACACGGCGGCGCCGCGGCGCGGGCCGAGAACGCGCCGCCCGGCCACCCGGACGACACGGCCCTGCGGTCCGCCGAGCGCGAGCGCGACCTGGCCGAGGCCAGCCGCGACCGCTTCTCGTTCCTTGCCGAAGCCAGCCGCTGCCTTTCCGACTCGCTGGACTACGAGGCCACGCTCACCACCGTGGCCGGCATGTCGCTGCCGTACCTGGACGCCTGGTGCATCGTGGACGTGCTGGCCCCGGGCGGCGAGATCCGGCGCATCGCCGTTGTCCATCCCGACCCCGCCAAGCAGGACGCCGCGCGCCGGCTGCACGCGAACTATCCCCCCCGTGCCGGCGACCTGATCGGCGCGCCGCGGGTGGTGCGCACGGGGCGCCCGGAGATGGTGTTCGACGTGCCCGACGCGGCGCTGGTGGCCGCGGCGCACGACGAGGAGCACCTGGAGCTGCTGCGCAGGCTGGGGATCCGCTCGTACGTGATCGTGCCGATGGTGGCGCGGGGCAACGTGCTGGGCGCCATGACCTTCATCACCGCCGAGCACGACCGGCGCTTTGGCGACATCGACGTGGTGATGGCCGAAGACCTGGCGCGCCGCGCGGCCATCGCGGTGGACAACGCGCGGCTGCACGGCGAGGCGCTGGAGGCGCGCGAGGCGGCCGACAACGCGCTGATCGAGGTGGAGCACGCGCTGGAAGAGGCCACCGCCGCCGAGGAGCACCTGCGCGACGCGCGCGACACCGCCGAGGCGGCGCTGCAGACGCGCGACGAGTTCGTGTCCACCATGACGCACGAGGTACAGACGCCGCTGAACGCCATCATCGGCTACCTGCAGCTGCTGGAGATGGACGTAAGCGGCCCGCTGGCCGACACGCAGCGCGGGTACGTGCAGCGCGCGCAGGAAAGCTCCAGGCACCTGCTGCGCCTGGTGGGCGACGTGCTGGACTTTTCCAGGAGCGAGCGGGCGCGGCTGGCCGTGGCGCACGACGAGGTGGGCGCGGCGGAGACGGCCCGCGGCGCCCTGGCGCTGGTTCGTCCGCAGGCGTCCGGCCGCCTGCTCACGCTGGTGGACGAGACCGCCGGCGCGGCGGGGCTGCGCTACGTGGGCGACGAGTACCGCGTGCGGCAGATCCTTGTGAACCTGCTCTCCAACGCCATCAAGTTCACCCCCGCCGGCGGCCGCGTCACCCTGGAGTGCCGCCCGCAGGCCGCGGGCGAGGGCGGGCCGGGGACGGACGCGCCGGCGCTGCTCTTCGTGGTCTCCGACACCGGCGACGGGGTAAAGCCCGAGGACGCCGAGCGCATCTTCGAGCCGTTCGTGCAGGGCGCGGCGGGGTTGACGCGGCGCCACGGCGGCACGGGGCTGGGCCTGCCCATCAGCCGGCGGCTGGCGCGGCTGATGGGGGGCGACGTGACGCTGGACGGCGCCGGCGGAACGGGCGCCACCTTCACCCTGCGCCTTCCCGCCGCGGCGCCGTCCGCGCCCGCCGCGACGGGGGGCATGGACGCGGGGAGCGAGGAGAGCGCCGAAGAGCTCGAGGCCCGGCGCGCCACGGCGCGCCGCGTTCTCGAGGCGGCGGGCGAGGCGCTGCTGCGGCAGGTGA
Source organism: Longimicrobium sp. (assembly GCA_036379135.1). GTDB lineage: Bacteria > Gemmatimonadota > Gemmatimonadetes > Longimicrobiales > Longimicrobiaceae > Longimicrobium. The sequence goes on from DASUVG010000099.1 coordinate 23,762, forward strand.
CCCCCACGGTGGTCGATTTCGTCCGCCGGGCGCGCGCGGACCCGGCGCTTGGGTTCACGGACGAGATGAGCGACGTGGACGTGGCCGACCACCTGGGCACGCTGGTGATCGACGTGGCCAACTCGCTGGCCATCCTGGCCGGCGCCGGCGGCGAGCCCTCGGCGCTGCTGACGGACGGCAGCCGCATCCAGCAGGTGATCGGCGAGCTGCACGGCGCCCAGCGCCAGCGGATCGGGTGGAGCGAGGCGCAGCTGGCGCGCGAGGTGGAGCTGGTGCGCGACGTGTGCATGACGGCGCTGGGCGAGTCGATGGGCGACGACGACGACGCGCGCGCGACGGCGGTGGCGGCGCTGGAGCGGCTGCTGGACGAGCGGACGCGCGCCTGCATCAGCGGCTTTCGCGGCTCCGCCGTCATGGCGAGCTGAAGCCGGATCCGGCTGAACAATACCGACTCCGCAAAAAGACTGGGTCTCACACGGAGTCAACAGAGTTAACAGAGTGAAGCCTCGGCGAGATGACCGCCCTTCGTGCCGCATCGATCGTTTACCAGCGATCGGATGAATCGCGGAGTACATCGCGCGGCACGAGAAAACTCCGTTGACTCTGCTAACTCTGTGTGAGGCTTATTCTTTT
>DASUVG010000100.1:0-17987 GCA_036379135.1 Longimicrobium sp.
GAAGGTGTACGAGCCGCTGCCGCTGTAGGACTCGACCTTCCAGTAGTAGTAGCCCGCGGTGCCGCTGTAGGTGATGGTCTCGTCCGGGCCCGAGGAAAGGGACGAGGCGACCTGCGACCACGCGGACCCGTTCCACTTGTACAGGCGGAGGTCGAAGTCCACGCCCGAGGGACCGTCCAGCACGCCCGTGTGGGTGCCCGACACCGTGCTCTGGTAGTAGGTGCCGTTGGGGTGGATGTCGGAGTCGCCGGCGCCGCTCAGCGAGCCCGTGTACGTGGTGCCGCCGGGAGGAGGCGTGGTGCCGCCGCTCAGCAGCGAGTTCAGCAGGCGGTTGGGCGAACCGGTGCCCGGGTTGGTCACCTTGTTGGCCGTCGACGTGGTGATGATGGCGTTGGCCACCGTCGCCGGGGTCGCGGTGGTGTTGCCCTCCAGGTACAGCGCGGCCACGCCGGCCACGTGCGGGCTGGCCATCGAGGTGCCGCTGATGGTGTTGGTGGCGCTGGTGCTGCCGATCCAGGTGGACAGGATGCTGCTGCCGGGCGCGAACACGTCCAGGCAGGTGCCGTAGTTGCTGAACGACGACCGCGCGTCCGTCGACGTGGTGGAGCCGACCGTGATGGCGTTGGCCACGCGCGCCGGCGAGTAGTTGCAGGCGTTCAGCCCGTCGTTGCCGGCGGCGACGACGGCCACCACGCCCGCGTTGATCAGCCCGTTCACCGCGGCGTCCGTGGTGGAGCTGGCGGGGCCGCCCAGCGACATGTTGGCCACGGCCGGCTTGACGGCGTTGGCCGCCACCCAGTTGATGCCCGCGACGATGGTGGAGTTGGAGCCCGAGCTGCCGCAGCCGAACACGCGCACGCCGATGAGGGTTACGCCCTTGGCCACGCCGTAGGTGGCGCTGCCGACGGTGCCGGCGACGTGCGTGCCGTGGCCGTTGCAGTCCTGGTTGCCGTCGCCGATGCCGTCCCAGGCAATGCTGGCGCGGCCGCCGAAGTTGGTGTGGCCGGTGTTGATGCCGGTGTCGATGATGTACGCCCGCACGCCCGCGCCCGTGGGCGTGTAGTCGTACGTGCCGTTGAGCGGCAGGTCGCGCTGGTCGATGCGGTCGATGCCCCAGGTGGCGCCGGTCTGGGTGGTGCTCACCTCGACCACCTGGTCCTCTTCCACCCACTTGACGTTGGGGTTGTGCCGCAGGGCGTTCACCTGCCCGGCGTTCATCGTGGCGCTGAAGCCGTCCAGCGCCGCCTCGTACACGTGCTTCGGGGTCACGCCGGCGACGGCGGCCACCGAGCGGGGGTCGGTGCCGTCGTTCAGCACCACGATGTACTCGCCGGCGATGGCCTTGCCGGGCGCGGCGGAGAGCAGGGGAGCGCCGCCGCCGGCGGGGGTGGCCAGCGGCGCCTGGGCGCCGTCGGAGCAGGCCGCCGTCAGGGCCAGCGCCGTGAGGGCAAGGGGGGTAAGGGTCCGCTTCATCATTCCTCCAGCAGGGTGGTGGGGCGGCGCCGGCGGGGGTGCCGTGCCGCGGTGACCTTGACCAGCCGACCGCATGGCGTCAGGGGGAGATCCGGAACGCCGATTCCGCTCCCGACGCGTGCTGCGCGTGGAGGCGGGGGCCCTCGTGGGGGCGAAGCGCCGGTGTGCCGGGGGGATGATTCCGCCCCGCCTCGCGGACGCCTCGCTTGACGTGAGTGATGAAGCGTAAGGCAGGGACCGCGCCGCGGGCACGCCGTTTCCTATCCTCATCTACAGCAACGAGTTGGAGAATTTGCGTCCCGCCGGAGGCACGAAGAGGATGGTGCGGGCGCCCCGATCCGGTGCACCAAAGCAGTGCGGCTCATCCACTCCGCGCGGCGACCGACCGCATCAACCTGCAGCGCCTGTTGTTTCCCTCACGATCATGTCGAATCCCCAAAAAGAAGGGGTTTCACACGGAGTTAGCGGAGTTAGCGGAGTTTTCTCGTGCCGTTTCCTCTGCTGCACCGTGCGGAGCCTGGTTCGGGTGAGCGGAGGCATGGCGCGCCGGTGGACGAGGCACGATCCCTGGGGTTGTAGGGAACGGGACAGGGATGGAAGCGCGGCAGGGGGCCATGAGAATTTTTGTGGGGAGGGATGCACATCGCCCGGATGATCGCCGCAGCGCGCCGGAACAGGCCGTATGCATCAACCTGATGCGCGATCTCGAGGACCGTCTGACAGCTCCTGTGATCGAGGTGAGCGGCGCGCTGTCCGGACGCTGGTCTTGCCGGTTTCAGGATCACTCCATCACGAAAAAGAAGCCGCCCGGCGCGCGGTGCGCCGGGCGGCCGTATCCACCCGTCAGTCAGCCGCGTGGGCCTACGGACGCGAGGTGACCAGCGTGAACGAGCCGCTGCCGCTGTACGAGTACACGTCCCAGCGGTACGTGCCGGCGGTGCCGCTGTAGGACACGTTCTCGGTGGAGCTGGCGCTGGTGCTCGACGCCACGTCCACCCAGGACGAGCCGTTCCACTTCTGCAGGTACAGGTCGAAGTCCGTGCCCGACGGGCCCGTCAGCGTGGCCGAGTGCGTGCCGCTGACCGACGAGGCGTAGCCGCTGGTGCCGGGCTGGAACGAGCTCACGCCCGAGCCGCCCAGCGAGCCCGTGTAGGTGAACGAGCCGCCGCCCGGAGGAGGCGTGGTGCCCGTGAGCAGCGAGTACAGCAGGCGGTTGGGCGAGCCCGTGCCGGCGCTGGTCACCTTGCCCGTCGTGGCCGTGGTCACGATGGCATTCGCCACCGCCGACGGCAGCGCCGCCGTGTTGCCCTGCAGGTACAGCGCGGCCACGCCCGCCACGTGCGGCGACGCCATCGAGGTGCCGCTGATGGTGTTGGTGGCCGACGTGGTGGTGTACCAGGCGCTGGTGATGTTGCTGCCCGGCGCGAACACGTCCACGCAGCTGCCCCAGTTGCTGAACGACGAGCGCGCGTCGGTGTTCGTGGTGCTGCCCACCGTGATGGCGTTGGGCGCGCGCGACGGCGACACGTTGCAGGCGTTCTGGTTCTCGTTGCCCGCGGCCACGACCACCGTCACGCTGCGGTTGTGCATGCGGTTCACGGCGTCGTCGATGGCCTGGCTGGCGCCGCCGCCCAGCGACATGTTGGCCACCGCCGGAAGCACGCGGTTGTTGGCGACCCAGTCCATCCCGGCGATCACGCCGGCGTCGGTGCCGCTGCCGGCGCAGTCCAGCACGCGCACCGGGTGCAGGGTCACGCCCTTGGCCACGCCGTAGGTGGTGCCGCCCACCGTGCCCGCCACGTGCGTGCCGTGGCCGTTGCAGTCGTTGGCCGTGCCGCCGGAGGTCACGGCGTCGTAGCCGTTGCCCATGCGGCCGGTGAACTGGGTGTGCCCCGACTTGATGCCCGTGTCGATGATGTACGCGTGCACGCCGGCGCCCGTGGGCGTGTAGGTGTAGGTGCCGTTGAGCGGCAGGTCGCGCTGGTCGATGCGGTCCAGCCCCCAGGTGGCGCCCGACTGCGTGGTGCTGGCCTGCACCTGCTGGTCCTGCTGGATGTAGTCCACCGCGCCGTTGTGCTGCAGCGCGTTCAGCTGGCCCTGGTTGAGCTCGGCGGCAAAGCCGTTGAGCGCGGCCGTGTACACGAAGCGGGGCGACACGCCGGCGATGGCCGCGACGCTGCGGGGGTCCGCCTTGTCGTTCAGCACCACGATGTACTGTCCATCCACGCCGCGGCCGGCCGCGGCGGAGAGCACGGGAGCGGTGCGGCCGCCGGTGGTGGCCAGCGGGGTCTGGCCGCCGTCGGAGCAGGCCGCCGTCAGGGCAAGGGCCGTGAGGGCGAGGGGTGTGAGGGTGCGCTTCATCAGTCCTCCAGCAGGGTGGTGTGGCGGCGCCGGCGGGGGTGCCGCGCCGCGTGCAACGAGCCGCGTCCGCGGCCCGGAATGCCCTCTCCTGACGTTCCACCTGCGGTCCCGGCCGCCCGCGCCGGAACCCCCGCATCCCGCCTCCAGAATGCGCCGCTTTGTGCGCGTGGAGCCGGCCCCTCACGGGACGGAACGACCGCGTGCCGGAGCGTGTGTGCCCCGGTCCGCATGGACGTTCCGCCTGATGTGAGTGGGATGGCTGCAGCGCAGTAAACGGGCCGCGTTTGCGCCATACTTCATCTGTATCTCCAGCAACGACATAGCCCGAAGATCGCCCCGTGGACGGTAAACGCAAGGCGGTGCAACCGCACCAAAGCGGTGCGGTACCCGGTGCACTTCGCGCCACTGAAGCGCCATCGCATCTTTTGTTGGATCGGGAAAAGCAGGAGTTGATTTCCGGTTCATCGCGGATCTGGTTGCAGACTGCGGTCGCGCTCTCCGGGGGCGAGATGACCCGCGATGCAGTGGAAGGGTGTCAGGGCACGGCGGCGGGTGGGGGTTGCTCCACGCGTGTGTGGACGCGTCGGGAACGGCAGAGGGAGGGAAGCGCGGCAGGGGGCCATGAGAATTTTTCCGGGAGATACCTATCCCGCCATCCTCGTCCCCAGTCTGGCGCCCGACCTCCTGCCGCAAGCGCAGCGGAGCCGGCCTCCACGAACACCCGATGCGCGATCTGGCGAAGCCTGGGCCCGCGAGAAGGCCGGGGGCGTTCCCGCAGAAGTGCGCGCGAGGAGACGGTTCGCGGGATCGCGCATCGGGTGAAGCCGGAATGGTGGGCTGTGGGGCGCTGCGGCGGGAAAGGTGTTCCAGAAGAAAATGCGGATGGCTCCCTGCCGGGCGTCCATCTGCCCGCAGTTCCCGACGTCCTCAGGGAAGCCAGGCGTGGCGTGCAACGAAATCCGCGATGAACCGAAAACGAATGATCTCACACGGAGACGCGGAGAACGCAGAGAGAAAACTTCTCTCCGTGTTCTCCGCGTCTCCGGATGAGACCCGTCTCTTTCTTTATTGCTGCCGGTTCTTGAAGCGCTCGCACGCCTGGAGGATGGTGGAGCGCACCGGCTCCTCCACCGAGTTCGCCTGGGCCATGCAGCTGGCGTACTGCTTCTCCGGCGTGTCCACGTACGGCTCGGCGGGCGGCCTGTAGTCCGGCCCCATCACCGCCTGCGTGACGGAGTCCGAATGGGCCTTGATCTTGGCCACCGCCGCGGTGGACTCGGCGGGGGTCAGCTGCGGCGGAACGTACTCCTCCACCTCCACGCCCGCCTGCTGCGCGGCGGGGTCCTGCGCGTCGCCGCCGGTGCGGTCCCGGGCGCAGGCGGCGGCAAGGACGAGGGTTGCGACGAAGGGGATCAGCGTCGAAAGGCGGTGCATCGGCAGGGGATCGGCGTCGGGTTGGTGAGCGCGAAACAGGCCAGGCGGCCGCGCGCGGCTGCTGGCCTGTCTCGTAGGGATCGATGCGCGCCGGGCCGCGGGGCCCGGCGCGCGCGGAGCGTTCAGGGCGTGGGCGCCTGGGCGGTGAGCAGCGCCTCCAGCCGCTGGATCCGCGCCTCCAGGGCCGCGTTCTGCGCCTGCAGCCGTTCGATCTGCCCGGCCTGGTCGGTCACCCGCGCCTGCAGATCCACCGTGCGGGCGTCCAGCGCCTTGATGCCGGCGAAGTTCACCCCGTCGATGTCCAGGTGCCCGATGGCCAGCGGCTCGGCGCCCAGGGCGAACTCGCGCCAGAAGTCCTCGGCGAAGGGCCCCAGGTGCCGCGACTGGCGTCCCTCGTCGATGTAGTTCCAGCTGTTGACGGGAATGCGCCGCATGCGGGCCAGCACGTCCTCGCCGTCCACGTCGGCGAAGTTCTCCTTGAGCGTCATGCTGCTGGCGCAGGTGATGGAGGCGCCGCCCGCCGCGATGTTGCAGCCGTTGGTGAGCGTGGCGTTGCTGCGGAAGCGAAAGCCGCCCGCCGCGCGCACCGCGAACTCGTTGTTGGCCACCGCCTCGATGCTGTCCGTCGTCGACGCGTCGCCGAACACCTTGGCGCCGGTGTGCCCGTTGGTGCTGGCGCGGTAGCCGAAGGCCATGGAGTAGTCCGCGTCGGCCGTCGTGGTGTAGCCGATGGCCACCGCCGCGTCGCCGTCGCTCCAGTTGTTCTGGCCCAGGGCTACGCCGGCCTGGTCCTTGACGTCGTTGTTCAGCCCCAGCGCCACGCCGCAGGTGGCAAATCCGTCGCTGGCGTTGCCGAAGACGTTGTTGCCGCTGCCGATGGCGACCGCGCACTGCGCTTCGGCGTTGTTCTGGTTGCCCATGGCGAACGCGTAGTTGCCGGCCGCCTTGCTCAGCGCCCCGCCCGCCCACGAGTAGAAGCCGACGTTGCTCTCGTCGAACTGGCCCCCCGCGTCGGCGTACCCCGCGCGGAAGGCCACCTTGAACGGGTGCCACATCATGCGCCACCCCGCGCCGCTGGCGGGGATGATGCCGACCCCGATCTGGCCCAGCGCCACCACGCCGCCGGCCGAGTCCACCCGGAAGCGGTCGCCCGCCGGCGAGCCGGAGCGCAGCTGCAGCAGGATGTCGGACTGGGCCGCCGCCGGGGCGGCCACACACACGAGCGCCGTCGCGGCGCAGAGTCGGGTCAGGGAGCGGAGCATGGTCGCCTCGGTCGGTGGAGATGAATCGTGCGCAATCTGCGGGGTCAGGGGTTCGCCGGGGCGGCCAGCGCCTCCAGCCGGGCGATGCGGGCCTCCATCTCGGCGTGGGCCGCCCGGAGCGACTCGTTCTCCGCGCGCAGCTCGCCGATCTGCCGCGCCTGCTCCGTGATCGTGGACTGCATCCCGAGCGTGCGGGCGTCCAGCGCCTTGATTCCGGCGAAGTTCACCCCGTCGATGTCCAGGTGGCCGATGGCCAGCGGCTCGGCGCCCAGGGAGAACTCGCGCCAGAAGTCTTCGGCGAAGGGCCCCAGGTGCCGCGACTGACGTCCCTCGTCGATGTAGTTCCAGCTGTTGACGGGGATGCGCCGCATGCGGGCCAGCACGTCCTCGCCGTCCACGTCGGCGAAGTTCTCCTTGAGCGTCATGCTGCTGGCGCAGGTGATGGAGGCCCCCCCCGCCGCGATGTTGCAGCCGTTGGTGAGCGTCGCGTTGCTGCGGAAGCGGAAGCCGCCCGCCGCCCGCACCGCGAACTCGTTGTTGGCCACCGCCTCGATGCTGTCCGTCGTCGACGCGTCGCCGAACACCTTGGCGCCGGTGTGGCCGTTGGTGCTGGCGCGGTAGCCGAAGGCCATGGAGTAGTCCGCGTCGGCCGTGGTGGTGTAGCCGATGGCCACCGCCGCGTCGCCGTCGCTCCAGTTGTTCTGTCCGATGGCCACGCCGGCATGGTCCAGCACGTCGTTGTTCAGCCCCAGCGCCATCCCGCAGGTGCCGATGCTGCCGCCCGAGCCCCACACCTTGTTGCCGCTGCCGATGGCGGTGCCGCACTGCGCCGAGGCTTCCACCGTGTTCTGGTTTCCCATGGCGAACGAGTAGTTGCCGGCGGCGGTGCTCAGCGCGCCCCCCGCCCACGAGTAGTAGCCGATGTTGCTCTCGTCGAACTGGCCCCCCGCGTCGGCGTAGCCGGCGCGGAACGCCACCTTCTGCGGGTGCCACATCATGCGCCACCCGGCGCCGCTCGCGGGGATGATCCCGATCCCGATCTGCCCCAGCGCGATCACGCCGCCGGCGCTGTCCACGCGAAAGCGGTCGCCCGCGGGCGAGCCGGAGCGCAGCTGAAGAAGGATGTCGGATTGGGCGGCCCCGGGCGCGGCCACCAGGAGCAGCGCCGCCGCGGCGCCCAGGCGGAATAGGGAACGATGCATGGTTCCGGTCCTTTTTGAAAAACCGAATTCGTACGCCCGCCCCGTTCAGGGCCTGGCGGCCAGCGCTTCCAGCCGTGCGATCCGCGCCTCCATCTCGGCGTTGCGGGCCTCCATCGCCGCGTTGGCCGACTGGAGCGCCGCGTTCTGCGCCTGCAGCCGTTCGATCTGCCCGGCCTGGTCGGCCACCCGCGCCTGCAGATCCACCGTGCGGGCGTCCAGCGCCTTGATGCCGGCGAAGTTCACCCCGTCGATGTCCAGGTGCCCGATGGCCAGCGGCTCGGCGCCCAGGGAGAACTCGCGCCAGAAGTCCTCGGCGAACGGCCCCAGGTGCCGCGACTGGCGTCCCTCGTCGATGTAGTTCCAGCTGTTGACGGGAATGCGCCGCATGCGGGCCAGCACGTCCTCGCCGTCCACGTCGGCGAAGTTCTCCTTGAGCGTCATGCTGCTGGCACAGGTGATGGAGGCGCCGCCCGCCGCGATGTTGCACCCGTTGGTCAGCGTGGCGTTGCTGCGGAAGCGAAAGCCGCCCGCCGCGCGCACCGCGAACTCGTTGTTGGCCACCGCCTCGATGCTGTCCGTCGTCGACGCGTCGCCGAACACCTTGGCGCCGGTGTGGCCGTTGGTGCTGGCGCGGTAGCCGAACGCCATCGAGTAGTCGGCGTCCGCCGTCGTGCGGTACCCCAGCGCCACCGCCGCGTCGCCGTCGCTCCACGCGTTCTGGCCGATGGCCACGCCCGCGTGGTCCAGCACGTCGTTGTTAAGCCCCAGGGCGATGCCGCAGGTGCCGATGCTGCCGCCCGAGCCCCACACCATGTTGCCGCTTCCCAGCGCCATCCCGCACTGGGCGCTGGCCTCCACCGTGTTCTGGTTACCCATGGCGAACGAGTAGATGCCGGCCGCGGTGTTCAGCGCGCCGCCCGCCCACGAGTAGTAGCCGATGTTGGCCTCGTCGAACTGCCCACCCACGTCGGCGTACCCGGCGCGGAACGCCACCTTGGCGGGATACCACATCATCCGCCATCCGGCGCCCGTCGCGGGGATGATCCCCAGGGTGATCTGCCCCAGCGCGATCACGCCGCCGGCGCTGTCCACGCGAAAGCGGTCGCCCGCCGGCGAGCCGGAGCGCAGCTGAAGAAGGATGTCGGACTGGGCGGCCGCGGGTGCGGCTGAAAGAAGGAGTGCCGTCGCGGCGCAGAGTCGGGTCAGGGAGCGCAGCATGAGGTCCGTGGGGTTGGAAGGGTTCATGGAGGTGCGCCGGGTGCCCGGCGGCCGACGGCCCCCACGCGCGGCACGGGGCCGCGCGCGGGGGGTGTTACGGCTGCTACGAGGGGCGCACCCGGACGCGGAACCCATGGCTCCGCAGCTTTCCGCCCTGTACCACGATCCTGCCGCCCGACACGTTCAGGTTGCTGCTGGCCGAGTACTGCCCGGTGATGCGCATGTTGCGCACGCTGAAGTTGGAGATCCCGCCGCCCACGGTGCCGATGTTCCCCGACAGGATCAGCCGGCCCGTGCCGCTGAATGTGCCGGTGGTTCCCAGGTCCACGCTGCCGTTGATGGTCAGGTCGAACGACGACAGGTTGATGAAGGGCTGCACCGTCGTCCCCGGAGTCATGGTGAGCCCCGAGGCGAGGGTGTTCTGCACCAGCAGCGGGTAGTTGGGCATGTCGCCGGGAACGACGACGGAGTCCTGCGAGCCCGGGGGCCGGTTCTGCGCCCAGTTGCCGTTGGTGAGCCAGTTGGTGTCGACGGAGCCGTCCCACGTGCGCGTCATGCCGTTCACGAACATGGAATACGAGCCCCGGTTCCGGCGCCCGGCCACGGTCAGGGTGGAGTTGCCGTAGGTGCTGTAGACGGTGGTGAGCGTCTTTACGCCGTTGACCAGCGCCGCGGCCCCCGGCATGCTGGCGGTGCCGTCTGTGGAGGTGAGCGTCACCGTGTCGGCCGGCACCGTCCGGACGTTGCCGTACCGGTCCATGGACCGCACCACGACGTTGTAGTTCATCAGGTAGTTGCCCGGCGCCGCCGTCCCCGACTGATAGTACGCCGCGCAGGTGTTCAGGCTCACCCCCGGCGGAAACACGCCGATCTCGGTGTAGAAGCCGGAACGCGTGATGTAGGACACGGGCGAGGCCACGGGTCCCGCCGTGCGCACGCTGCAGAGCTGCCGCTGCCCGGGGTAGTCGGTTTCGAACGGGTCGGTCGCGTCGCTGCCGTTCAGCACCGTCACCGTGGTGGCGCCCAGGGCGATGGCCCGCTCGCGCAGCCGCCGCACCCCCGAGGTGTCCTGCCGCTCCTCGATGCTCTCCGTCATCCGCGTCTCCGTATCCTGCACCACCAGCACCTGGAAGGCGATGGTGAACGGGTCGCTGGCCTGGTTGGGCGACTGCAGCGGGTAGCGGAACGCAAAGGTCACCAGGCCGCCCCAGTCGTTGGGGTGGGCCGCGGCCGGGAGGGTGCGGCTGACGGCCGAGCTGGGGTTGCGCACCACGAAGCCGTAGGGGAAGATCCCCGTGGTCCCCGCCGGGAGCGGCGAGATGGCCGCGACCTCGGCCTCGGTGAACACCTGCAGCACGTCGGGATACTGGCTGCGCATGCGGGCGTCGTCACCCAGGTACACCGCGCCCGTGGGCACCATGCTCTCGGCGATGGTGGGGCTGGCCGCCGTGTTGTTGAACAGCAGGATGTTGGAGAACGGGCTGCCCCCGATGGTGCTCGCGTTCTGGATGGGGATCATCGTGAGGTTGCTGAGCGGGCCGCCCGTGTTGTTCTTGACCCGGTACGTCACCGCGATGTAGCGCTGTCCCCCCTGGCCGCGCGTTCCCTCGGAGAACAGGGTGGTCGACACCGTCTCCAGCGCGATGCCGGTGTTCACGGGGTTCATGGCCTCGCTGGGCCCCGCCACCGGGACGGCCTTGCTGCTGCTCAGGGCCGAAGGGTCGGAGCCGTCCAGCCCCGTCATCGTAATCTCGTACACCCCCAGCGGAATGGGAGCCGGCTTGGGCTCGGGTCCGGCGGCGGGGGGCTCGGTCGGCTGGTCCGCGCAGGCGGCGAGCGCCGCGAGCAGCGAGACCACGGTGAAGGCACGGAGGTGCGACACGTTGACCATTGACCGTGCAGAGGGTGGGAAAAAGGAGGACATCGCGCGGGGCGGGATCGCGCCGCACGACTGGATCAGCGCGCAGAAGGGTTGCGCGCGTTGCCGACCGCCGTTTACGCCGGCCGCGGGGTGCGGCCGGCGCAGGGCGGCGATCGCCCTAGAACTCGATCGTCAGCAATGTGTTGACTTCCAGTCTCCCCAGGTGCTCGACCGCGGGAGCCACGAACGGCCTGCGCGGGCCGGACACGTCCGGCTCGCTGCCGGACTGGTGCACTTCGGTGTGAGCGAGCTCAGCCATGTGCCTTCCAGATCAGGTCGGGGGAGTCGCCGGGCCGCCCGACGGCGGCCGGCCGCTCACCGGCGCGCATCTGTGCCGGTAGCAGGTCCGTAACATACGCGCGTACGCGCGTACGTGTCAATCATTATGTCGCACCTCCGAGCCCCTGTAAAGGCCTTCTTTCCGCAGAAACAGGAGGGAGGCCAAATCTGTTACAAATGCTTGTAGCAGGCCGGGATCGCCAAATTGTCCGGCCCACGGGAAGGCCGAACGCGGGCGCGTTGGGGGCGCCCAGCGCCACGCACCCAGCCCTCCGGGCCCGCCAGGAGCATGCGGCGGCGTCCGGGCACAGTCAGGCGCGCACCCGCAGCATCTCCAGCGTCGGTTCGGCGGAGGGGACAGGGCGGACGAGGCGGGCGGAAGGGGGATCCGCCACGCGGCGGCGCCACGCCCGCGACGGGTGCACGCGCGGCGTCAGCGAGCCGTCGTGCAGCGGGGAGATCGTTGATGGGAAAGGGGCTCGGCCGCCGGGGAGGGGGGCGGCCGGGTCGTGCGGGGCGGCGTCAGCCGCCGGCGGCGGCCAGCGCGCGGGCGCGCGCGGGGTAGCCGAGGGACACCAGCCGCACGGGGGCGGGCTGGTCGGCGGCGATGCCGTGCCACGGGGTGCCAGGGAAGTCGCGCAGCCACCCCGTCTTGTCCAGCGAGCGCGCGCAGCGCATGCACGGAAACGCGTCGAACGGGTCCGACGGGTCGCGGGGGGCGCTCTGGCGGTACAGCGCCCGCAGCCCCTCCTGGTAGCGCGGCCACACGTCGGCGAACCGCACCTGGTTCAGGTCGGCCACCACGTCACGCTCGTTCTCGCCGTACTCGGAAAGCTGGCAGCAGAGCGAAAGGCGTCCGCGGGCGTCCACGTACACCCGCTGCCCGCTGAACGTCTCGCAGGGGTGCTCGGGGCCGTCGAACGGGTAGCCGTAGTCCAGCTGCAGGTGCGTCCGGCGGCCGGGCTCCTCCTTGAGCGCGAACACCTCGTCGCGCACGGCCGGCCAGTCGGAGAGCGGCAGGTCGCTGTCGCGCACCGCGCTTCCGGGGACGGGCTGGGGGAGGATGAAGTGCATCCGCGTGCACCCCAGCGCCTCGGCCAGGTCGGCGGCGCGGCGCACCTGGTGTCGGTCGCGCCGGTCGATGACGATGGAAAGCGCGGCGGGGATGCGCCGGCTGGTGAGCAGGGCGATCGCCTGCAGCACCCGCTTGAAGCTTCCCCGGCCGCGCTCTTCGTCGTGCACGTCTTCGGTGGCCCCCGACAGGCTCACCCGCACCGCCTCGGGCGGGTGGCGGTCCAGCGAGGGCATCATGCGGCGCATGTGCCAGCCGTTGGTGACGAACCGGTAGGGAACGCCCCGGGCGTGCAGCCCCGCCGTCACCTGGTCCCACTGCGGGTGCAGCGTGGGCTCGCCCCCCGTGAGGGAGGCGGTCACGCCGCCCGCGCCAAAGATGCCCAGCGCGTCGTCCACCGTGCGGAACACCAGCTCCGGCGGCAGGTTGCGGACGGTGGTGACGTCGTCGCGAATGCAGTGCGGGCACCGCAGGTTGCAGTGCTCGGTGAGGGCAAAGCCCACGTACATCATGACGACGCCTCCCTCGCCCCCCGGCTCAGAAGCAGGTGCTGCCGCCGACGCCGCAGTTGCCCTCGATGGGGGCGGTGAGCAGCGTGAGCTCCGTCAGGCGGGGCAGGTCCTCCACGCGCGGAGCGATCCACGGACGGCGCTCGGCGCCGGCGGAACGCGGGGAAGTACGGATGGTGCCCTTGTCGGCCATTGGGGAGGTCTCGTTGGATAAGTGGTGTCGCCGGAGCTCGTCCGGCGGTGCGGATCCGGCCCGGTGCGCCGCGGATCGGTGGATGCGGCGGCCGGGCGATGGGGACGGTGCGAGTCCGGAGTGGAAAAACGCGGATTCCGTCGCGGTGGCGACGGAGTCCCGCGCATGGACTGAATGCTAATGTCCAAAGCCTGTTCACGCAACACGCGCGGAGCGCCTGATACAAACTGATGCCGGGAAAGCGGAAAAAGCGCCGGCCGCCGATTCCCGGGAATCCACCGCATGTGCTTGTCTTTCATGCCCTTGGCGAGATTCGTCCGTTCCCGTAACTTTCCAGCCGGCCGCCCGTTCGCCCGTATCGGCGCGCGCGCGCCGCGGGCGTGCGGACGTGCGCGCGCCGCCCCTCCGCGGCGGAGAGGCCGGCCGGTGGGGCGCGGGTGTCCCATTTCGGAATTTTCGCGGATGGGCGACGGGGGGCTGGATAACCCGGCCCCGCACGTCCATATTGTTCCCTTTGTGCACTCCCGACCCTGAATGGCCGCAAGGCGCATGTCTGCATGAGCGTGGCTTCCGCCTCCGTCCCCGACCTGGCCCCCGGCGCCGACCCGCTGGACGGCGCGCGCGAGTCGCTGCGCCGGTACTGGGGGTATCCCGACTTTCGTCCCGGGCAGGACCAGGCGATCCGCAACGTGCTCTCCGGCGGCGACTCGCTCACCATCATGCCCACGGGGGGCGGCAAGAGCCTGTGCTACCAGGTGCCGGGAACGCTGCTCCCCGGCGTCACGCTGGTCGTATCCCCCCTCATCTCCCTGATGAAGGACCAGGTGGACGCGCTGGACGCCGCGGGGGTCCCCGCGTCGTTCATCAACTCCACCCTCCCCGTGGGCGAGATGGCGGCGCGGATGGACGCGGCGGAGCGGGGCGACATCAAGCTGCTGTACGTGGCCCCGGAGCGCTTCGACGCCGAGGGGTTCCGGCGGCGGCTGGCCGGCATCCCCGTCTCGCTGCTGGCGGTGGACGAGGCGCACTGCGTGAGCGAGTGGGGCCACGACTTTCGCCCCAGCTACCTGCGCCTGCGCGAGGTGCGCAAGCTGCTGGGCGACCCGCCCGTGGCGGCGCTGACGGCCACCGCCACGGAGGAGGTGCGCGCCGACATCGTGCGCCAGCTGGGGCTTCGCGACCCGGCGGTGCTGGTGACGGGGTTCGACCGGCGCAACCTGATCTGGCACGTCCTGCAGGCGAAGAACGACTCGGAGAAGGACCGGCTGCTGCTGCGGCTGCTCAAGGGGCGCGACGGGTCGGCCATCATCTACGCCTCCACCCGCAAGGCGGTGGACGCGCTGACGGCGCTGATCAACGGGATGGGGACGCCGGCGGTGGGGTACCACGCGGGGCTTCCGGACCGCGACCGCAAGCGCATCCAGGACGAGTTCATGAAGGGGCAGGTGCGGGTGGTGATCGCCACCAACGCCTTCGGGATGGGGATCGACAAGCCCGACGTGCGCGTGGTCATCCACTACAACCTTCCCGGCAACCTGGAGGCGTACTACCAGGAGGCGGGGCGGGCCGGGCGCGACGGC
The DNA here is from genome assembly GCA_036379135.1 of Longimicrobium sp. Taxonomy (GTDB): domain Bacteria; phylum Gemmatimonadota; class Gemmatimonadetes; order Longimicrobiales; family Longimicrobiaceae; genus Longimicrobium. Next base: position 14,505 of record DASUVG010000100.1, read on the forward strand.
GGGGAGAGCGACTGCGTGCTGCTGCACGCGCACAAGGACAGGTTCACGCACGAGTACTTCATCAGGTCCGCCTACCCCCCACGCCGCGCGGTGGAGGCGATGATGCGGGCGCTGCGCAACGGGGCCGGGCCCGAGGGGCTGTTCTCCATGCGCGTGGCCGACCTTGCGAACGCGGTGGAGGGGATCGACGACGAGCGGCAGGCGGCGTCGGCGGTGCGGGTGCTGGAGCAGTTCGGGCTGGTGCGGCAGACGTACGGCAACGGGCCGCAGCCCGTGCGCGTGCGGCTGCTGGCCCCCCCGGACCGCATCTCGCGCGAGCTGGGGGAGCGGCCGGCGGAGCTCCACTTTCTGCGCGCGCTGTGGAAGGCGGGCGGGGGCGAGGCGCTGTACCGCGGCGCCAGCCTGGACTGGCGCGCCCTGGACCGGGCCGCCGGCGAGCAGGGCGGCGCCCGGACGCTGCTGGGCGCCCTGGGCGACGAGGGGTTCCTGGAGTGGCGCGCGCTGACCGGCGAGGGCGTATGGGTGCTGGACCGCGAGACGCCGGTGGCAAGGCTGCCGGTGGACTGGCGCGCGCTGGACGACCGCAAGCGCCGCGAAGAGGCCAAGCTGCGCGAGATGCAGCGCTACGCCTACGCCGAGGGGTGCCGCCGCGGGTTCGTCCTGCGCTACTTCGGCGACCCGGCGGCGATGAAGGAGTGCGGCGCCTGCGACAACTGCCTGGGGGGCGGGCCGCTGGGCCTTCCCGCCGGCGGCGCGCCGGTCGCCGAGCCTCGGCGCGCGGACCGGGTGCGGACGGCGCTGTGGAGCCTGCGCGCGCGGCTGGCGGAGCGGGAGGGCGGCATCCCCCCGCAGATGCTGTGGAGCGACGCCGTGGTCCACGCGCTGGCGGAGGCGCATCCGCGGCGGGCGGAGGGGCTGCTGGCGGTGCGCGGGGTGGACGCGGAGTTCGCCAACCGCTGGGGGCACGCGGTGCTGGGGGCCATCAACGAGGCGCTGGACGCCAACCGCGCCCGCAGCCGCACCGCCGAAGCGCGCGGCGGCGAGCGGGACCGCACCCGCACGCAGCGCCGGGCGGACCGCGGCGACCTTCCCGCCGGTCCGTCGGACGCCGCGCCGCCCACGGCCCAGCAGCGCGAGGTGTACGCGCGGCTGCGGGCCCTGCGCACCGAGCTGGCGAAGGAGCAGGAGCTTCCCGCCTACTGCGTGTTCGCGGACAAGACGCTGGTGGAGCTGGCCAGGCGGCATCCCACCAGCAAAGCGGAGATGCGCGCGGTGCCGGGCATCGGCCCCGCCAAGATCGAGAAGTACGGCGACGCGTTCCTCGAAGTCCTTCGCCAGGGCTGACGGCGCAGAAGATCATAAGAAGGTCGGGTACAAAAGATCAAAAGAAGGTTGGGGTACAGAGGAACAGAAAAAAGCCAGAGGAACAGAGGAAAGCCGTCCCTCTGTTCCTCTGGCTTTCTCTGTTCCTCTGTACCCTTCGCAGTTTTCTTTTCTTACCGGCGGATGTTCAGGCGCAGGAAGTAGAAGGCGCCGGACGAGCCCATCTGCACGGCGTCCCACAGGCCGCCCGTCTCCGTCTCCGTGTCCTGCTGCGTGGGATACGCGTCGAACAGGTTGGTGCCTCCGAGCGTCAGGCTGACGAAGGGGGCGACGCGGTACGTGACCGACGCGTCCACCGTGTACGCCGCCTCGTACACGTCCGCCTCGTCGATCCAGTCGATCAGCTCCACCTCGCCGTAGCGGTTCACGCGCAGGGAGGATTCGAAGCGGCGAAAGCTGTGCTCCAGGGAGAGCGACGCCTTGCTGTCCGGCGCCGAGGCCAGCAGGAACGCCCGCTCGCGCGGCCCGAAGTAGATGTCCTCCTTCCCCGCCAGCAGCGGGCTGGTGGTGATGTCGCCCAGCTCCATGTCGTTGAAGTTGGCCACCAGCGACGCGCGGATGCCGTGCGCGCCAAAGGGCCGGGCGTACGCCAGCACCACGTCCAGCCCCCGGGTGCGCGTGTCCAGCGCGTTGGTGAAGAACTGCGCCGCGCCCACGTCCAGCGCCCGCAGCTCGTCGCCGATGTCGGGGTCCGTGTCCTCGAAGGCGCCGGTGAGCACGATGCGGTCGTCGATGTCCACCACGTACGCGTCCACCGTGGCCGTGAACGGGCCGGAGCGCGCCGTCACGCCCACGCTGCCCTGGACGGACTTCTCCTCCCGCAGCGCGGGAATGCCCAGCGCGCGAGTGATCTCGCCGTCGTTGCGGGCGATCAGCTTGTCCACCGCCACCCCGCCCACGAAGTCGGTGAAGGTGCTGTTGAAGTACACCTGCGCCAGCGACGGCGCCCGGAAGCCCGTCCCCACCGACCCGCGCAGCGACACCCCCGGCGCGACCCCCACCCGCGCCGCCAGCCGCCCCGTCAGCGTGCCGCCGAAGTCGCTGTAGTTCTCGTAGCGCGCCGCCGCGCCCAGCGTCACGCGGTCCGACAGGTCCAGCTCCGCGTCCGCGTACGCGCCCAGGTTGCTTCGCGTCTCGGAGAGCTCGTTGTCCGGCTGGAAGCCGGGGAAGCCCTGGCTGCCGCCCGGCTTGTCGACGATGGTGCCGTCCGGAAGCGTGTCCTGCGCGCCGTAGTTGCGCCACGAGCCCTCCTCGCCGGCGAAGATCTCGTAGCGGTCCACGCGGAGCTCCGCGCCAAAAGCCAGGTTCAGCCCCGCGCCGATCCCTTCGAACAGCCGGCTGACGCCCACGCCCGTGGTGTTCTGCCCGAACCGAAAGCCGCCCGCGTCGAAGGTGGTGGGCGACGACGCGCCCATCGACGCGTTCAACGTGCCGTCCACCGTGTAGTCCATCCGGTTGATCCCGAACGTGTTGTTCACGTCCACCGTCCACCCGCGTACTTCCGTCATCACGCCGACGGAGAGCGATCCGTCCGTGATGTCGCTGAGGATGCGCGGGTCGAAGCCGTCGGGGTAGATCGCGGGGACATTGCGCTCCGAGTCCGGGCTGCGCGTCCAGGCGTACGCGTCCGTCCGGCGGTAGCTGGCGCCGCCGAACCCGTAGAGCGCCGTGCCCGCCCCCAGCGGCACCCGCGAGTTCAGGAACCCGGCGAAGTTGTCCGCCGACGCGTCTCCGAACTGGCGGCGGTAGATGTCGAACACGCCGGGGTCCGCGGGGCGGTTGGTCCTGTCGCGCGCCAGGTACTCACCGGTCAGGTTCAGGAAGCCGCCCGCGCTCCCCAGCCGCGCCCCGTAGTTGGCCGCCGCCTGCACCTCGGCGCCGTCCCACTCGTCTTCCCGCAGCACGTCGAACTCGCTGGGCGGGCGGGCGTCGCGCACCCCGGTGGCCACCGAGGCGGAAAGCTCGTCGGTGCTGGACTTGAGGACGATGTTGATCACGCCCGCGATGGCGTCGCTGCCGTACTGCGCGCTGGCGCCGTCGCGCAGGATCTCGATGCGCTCGATGGCGGCCATGGGGATGGCGTTCAGGTCCGTCCCCGTG
>DASUVG010000101.1:0-4375 GCA_036379135.1 Longimicrobium sp.
CGCGTACAACCGCTGCAACCGCTGCGGCCGCCCGCGCGCGTTCCTGCGCAAGTTCGGCCTGTGCCGCATCTGCTTCCGCGAGCAGGCGCTGCGCGGCGAGATCCCGGGCGTGCGCAAGGCGAGCTGGTAGGACGGCAGGGAGAGCGGAAGACGGAGCGCCGCCCACGGGCGGCTCTCCGGTTCCGGCTTCTTCTCCCTGACGGAGGGGACCCAGTGCAAAAAAGTCCGGAGTCGGGTTAGATTACCCGGCTCGGACTCGACGCACTGGCTTTTTGACATCCACCTTCCTCCAAGTCCGGCAGACTGGCCGGATACTGAAGGAGCTACGAGCATGATGACGGACCCGATTGCCGACATGCTCACCCGGATCCGCAACGCGCAGGGTGCGCGGCAGCGGCGGGTGGACATGCCGGTCTCCAAGCTGAAGACGGAGATCGCGCGTCTTCTCAAGGAAAACCACTACATCCACGACTTCAAGCTGCTGGACGACGGCCGCTTCGGCGTGCTGCGCCTGTACCTGAAGTACTACCAGGAAAAGCCGGTCATCCGCGAGCTGCGCCGCATCAGCAAGCCGGGGCTGCGCAAGTACGTGGGGGTCGAGGAGATCCCGCGCGTGCGCAACGGCCTGGGCATGGCCATGCTGAGCACCTCGCACGGCGTGATGACCGACCGCGAGGCGCGCGCCGCCAAGGTGGGCGGTGAAGTCATCGCCTACGTCTGGTAAAGGAGATCAAGATGTCGCGAATCGGAAGAAGGCCGATCTCCGTCCCCGCCGGCGTGGACGTGCAGCTGGACGGCAACACGGTGCGGGTGAAGGGGCCGAAGGGCGAGCTGACGCGTACGCTGCACAGCGACGTGATCGTGCGCCGCGAAGAGGGCGAGCTGCTGGTGGAGCGTCCGAGCGACGATCCGCGCCACCGCTCGCTGCACGGCCTTACCCGCACGCTGGTGGCCAACATGGTCGAGGGCGTGACCACGGGCTTCACCAAGATCCTGGAGATCGTGGGCGTGGGCTACCGCGCGGAGACCAAGCCCTTCGGGCTTACGCTCCAGCTGGGGTACAGCCATCCCATCGAGTACAAGGCGCCCGAGGGGATCACCCTGCGGGCCGTCTCGCCCACCGTGGTCGAGGTGAGCGGGACCAACAAGGAGGTCGTGGGCCAGGTTGCGGCCGAGATCCGCAGCCTCCGTCCGCCCGAGCCGTACAAGGGCAAGGGCGTCAAGTACCAGGGCGAGGTGATCCGCCGCAAGGCGGGCAAGGCGGGCGGCAAGTAAGCCGCCCCCTCCCCCAACGGCTGATCATCGCATAGTCACCAAGAGGAACCGATGGCTACTTCAAGACGGGTAAAGACGCGTGAGCAGCGGCGCGAGCGCCGCCACCGCCGCGTCCGCGCCAAGGTGCACGGCACCGCGGAGCGTCCGCGCCTGGTCGTTCACCGCTCCATCAACCATGTCGAGGGGCAGGTGGTGGACGACGTGTCGGGCCGCACGCTGGTGGGGCTGAGCACGCTGGACGCGGCGCTGCGCGAGAAGCGCGGCGAGATGAACAAGACCGAAGCCAGCCATGCCGCGGGCAAGGCGCTGGCCGAGAAGGCGCGCGAGATGGGCGTCACCAAGGTGGTGTTCGACCGCGGCGGCTACGTGTACCACGGCCGGGTCAAGGCCTTCGCCGAGGGCGCCCGCGAGGGCGGCCTGGACTTCTAAGGAGAGCGACGAATGGCTGAGAGCAGAGGCGGTGGCGCCGGCGGTGGTCGCGGCGGACGCGGGGGCGGCTTCGGCGGCTCGCGTCCCGGCGGCCCCGGGCGCGGCGGGTTTGGCGGCGGGCGCGGCGGCGGCGGTGAAGGCCGCGGCGGCGGCGACGACCGCGGCGGGCGCGGCGGCGGCCGTGGCGGCCGCGGCGGCGAGGGCCGCGGCGGACAGGGCGGAGGGCGCGAAAGCGACCTGAAGGAGAACGTGGTCCACATCAACCGCGTGGCCAAGGTGGTGAAGGGCGGCCGGCGGTTCAGCTTCACCGCGCTCGTCGCCGTGGGCGACCAGGCGGGGAAGGTGGGCATCGGCACCGGCAAGGCCAACGAGGTGTCCGAGGCGGTGCGCAAGGCCATCGACTCGGCTCGCCGCGCGATGGTGAAGGTGCCGGTGCGCAACGGCACGGTGCCCCACGACATCGTGGGCGAGCACGGCGCGGGGCGCGTGCTGCTGCGCCCGGCGGCGCCGGGCACCGGCGTGATCGCGGGCGGCCCGGTGCGCGCGGTGCTGGAGTGCGTGGGCATCCACGACATCCTCACCAAGTCGCTGGGGAGCAACAACCCCTTCAACATGGTGCACGCCACCATGGACGCGCTGACGAACCTGACCACGCGCGAGCAGCTGGCGCTGGAGCGCGGGGTGCCCGTGGAGGCGCTGGGAGGAGGGCGGCATGGCTAAGCTCAAGATCACGCAGACCAAGAGCTACAGCGGCGCGCCCGAGAAGCATCGCCGGACGCTGCAGGCGCTGGGGCTCAAGCACCAGCGCTCGGTGCTCCTCGAGGACAACGCGGCCATCCGCGGGATGATCTTTCAGGTCCGCCACATGGTGAAGGTGGAAGAGACCGAAGGGCAGGAGAACAATGGCTGATCTGAGCAACCTGCGCCGGCCCGAGGGGTCGCACCGCGACACCAAGCGGCTGGGGCGCGGCGTCGGAAGCGGCACCGGCAAGACGGCGGGCAAGGGCCACAAGGGCTCCAAGGCCCGCGCCGGCCACCACGGCCCCGGCGGCGGCAAGCCCGGCTACGAGGGCGGCCAGATGCCGCTTCACCGCCGGCTGCCCAAGCGGGGGTTCACCCCGCTGGACCGCACGGAGTACCAGGTGGTGAACCTGTACCAGCTCGAGGCGCTGGAGGGCGACGGGCCCGTGACGCCCGAGAGCCTGAAGGCCGGCGGCCTGATCGGCCACGCCGGCCGCCCGGTCAAGGTGCTGGGCACCGGCGAGCTGACCCGCAAGCTGGACGTTTCTGCCCACAAGTTCAGCCAGGCGGCGCGTGACAAGATCGCGGCGCAGGGCGGCACCGTGCAGGAGATCGGCTGACCATGGCCAATCCCGTAGCGACCCTGTGGCGTATCCCGGAGCTCAGGAGCAAGATGCTCTTTACGCTCCTGTGCCTGATCATCTACCGCATCGGCGCGCACATCACGGCGCCCTGGATCGACGTAGCGGCGCTGCGTGAGTACGCGGGCACGCTGCAGGGCACCGCCTTCGGGATCTACGACATGTTCGTGGGGGGCGGGCTGTCCAGGGCGACGGTGTTCGCCCTGGGCATCATGCCCTACATCAGCGCCAGCATCATGTTCCAGCTGGCGGCGGCCGTGGTGCCGTCGGTGGAAAAGATGCAGAAGGAGGGCGAGGACGGCCGCAAGAAGCTTACTCAGTGGACGCGGTACACCACCGTGCTGCTGGCGATCTTCCAGGCGTACGGCTTCTCGATGTTCATCGAGTCGCAGGTGCCGGGGGCGGTGCAGAACCCGGGGCTGGCGTTCCGCCTGATGATGATCCTGACGCTCACCACGGGCGCGGTGTTCATCATGTGGCTGGGTGAGCAGATCACCGAGCGCGGCATCGGCAACGGGATGAGCCTGCTCATCTTCTTCGGCATCATCGAGGGGCTGCCGGCGGCGCTGTACGAGACGGGACGTCTCGTCGGCCTGGGCCAGGTGAACCCGGTGGCGCTGGTGGTGCTGGCCGCGGCGCTGGCGCTGATCATCGCCGGCACCGTCGCGGTGACGATGGCGGCGCGCAAGATCCCGGTGCAGATCCCGCAGAAGGTGATGGGGCGGGGACGCATCCGGCAGGGGCAGAAGTCGTTCATCCCCCTGCGCATCAACATGGCGGGCGTGATGCCCATCATCTTTGCGCAGAGCATCATGATCGTGCCCGCCACGCTGGGGCAGTTCAGCGACGCGGGGTGGCTGGACCGGGTGGCCGACACCTTCGCGGTGAACAGCTGGCCGTACTATGTGGCCTTCACGGTCCTGATCGTGTTCTTCACGTACTTCTACACGGCGATCATCTACAACCCCGTGGACATCGCCGAGAACCTGAAGAAGCAGGGCGCCTTCGTGCCGGGGATCAAGCCCGGCGCGCGCACGGCCGAGTACATCGACCGCGTGATGAGCCGCATCTCGCTGCCGGGCGCGCTCTTCCTGGCGGGGATCGCGCTGGTCCCCTCGGGGATGCTGACTGCGGCCGGCGTGGGCGGGCTGAGCCAGGTGCTGGGCGGCACGGGCCTGCTGATCTGCGTGGGCGTGGCGCTGGACACCGTTCAGCAGATGCAGCAGCACCTGCTGCTGCGCCGCTACGACGGGTTCATGAAGAAGGGCCGCGTGAAGTTCCGCGGACGG
>DASUVG010000102.1:0-28484 GCA_036379135.1 Longimicrobium sp.
CGTCGCGCACCAGGTCCGGCAGCTCGTCGCGCAGGGTGAGGATGCAGCTGGGCTCGATGCCCACGATCCACGCGCCCGCCTCCACCTCCGGCATCAGCGTGTCCAGCAGCGTGGTCTGCAGGTCGCGCGCGTGGTCCAGCAGGCCTTTCGACACCGCCGCGCGGCCGCAGCACACCTGCTTCCGCGGCAGCTTGACGGTAAAGCCGGCGCGCTCCAGCACCGTGACCGCGGCCTGCAGCGGGCCGGGGCCAAAGAAGCCGTTGAAGGTGTCGTCGAACAGGATCACCGTCGGCTTTTCGAAGCCGGGGACTACACGGCGCTTGCGGAACCAGCGGCGGAAGGGCTCCGGCGCGAACGACGGCATCTCGCGCCGCGGATCGATGCCGCCCATCTGCTTGATGGCGCCGGAGAGCATCCGGTTGCCGAAGTTGGCGAAGCCAGGCGCCACGGATGCCGCCTTGGCCACGTCGTGGATGCGCCCGAAGAACTGCGCCTTGCGGTCGGTGCCGTGCTCGCGCTGGTGCTGGGCCAGGAACTCGGCCTTGTAGCGCGCCATGTCCACGCCCACGGGGCACTCCGTCTTGCACGCCTTGCACGCCAGGCACAGGTCCAGCGCCTCCAGCACCTCGTGGCTGCGCATCCCCGGCAGGTTGCCCTTCATCGCCTCGCGCAGCGAGTTGGCGCGGCCGCGGGTGCTGTGCTGCTCTTCCAGCGTCACCATGAAGCTGGGGCACATGGTCCCCGCGTCCAGCTTGCGGCAGACGCCCATCCCGTTGCACTTCTCCACCGCGATGGCAAAGTCGCCGCCGTCCGCGGAGTAGTCGAACCACGTCTGCGGGGGATGGGCACGATAGTCGTCGCCAAAGCGCAGGTTCTCGCTCATCCGCTGCACGGGCGGCACGATCTTGCCCGGGTTCATGCGGTCGTCCGGATCGAACGCGTGCTTCACCCGGCGGTGCAGGTCCATGATCTCCGGGCCGAACATGATCGGCAGGAACTCCGATCGAGACAGCCCGTCGCCGTGCTCGCCGCTCAGGGATCCGCCGAACTCCACCACCAGTTCCGCCACCTCGTGGGCGATGCGCTGCATCCGGCTCACGTCCTCGCCGCGCTTGAGGTTCAGGTCCACACGAATGTGCAGGCATCCCTGCCCGGCGTGGCCAAAGAAGCCCAGCGAAGTGCCGTTGCGGTGGACGATCTCCTCGAACCGCCGGGTGTAGTCGCCCAGCTTTTCCGGCGCGATACCGGTGTCTTCCACGAACTCCTGCGGCTTGATGTCGCGATGCGCGGTCGTTCGATACAGCAGCCCCGTCGCCGCCTGCCGCAGCGCCCACGCCGCGTTCTGCTCCGCCGCGCTCAGAAAGACGCCGGCGACGGGACCCCCCGGCAGCGACGGCGCGCGGCGGGCAAAATCGTGCGCGCGCTCCGACACCTCGTCCGCCGTCTGCCCGCTGAACTCGCAGAACAGCACGCCCATTGCGTCCGGCGCCACCAGCGCGGCCGTCGCGCGAAAGTCGAACAGCTCGCGCGCGCCCTGCATCACCCGCGAATCCACGATCTCCAGCGCGCTCAGCCCCGGTTCGGGGAGGATGAAGGGCGTGGCATCCATCGAGGTAAAGCGCTCGCGGAAGCTCAGCAGCACCAGCGCGCGATACGCCGGCACGGGGACCAGCCCCAGCGTCGCCTCCACCACCGTCGCCAGCGTCCCCTCCGATCCGACGATCAGGTGTGCCAGGTTCAGTTCCGGCGCCTCGAGCATGGCGTCGAAGTTGTAGCCGCTCACCCGCCGCGGGACTTTCGGATATCGGTCGATGATGCGCGCGCGCTCCGGTTCCAGCAGCGCCATCACCCGCCGCGCCAGCTCGCCCTCCACCCCCGCCATCGTCGGGATCCCGTCCCGGTCCACCGCCCCGAAGTGCGCGGATGCGCCGTCGCCCAGGATGCAGTCCAGCGTGTGCACGTGGTCGCCCGTCTTGCCGTAGACCAGCGACCGCGCGCCGCACGAGTTGTTGCCGATCATCCCGCCCAGGCAGCACTGGCGGATGGTGGCCGGGTCCGGCCCGAACGTCAGCCCGTGCTTGCCGGCGATGCGGTTCAGCCGATCCAGCCGCAGCCCGGGCTGTACCCGTGCGATGCGCCGGTCCGGATCGATCGACAGCACCTGGTTCATGTACTTGCCAAAGTCCAGCACCAGCGCGGGCCCCACCGTCTGCCCCGCGAGCGCCGTCCCGCCGCCGCGGGGAAGGACGGGGACGCCGTGCTCCGCCGCCAGCCGCGTCGCGTTCGCCACGTCCTCCGCGTCGCGGGGGATGACGACGCCCACGGGGAGGATCTGGTACAGCGACGCGTCGGTGCTGTAGAGCAGGCGGCTCTTGGCGTCGAAGCGCACCTCGCCGCGAATGCGGTCGCGGAGGGCGCGCTCCAGGCGGGCTCCCTTTGCGTCGGGCTGGATGACGAGCATGTGCCGTGGCTGCCGGTTGCGTGCGGCGCGCGGGGCGGGGCCGGTCCCCGTCCGCGCGCCGGATTTTTCGGAAGATACGATGCCGTGGGTTGCCCGGCACGCGGCGGGCCACGACGGCGGGAGGTGTGCTCCGGTGGGGTCCGTGGACAGGCAGGGTTTTTACGGCGCCGCGCTACGGGCGAGCCCCCCTCCCCGGCCCTCCCCCGCAAACTGCGCGGGGGAGGGAGAATTCGATCGCGCTTTGGATGGTGTCTCGATACAGCAGGGTTCTACGGCGCCGCGCTGCGCGCGAGCCCCTCACCCCCGGCCCCTCTCCCGCAAACTGCGCGGGAGAGGGGTGACGCGAGCGTCGGGCTTCGAGAGCGCGTGGCGGGTAACTCACGAAGCAACTACTCGCGGCACCAGACCCTGGGTCGCCACAGGTAGCCGCAGTTTACCCCCTCTCCCGCTTGCGGGAGGGGGTGGCGCGCTCTCAGGCGTCGCCGGGGGAGGGCACCCCGCGGACGCAGACGGATGCCAGCATCTCCGCACTGAAGTTCTCCCCCTCCCCCGGGGTTGGGGGAGGGGTCGGACGCCGTCGCGAGGAACGAGCGAAAGGCCGTCCGGGGGAGAGGGCCCCACGCGCGGCGCGACGCCGTAAAACCCTGCTCGTACCACGCGCTTGGCCCCGCGAGCTGCAGCTGCGGCCCCGTCCGCCGCGGGGCGCTATCCCAGCGAGATCGCCGTCGCCAGCACCGTTGCCATCACACCGAAGATGAGCAGGACCGAGTAGCACACACCCAGCAGGCACCACTTGAAGAAGGTTGCCACGATTCCCTGCCCGTACACGCGTTTGAGCGAGAGGAACAGGTAGAGCAGGAACCAGGCGAGCAGCACCACCTGCAGCCAGTTCCACCGCGCGAGCATCAGCACGGCGCCCACGGAGAACACGAACGCGTGCACGTGCAGCGAGAACACGAAGTGCTCCACGTAGAACCGCTTCTGGCGCACGTACAGCATCTTCAGGATCAACGCGAACAGCGGCATCATCACGAACACGCCCACGGGCGCGTTTTCCTCGAACGCCTCGATCAGCGTGCGCACGGCCTCGTTCCGCGGCATGGCGTTCAGCCGCGTCTCCGTCGCCTTCATCCGCCGCGCGACGGGCTTGATGAGGCTGTGCACGTTGTCCGGGTTGGGCCCGAACTCGATGCTTCCCTGCGCCGGACGGGGGGCGCGCCGCAGTGAGCGCGACAGTGTGACCGTGTCTTCGCCGGTCTTGCGCGCGTGCGCCAGCAGCACCGAATCCGCCATGCGCACCGAGCGGAGGGAATCCGCGCGTGCCTGCGTCTCCTCGCCCATCGAGATCCGTCCCGGGTCCGCGACCAGGGGGAGGAGGAGGAAGAAGATCAGCGAGCTGACCAGGTACAGCCGGAACGGCGGGATGTAGCGCACGATGCGCCCCTGCACGTACTCGCGCGTCAGGTGCCCCGGGCGAAAGAAGAGCGCGCCCAGCGTGCGCGGGAACGTGGAGTTGAGCGACAGCTGGTCGTTCAGCGCCTCCATCATCATCCGCCGCAGCGAGATGCGCACGTCCGACTTCCGCTGGCCGCACGTGGGGCAGTACCACCCGATCGTCGCATCGCCGCAGTTAAGGCAGGGCCGCTCCGGCGTGGCGCGCGCCCGCCGGCCCCATCCGCGGTGCCCCGGCGGCGTGGGCGGATGCGGCGCCCCCCGCTGGTCCGCTCCGCCCGGGGGAAGCAGCGTGGCCGGCTCCCCCTGGGCAGCCGGTTCCGGGTTCGCGCGCTTGCGGAGCCTGAAGATCGACATTCGCGAGAGGACTGCGGAGAGGGGATGGAGGACGGGGCGGATGATGCGCGTCCTCGAGGCGGATCCGGAGGATCAGGGACGTCGGCGCCCGGGGATGGATCGATCCGGGATCGATCGCACGGGCGGGGGACCCGGCGCGTCGGCCGGCATCACGCCCGGCGGCATCGCGCCCGGCGGTCGAAACCGCGGCTGGAAATTCACGAAGTCCGCCTTCGCGGACGGCCATGCCGCCGACTTCATCGCGCCGTTCAAGCCCCCGCGGTATGCGGGTTTTCCGAAGTCGTCGCGGCGGCTACAGCCGCTCAGGCGTCCGGCTTGCGCAGCAGCGCGATGGAGAAGAATCCGCCGGTGCCGGCGGGCTCGCGGTGCTCCAGGCGAAGGCCGGCCGCGTCCACCAGCGGGCCCAGCTTGCGGGTGATCTCCGTTGCCACCACGCTGGCCACCAGGTTGGCCGCGCGCCGGCCGAGCGACGCCTTCTGCGCGTCGGGCACCCACTTGTCGAACACCACCGCGCGTCCGCCGGGCTTCAGCACGCGCGCGGCTTCGCGCACGGCGGCCACCGGGTCCGGCACAACCGCCAGGATCAGGTGCAGCACCACCGCGTCGAACGATGCGTCGGGAAGGTCCAGCGCCTGCGCATCCATCACCCGCGCGTCCACCGTCCGTCCCAGCGCCTGCGCCCGGCGCCGCGTCCGCTCCACCATCGCGGGCGTCAGGTCGGTGGCCACCACCTGCACGTCCGGCGGAAGAAAGGCCAGGTCCGCGCCCGTTCCGCATCCATCGATCAGAATGCGCTCGCCCGCCCGCGGCGCCAGCAGCTCGAACGAGCGCCGCCGCTGCGGCCTGAACCCGGCCACGCGGTCGTACAGCGGCGCCAGCAGCGTGTAGCGTAGGCGGTTCCAGCCGAGCGTGTTGAAGGGCATGATGGGGATCGGGAGCGGGCGCCGGAAGCCTCCGGAAGCTAGGCCGCCCGCGGAGGCCGGTGCAAGGCCCGCGGGCGGAAGCCGGATGGATCACACGGTTACGGACGCGCCGGTGCGCGGGACGCCGCATGCCGCCCGGCCGCCGGGTCCGCGCAGGCGGACTTTGCGTTTTTCCAGCGGCGAATTCATTCGCTCCCGCGGGCGGACGGCACGTCGGTCGATCAGAGCCGCGATACCTTCCTCACAATGCCCGCGGATCCGCGCCTACGCCGTCGCCAGCTCGCGGAGCAGGGTGGCGCGGGCTTCGCCGATGATGCCGCGGACGCGCTCGCGCAGGGCGGGGACGTCCGCCAGCGTAAGGCCGGTGGTCTCGATGGGCTCCAGCACGCGGGCGATGGCCGTGGCGCGCCCGATCATCCACGACCCCTTGGTGATGGCCGCGCGCGTTCCCGCCACGGCGATGGGCAGGATGGGGCAGCCGGTCTCCACCGCCAGGCGAAACGCGCCGTCGTGGAACTTCTGCAGCTGGCCGTCGGCGCTGCGGGTGCCCTCGGGCATGATCATCACCGAAACGCCCTTGGCCAGCCGGTCCCGGCACGCCTCCAGCGCCGCCGCGCGGCTTGCCACGTCGCCGCGGCGCACCGCGATGTCGCCGGCCATACGCATCATCCACCCCATCACAGGGATCTTGAAGATGGATTCCTTGCTCAGGAACTTCATCTCCCAGGGAAGGTGCGACAGCAGAAAGATGTCGGCGAACGACTCGTGGTTGGCCACGGCCACGTACGGGCGCCGCGGGTCGTGAATGCGCACGCCCGTGGTGCGGAACCGCCACAGCGGGTTCAGCTTGGTGGATACCACGGCCGCGCGACGAAACCAGCGTCCCACCGTGTAGCGGCCGGGGTCGCGCGTGGCGGTCAGCAGATACAGAAAGGCGAGCCACGGCACCCAGAACAGGGCCACGAGGCTTACGCTCACCCACACCCACAGAGAGATCAGGCGCTTCAACATGACGGCTTCCAGCCTCCGGCGTTCACCCACCAGAGTGGCGGGCGGACTGCATACACCGCACCGGGAAATCGGATCGGCGACCGCGCATTAGGAACCGTGCCGCTCACCTCCATGGTGGAGTGGGACGATGGTTCTCAAGATCGCGCATCAGGTAGTGCGGTCCGCCTGCTTCCCCCCGCCGCGCAGACCGGTCGAGCGATCCGCATCCCCCCCTCAAAAAAACGCGGCTGGCCCTCTGCCGCGCCTCATCCATCTCCCCGTTCCCGAAGCCCTCATAACGCGGAGAGCAGAGGAAACGGCACGAGAAAACTCCGCTAACTCCGCTAACTCTGCGTGAGGCCCATTCTTTTGCGGATCCGGGATGAACCGCGCGGAAACGGCGACGGCCCGCGAACGGAGGGGTTCGCAGGCGGGGTGATGGCGATGTTCTGTAAATCCGGCGGATGGCTCGGGCGGGCCTGATCGGGTCGATCAGAGATCAGGGGTACCGGGATTTTCCGGGAGCCTGCGAGGCGCGAGCGCGCTTTTGCAGGCTGTTCCCTGTTCCCTGTCCCCCGCAGTTCCCTACGCCCGGCAGGCGCACGTGCTGCAGGCCAGCGTCTCCGGGTAGATCATCAGCCGCTCCATGGGGATGGGCGCGCCGCAGCCATTGCAGGCGCCGTACGTGCCTTCTTCCAGGCGGCGCAGCGCGGCCACGATCTGCTCCAGCTGGGCCTGCTCGCGGGCCGCCAGCGTCTTGGTGAGGCCCTGGCTCTGCAGCGCTTCCACGCGCGACAGGCGGCCCACTGTGTCCTGCTCCAGGTCGCGCGGGCGCGCGGCGGCGCCGTTGGCCTTCATGCTGCGCTCCAGCTTGGTGAGGCTTCGAAGGAGCTCATCTCGAATCATGTCCCGCGCCTCGGGCGCGAGCGGCTGCTGCACTGCGGTCATGCGTTGGTCCTTCCCTTTACGGGGGTTTCGGGGGTGGTGCTCGCGAAGCGGGGCCGGCGCAACGGTGCGGCCGGCCGGGTCCGGATCGTCGGGTGGATGCGGATGGTTCGGTTTTTCGGTGGGTCAGGTGCCGGGGACCGGGTCCGCGCCGGCGCGGACTCCGTCCCTCGTCAAAGCAGTCGCGCGGGTCGGCCCGGCATGCGTGGATGCAATGCGCGCCGTCACACGCGCTCCAGGAACACGTCGAACACCCCGCCGCAGACGGCGGGGCTCCACGAGAACAGGTCTTCCGTCAGGTCGATGCGCAGCAGCCGGGGCCGGCCGGTGGCGATCACGTCGGCGGCGGCCTCGATGACCTCCGCCTCGCCGCAGCCGCCGCCCACCGTGCCGGTAAGGCCCCGCTCGGGGTCCACCAGCATCTTGCTGCCGATTCCCCGCGGCGTGGAGCCGCGCGAGCGCACGATGGTGGCCAGCACCGCCGGCCTTCCCTCGCGCGCCGCCTGCTCCGCCGCCGCGAACACCGCCAGGTCTTCGCTCATCCGTCTCCGTCCGGTGCGGCCGGGCGCGTCCTGCACCCAACTCTCTGCGACATTTGTTCCAGCGCGGCGACATTCCGGGCCGCATCCCGCAACCGCGCTTCCTTCACCCGCTTGCGGCGTCCAGGCGGGGCGGGTCGGGCGCGGGGAGCTCCGGCAGCGCGTCGGCGATGGCGGCGATCTCCTCCGCCTGGCGCCACATCGCCTCCAGCATCGCCAGCTCGCCGTCCAGCGCGCGGCGCTCCGTCTCCTCGTGCAGCGCCATCTCCAGCGCCAGGTTGCCCATGGGCTCCGCGGCGTCGGGGTCCAGCGGAACCAGCATGCGCCGGGTCCGCGCGGCGTTCAGCAGAAAGGCGTCCGGCGAGCCGGCCGCCGAGATGCGCCGGAGCGCGGGGACCACGTCGCCGCGGCGGGCGCCCTGCTCGTTCACGTGCACCATCGCCCGCGCCAGCAGCGTGCGCGCGGCCTCGCCGGTGAGGGTGAGGGGCGCCGTGCGGTCGATGGCGTACTCCCCGTCGCCGAACGGCCGCCGCTCGCGCCAGCGCTCCCACACCTCGTGAAAGCGGATGCCCAGCTCACCGTCGTCCGTCTGCAGCAGGCGCGCGCCCGCCAGGTCGCGGCGGCGCAGGGTGATGAGCTCGCCGCCCTCCGCGGCCGGGCGCGGCCGCAGCTGCTGCACCACCCGTCGGCCCCGCTGCCGTTCCCACAGGCTGCGGGCAAAGGCGTTCAGGTAGTACCCGCCCACCGCGCTGATCCCCGCGCCCGCGATCCCCACCAGCAGCCCCGCCGCCCCCACCGCGGCCACCGCGCCGCCGGCCAGCAGGTGGCGCCGCCGGCGGCGGAACAGCGTCTCGCCGTAGCGCCAGGCCGCGATCTCGCCCGCCAGCGCCTCGCCCACGCGGATCAGCCGGGTGCCGTCCGCCAGCCTCGCCAGGCCGATGTTCTCGCGCTGCACACGGAGCCGCGTGTCGTGGAACAGGCGCTCGGCGTCCTCGATCGCCTCCCAGCGCTCCTCGATCGGCGCCAGGTTCCACCGCGCGCACCGGGGGCACACCGCCCACAGCCGCCCCCTGGCCGCGTCGAACGCCAGGCTGCGGCCCACCGGAAAGCGCTCGATGGAATCGTTGGATCCCAGCGGTGCCGAGTAGAAGATGCAGCTGCCGTACATGTGGACTTATGTCAAGCCACTGAGCAAAACATCTCGCCGCCCGCCGGCCCGCGTCTCCCCCTCATCCCGCGGCGCCGATGCGCGGCGGCTCGGGCGCGGGGAGCCCCGGCAGCGCGTCGGCGATGGCGGCGATCTCCTCCGCCTGGCGCCACATGGCCTGCAGCGCGGCCAGCTCGCCGTCCATCGCGCGGCGCTCCTGCTCCTCGTGCAGCGCCATCTCCAGCGCGCGCAGCCCGGTGGGCGTCAGCTTCTTCGTCCCCTCCGCCCGCTGGCCGCCCAGCACCCCGCGATTGGCCGCCACCTCGCGGATGTACGCCTCCGCCGACGCCGCCTGCGTCAGTGCGTCCACCGCCTGCCGCACCTCGTGGCGGTTGGCGCCTTCGCGATTCAGGATGGGCAGGGCGCGGGCAAGGACGGCCCGCGCCGCGTCGTCGCGAAAGTCGGCCGTGGAGCGGCCGCGGCCGGGATCGTACAGCGGCACCCGCAGCAGGAGCGCGCCGTCCGCCGCGCGGTCCAGGTGCGCGTCGATCAGCCCGCCGTGGGGCAGCACCAGCGCCCGTCCGGTGGGTGACAGGCTGGCCGGCACCCGCTGCTCGCGAAAGCGGCGCCGGTCCTTCCAGCCGAAGCGCGCCACGTCCACCATCCACCCCACCGCCGAACCCGCCCCGGGAATGCCGGTGGCCAGCGTCACGCCGATGAGCGCAATCCGCTCGTACCGCCGGCGCAGGAAGTGCCGCCCGTAGCGCCACGCCGCCAGCTCGCCGGGGAGCGCGTCGCCCACGCGAACGAGCCGCGTGCCGTCCGGCAGCCTGGCCAGCCCCACGTTCTCGCTCTGCACGCGCAGCCGCGTGTCGCGGAACAGCCGCTCGGCCTCTTCGATCGCCTCCCAGCGCTCCTCGATCGGCGCCAGGTTCCACCGCGAGCACCGCCCGCAGACGGCCCACAGCCGCCCCTTCCCCGCGTCGAACGCCAGGCTGCGTCCCACCGGAAAGCGCTCGATGGAATGGTTGGATCCCAGCGGCGCCGAGCAGAAGATGCAGTTGCGGTACATGGGCTCAGCCGGGCACGGCCAGGCGCGGCGGCTCCGGCGGGGGCACGTCGGGCAGCCGGTCGGCGATGGCGGCGATCTCCTCCGCCTGCCGCCACATCGCCTCCAGCGCGGCCAGCTCGCCGTCCATGGCGCGGCGCTCCTGCTCCTCGTGCAGGGCCATCTCCAGCACGCGCAGCCCGGTGGGCGTCAGCTTCTTCGTCCCCTCCATCCGCTGTCCGCCCAGCGTGCCGCGGTCGCGCGCCACGGTGCGGATGAACGCCTCCGCGGACGGCGCCTGCGCCAGCACCTCCACCGCCGCCTTCACCTCGTTCCTGCTGGCGCCCTCGCGGTTCACCTTGGGGAGCGCGCGGGCCAGCACGGCGCGCGCGGCGTCGTCGCGGAACTCGGCCTTTGCGTCCCAGCGTACGGGATCGCGCATCCGCACGCGAAAGATCAGCGCGCCGTCCTCGCCGCGGTCCAGGTGTCCGTCCTCCACCGCGCCCAGGGGGAGGATGATGGGCCGGCCCGTGGGAGAAAGGCTGGCCGGCACCCGGTGCTCGCGCATGCGGTTGCGGTCCTTCCATCCGAACCGCGCCACGTCCACCATCCGGTCGATCCCCAGCACCGGAATGCCGAGGAGCGGAAGGCCGATGAGCACCGCCACCATCTCCAGCGCCCTCTGCTCGCGGTGCCGGCTCAGGAACTCGCGCCCGTAGCGCCACGCCGCCAGCTCGCCGGGGAGCGCCCGGCCCACGCGGATCAGCCGCGTCTCGTCCGGCAGCTTCGCGAGCCCCACGTTCTCGCTCTGCACCCGCAGGCGTGCGTCGCGGAACAGGCGCTCGGCCTCTTCGACGGCCTCCCAGCGCTCCTCGATCGGCGCCAGGTTCCACCGCGAGCACCGCCCGCAGACCGCCCACAGCCGTCCCTTCTCCCCGTCGAACGCCAGGCTGCGGCCGACGGGAAAGTGCTCGATCGAGTGGTTCGATCCAAGCTCAGCCGAGCAGAAGATGCAGCTGCGGTACATCGTCAGCCTCCGGCCGTCAGGCGCGGCGGCTCCGGCGCGGGGACGTCCGGCAGCGCGTCGGCGATCTCGGCGATCTCCTCGGCCTGCCGCCACGCGGCCTCCAGCGCGGAAAGCTCGCCCTGCAGCGCTCGGCGCTCGGCCTCGTCGTGCAGCGCCATCTCCAGCGCCAGCGCGCCGACGGGGGTGAGCTGCTGCTTCTCCATCCCCTCGCGCTTGCCCAGCACGCCGCCGCGCGCCGCCGCCTGCCGCAGGTACTCCTCCGCGGAGCGCGCGTGCTCGATCAGGCGGACGGCGTCGCCCACGCGGTCGCGGGAGGCGCCCTTCTTGTTGACGGTCACCATCGCGCGGCTCAGCACCAGCCGCGCTTGGTCGCCGGGAACGAGCAGCTCCGTACCGGTGCCGAACTTCATCCGTCCCCAGCCGTCCGTCTTGCGCTTCTCTCGGTCGATGTCGGGAATGCGCAGGCCGATGTCGCCGCCGTCCGCCTGGGCCAGCCGCGCGCCCTGCACGTGCCAGCGGCGGATGGCCACCTCGCGGCCGGTGGGGGAGAGCGATGCGGGAAGGCGGTGGATGACCTTGCGCGACTGCCGCTCCTCCCACCCCTGCGCGAACACGCTCCAGAAGCCGCCCAGGCCGGTGCCCACCCCCAGGGCGACGATGCCGCCCAGCAGCACCACCCCCGCGGTGGCCGTGGCCGCGCCGGCGATCAGGTACTGGCGGCGGCGGCGCACCAGCTGGTCGCCGTAGCGCCACGCGGCAAGCTCGCCCGCCAGCGCGTCGCCCACGCGGATGAGCTTCGTTCCGTCCGGCAGCTTGCAGAGGCCGATGTTCTCCGACTGCACCCGCAGCCGCGAGTCGGTGAACCGCTTGTCGGCCTCTTCCACCGCCTCCCAGCGCTCCTCCAGCGGCGCCAGGTTCCACCGGCCGCAGCGCTGGCAGATGGCCCACAGGCGCCCCTTCCAGGCGTCGAACGCCACGCTGCGCCCCACGGGAAAGGCCTCCACGGCCTCGTTGGCGCCCAGGTCGGCGGAGCAGAAGATGCACGTGCGATACATCGGAGCTGCCAGTGCCCAGTGCCTAGTGCCCAGTATCAAGTTCCGGGTTCGCCTTGTCCCCCGGTCCCCTTGTCACCCGGTCCCCTTGTCACCCGGTCCCGTTGTCCCCCCGTCCCCCGGCCTGATCCACCGCTCGGCCACCCGCTCCAGGTCGCGCAGCGGGCGCCCGGTGCCGCCCCGCAGCGCCATCACCAGCTCCGCCGCGACCGCCACGGCGATCTCCTCCGGCGTCTCGGCGCCGATGTCCAGCCCGATGGGCGCGTGCACGGCGCGCAGGCGGTCGTCGCCGATCCCGTCGCGCGCCAGCTGCTCCAGCGCCGCCCGCGTGCGCCGGCGGCTGCCGATCATCCCCACGTACGCCGGCAGCTCCGGCCGGTGCAGGACGTCGCGCAGCGCCTCGAAGTCGTACTTGTGGCCGCGCGTCACCAGCACCAGGTACGTCCGCGCGTGGATGCGCACGTCGCGGAACGGGTCGTCGAAGCGCGGCTGCCGGACCTCCACCGCCTCCGGGAACCGCTCGCGCGTGGCGAACTCCGCCCGGTCGTCCAGCACGGTCACGCGGAACCCCAGCATGGCCCCCAGCCGGCAGAGCGGCCGCGCCACGTGCCCCGCGCCCACGATCACCAGCTCCGGCGGCGGACGGTGCGGCTCCACGTAGAGCGTGCACGCCTTTCCGTCCGCCTCCACCGTCCGCGGCCCCGCCAGCGCGCCCTCGTCCAGGACGCCCCGTGCCATACGGATGGCGGCGGCGTCGAGATTCGGGTCGCCAAGGGTGCCGGCGGCGCGGTCCGCCCAGACGCACATGCGCTCGCCGGGGGATGCGGAGCCGTCCGGCGCATCCAGCACCGTGAGCGCAACGACAGGGGCGCCGCCCTCCAGCGCCTCGCGGGCGTGGTGGACGGCGTCCGCCAGGCTGAGCCTTTCAATCACGCGTGTTTTGCCGCCAGCGCCGGTATTCTTCCGGCGTGTCCAGGTCCGGGGAAAGCGCGTCCACGGGCACCTCCGCCAGCTCGGCGGCGTGGGCGTGGATCACGGTGCGCGCACCCTGAGGCAGGTCCGGCTGCATCAGCTCCGCGAATACGCGGCGGTCGAAGAGCACCGGGTGCCCGCGCCGGCCTTCGCTCGCGGGGAGGGCGATGGGCGCGCCGGTGCGGCGGTGCGCGTCGATCACAGCGCGTACGAGCGCGCCGGAGACGTCGGGGACGTCCACCGGCGCGACCACGGCCGCCACCGCCTCGGGCGGCAGCGACCTCAGCCCGATGCGCAGCGAGTCGGCCTGCTCGGATTCCGCGGCGGGGTTCACGGCGATCCCCGCGTCCAGCGCCGCGGCCTCTTCGGCGATCTGCCGCGCCGTCTCGTCGTCCAGGCGCGCGGTGACCACCACCACGAACGCGCAGCCGCCTTCCCGCAGCGCGTTGACGGCGCGCTGCAGAAAGGTCTCGTCTCCCGCACGGAGCAGGGCCTTGGGCTCGCCCATCCGGCGCGAACGGCCGGCGGCCAGCACAATTCCGCAGATCATCGGGAGAAGACGCGGCGGGACGCCGCAGGGCGGGTACGAGCGTTCGAACGGACCATCCTCACGTTGAGTATGGCACCAACGGTTCGCGGCGTCAACCGTGTGGAGGCAGATGTTTTGAGGCGGGTGAGCGAGGTTAAGGGTGTAGAAGGTTGGTCGATGGTGGGGCGGCGGATGTGTGGGCGCGTCGAACGGGGATGGTGCTGGCGCCCGTGGCGCCCCCTCCGCTCGGGACGAGGCTCGGCGAAGGGGATCGAACTGGCGCCTGACGGGGCCCCCTCCCCCCGGCCCCCTCCCCCGCTGCGCGGGAGAGGGGGAGAATTCGCTCCCACTCCGGCAGGGATCGCACTGCGCCCGCAGCGCCCCCCATCCCCCGGCCCTTCCCCCACAAACTGCGTGGGGGAAGGGAGAATTCGGTCGCGCTCTTGCAGGGATTGCACTGCGCCCGCAGCGCCCCCCATCCCCGGCCCTTCCCCCACAAACTGCGTGGGGGAAGGCTGGGGGAAGGGAGAATTCGATTGCGCTCCGGCAGGGATCAAGGTGATGTGGGGCTTCGCGCGCGAGATTGCCTGTCGAAGCGCGTCACCTCTCCCCCAGGGTTTTTTGGGGGGGAGGCCGGGAGAGGGGGCGCCCCCGCGGACGCAGCTGGATCCATTTCGGCGTGTCTCGTACCTCCCCCCCACTCTCGCACTTTCGTACTTTCGTACCTCCTCACGCACTCACGCACTCACGCACTCACGCACTCACGCACTCCCCCCGTCTCCAGCGTCATCCACACGCCGTGGCGGGCGCGCAGCGAGGCTTCGGCGCGGTAGACGACCGGCCGGCCGGGGACGGGGACCGCGCGAAAGCGGCGGGCGAGCATCGCCAGCACCAGCGGCGTCTCCAGCATCGCCAGGTGGCGGCCCACGCACGCGCGCTGCCCCGTGCCGAAGGGGACGTACGCGTGCCGGTGCCGCCCGGCCACCGCCTCCGGCAGAAAGCGGTCGGGGTCGAAGCGGTCCGGATCATCCCAGAACTCCGGGTGCCGGTGCGTGGCGTACGTCACCAGCAGCACCGTGGCGCCGGCGGGGATGCGCGTTCCGCCCACCACGTCGTCCTCCCGCGCGGCGCGCAGGTTCCACCAGAAGGGCGGATACAGCCGCATGGACTCCATGATCACCCGCCGCGTGTAGTCCATCCGCCCCAGCTCCTCCACCGTCGGCGCGTCGCCCGCCATCACCGCGTCCACCTCCTCGCGCATCCGCGCCGCCGCGTCCGGGTGCCGCGCCAGCAGGTGCCACGTCCACGCGAGCGAATCCGCCGTCGCCTCGTATCCGCCGAACAGGGTGGTCAGCACCTCGTCGCGAAGCTGGCGGTCGCTCATGGGCGCGCCGGACTCCGCGTCGCGCGCGTCCAGCAGCATGCTCAGCAGGTCGTCGGGGCGCTCGCCGCTGGCCCGCCGCTCCGCGACCACGCGCCGCACGACCTCCTCCAGCACCGCCACGGCCGTGTTCGCCTTTGCGGTACCCGGCAGCGGGATGCGCTCCGGCAGCCAGAAGGTGCCGAAGCGCAGGCCGATGTGCCGCAGGATGGGCCCGAACGCATCCGCCATCCGCCGCACGTCCCCGTCCGTCACGCCGCTGCTGAACATGGTGCGGGCGATGATCTCCAGGGTGATGGTCATCATCTCGTGCACCATCTCCACCGGCTGGCCGGCGCGCATGGCCGCTTCCCACGCGTCACCCTTGCGGCGCACCACGTCGGCCATGATGGGCACCAGCCCCGCCACCCGCGCATGGCTGAACCCGGGCGACATCAGCCGCCGCTGGTGCAGCCAGCTTTCGCCCTCGTTCATCACCAGCCCGCGGCCAAAGAGGAACGAGGCGCGGTTGAAGGCGCGGCCCTTCCAGTAGTTGCGGTTGTTCTCCACCATCACGTGCTGCACGTGGTCCGGGTGGTGAACCACGTAGATGGATGCGGGTCCCACCGGCAGCCGCACGACGGAGCGCGGGTGGGCGCGCATGGCCCGCGCGCACAGCTCCGGCCCGTCGCGCACCAGCTCCGGCAGCACGCCCACCAGTGGCCGCCCGCGCACGGTCGCCGCGCGCGGGGCCGCGCCGTTCGTCGTCGTCATCTATCCCTCCAGTTCCGTGAAAATCGTGGATCGGCCGTCCCTCCAACACTCGTCCGCGCATGCGCGGGCGCCAGCGGCGGGGGACGAACGGCGCGTGGGATGGATGAAGTGCGTGCGGACGATTCCGGCTGTTCAGCGCCGCGGCCCGGAGCATGCAAGTGGAAGTCGATGAGCAGGCGAAGTTTACGGCAATTACGCACTCTCCGGAGGATTGAGATGGCACGCAAGCGCGAGCTGATCGAGCCCAACGAGGGCGACAAGCGGTACGTCCGCCGCGACGAGAACGGCCGCTTTACCACCGACCAGGTAGACGTGGGCCGCTCGCTGGCCGCGGACCGGCGGCAGCACGCCAAGACCAGGGCCGCACCCGGGCAGGGCGACAAGGGCGACCACTGAGCCCAGCAGGGGGATGACGGAACGGGTCCCGCGGACATCCGCGGGGCCCGTTTCGTCATCCCCCGACCCTCCCCCAGACCGCGCCGCCCGGCGTGGAGCCCCTTCCGCGCCCTCACGCTCTCCCCAGCCCCTTGACAGGCCCGGACACCTTTACATATTAGGACACAAACAAAACGTTTCCTCCTCCACGCCAGCCGTGCGGGGCGACGGGAGGCGAACGCGGACGTGGCAGATCCAGCGTTCCGGATCGACCCGCGTGCGAGCCGTGGCCGCGCGGGGATGAGAGTGCCGAGCCCATTTCATCAGGAGGTGCACGTAAGAGAATCCCTATCTGCAGACGGAGGCGGAAGACAGGAACGGCGTGCGCTTGCTGCGCACGTATGACGCCGTCGTGTTAGCTGAACGCGATGGCGGGGCGGGGCGAATCTCACTCCCATCGACCACACTCTACGGAGGAACGCAGATGCACCGCATTCGGACGCCCTGGCGCGCGCTCGCCTCGGCCATTGCACTCGCGGCGCTGGCCGCCTGCGCCGACGACCCCACGCCCGGCCCCACGGGACCCGACCGCAACGAGGCCGGTGTCCCGCAGGAGCCGGACTCCGTTCCGCCGCGCCTCGCGGACGAGGTGTCCGAGCCGCCGGCCGACGGCGACCTGTATCCCGGCGAAAAGCAGCTCCTGGAGATCGCGAAGGAGGCCCCCGGCTACGCGGGCCACTGGTACGAGGGCGATACCCGCGTGGTGGCCATCACGGAGACGGGCAACCCCGAGATCGTGCAGAAGGCCATCGACGCCCGCGGCCTGGTGTTGTTCGGCGCGCACGACGAGGCAAAGACCGGTGGCGGCACCCGCTTCGTGACGGCCCGGTTCGACTACCTGACGCTGCGCGACTTTCGCGACCGCGTGGCGGACGAGGTGCTCAACGTGCAGGGCGTGACCTTCCTGGACCTGGACGAAGAGAAGAACACCATTACCGTGGGCGTCGAGACGGAAGATCTGTACGGCGAGGTGGATGCGAAGTTCAAGGAGGCCGGGGTGCCTGTCGAGGCCACGCAGGTGCTGATGACCGGCAAGTTCGAGGAAGACCAGACGCTGCAGCAGTTCCAGCGCCCGCTGCAGGGCGGCTGGCAGATCCAGAACGGCGGCGGCGGCATCTGCACCCTGGGCTTCATCACCCGCAACCCGCGGAACGGCGCCCCGGCGTTCGTCACCAACTCGCACTGCACCAGCACGTTCTGGGGGAACGACGGCACAGGGTTCTCGCAGCACGTCAACCCCAACTGGGTAGGCACCGAGGTGAGTGACCCCGGCGGCTTCAACTGCGGCCTCTTCGGGTGGTGGCGCTGCCGCTTCTCCGACGCCGCGCTGGTGCAGGTGACCAACGCGGCTGTGGACTGGAACCGGATCGCACGCACCTCGTGGTGGGGCGCGGGATACGGCGCGTGGGGATCCATCAACGTGGCCCCGCCGGCGCTGAACGTGATTGGCGTGCAGAACTGGCCGTGGAACGGGCAGATGGTGGACAAGGTGGGGCGCACGTCGGGGTGGACGTACGGGTTCGTGCGCCGCAGCTGCGTCAGCATGCCGCGCAGCTTCTGGAAGATCGCGCTGTGCCAGTACTGGGCGAGCTACACTTCCGTGGGCGGCGACAGCGGCTCGCCGGTGTTCCTGTGGCACGGCAGCAACGTGACGCTCACCGGCATCAACTGGGGCCACAGCGACTTCTTCCGGGTCGCGTTCTTCAGCGCCGCCGGCGGCACCCGCATCGACCTGGGCGTGCCCTGAGCCGCAACTGCTGAAGGGGATCGATGGAAGCCCGGCGGGACGCGCTGTCCCGCCGGGCTTTCCTCGTTCTCGGAGCGCGCACTCCGCTGCAACGGCGGACGCGCGGCATCGGGACGCCGCGCGGATCAGGGGCGCGGCGGCGTTGCTTCGATTGGAATCTTTCGACCAGCCTCCCTACGCGGCTACTCTGGCCAGCTCGCCAGCAAAGCTTGCCAGCTCACATGCCACCCTCCGACGCGCGGTTGCCGCGCTGGAAGGCTCTCTGCCGCTCGATCGCCGGCTTTCTGCAGGAAGATCCGCGTGGTGAGTCCGGCTTGCCAACCAGGCTTGACAATTGGCTTGACAGCTGCTTAGCTGTTGGCAAGTTGACTTGCAAGCTGCGCCGGGGGGACACGGATGACGTCTGACGAGCTGCGGGAACTGCTGGAACAGCTCCAGCGCCAGGGCACGGAGCTGACCAACGTTGAAGCAAAACGGGCCCGCGACGGGCTGCCCCGTCGCATCTGGGAGACGCTCTCGGCGTTTGCCAATACGCCCGGCGGCGGCGTGCTTCTGCTGGGTGTGGACGAGCAGGAAGGGTTCGCGCCGACGGGGGTTTCCAACCCGGCCAGGGTGCAGGCGGAACTGGGCGCGGTGGCGGCCGACCAGATGGAGCCGCCGCTGCGCCCGCTGCTGCAGGTGTTCGAGATCGACGGGGCTTCGGTCGTGACCGCTGAGGTCCCGGAGCTGCCCGCGAGCGCAAAGCCCTGCTACTACCAGGGCGCGGGGCTGCCCAACGGCGCGTTCATCCGCGTAGGCGACGGCGACCGCAAGCTCACCCCGTACGAGGTGCAGGCGCTGTTCGAGGCACGGGGGCAGCCACGGCACGACGTAGAGCCGGTGGAGGGCACCACGCTGCAGGACCTGGACGCCGAGCTGCTGAGCGGTCTGCTTCGCCGTCTGCGCGCCCGGGAGAGCGGCCCGTACCGCGCCTGGACGGACGAGCAGGTGCTGCGGGCGCTCAAGGTGCTGGTTCCCGGCGCGGACGGAAAGCTGGTGGTGTCGCTGCAGGGATGGACGTGCTTCGCGCCGTACCCGCAGGAGCGCTTTCCCAACCTGTGCGTCACCTTTCTTCGCTACCCCACGCCCGACGCGGGGCGGCCGGGGCCGAATGGCGAGCGCTTTCTGGACAACGTGAAGATCGAGGGGCCGGTTCCGGTGATCGTGGTGGAGGCGCTGCGGGTGATCAAGCGCAACATGCAGCGTCGCGGCATCGTCCAGGGCCTGTTTCGCGAAGACCTGTGGGAGTATCCCGAGCTGGTGCTGCGCGAGGCGCTGGTGAACGCGCTGGGCCATCGCGACCTGTCCCCCCAGGCACGCGGCAGTCAGGTGCAGGTGCAGATGTTCCCCGACCGCATCGAGTTCCAGAGCCCCGGAGGGCTGTTCGGCCCCATTCAGCCGGACCAGCTCGGCGAGCCGGGGGTGCAGTCGTCGCGCAACGCGTTCCTGATGAAGGTGCTGGAGGACCTGCCTCCGCCCGGCGAGTCGCGCCCGCTCTGCGAGAACCGCGGAACCGGCCTTGCCGCCATGATCGAGCAGCTGCGCCGGTCGGGGATGTCGCCGCCCCGGTTCGACGTGAACCTTACCCGGTTCCGCGTCGTGCTTCCCAATCACACGCTGTACGACGAGGGAACCCTGCGCTGGCTGGAGGATCTTGCGAAGGGCGAGCCCGTGGCGGAGGCGCAGCGCCAGGCGCTGGCGTTCGTGCGGCACAACGGCAGCCTGACCAACGGCGACTACTGCCGCGTGACCGGCAGCGACTCGCGCGTGGCGACGCGCGAGCTGAACGAGCTGATCGATTGGGGGCTCCTGGAGCGCACCGGTGTAGGTCGATGGTCCACGTATGCACTTCGCGATCAAGCGGAGGCGCGCGCCACCGGCCGCCGGCGGAGAGACCGTTCGGACGAGATCGTGGACCTGCTCCGGACGTCGGGCTCGCTGCCGGCGCGCGAGATCGCCGCCAGGCTGGGGCTTTCCGCCTCCGGCGTCCGGTACTGGCTGTCGCGGCTGCGGCGGGCGGGGCGCGTGACGTCCAGCGGCCGTGCACCCACGTCGCCGGAGAACCGTTATTCGTGGGTGCCGTCCGACGATCCGGCTTGACAACAATCAGCTCGCCAGCTGGCGAGCTGATTGTCGAGCCAGCTGTCAAGCAGCCGCTGAGCCCATTTGCATGCCGCGTGGGCGTCCCGGGTTTCGAGCGTCACCGCGGGGAATCAGCTGCGGCGTACGGTGCAGCTTGACAACGACGGCCCGACAACTGGCAAGCTGTTGTCAAGCCAGCTGTCAAGCTGTTCGCGAGCGCTCAATTCCGCGATGACCGACCGAACGCGCGTTCGAAAAAGCGGTTCGCGGCGTTGACACTGGAGCGCGGCGCGGGTTAGCTTGCGGGGCTGGCAAACCCGCGCGCCTGCTGCGTTTTCGCCCTGTCCGGACGTACGCGCGCACCACCCCTGGCCCGGCCCATGAAGGACCTTCTCACCCTCACCGTAAACGGCGACACGCACGAGGTCGCGGTGCCCACCCACTGGAGCCTGCTGGAGGCGCTGCGCTACGCGGTGCAGCTCACCGGCAGCAAGCAGGGGTGCGACAAGGGCGACTGCGGCGCGTGCACGGTGTGGCTGGACGGCGTGCCCACGCTCTCATGCATCACCCCCGTGTACGAGGCGGTGGGGCAGGACGTGCGCACGGTGGAGGGGCTCGTTGGACTGCGGACAGGACCCGGGGTGCCGCACCCGCTGCAGGACGCGTTCGACGTCTGCGGCGCGGCGCAGTGCGGCTTCTGCACGCCGGGGATCTTGATGAGCGCGGCGGCGCTGCTGGAGGAGAACACGGCGCCCACGCGCGACGAGATCAAGGACGCGCTGAGCGGCAACCTGTGCCGCTGCACCGGCTACACCAAGATCCTGGACGCGGTGGAGATGGCGGCGGCCACGCTGCGCGGCAAGGAGGTGCCGGCATGAGCGCGGAGCGGCAGGAGTTCGAGAGCGCCCGGGGCGGCGTTCCGCTGGACGAGCCGGAGGTCGCGGAGCGCGGCACGCCCGTGGTGGACCACGCGGAGTCGCACGCCGGAGAGCCGGTAAAGCTGTACGGCGACCGCGAGGAAAAGGCGAAGCCGCTGAACGTGCTGGGCCGGCGGATGCGCAAGACGGACGGGCTGGAGAAGAGCACCGGCCGCGCGCGCTACACCGACGACATGACGCTGCCGGGGATGCTGCACGCCAAGATCGTCCGCTCCCCGCATCCCCACGCCCGCATCCTGTCGATCGACGCCTCCGCCGCGCTGGCGCTTCCCGGCGTGGCCGCGGTGGTCACGGGCGCGGAGATGCCCATCCCCTTCGGCATCATCGTCTGGACGCCGGACGAGAACGCGCTGGCCACGGACAAGGCGCGCTACATCGGCGACGCGGTGGCGGCGGTGGCGGCGACCGACGAGGACACGGCCAACCGGGCGGCCGAGCTGATCCGCGTGGAGTACGAGGTGCTGGAGGCGATCCTCGATCCGTTCGAGGCCGCGCGCCGCACCGACGTGCAGATCCACGAGGCAAAGAAGGCGGGGCACAACGGCAACATCAGCAAGATCGTCAAGCTGGACTTTGGCGAGGTGGAGCAGGGGCTGGCGGATTCCGACGTCGTCATCGAAGGCGAGTACTACTTCGAGGGGACCACGCACACGCCCATCGAGCCGCACTGCGCCATCGGGATGTGGGAAGAGGGCGGCGCGCCGGGCGGGCGGCTGACGGTGTGGTCGTCCACGCAGGTGCCGCACTACCTGCACCGCGAGCTGGCCAAGGTGCTGGAGCTGGACGCGGCGAAGGTGCGCGTGGTGCAGCCGCACGTGGGCGGCGGCTTCGGGGGCAAGAGCGAGCCGTTCGACCTGGAGTTCTGCGTCGCCAAGCTGGCGATGAAGACGGGGCGGCCGGTGAAGATCCTCTACACCCGCGAAGAGGTGTTCTACGCCCACCGCGGGCGGCACCCGTTCCACATGAAGTACCGCGTGGGCGCCACGGCGGACGGCAAGCTCAAGGCGGTGGACGCAAAGACGCTGCTGGACGGCGGCGCCTACTCGTCGTTCGGCCTGGTGACTACCTACTACAGCGGCCAGCTGCTGGCGGCGCCGTACGAGATCCCCGCGTACCGCTTCGACAGCACGCGGGTGTTCACCAACAAGCCGGCGTGCGGGCCCAAGCGCGGGCACGGCAGCGTGCAGCCGCGCTTCGCCTTCGAGGTCACGCTCGACAAGCTGGCGGAGCGGCTGGACATCGACCCCATCGAGCTGCGGCGCCGCAACTTCATGGGCAGCTTCCGCCGCACGGTGAACGAGCTGCGGGTGACCTCCAACGGCTTCATGGAGTGCCTGGACGCGGTGGAGCGCGCCAGCGGGTGGAAGGAGCGGCGGGGGAAGATGGGGTACGGCCGCGGGCTGGGCGTGGCGGGATCGTGCTACATCAGCGGGACCAACTATCCCATCTACCCCAACCGGATGCCGCAGTCCGCCGTGCAGCTGCAGGTGGACCGCTCCGGCCGGGTGGCGGTGTTCTCCGGCGCGTCGGACATCGGCCAGGGATCGACGTCGCTCGTGGCCTACATCGTCTGCGAGGAGCTGGGGGTGCCGCTGGACTACGTGCGCGTGCTCCCGTCGGACACCGACTTCACGCCGGTGGACCTGGGCGCCTATTCGTCGCGCGTCACCTTCATGCTGGGCAACGCCTGCGTGGACGCCGCCCGCAAGCTAAAGGCGCTGGTGCAGGACGCCGTGGGCGCGGAGTGGGAGATCCCGCCGCAGCGCGTGCTGCTGGCCGGCGGCCTGGCGATGGACGGGCAGGATACGGGCCGGTCGATGCCGATCGTCCAGGCGTTCAACCTGGCGGAGGCGAAGCACGGCACGCTGGGCTCGGTGGGGTCGTACAACACGCCGCGCGACGTGCACGGCGAGTACCGCGGCGGGACGATCGGCGCGTCGCCGGCGTACTCGTTCACGGCGCACGTGGCAGAGGTGGAGGTGGACCCGGAGACGGGGTTCGTGGAGGTGAAGAGCATCTGGGTGGCGCACGACTGCGGCCGCGCGCTCAACCCGGCCATCGTCGAGGGGCAGATGGAGGGCTCGGCGTACATGGGGTTCGCCGAGGCGCTGATGGAGCAGCACATCTTCAAGGACGCGGACCACGGACGCGCCGGGCTGCACAACGCGCCGTCGCTGCTCGACTACCGGATTCCCACGTCGCTGGACACGCCGGAGCTGCGGTCGCTGATCGTGGAGTCCATCGACCCCGAGGGCCCGTACGGCGCCAAGGAGGCCGGCGAGGGCCCGCTGCACCCGTCCATCCCCGCGATCGCCAACGCCATCTACGACGCGGTGGGGGTGCGGATGGACTCGCTCCCCTTCTCTCCCCCGCGCATGTGGCGCGCGCTGCAGGAGAAGGCCGCGCAGGCGGAGCCCGAGCGCATCGCCGCGGACTGAGGACAACGAGAAGGGCGGCGGATCGAACCGCCGCCCTTCTCGTTTGCGGGCCCGCTTGATTAACGTGTTGGTCGGGCGGCGTCCGCGGAGTGGGGAACGAGACGGCCCGATGGGCGCGTCCACCCCTTCCGCTCTCGCTGTTCACTCCGTTACCTTGTCAGCGCGCGTCAAAGGGTCGCCGCCAAATGACACCTCACGCCAACCCAACAGGAGCATCGATGAACATCGCACCCCTGGGCCGTGAGGCGACGCTTGAGGATCTCTTCGCAGTGGAGGGCAAGGCCGAGCTCGTGGACGGAAGGCTGGTCCTGATGGCTCCGGCAAGTGACGACCACAACACCGCGGCGGGTAACATCTTCTACAGCCTGAAGAGTTACCAGCGCGCGCAAGGTGGAGGTCGGCCCTACACCGACGGGATGGGCTTCGTCACCAGTGAACGCCGCACGTTCTCGCCCGATGCGGCCTGGTACGTCGGACCGCGTGCGGGTGGAAAGCTGATCCTAGGAATTCCTGCGCTCGCGGTAGAGGTGCGCAGCGAAGAGGACTATGGTCCCGCCGCGGAACGGCGGATGGCGGCGAAGCGCGCGGCCTACTTCTCTACGGGAACCCAGGTAGTGTGGGATGTGGATGTCCTGCGCGAGAACCTGATTCGCGTGTACCGCGCTGACGATCCTGACACTGCGACGGTGTACCGTTCCGGTGAAGTCGCTGAGGCGGAACCGGCCGTGCCCGGGTGGCGCTTTCCTGTCGATGAGCTCTTCGACTGACGTGCGGGCGCCGGCTGCGCCTTCGGTGCTGAAGGTGATCGAGGAGGACAACTGGCTCTGGGAGCCGGGGGAGATCATCGCAGTTCCGCTCGGCCGGCCGGTTACGATCGACGATCTCCGGCGCACCAACTCAAGGCCGAGATCGTCAACGGTGAGATGCTGGTCATCGGGCCCTCCGGTGGAGGTGCGGGACTGGATCGACCACGGCGACGAGGCGGAGCGGCGGATGGCGGCGAAGCGGGCGGACTACTTCGCCGCGGGGACGCAGGTGGTGTGGGACGTGGACGTGCTGCGCGAGGGGTGGGTTCGCGCCTACCACGCGAGTGAGCCGGAGCACCCCGTCGTCTTTCGCCGCGGCGAGATCGCGAATGCGGAGCCGGCGGTGCCCGGGTGGCGGTTTGAGGTCGATGACCTGTTCCGCTCAGGCAAGCAAGAGAGTGACTGACGTGTCGGACTGGCCCGAGCTCACCTTTCTGGAGGAGCTCCGGATCGGGATCTGGTCTCACGGCATCGGCGAGCACGTCGTGGTCCCACTCGGCCGGCCCGCGACGGACGAAGATCTCTGGCTGACCAAGTTCAAGGCGGAGATCGTCGACGGGCAGATGGTCGTCATCGGCCCGACTACGCTCGGTCCGGCCGACGCCGCGGCAAACATCCGCAAGAGCCTCGACGACTACGAACGCTCCACCCGCGGCGGGTATCAGACCGGGGCTGTCGCCTTCATCGTAGATCTGCCGCATCGCCGCTCCTTCTGTCCTGACGTCGGCTGGTACACGGGCGATCCGTACGCCTCGGAGTTTCTGCTGGGCGCTCCGGCTTTCGCGGTTGAGATTCGCGATCCCGGAGAAGAAGGTGACGAGGCGGAGCGGCGGATGGCGGCGAAGCGGGCGGACTACTTCGCCGCGGGGACGCAGGTGGTGTGGGATGTCGACGTGCTGCGCGAAAACCTGATCCGCGCGTATCGGGCGAACGATCCGGGGCATCCGACGGTATACCGCGGCGGCGAAACCGCGGACGCGGAGCCGGCGGTGCCCGGCTGGCGCTTTCCCGTGGACGAGCTGTTCGACTGATCCCCAGGCGTCGTATCCCCCGCGGCCGCCTGGTTCATCTCCGGAGGCTGCGATGCGACGCCGGTCCCGCCTGCTCCACGTCCCCATCATCCTCCCGGTCCTCCTCGCCTGCGTGGCGCTGGCAAAGCCGGCGGCGGCGCAGCACTGCTGGCCGTCGAGCGTATCGCTGCTGGTGCGCGACGAACGGGGCGCGCTCATCCATCCCGACGAGCTGGACGGCTACACGTACACGCCGGAGAAGCCGGATTCGTCGGACCAGGGGCACGACCTGGAGCACCGCACCGACGGCCGCTGGGACCCGCACGTGCCGCGGGGAACGTACGCGCTGCACTGGTGGGGGCGGGGCGACTGCCGCGTGCACCTGGACGAGGTGGTGCTGCGGCGCGGCGGCCGCGAGATGCGGCTGCGGCTGAACCTGCGCCTGGATACCGAAGCGCGCCCCGGGCCCACCGAATACCTGATCGACGCGCCGGCGTTTCAGCCGGGGACGTTCGAGCTGGGCCTGCCGCTCCCCGCCGGCCAGCTGCACCGCGCCGCGTGGGTGACGGCGGGCCGCTGGCGTCGTCTTCCTGATGGGACGGATTGACCCGTCGTGTGCTCTCCGCGCTCCCGAGCCCTCCGCCGGCGCCGCCAGACCTGGCCGCCGGCGGGCCTGTCTCATCCATCCATCCTTCCGCCCGCATGAGCCGGCTCGACAGGCTCCCGCTTCCCCTGGCGTTCTGCTTCTACGCCGCCGCCCTGGGCGCGGTGCTGCTGCCGTACCTGGCGGCCGCGCCGGCCGGCGAGCGGCTGGTCTGGGCCGTCTACACGCTGACGGTGGCGCTGTACGGGGCGCTCACGCTGCTGGTGCTGCACCAGCGCCCGGGCGACCGGCGCGGCGAGCTGTTCATGTTCCTGGGGCTGGCCGTTTCGCTCACGCTGCTGTTCAGCGCGGCGCAGGTGCGGGTGGGGGCGCACTGGGCGTCGGACGTGCTGCTGCTGGCGTACTGCGGCGTGTACCTGGTCACCCCGGCGGTGGCGTTCCACATGGCCGCCTCCATCCCCCGCCCGCACCCCCTCACCGGGCGCCATCCCCGGCTGGTGCCCGCCTGCTACGCCGCGTGCACCGGCGTGGCGGCGGTGCTGTACGTGGCGCTGCTGAACACGGAGTACGCCTTTCTCCCCTGGCGGGCCGGCCTGCCGGGGGTGCAGCGCACGCTGACCGGCATCAACTGGATCAGCCTGCTGCTGTCCTCGTGGGGCGGGGTGGCGCTGCTGAGCTCCGCGGCCCAGCGCGCCGCCACCCCGGCAGAGCGGCGCCAGGCGCTGATCGTGTACGCCGGCCTGCTGCCGTACGCCTGCAACACCGCGCTGGCCATCGCGGCGCCGCGCATCAACGCCTCGCCCGCCGGTCAGGTGGTGGAGGCGATCGTGATCGCGCTGGTCCCCGTGAGCTTTGCGGTCGCCATCCTGGGGCACCGGCTGTTCCAGGTGGGCGTGCTGGTGCGCCGAGGCCTGGTCTTCGGCCTCACCACGGGCGTGCTGGCGGCGTCCGGGTACCTGGCGGCGGTGGCGCTGGACGGCATTGCCGAGGACATCCTGGGGCTGTCGCTGACGACGTGGGGCGCGGCGGCGCTCTTCCTGGTCGGTGGCGCGCTCTTTCAGCCGCTGGCGCGGGTGATCGCGGCCACGGTGGACCGGCGCTTCTTTCCGGAGCGGGTGGCGCTGGGCGAGCTGCAGCGCACCATCATCCCCGAGCTGGCGGGATACACGGAGCTGGAGGCGGCCGCCGCGCACCTTACCCGGCGGCTGCGCGAGTCGCTGGAGCTGGAGACGGCCACGCTGCTGATGGCGGATGCCCACGGCGAGTGGTTCCGCCCACTGGGGTGGGCCGGCGACTTTCATGGCGCCGATCCGCGGCAGGTCGCCATCGGCGCCCCGGAGGTCGCGCGGCTCAACGGGGGGATGCTGATCGCGGCGCCGCTCGCGGGCGGGGAGGCGGACGCCGGGCCCCATCCCGCGCTCGCGCCGCTGCGGGCGGCGTACGCGGTGCCCATCCGCCTCTCCCTCTCCGACCGGCTGACGGGCGTGCTGCTGCTGGGGCGCTCCGTGCACCGGCGGGCGCTGGAGCGGGACGCGCTGGAGATGCTGGACGCGGTGGCGCTGCAGGCATCGGCCATGCTGGAGAACGCGCGGCTGTTCGCGCTGGCCACGCGCGACCCGCTGACCGGGCTGCTGCGCCGGCACGCCGCGATGGACCGGCTGGCGGAAGAGGTGGAGCGCTGCCGCCGCAGCTTTCACCCCTTCGCCGTGGCGCTGGCGGACCTGGACCACTTCAAGAACGTCAACGACACCCGCGGCCACGCCGCCGGCGACGCCGCGCTGCGCTCCGTGGCGGAGGTGCTCGCCTCGTACTCGCGCCGGACGGACCTGGTGGCGCGCTACGGCGGCGAGGAGTTCCTCTTCCTCCTCCCCGACACCCCCGCTTCCGGCGCCCGCGTGCACGCCGAGGCGGTGCGCGCGCAGGTGGAGCGCACCCCCGCGCGCACCGGCCCCGGCGAGCCGCCCGTGCGCGTGACGGTGAGCATCGGCGTGTACGCGGTAGAGGAGCCCGGGCTGCTGGCGGACCCGGACGAGCTGGTGCGCCGCGCGGACGAGGTGCTGTACCGCGCCAAGCGCGCCGGCCGCAACCGGGTGGAGGCCGCCGGCGCGCCTCGCGCCCCGGGCGGCGACCCGCCTCGCGGAGCGCCGGCGGAGGCGGCGCAGGACGTCGGCTCCGCCCGCGCCGCTGAGTCCGCGTGAGGCCGTTTCCCCGCGTCCGCGGGCGGAATCGGCGGCGGGTGATCCGGCGGTGGAAGGCCGCTTGCGGTGGCGCGGCGGATGCGGCACTTTCGCATCGGCACTTCCATCTCCCGCCCTGGCCCTGATGCGCCTTCCGCTCTTTCCCATCCCCGTGGTGCTGTTTCCGGGCGCGCCGATGCCGCTGCACATCTTCGAGCCGCGGTACCGGCAGATGGTGGCGCACTGCGTGGAGGGAAACGAGCAGTTCGGCCTCATCTACCACGACCCCGACCGCCACGGGCCGTTCAGCACGGACAACGGCGGGGTGGGGTGCGTGGCCCGCATCCTCAAGTACCAGCCGCTCCCCGACGGCCGCTCGCTCATCCTGTGCCGCGGGCTGGACCGCTTTCGCATCGAGGACGGCATCGAGAGCGGCGCCGCGTACTGGGAGGCGCTGGCCGAGCCGTACGACGACGAGAAGGAAGACAAGCGCGGCCTGGTCCCCCGCCGCCGCCGCTCCATCGACCTCTTCTACCGCGTGCTGGACGAGGTCGTCCGCTACAAGCAGCCCTTTCCGGAGATCGACCCCTACGCCGAGACGGGCTTTCAGATCGCGCAGGCCATCCGCATCG
>DASUVG010000103.1:0-25371 GCA_036379135.1 Longimicrobium sp.
GAAGCCTCGGCGAGATGACCGCCCTTCGTGCCGCATCGATCGTTTACCAGCGATCGGATGAATCGCGGAGTACATCGCGCGGCACGAGAAAACTCCGTTGACTCTGCTAACTCTGTGTGAGGCTTATTCTTTTAGCGGATACGGCATAACACCCAGCGCGCGCTCCCGGCCTCGCGGAAGCGTTGCGGCTTCCAACGATCGTGAGCGCCGCGGGTCGAGCGCCCTCTCCGGCTCGCCCGGCGATCGCCACTACCGCGGCGGGAGGATGAGGCCCGGGATTTCGGTAATGGCGCCTGCGTCCAGCGTGCGAACCGACGGCCGGCCGAGGAGGGCGAGGGTGCGGCGCAGCTCGCCGCCGAGCATCTCCAGCACCCGCTCCACCCCGGCCTGCCCGTCGACGGCAAGCCCCCAGAGCACGGGCCGGCCCACCAGCACGGCGCGGGCGCCCAGCGCGAGCGCCTTCACCACGTCGGTGCCGCGCCGGATCCCGCCGTCCATCAGCACGGGGATGCGCCCCGCGACGGCCTCGGCCACGCGCGGAAGCGCCAGGAGCGTCGGCTCGGCCCAGTCCAGCTGGCGCCCGCCGTGGTTGGAGACGATCACCGCGTCGGCGCCGTGCTCCACCGCGAGCGTGGCGTCTTCCGGCGCCACGATCCCCTTGAGCACGATGGGGAGCCGGGTGATGGAACGGAGCCATTCCACCGCGCCCCAGGTGAGCGTGGGGTCGAACTCGCGGCCGATGAACGCCTCCAGCCCCGATCCCGCCGCGTCATCGGGAAAGACGGCCTGCCGCAACCCGGTGAAGTTCGCCATCTCCAGCTCCGGCGGCAGGCGAAAGCCGGTGCGCGTGTCGCGCTCGCGGTTCCCCTGCACCGGCACGGTGACGGTCAGGCAGATGGCGGTGCACCCGGCGGCCTCGGCGCGCTCGACCAGCGCGCGGGTGATCTCGCGCTGCCGAAAGACGTAGAGCTGGAACCAGAGCGGCCCCGGCGCCGCCGCGGCCACGTCTTCGATCGGCGTGTTCGACAGCGTGCTGGCCACCATCAGCGTGCCGGCCGCGCGGGCGGCGCGGGCGCTGGCCTTTTCGCCCTCGGGGTGGGCGAGGCGCTGAAAGGCGGTGGGCGCGAGCAGGATCGGCATCGACAGCCGCTCACTCAGGAGCTCGACGGAGGTGTCGACCTCGCCCACGTCCGTCAGCACGCGCGGGCGCAGGTAGAAGCGGCCGAACGCGGCGCGGTTGGCGCGTAGCGTCGTCTCGTCTTCGGCGCCACCCGCGTAGTAGTTGTATGCCGCCTCGCTGAGCACGGCGCGTGCGGCCGGCTCCAGCGCCTCGCAGCTGG
Organism: Longimicrobium sp.; assembly: GCA_036379135.1. Lineage (GTDB taxonomy): Bacteria > Gemmatimonadota > Gemmatimonadetes > Longimicrobiales > Longimicrobiaceae > Longimicrobium. The sequence goes on from DASUVG010000103.1 coordinate 1,341, forward strand.
CGGACTTCGGGTCTACGGATGTCATGGGGGGAATTATCTCATCCCGGTACCTGAACCGAAAGAGCCTCGCGCAGGGGATCGGCCGTCCATGCTCCCGGCCCACGACAGGCTTGCGCGCCCGCCCCGCATCCCCGACCCTTGTGCCGCTGGGCCGACGCACGCCCCTCTCCCCCTCCGTCATGCGGTCCAGGTGCCGATGCTCAGGGTGGTGGTCCGACTCGTCGCGGATGCGGCCCTCGTCGCCATCGGGCTGTTCGTCTCAGCCGGCACGCTCGCCTGGTGGCGCGCCTGGGTGCTGCTGACGGTGCTGCTGCTCGTCCGGACGGCCGGTGCGCACGCCGTCTACCGCGTCCACCCCGGCCTCCTGCAGGACCGCGCCAGGCTGCCGGTTCACCAGGACCAGCCCTGGATGGACCGGGTGCTCCTGCTGGGGGTGCTGGCCACGGGGTTCCTGGGACTTCCCGTCGTCGCCGGACTGGACGCCGTCCGATGGCGTGTGCTGCCCCCGCCGGCGCCGCTGGTGGCCGGCCTGGGTCTGCTGCTGTTCGCACTCGGGTGGAGCCTCAAGAGCCTCGCGCTGCGGGCGAACGCGTTCGCCGTCGCCGTCGTTCGCCTGCAGCGCGAGCGGGCGCACGCCGTCGCGGATTCGGGAGTGTACGGCGTTGTTCGCCATCCGTTCTACGCCGCGGATCCCCTGATATTCGTGGGCCTGAGCTTGTGGCTGGAGTCATACGCCGCGGCGCTGGCCGCGGTGGTCCCGGTCGTCCTGGTGGTGATACGGCTCCGGCTCGAGGAGCGCCTCCTGTGGCGCGAGCTGCCGGGCTACGCTGCGTACGCGGAGCGCGTGCGCCATCGGCTCATCCCGGGCATCTGGTAGGACACCGTATGCGATTGGATGGCTTCCGTCCGGACATGGAACCGACAGGTTGTATTTTCTGCGAGATCGTGGCGGGGAGGGCTCCTGCGGCGATCGTATGGGAGAGCCCGGAATTCGTTGCCTTCCTCGACCATCAGCCGATCCAGCCTGGTCACCTGCTGCTCGTCCCGCGTGAGCACATCGACTATCTGTTCGACCTGGAGCCACCCCGCTACCGAGACCTGTGGGATTGCGCTAAAAACCTCGCGATCCCACTCAAACAGGCCACGGGGGCCGATCGCATCGGAGTCGCCGTAGAGGGCTACGGCGTCCCGCATCTGCACGTTCACCTCGTCCCGCTCAACAGCCTGGGAGACCTCGATCCGTGCAGGCGACACCCCGTTGCACGCGATGAGCTGGATCGGATGGCCGGGCAGATCCGTTCCTCCCTGCAGCGCATTCGTCCGCCCCGCACCTGACGACCGTGCCCGGCCCGCGCATCGTCCGGCCTCTGGTGCAGCTTCCTCCCACCGGATGTACGGGCACCCGGAACGCTACCTGCGTCGTTTCGGGCGCAGGCCGGGCGATGGAGGCCGCGTCTTGGCCGCACGCCGGGCGTTCCGTCCGCATCCGGCTGATCATCATCGTTCCCCCTGAACACCCGTCCATGACCCAACTGGCGAACCCACGCCCCGCACGGCTGCCGTATCTGCTGGCGCCCGTGCCGGCGCTGGTGGTGGGCGTGCTCACCATGCGGATGTCCGATGTGCCCGCGGCGCTGTGGGGGCAGAATCTCGCCGCGTGGGCGGTGGGCACGCTCCTGTGCCTCGGCTTGTGGAGAACCCGGAGCTCATCTGGGCGATCGAGGTGGTTCGATTTCGCCGCGGTGCTCACGCTGGCGGCACTGGCCGCGACGCTGCTGGCCCCGGGCGTGGAGGGGGTTCATCGCTGGGTGCCGCTGGGGCCGGTGCGCCTTCATGCGGCCGCGGTCCTCCTTCCCCTCCTGCTGGTTGCGATGCAGGGCCTGTCGCAGGCGCGGGGATGGTGGATCTCCACCGGGGTCGCCGTGGGCGTGGCGCTGGTCCTGTTGCTCCAGCCGGATGCCGCACAGGCGACGGCCTTTGCGGCAGGGTGCCTGGTGCTGCTGCTCCCCCTGGCGGGGCGAGATCCGCTGCGGCTGACTTCCCTTCTGTCTTTGCCTCTACTGGCCGGACTGACGTGGCTGCGGCAGGATCCGCTTGCGCCGGTTCCCTACGTAGAGGGCATCATCGATCTGGCCGCGGGTCTGGGGGCAGGCTGGGCCGTGGCGGCGGTGCTCTCGCTGCTGGTGCTGCCTCTCCCGTTCTTTCTTGCCGGCCGCAGACCCGGAAAGCACGCGGGCCTCGCGCTGGGCACGTACGTGACGGTCACACTGCTGGCTGCGTTCCTCACGGGGAACTTTCCGGTGCCGGTGATGGGCTACGGCGTCTCACCGATCCTCGGATACCTCGTGGGCCTCGGTATCCTCATGCGTGCGGCACCGTCGGGCGCGTAGGTGCCGTCCGCAGCCTGCGCCCGCAGAACGGCGAGGGCGCGGCGGCCGTCTCCGGGATAAGCCTGATGGCGCTCCAGGCGAACCTGCCGGGTGTGCTCGGAACGATTCTGGCGGCTCGCTTACGAAGCTGGACGCGTGGAACGCACTTCCGCACGTCACGGCGGGCTTCTGCCGCAGAGCCGATCGATTCCGTGCGGTCACTCCAGGCGTGGGTGTGAAAACGATGAGCGAGGGGCGGCGCGCCGATCCACTGCACGGAATTACCCTCAAGGCGATGGTCGAGCACCTCGTGGAGCGGTACGGCTGGGACGGGCTCGGCGCGCGCATCACCATCCGGTGCTTCACCCACGATCCGAGCGTCAGCTCATCCCTCAAGTTCCTGCGCAAGACGCCGTGGGCCCGCGCCAAGGTAGAATCGCTGTATCTCCACTCGGTGGCACATCCCCGAAAGAGCTCCGCGGCTCCGGCCAGCGATCAATCGAGCCCGGCCTGACGGTAGCACCATGACCCGCCACTCCCCGAAAGTGGCGGGCGCCGGCGGCCATGGCGCGCAGGATCACCGCCGGCGTTCGCGCGTGCAGACGGTGCCGCCGGCTACACGCCCGCCACGGAGGGGTTCGGCAGGGCGCCGGGCGCGGACGCCCGCCCACGCCACCGATCCCCCGGCGCGCGTACGTACTGCGTCCACACGTACCCCCACGGCAGCACCAGCGGAACGAGCACCACGCCGAACAGGCACTCCTGCAGCGTTTCCGCCGTGGCGGCGTCCAGCTGGCCCGCCGACCAGAGCGGGAGCCCGAACGAGAGCACCCAGATCACCTTCCACGCCAGCTCGATGAAGAGCAGGGGCAGCATCTTCAGCGGGTAGCGGATCCCCAGCAGCGCCGAGAGGAGCGTGATGGCGCCGAGCATGCTCCACACGACGCCGGTCATGCGCGCGACATCGTCCGGATGCTGGAGGATCAACGGCCAGATCATCGATCCCATCCCCACCGCGATGAGCGCGTACGCGGCGCGGAGGACGTTCAGGCGGAGCGTCGAGACTTCGTGCATGGTGCGACTCCTTCGGAGAGTGGTGATCAGTCGTCGTCGTCGGGCGTGGGCGGCCCCGGGATGTACTCCAGCAGGTCTCCCGGCTGGCACTGCAGCGCCTCGCAGACCGCCTCCAGCGTGGAGAAGCGGATCGCGCGGGCCTTGCCGGTCTTGAGGATCGAGAGGTTCGCGAGCGTAATCCCCACGCGCTCCGACAGCTCCGTCAGCGTCATGCGGCGCGCGTACAGGATGTCGTCCAGCTTGACCATGATGGGCATCGTCAGACCGTCCCCGCGAGGTCCTCGCGCATCCGCGCGCCCTGCTCGAACACGCGCGCGAGCACAAAGAGCAGCAGCACGGCCAGCCATCGCGTGACCGAGAGGTTCCAGTCGATGTCGAGCGGCGTCTCGCCCGTGGATGCGCCGGCCGCGACGGCGCCGACGCACAGGTGCAGCAGCTCCAGCCCCAGCACTGCCCAGGCGATCCGCTGCAGGCGGCCGGCGTTCTCCATCACGAACGGATCACCCGCGCCCACGGTGTGGACGATCGTGAGCAGCCGCGTGAGAACGACGTGGGATACGGGCACGGCGGCGATGCCGAGCACCATGATCACGCGCATCCCCAGGACGAACCGGGTGGTCCGTTCGGGCGCGGGCACGCCGAGCGCGCCCATGACCGGGCCCTCGGCGACCAGGGTGGCGACCAGCAGCGCAAGGATGCCGACGCCCATGAGCTGGTTGAGCCTGATCAGGACGCGCAGCAGCCTGCGAGTCAGCGTGAGGGCGTCAGGATTCGGTCTGGGCATGGAAGCGGAAAGGTGGAGAGGACGAGCCACGATCATCTCGATTATCGATAATACATTTATCGACTGTCGTCAAGTTTCTTGGTGAGAGTCGATAAGGAGAAGGCGATGGGGCCTCGAATGCGCCGATGCGGTCCGACGGCATCTACAGCAGCCGCGTGGGCCAGGCTCGCCGCTCGATTCCCATCATCGCTCCCCCGCCGTGCAGTGCCATTTTCGCCGGGCGAAGATCCTTGCGCGCTTCGCCGGATTCCGTCTACTTAGGCAGCAATCAGGCGGCGCCGGACATCCTTCATCGATACGCTCCTGCATGAAATCCGACCTTCGCGTTCCCGCCGCCGGCCTGGCTGGCGCGGACGACGCCGAGCTGGCCTGGCGGGTCATCGAGCCGGCCTACGACGCGGTGAGCATCTATGACGGGCCCGAGGCGCTCGCCAGCCAGCTCCGGCCGCTCACCGGCGGCCAGCGCGCGCTCCTCGCGCTGCACTGGTGCGTATCGGAGACGATGAACGGCGGTTTCGATCAGTTCTTCACCAATCCGAGCGGGCTCCTGGCCGACGAGGCCCGCGCCGCGTTCGAGCGCATCGGGGTGCCGGAGGCTGCGAGTCTGCTCGACCAGGCCCGCGCCCTGTTGGCCTCACGTCCCGCGGAGGCCGATCCCGACGACCCGGCGTACGACGAGGCGGAGGATGCCGACCGGTTCGACGCGTACCAGGCGCAGTACGAGCCGCTGGAGGAGCGATTCTACGAACTCGTGGACGCAGAGATCTACCCGCGGGCGGCGGCCTACGTACGCGCACATCCCGACGAGTTCACGCGGTAGCGCACCTGCCGTGTCGTTGTCGCTCCACAGCTGGGAGTCGCGCTCCGGCACGTCCGGGAGCGGCTTTCGATTGGCCCTGATCCATCGGAGGGAGCCGCACCGCCGGCACCAGCCGGTCGTCAGCGGCGAGTGGCGGCAGATATTTCCCGGAGCGGCCAGACCATGATGGCACAACCCGACGCACAGCAGCGGCTGGTTCTGCACGGCGCGATCATCCTTCTAATCGGGCTGTTCTGCGGCTTGCCGTCGGTGGTGGAGGAGGCGAACCGATCCGGCCGCATGTGGCAGGCTGCCCATTCCGCGCTTCTGATGCTGGGCGTATGGCTGATCGCGACGGCCGCGGTCCTGCCGCTGCTCGAGCTTCCCCGGCGCGAGCGGGAAGCGCTGCTCCTCTCGCTCACCGGCGGGGCGTACAGCTTCATGACCGCCGTCGTCATCCAGGCGGCGACCGGAGTTCGTGCGATCAGCCCGGACGTCCCGGGGATCAGCCTCGTGGCGTTCGCGGCGAATCTTCTCGCCGTGCTCGGAACGATCCTGGCGGCGTCGCTTACGGTCATGGGCGCGTGGAACGCACTCCGCACGTCACGCCGGGAGCCGGCTGCGGAGCCGATCGGCTCCGCGCGGTCGCTCGAGCGCGGAGCTTGAGAATCGATCGCTCAAGCCTTAGTGCGCCTGACGGCGGGGGCGGTAGATCGTAGATTCCGGAACCTGCGCAAATCGTCTCCTCACAAGTCGAGGGCACACGCATTCCGCCGCGTGTCCACCGGGCTGCGGGGCGCGCTGGCGACTGACGGAGCGCGCATCGACCTCGCTGCTCTTTCAGCCCGTGGAGGGAGCCGGGCACCGCTTGCGCTGGATGCTGGAGACCCGCGTGGAGGACCGCGATCGTCGCGCGCGTACCGACAGCGTGGGCCGCGATGTGATGCAGACCCACAGCCTCAGGCGGCTGGACCATCGGCATGACTGGCTCCGGAACACTCCGCCGCTGGCCCGTGCGCTGCGCCGCCCGCCGCTCCCGACAGCGCGAAGCGATGAGCCCATCCAACCTCGAGATCCTGGCGTACGAGGACAGTCCGCTGGGTCCGCTCTGCCTGCGGCGCCGGGAGCTGCTGTCGGCGCCGGGGACCGTCGTGACCGAGGTGACGCTGAACCACGCGTTCCTCATGAGCAGCTACAACACGGCATCCGAGCGGGCGCTCGCCTCCGTCGCGCTCGAGATGCACGCGGGCGCGGACCTGCGGGTGCTCGTTGGCGGGCTGGGGCTTGGATACACCGCGCACGCGGCGCTCGCGTCCGCGCGCGTGGCGACGGTCCAGGCCGTCGAGTTCCTGCCGCAGGTCATCGGCTGGCTGGAGCAGGACCTGATTCCGCTTGCCCCCGCGCTCAAGGCGGATCGGCGGTTCTCCACGCGCGCGGGCGACGTCTACGCCCGCCTGGCCGCCGCCCCTGGCGAGCGCTTCGACCTGATCCTCATCGACGTCGACCATGCCCCGGACGACCAGCTGAGCGGGACGAACGACTCGTTCTACAGCGTACAGGGCCTGGAGCGGGCAAGCCGGCACCTTGCTCCCGGTGGAATTCTGGGCGTGTGGTCGTACGCGGAGAGCTCGCCGTTCACCCTGGCGCTCCGGGAGGTCTTCGATGACGTGCGCATTCAGCCCGTGACGTTCTTCAACGCGCTGATCGACGAGGAAACCACGGACTGGCTTTTCTTCGCGCGCTCCCGGCGGTAAAACGGGCGGACGAACGGCATCAGAGGGTGGCGGGGAGGACGAGGGCGGAAAGGAGCAGGAGCTCGCCGCCGGCGGCGACGTGGCGCAGGTAGAGCCAGACGAAGGGGTGCGGGGGCAGGGAAGTCGAAAACGCCTAACTCGACTGCACGATCGGGCTGCAACCTCACTGCTTACGACACGTTGTGCTGTTCTGCATCCCGTGCTACTTTATCCAGTTGCACCTGCTTCCCAAAACCACTTCAACCAGTGGGCTCCCCATGGACATCCTCGAGCTAATCAATACCGCCTCCTCTGGCCTGAGCCTGGTCGTCAGCTTGTTTATTGCCAATAAAGTGGTGGCAATTTCTAAGAATGTAACGCAAAATGTAAGTGGGCAGGATGGTGTCGCTGCAGGAAGGGATGCTCATGTTCACAAATAAACTAACATTGGATGGCGACCATAGCGTCTTAGCTGGTCGTGACGTCATCATTATGGAGCAGTCAGGATTGCTCCGCAGGTTCGCGGAGCAGATGGCGGCTATTGATGCACGCATAAATACCGCATTTCCCCAGAAGATCCTGTCGCCCACCAAAAATAATGCGTTTGAACCTTTCTCCTCGGAGCGATTGGTTCGGTCGCTTGTCCAAGTTGGTATTCCAGTGACCGCCGCGCTTGCTGTTGCGCAGGAACTGGAACCAAGACTTCTCGAAGTCGCGGGTTCAGAAGACATCGTGACGACTGGACACATCCGAAAGGCAGTATCCAGGACCATCTATGGGATGACAACCGAGCAGCACACCGCGGCAATGCTTCAGAGTTGGGGTGATATATATTCTCGGCGGTATGGAAATCCCAATGAAAGATTGAGATTGTTGCACCGAGACGGAAGCGAGGAGGATCTGGATTTCAAGTATCTAAAGCATACCCTGATCCCACATCTCGTCGACAACATTCTTGGGCGCGATTTATCAACACTTAAAGAGGGAATGATCACAGCCACGGCGGTCGAGCACATCGCTGAGGAGCTGATGCAGCAAATAAAGGGGTTGAATCTGTACGCGATCAGATATAAAACCTTGTATAATCTAGCTTATGATATTGCTGTGCAGCCACCGCACCCGTGGTTCGTCGAGAGTGCGTACATGACGTCTACAGTTGCCTACGAACTTGAGCGCGCGCAGGCACATTCTACAACATTAGCTACTTTGCTTGACATACAGGATCTCGCCGGATCTCGGCACGCCGCCCTTGAGTGTATTCAACACTCTTGTTCGGCAATCCTCGGCTTTTACGGAGCCTTCCTGGGCGCTGGTTATCTTGGACCCATCCATCAGTTGTTGCACGTGCTCAAACTTCCCGAAGTGGATGGTAATCCTGTGCTGTGGGAGTTTTGCAAGATCCGTCAGATCGAGGGGGATCTCGCAGCAATCGGAGAATCACGCATGAGACTCCTCCAGTCACTTTCTAAGCTCGCAAAACACATCCATGGGGTTCCCGATGCCAAGGTTGCGATCATTGCGCGCAATGCAATTGACCTGGAAAAGCTTGCGACTCGCTTGATCCATAGCCGAGTCGACAAAGTAGACATGTTGGTTGGGCAACTCCGCGGCCTGGCAGCACCAGGTGACATTCTAGCGGTCGCGAAGGAAGTATTCCTGCGAGTTCCCGGCCTGAAGCTCGCACAGACATCCTGGCACGAGACCGGCGTGACCCTGCAGCAGAATATCGACAACGCACTTTTCAGGAACCTCCTTCCACGGATCGTCGTGGGAGTTTGCGATATTAGTTTTGCGAACACGGACGAAGTAACCCTCAAGCAGTATCTTGAACCAACAATGACAGCAGTACGGGAGGATCCCGGTTGCAACAGCCTCATACTAATCAATAGCATCGCTTGGGATTCGGAGTGCCTCAAGCACGCCAGGAAGATCGGCGAACGACAGTGGCACATTTTCCTCGTTTGTGTTGATGAACTCCTGGGGATCTACGATACTGACGATCGAACAGGTGCTTTGAGCGAGACGCTGTTAAACAAGTAGTCCTTCCGTGCCTCAACTCACAGCTGGGAGGCATCTATGGAGGGTATGCTGCTTCTCTGGTTTAACTACATTTACTGTTAGATTCGGCCCGTGAGCCTCTGCAACAAGCACATCCATCGCCAATCTCCTCCTCCGGCGTCGAGCGCGCGAGCCTTGTTATAGAGTTCGCGATGTCCCGAACGCGCCGAACGGGTCCGACAGCATCTCACGCAGCCGCGTCGGAGAGCGGAAATAGGGCTGGTCGCCCCGCTACGTGGCCGAATGCTCTCGCCCTTATTGAGTATATCAGAGCATCCATCGAACAAAGCGCCGCGCCGGGCATCCAGCCATCGAGCCCACAGGCGCGGTTGGCGGTGCCAGCCGATCCAACAGGATCAGAGGGCGGCGGGGAGGACGAGGGCGGAGAGGAGCAGGAGCTCGCCGTCAGCGACGACGTCGCAGAGAAAGTGGGGGTCGCCGCCGGCGGCGATGGCGCGCAGGTAGATCCAGGCGTAGACGGAGCTCGCGGCGAGCAGCGCGAAGAGCGGGCGCGCCCCGCCGAGCAGCGGGACCGCCAGGGTGGCGGCGGCGAGCGCGGCGTTGCCGGCGTGCAGCAGGCGCAGGGTGCGCGCGCGGCCCAGCACCACCGGCACGGTGCGCAGCCCGTTGGCGCGGTCGCCCGCCTCGTCGCGCAGGTCGAAGACGAGCGTGTTGATCCACCAGCGGCCAAAGAGAAAGCCGCCCATGGCCGCGGCGGCCGGCCAGCGCGGCGCGGCACCGGCGGCCGTGATCGGTAGCAGCGTCGCCGTGCCGGCGAGCGTGGCGGCGACCCAGACGTTCTTGAGGACGAAGATCTCCTTGATCCGCGCGAAGCCCACGCGCCGCGCGACCCCGGGCGGGACGATGCGGAAGCTGTAGAGGAGGAGGGCGGCCAGCGGGATGAGCGCGACGGCCATCGCCCACCCTCCCCGCGTGGCCGCGAGCGCCAGCGCGAGCGCGTAGGCGGCGAGCGAGGCGGCGCGCATCCGCCGTGCGTTGCGCCGGGAGAAGCGCGCCCGCTCGGGGTGCGTGAGGGCGTCGGCGTCCGCGTCTTCCGCGCGGTCCAGGCTGTAGACGGCGTAAAAGGCCAGCGTCACGACCAGCGGCGACAGGGGCTCGGCGGGAAGCTCTTCCATCACCTGCGCGACCAGGGTGATGGCGCCCATCCCGAGCGCCAGGAGCAGGTTCTCGCGCGCCAGCATCACCAGGAACGCGCGCGAAGCCTGGGCGGCCCCGCGTGGTGCGGGCGCCGCGACCGGTGACTCTTCCATCGGTTTCGGGGAGGTGGATTCGGGAGGGGAGGCGGGGGAGGATCCAATCGCGGCGGTGAGACGAACGAGACAAATTGGTAGCCGGATCACCCGCCGGCAACGAAAATCTGTCGGCCGATGCCGGAGATGTTGGTGGCGGATGAGCGGGAGCCGGGCGACGAACGACGGCGGTGGCAGGCACCTTCAACAGATATTCGGGGATGAAGCACGAGGTGGAGTTCTCATCGACTCTGTTCAGGACCGAAGGCAAGGGCGGATGGACCTTCGCCCCCGTTCCGGAGCACCTTGCCCCACCCGTGACCGATGGCTGGGGGCGCACTCCGGTCGAGGCCACCGTGGATGGGCGCGCGTGGAAGACGAGCGTGTGGCGAGAGCGCTCGGGCCGCACGCTGCTTCCGGTTCCCCGGACTGTGCGCGCGGGCAAGGAGCACGGGGACGTGGTCCAGGTCAGCCTGCGCTTCGGCCTGGTGTGACCCTGGACGAGGGAGTGGGGGAGGATGCGGCGGGGGTGGGGCAGGGGGCGTCGGTTCCGAGAGGCCTTCTCGCGGGGCCGCACAGGATGTGATGCTTGTGCGGCACTTTGAAGTGCATCTACATAGGGAAGCGATGAAAGCTCGTTTGTCTGCCCCCGGGAGGACTCATGAGATATTTCTTCCGCAGCAACCGTGATAAGGCACCTGGTGGCCCGGATCGTCGGGTGCGGAAGATAGAGTGGGTGCTCCTGCTGTGGCAGGGCTTCGGACTCTCCGGGATCTGGTTGTTCAGCTACGCTACCGCCGGGAAGCGAGTCTTCGTGAATGGGACCCTTGGCTCATTCATCGGTGGGGGAGCCTACATGACGGGGTTTCTGGTCGGCTTCCTGTTCGGAATCCCCCGGAGTGCAGCCCATGCGGGCGCTGCCGAAGAGCCCGCAGAGCGACCGGCCGAAGTGCGCGCCAGGCTCGGTGCCGGTCTGCGCGCGAACACGAACCTCGAACGAGTTTCCGACTGGCTGACAAAGATCATCGTGGGAGTCGGTCTGGTTCACCTTGGTCAGATTGGCCCGGCCGTGAAGGAACTCAGCGCTCATCTCGCGCCAGGCCTGGGCGGTGGCGCCGTCAACCAGGCGTTTGTCTCCGCTCTGCTGATCTATTTCGTCGTATGCGGCTTTTTCTCAGGCTATTTCTGGACGCGGATATTCCTTTCCGTGGCATTCGTTGGCGCGGACAGGCAACTCGTTCACAACACAGCCGACGGGTAGGCGGTCAGCGGGGGATCGGCTACGACGTGCGCAGTCGAATTCCATGTGCTTGAGAGCGTGGTGGGGGCCGGAGAAGCGGCTGATCCAGAAGCGTTCGGATCGTGCCGCGCGTTCATTCATGTCACGCAAAGACGGAGAGAGAATCATGGCTACGAGAAAGATCGCGCTGGAAGAAGCAATCACCACTCCATCGACCGCGGCGTACCTGGACATCACGATGAAGGTCGCTCCCACGGAACAGGCCGCCGCGGATCTGACCCGGGCGCTGGAAGACTCCGACCAGCGAATCGCCACGATGGACGAGGCCGGGATCGACATCTTCGTGCTGTCGCAGACCAGCCCCGGCGTGCAGGCCGAGAAGGACGCCGGCGTCGCGGTGAAGCGGGCGCGCGAGGCGAACGACTACCTGCAGGGCCTGATCAGGGAGCACCCCGACCGGTACCGCGGCTTTGCGCACCTTGCGATGCAGGACGTGCGGGCGGCGTGCGACGAGCTTAAGCGGTGCGTCGAAGAGCTCGGCTTTCTGGGCGCGATGGTCAACGGCAACACGAACGGCATCTACCTCGACGACGAATGCTACCAGCCCTTCTGGCAGCGCGCCGTGGAGCTCGACGTGCCGGTGTACATCCATCCGGCCAACCCCCACATCCAGCCGTACGTCCTCAACGACTATCCCGTGCTGCAGGGCGCGGTGTGGGGGTGGACCACGGACAACTCCTCCCACTTTCTGCGCCTGCTCTTCAGCGGCCTGTTCGACCGCTTTCCCGAGCTCACGGTCATCCTTGGGCACATGGGCGAAACGCTTCCGTACTTCCTGTGGCGCATCGACTCGCGCTATGCCACGTCCAACAACGCGGCCGGCCTGAAGAAGAAAAATCCCTCGGACTACTTCCGCTCGAACCTCATCATCACCACGACCGGGGTGTGCCAGGATTCGTCGCTGCAGTGCGCGATCGCGGAGATGGGGATCGACCGCGTGCTGTTCTCGGTCGACTACCCGTACGAGGTCACGAAGGAGGCCGCCGAGTGGATCGAAACCACTCCGGTGCTGGCCGACCAGGCACAGCGCGACAAGGTCTGCTACAAGAACGCGGAGCGGGTTCTGCGGCTGGGCGATCCCGCGTAGCGAGTGGCGCGGCGGGTGGAGGAAGTCCGATGCGGCCTGCAACGCTGCCTGGACGGGTTTCCTGGTGTCCGGATGCTCTGCGCGGACCCGCCGCCCGGCACCAGGCAGCGGGCTTGTGCGCGGGTCGGGGGCCCGCGCATGTTCCGGAGCGACGCTGCAAGGCGCCTGGGCGCTGTTCGCCAGGCACTCGTGCTCCCCTCGAATCTCCTCCATGCCCCCGCTGATCGTCCGCCGCCTCGTCCACGCCGGCCTCGACGCCCTTGCCCGGTTGCCCGCAAGGGGTTTCCCGCACCGGCCGCTCTCGCGCGAGTGGATCGGCCGCCGAGCGGCAGGGGAGCAGGATCCGCCAGGTCTCGATCGGGCTGCGGGCATCCTGAACCCGGCGGCGCGGCAGAGATGGATTCGAGCGGCGGCCGCCGCGCTGGCCATCCTGTTCATCCCTATTCCCACACCAGCGGCCGCGCAGGTCGTCCGGGGAAGGGTGGTGGACGCCGAGTCCGGCGCGGCGGTGGCGCTGGCGCGCGTGGTGGTGGCCGGCAGCGGCCAGCGGGCGCGCCGTACGACCACGACCGCGGACGGGCGCTTCTCCGTCAGGCTGGGCCGCGGCGGCTCGTTCCACGTGCAGGTCGCACGCGCGGGGTACGCGGAGACCCGCACCCGCGCCCTGGCGGTGGGGCCGCGCGACACCGTGGACGTGGACGTGCGGGTCTCCGCCGTCGCGCACCGGCTCGATCCCGTCACGGTGACCGCACGCGCCCGCCCTCTCCGGGTGATTGGCGTCTTCAACGACATCTCCGAGTTCCCGTACACGCGCGTGAGCGCGGTCGGGCAGCCCCGGAGCGTGGGCGTCCGCGGCTGGTTTCCCACCCCCAACTTCTGCTATCACCTCTCCGGCAACGCCGACCGCGCCGGGTCCGTCGTCACGCTGACGGTCCAGGCGCGCGCGACCCGCGAGCTCTGCGAGGCGGGGACCGGATCGTTCTTCTACAACGTGACGGTGCGCCGCCTTCCACCGGGCGCCTACACCTTCCGCGTGCTCCACGCCTTTCAGGACGACGTGGGGCCGCCGGCGATGGTGCTGGATACGACGGTCACCGTACCATGACCCCGGGGCCGTTCGAATCCGCCGGCGCCGTTACCCCCGGCCTGCACCGCGCCTGGCCAGCCGTTTCCAAACCTTTCTGCATCAGGGAGAAGATGCCATGCCGAATCTTATCCAGGATCAGGTTCGCGCCGCGATGACGGATGGAGGTGACCTCGAGCTGGAGTTCGATTCCGCTCTCAACACCAAGGGTGCGGGTTCCTTGCAGGTGTTTCTCCACGAAACCACGAATGGCGTACGGGTCGACCTGGACGATGCCGGCGAGGCCGCGACGGTGCTCTGGCTTCCGTGGAAGCAGGGCGAGCTGCAGACGCTTCAGCCATTTTCGATCGGGAAAGCGGCGCCCAACACCTTGTTTTTCACCTACTATCTTTCGGGTTGCAAGGTGTTCGCGATCGGCGGCGGGCCCGTCTGGCACATCGACGCTCCGATCGAAGCGGCCGAGTTCTGGCCGCAGATCGTGAGCGACGAGTGGGTCGAAGAGAATTGGGAGCCCGGAAGCGAGCAGCCCGTGGCATACCTTCATCGTGCCGGCCAGCAGGCTGCGCTCTGGGACCTGTCTCCGTACCTCATCGGTGGTCCGCCGAGTACCTACGGCGCCGGCAACGTGGGCCAGGGTCTGGTGGGAGGCGTGGTCGATGACAGCAAGCGGATCGACCTGTACTTCAAGACGTCCTCCGTGTCCCCTTTGCCGGCGTCCCACTGGGTCCCTCTCGAGTGTACCGTTCACCGGCTCAAGGACTAGAATCGTACAAAACGAGGCCCGGCAGAGCTGGCCCGGAACGCTGAGCCCGGCGTCACGATCGGAGGTGTGTGGATGAAGAAGTCCATTCCGGCAGCCAGTCCCGATGCGTACGTCGCCGGCCTGGATGGCTGGCGCCGCGCGCGTGTGGAGGAGCTGCGCGCGGCCGTCCGCGGTGCGTCGGCGCTCCAGGAGGTGGTGAAGTGGGGCCACCTGGTCTACCTGGCGGATGGACCCGTCCTGCTCATTCGCGCCGAAGAAGACCGGGTGCTGCTGGGCTTCTGGCGAGGGCAGCGCCTGCGCGCCATCGAGCCCCGCCTGAAGCCCGGCGGAAAGTACGAGATGGCCAGCCTCGAGCTGCGCGAGGGAGCCGCCGTCGATCCCGAGACCGTGCGTCGCCTGACGCGGGACGCGGTCGCGCTCAACGACGATCAGGGCGACCCCACCCGGGTGGCAAAGCCGAGCAAAGACCGCTGAACCGCACGTCGAGGGCCTTCTGACCAGCCGTGGTGATGAGCGATCGTCGCAACCTCGACGTCCCGGAGTGCGTGAACCTGCGCGACCTCGGTGGCTGCGCCACCCGGCGCGGTGAGGTGCTGGCGACGGGGCGCCTGTTCCGTGGCGCGGAGCCTCCGGCCGCGCCCGAATCGGCAGCGGGCCTGGTGCGGAGGATGGGCCTGCGTCGGGTCGTGGACCTCAGGATGGAAGAGGAAGTGGAGCAGGCCGGCGCACCGGCCTTTCCCGCGGGGTGCGAGTGGGTCCGGCTGCCGCTGTTCGACTCGATCCCGCCGCACTGGCCCGACCCCATCGACCGCACGCCTCCGAGCACGGCGGGGCGCTACCTGGAGATGGCGGAGATCGGGACGCCCGCGATCGCCCGCGTGGTGGAGCTGCTTGGGGACGTGCGCGCGAAGCCCACCCTGATCCACTGCGTCGCCGGGCGCGACCGGACCGGCATCGTGATCGCATGTCTGCTGGACCTGCTCGACGTACCCGATCCGACGATCGCCGCCGATTATGCGCTGAGCTCGGTCGTGGACGACGCCGAAGGCAGGCAGGCGCATCCCGACAACATCCTGCTCCTCCTCCGGCGGATCCGCGAGCGCTTCGGCTCGGTTCGCGAGATGCTGCTCGCCGGCGGGGCGTCCGCCGCCGGCATCGATCGGCTGCGTGCCGCACTGGTGGCGTAGCCGTTCCCCCTCCTCTCCCGAAACTCACCCCGCCGCGCGCGGACGCGCAGCGGGGCCGGCTGGCCCTGCTGTCGCGCGCGGCCGGAGCGGTGTGTTCTGACGCGGGCTGGTGGCCCTGCACCCGCGCGTCGGGCGCCCGCCGCCGCGTCATGGTCCCGACGCCCGCAGGCTTGTGCGCGGTCGGTGCGCCGCGCATGCTGCGGGAGACGCTGAGCCCCGGCGGAGATGATCACCCGCTTCCTTCTTCATAGTCGTCCCCGTGGCCGAACCCGAGCGTACGGATCTCTTCGAGTGGAAGGGCAAGCGAATCGCCGAGCCCACGCCCGAAGGTCTGCGCCATTACGAGCTGTCCCTTCTGCCGGAAGGCACGGTCATCCAGAACGTCTTCGAGAGCTTTCCGCCCTGCACGCTGTGGCGGGAGGGTGAAGAGATCGTCGTGGAGTTCGAGTACTGGATCTTTACGGACGATTGGGATCACAAGTACACCGCGCCTTTCTTCATCGATGCCATGGCGCGGGCGGTGGTGCGGCTCTCGCACGAGGGATATTCGCTGTCCGCCCCCGAGAAGATTCCGGTACCCCCCGGCTTCAACCGGGGAGAGCAGTACACCATCAAGTGGATCCTCCGCGTCCCGATCCACCTGGGGACGGACAGGATTCTGGACGCGGTCCAGGGTGTCTTCAACCTCGTCTGGCGCCGGGCCGGCGACATGCTGGACAACTCCCACTCGGTCCTGGTCCTGGGTCCGGATACCGGGGAGTCGCTGGAGAAGCTGCGGGCGATTGCGTCCTGTCTGGAGGATCTTGGCTACTTTCCCTACCTTGTGAAGGAGCAGCCGGATCGTCCCGGTGAAACCGTGCTTCAGAAGGTGCTCCGCTTCGCGCTTTCGTCCCGGTTCGTGATCGTGGAGAATACGGAGCCTTCGGGGCACCTGTACGAGCTTCCGCACGTGGCGAAGGCGGCGGAGTGCATCACGGTGGTCCTTCAGCAGGAGGGTCACGGCGCGACGTGGATGTTCGAGGACGGATACGCCCGGCATCGTCACTGGCACCGGATCGATTATCGCCCCGACGAGCTGGACCACGCCGTGCGCCGGGGAGTCGCCTGGGCCGAGGAGTTTTTTCGGGACTTCGCCAGGTATCAGCAGCAGCACCTGCCCTGGCTTCAGGGTCTCGGGGCGTCCGGCGAAAGCGCCGCGAGAGGATACGCCGCCGGCCCCGAACCGCTCCCCGGCGGCTGACCGCCAGGCGCCACGACACCGGGATTCGAGATGCCGCCGCCCGCCCAGCCTCCGGAACCGCGCCTGGACGCGACGATCGCCGCGTTCTATGCGCGGTCTCCCGAGGAGCACCGCCACGCGCGCGGACTGCCTCAGCTGGAGGCGTACCGGACCCGGCAGCTGATCGAGCGGCATGCGCCGCCGGCGCCCGCCACCGTCGTGGACGTGGGGGGCGCCGCCGGGGTGTACGCGTTCTGGCTGGCGGAGGGCGGGTACTCGGTCCACCTTCTCGACCCCGTCCCGCGCCTGATCGACGAGGCACGGACACGCGCCGGCACGCTCCCGCGGCCTCCTGCCTCGTGCGAGGTCGGTGACGCCCGCGCGCTGCCGTATCCGGACGCGTCCGCGCAGGTCGTCCTGCTGCTCGGCCCCCTGTATCACCTGGTCGATCCGGCGGACCGGGCGCGCGCCCTTGCCGAGGCCGCGCGGGTCCTGGCGCCGGGCGGGCTTCTCTTCGCGGCCGCGATCACGCGCTGGGCCTACGCGCTGTACGGCCTGATGCGCGACCTGCTCGCCGATCCCGCGTTCCAGGAGATCGTCGACGCATCCGTGCGCGACGGTGTGCACCGTCCGGGGCAGGACGGATTCTTCACGAACGCCTATTTCCACCGTCCGGAGGAGCTTTGCGCCGAGCTCCGAAGCGCGGGATTCTGGGTCGAGGGATGCTACGGCCTGGAGGGGCCGTGCGGCATGCTGCCGGACTTCGACGAGCGCTGGAGCGATCCCCGGCGCACGGCAGGGATGATCCGCATCGCGGAGATGGTGGAATCCGAGCCGTCCCTGCTCGGCATGAGCCCCCACGTCCTCGCCGTCGCGCGGCGGGCGTGAGGGGCGGCCCGGCGGGCACCTCTCGATCGACCGTACGGTCAGGCTGAGGGAGCTGGCCTCATGCGGCTCTCCAAAGCCCGGTTCGCGGAGGTCGAGAAGCGATATCCGTGAGGCTGATACCCAATCCGGGAAAAGAATGTGACTTCCTGAGGGAGCGCACGCGCAGATCCCGCCGCCTGCACGGACTCCGGCGCGCGACCGAAGGATCTCCTCTCGGCTGCGCAGGGGCCGGATCAGGACGCGGAACCAGCCCCTTCGTTCTGCTGGCGAGGTCCTTCGGTCGGCGCGCCGGGTTCCCGGTCAGGGCAAGGTTCGGCGCTGCGCCTCTCTCAGGAAGTCATGCGCTCCATTGCCGGATCTGGTATAAGCCACTGAGCAGCCGCGAGATCCCCGCCACCCATCCCCCATACGTCACGCACATGCGATGAGTGAGTTCAGCGAGAGCTATCACCTCCGCGCCGGCGAGCTGCAGGACGGCGTGGACCTGCTGCGCGCCGCCGGGCTTGCCGGCTACGTCTTTCCGTCGGAGAACGGCTGGGTGACCATCCTTCCCGAGGGCGAGGCGTTCGAGCCGAACCCGCGGCTGGTGCGGGCAAGCGCCGGCGTGCTTCTGCACTACATGCATGCCGCGGATCATGGATGGGGATTCGCGCTGTACCGCGACGGCCATCCCATCGCCCGGTACGAGGCCGAGTGGGGCAACGACTTTCGCGTGGTGGTGGACGAGATGGACCGGGCGGTGCTCGAAGACGTGCTGGGGGACGCGTTCCGTGGCCTCGGCCCCGCGGAGTACGAGGGCCTGTTCAGCCCCGGCTTCGACGAGTTTCTGGAAGGCGTGATGAACGGTGAGGACGCGCTCGCCGAACGCTTCGCGGAAGCCGCCGGCCTCACGAACTACTCCTGGCTTTCCTGGGGCTACGCCGACGACGACTACGACGACGACCCGGAGCTCGCCGCCCAGGGCGTCGTGCGCGTGAACGCCGCGTAGCCGCCGGCCGGCCGCCACCATCGCGACGGCGCCGCCACGGGACCCTTGCTTCATCCAGTGCGCCCGGACAGGTTGCCGGTGCACCCCGCACCCTCTGCCAGGAGTATCCGCAACGCACTCGATGGAGGAATTCCCATGAAAGTGCTCCCCGCATTGGTGATCCTGCTCGCGCCGCTCATGGTCGGGGCGCGGGCCACGCTCGCCGCGCCAGGCGTCGAGATCGCGGCCAGCGCGTGTGTGGACGGCGAGTGCATCGCCTGTCCGTACGGAGGAAGTACGGAGCCGAGCGCCCACGATTGTCAGGCGTCCGGCGGATACGTCGTCGGGTCGCCGGACTGCGACGACGGCGGCTGCGGCGGCCTGGGGTCGTGCGTCTGCTGCGAGTGGTACCGGAACCGGAAGTGAAGTAGCCGGGAGTAAGCCGCCAGGGTCGGTCACGCAGGGGGTGCGGGGCGCGAACGGGGGTGATCCGGACGGTCGCGGGGTCGGGCTCCAGGGGAAGGATTTCCGTGCTGACAACGCCGCGCGGCGTGGTGATATTCGTGTGAAAAAGACCATCCTGCTGTACGGCCTGCTGGGCGGCGTGCTGATCGCCGGCCTGAAGCTCATCGAGTACCGCTTCCTGGTGATCGAGCACTCGCTCGAGATCTACGGCGGCATCGTCGCGCTGCTCTTTTCCGTGCTCGGCATCTGGCTAGGGCTAAAGCTCACGCGCGTCAAGGAAACCGTCATCGTGCGCGAGGTGCCGGTGGAGGTGCCCGTGCCCGTGGAGGTGCCCGCGCGCGCCCCGGAGCCGTTCGTGGCCGACGCGGCGCGCGTGCGGGAGCTGGGCATCACCCCGCGCGAGATGGAGATCCTGCAGGAGATCGCGGCGGGGCTCAGCACCCGCGAGATCGCCGCCCGGCTGTTCGTCAGCGAGAACACGGTCAAGACGCACTCCAGCCGCCTGTTCGACAAGCTCAACGCCCGGCGCCGTACGCAGGCCGTGCAGATCGCCAAGGAGGCGGGGCTCATCCCCTGAACGGGTGATTTTCATCCAGCCGGGCCGGAATCATCCGTTCGGGTGACGCGGATCCGGCGCCGCGGCGGTACCGTTGCGGCGCGATGAAACGCGAACGCCTCTCCCCCCATCCGCATTCCAGGAGCACGGACCGATGAAGAAGACCGTCCTGACCTTCGGGCTGATCGCGGGCGCCATCCTGTCGGCGATGATGCTGCTGACGATGCCGTTCGTGGTGTCGAACGGCTTCGAAAACGGCATGCTCATCGGCTACACGACGATGGTGCTTGCCTTTCTGCTGGTCTTCTTTGGCGTGCGGTCGTACCGCGACAACGTGGCCGGCGGCACGGTGGGGTTCGGCCGGGCGGCCGCCGTGGGATCGCTGATCGTGGTCGTGGCGGCCGTCTGCTACGTCGCCACGTGGGAGCTCATCTACTTCAAGCTGGCCCCCGGCTACGCGGCGAAGATCGAGGCGCACATGATCGAGCAGGCGCGGTCCAGCGGCGAAAGCCCCGCGGAGATCGAGGAGCAGGTCGCCGACGTGCGGCGCAACATGGAGCTGTACCGCAATCCCGCCATCAACGCCGCCATCACCTTCGTGGAGCCGCTGCCCGTGGGGCTGGTGTTCGTGCTCGTCTCCGCGGGGATCCTCAGCCGCAGCCGGCGGAGCGCGTCGGGAGAGCTGGCCGCGGCCGCTTGAGCGAGACACCCGTTCGGGAACTTCCCGGCCTTTTCCGGACCCGGACCCGGCGTCCGGTCCCCCGGCAACGCTTTCACCCCAGGAGACAACCATGGAGCTCGGCGCGTTTTCGGTCAGCCTGGCCGTCAAGGACCTCGCGGCGTCGCGGGCATTCTACGAAAAGTTCGGATTCAAGGCCTTTGGGGGCGATCCCGCCCAGAACTGGCTGATCCTAAAGAACGGCGACCACGTGATCGGCCTGTTCCAGGGGATGTTCGACAAGAACATGCTCACCTTCAATCCCGGCTGGGACGGCAACGCCCAGCCCGTCGAAGGCTTTACCGACGTCCGCGAGCTGCAGCGCCGGCTCAAGGAGCAGGGCGTGGTGCTCGTGGCCGAGGCGGACGAAGCGACGCAGGGACCGGCGTACCTCATGGCGATCGACCCCGACGGCAACCCAATCCTGGTGGATCAGCACGTGTGATACCCGGCACACAGAGCAACAGAGGTGAAGGTTTCTCTGTTCTTCTGTGATACCAAGGCCGGGAAAAGAATGTGACTTCCTGAGGGAGCGCACGCGCAGATCCTGCCGCCTGCACTGACTCCGGCGCGCGACCGAAGGACCTCCTCTCGGCTGCGCAGGGGCCGGATCAGGACGCGAAACCAGCCCCTTCGTTCTGCTGGCGAGGTCCTTCGGTCGGCGCGCCGGGTTCGCGGTCCGGGCAAGGTTCAGCGCGGCGCCTCCCTCAGGAAGTCATGCGCTCTATTGCCGGATTTGGTACGAGACCCAACCGCATTCGGGGTGAGCGGGGGCGCGGCGAGGCACGCGCGGCACCGCCGGTCCCGGCGGTCTCGCGTGATGACGACGGCCGCCTCGCGAAGGCGCGGCCCCGGGGCAATCCGGATGTTTGGTTGACCCTCGGGGCCGTCCCGCACAGGTTGGGGAGCGGACGCAGGTGCCATGAAACCAGGAAAAGGCATGCGACTTCTCGCCCCCAGCCGAACCCTCTCCGCCAGCCAGGCACCCCCCGGCCGCGTCCGGCCCCACGCGGCGG
Source organism: Longimicrobium sp. (assembly GCA_036379135.1). Classification (GTDB taxonomy): domain Bacteria; phylum Gemmatimonadota; class Gemmatimonadetes; order Longimicrobiales; family Longimicrobiaceae; genus Longimicrobium. Next base: position 22,658 of record DASUVG010000103.1, read on the forward strand.
CGTCCACGCCGAACCTTTCCCTGCACCCGCGGCGTGCCGGGGAATGGGAGCCCGGGTCCATCGAGCCTGCGGCATCCCGCTTCGTGCACGACTTCAGCCGGGTCCCCGCGCGTGCTCCCGCGCCACAGCCGGTCCCGGCACGGATCGCGGTCGGTCCGGCGGGAGACGAATACGAGCGGCAGGCAGACCAGGCCGCCGCGGAGCGGATGGCGGCGGGACGTCCCGCCGCGGGCGGCATCCCGCCGCGCATCCAGCGCTTCTCCGCGCGGCCGGCGGGGCGCATGGATGCCGCGCCTGCCAGCGTGGGGCACGCGCTCGCCCAGGCCGGCAGGCCGCTGGAGCCGGCGCTGCGGCGGGACATGGAGCAGCGCTTCGACCACGATTTTTCCGGTGTGCGCGTCCACGCCGACGGCGCGGCGGCGCGCTCGGCGCGGGATGTCGGCGCCAGCGCCTACACGGTGGGCCGCCACATCGTCTTTGGCGCCGGCGAGTTCGCGCCCGCCACGCACCAGGGCCGGCTGCTGCTCGCCCACGAGCTGACGCACACGGTGCAGCAGTCCGCCGTGGCGGGGGTGCCGCCCCTGCAGCGCAAGTGCAACGCGGACCTGGGAACCCCGTCGCCGGACTGCAAGCCCGCCGCGAAAGGGGCCGTCGGATGGCAGTTTCAGTTCAAGGTGGGGTGCGACGACCTGCTGCCGGGTGAGGAAGACAAGATCGACAAGCTGAAGCTGGGCCACGAGCTCTTCATCCACGGCTTCGCCAGCAAGGACGGCGGTGCCGCCTTCAACGACGCGCTGTCGTGCCATCGCGCCAGGCGGATCGCCGAGTTGGCGGCAAAGCGGCGCCCCGACTGCCCCGTCATCGAGGTCTTCAAGCACGGGGAATCGCCCGTGCCGGCACCCGGCGCGGCGCCCGACACGAACCCGCCGGACTTCTGGCGCAGCGTGGTCGTGGAAGAGGTAAAGCCGGCGCTGCAGTCGGGCGAGGCATGGCTGGACCCGTCGTCCACCATCAACCGGTCGCGGGCCCTGCTCCTGCGGGCACAGGCCAACCCCACCCCGGCGAACCTGGCGGAGGTCGCGGCGCTGCGCCCGGACCTGAAGAAGTGGCTGACCAGCATCGCCAAGACGCTGGCGCCGGCGGGTTCGCAGCTGACCCGCCAGAAGATGGACGACTACCGCCGCTTCTTCAATTCCGCCGAGGACGTGTGGCAGAAGAGCGACGCCCTGCTCGCGCTGCACAAGCACGCCGACGCGGGGAAGGACACCTACACCGCGTGGGCCGTGGGGCCCGGCGCCGACCAGGGGCCCGGCATCCACGCCACGGGCGTACCCACGAACGCAAAGTACCACGTCGACATCTTTGGCGAAGGGTACTTCAAGGGCGCCATCAACATCGGCATGAGCGAGCGCACCAGCACCACCGGCATCAACGACTCGCGGGTCCCTCACCTGATCTACCGGCGGTTCAGCGCCAAGGACGCCCGGCTGCCCATCGCGGACCACGCCGCCGACCTGGTCACGGCCGAAAACGGTCCGCTCCGCATTCCGGGTCTCGCCGAAGAGATCGCCCGCATCATCGCGCCCGGCGGCACCATCATCCTCCACAATCCGGACAGCGAGGAAGCGTCGCACGACCAGGTGATCACCGCGGTGGGCGGCACCTCCAGCAAGAAGAGGTCGAAGACACCCGGGGGCACCGAGATGATCACCACCACGATCATCGCTCCGGGCCCCTGAGCCATGTCCTATCGAGTGCGCCGCGACCCGCGGGGCGTGCCCGGCCTCACGCTGCACGACGAGCCGGCGTACTGCCATGCGCTGGCGGCGAACGTGCCCGCCCTGGAGGCGGAGCTAGCCCGCGGGGTGTGGCTGGTGATGGCGTTCGCCGCGTGGAGCGGTCCCGACGTGGACGCCGTCGGGGACGCGATCGGCCTGGCGCGGCGCTATGGCGGCCGCCTGAGCCTGGGCCTGCGCCCGTACGACGATGCGGCGGAGCTGAACGCGTGGTGGCCGGATGCCGATCCGGATGCGTCCGGCCCGTTCTGGGTCCTGCTGCGGGACGGCGAGGTCCGGCGGCACACAGCGCATCGCCTGGCCGCGGACCAGCTGGACGAATGGGTCCGCGCCGAAGCCCTCCAGGCGATCCCCCCCCATCCCCCCGAAACCCGGCACGACGGCGCGTGATCGGCGGGCCGCGTCATGCGCCGCGTCCGTCGTCCGCCCGCCGCGCCGATCCGCCAAGCCCGCGCAGGCACGTTCACGCCGGATGCTCCCCCGTCCGCTGTCGGCCTCCGCGGCATGTGGGATGCGCAGGCTCGCGGCGTCCACCCGCGGGTGGCGGAGACGGCGGCGGAGCCGCGTTCCGCGTACCTGATGCGCGGCCCCTCGCGCACCGAGTGGGAGCACAGCATTCCCGCCTTGGATTCCCTCCGCTACTCCCTCACCTTCCGCAGCCTCAAGGCGAACCGCTGACGGACCGGCGGGCGCGTAGCTCGGAAGAACCTGCGTATCGATGCCACTCGAGCTTGATACCTGATCCGCAAAAGGCATCAAAAGAGGTTCTTCGCCGATCTGGTTGCAAACTGCGGTCGCGCTCTCCAGGGGCGAGATGACCCGCGATGCAGTGGAAGGGTGTCAGGGCACGGCGGCGGGTGGGGGTTGCTCCACGCGTGTGTGGACGCGTCGGGAACGGCAGAGGGAGGGAAGCGCGGC
>DASUVG010000104.1:0-23566 GCA_036379135.1 Longimicrobium sp.
TTCGTCGGGTCCGCGCTTCGCCTCCAGCTTCCTTCAGATCCCCCTCACGGCGGGCACCCTTGCCTTCGGCTATCGGTTCCGGCTGCTACGGTCCTTCGGGGACTTTCACCCCAGAGTCAAGACATGCCTGGCACACACGAACGACGGCCCTCCCCGCGCGGGGAGGGCCGTCGTCATCCATCATCCATCCACCCACCCTGCCGCGGATCCGCTCAGCGGCGCGTGGTCAGGGAGAGGCGCACGGTGCGGGGGGCGCCGGGGAGGATGTTGTTGTTGCCGTGCGACGTGGCGTAGTACCGCTCGTCCCACAGGTTCTCCACGTTCAGCTGCGCGCCCAGCATCGGCGTGATCCGCACGAACACCGCGCCGTCCATCCGGGTGAAGCCGGGGAGCGTGACCGTGTTGTCGATGGCGGCGAACATCCTGGTCTGGTGCATCACGCCCAGGCCCAGGCCCAGCGACGGCAGCACCTGCCAGCGGTTCCACACCGACACCGTGCGGCGGGGCACCAGCGGCACCTTTGCCCCCTCCGGCGCGGCGGCCGTCTGGCTGACGATGCGGGCGCGCTGCTGCGAGAAGCCCGCGGTCACCTGCCAGAAGCCCGTCACGCTGCCCTGCGCGCCCAGCTCCCACCCGGTGGTCCGCGCCTCGCCGGTCTGCACGGTGCGCGTGGGGTCCGCAGGGTCCGGCGCGGAGGTGTTGGTGCGGTCCAGGCGGTAGACGGCGGTGGTCAGCGCCAGGCTGGGGAGCACGTCCCACTTGGCGCCCACCTCGTAGTTGGTGAACTGCTCCGGCTCCAGCGTCTCCGTCGTGGCGTTCAGCGAGCTGAACTGGTCGCCGGAGCTGGGCAGGTACGACACCGTGTAGCTGCCGTACAGCGACACCGGCTCCGCCGGCTTGACGATGAGCCCCGCGCGCGGCGAAAGCAGGTCGTCCTCGCGGTCCAGCGACTCGTCGTTGCGGTTGTTGTGGAAGTCCACGTTGAACCGGTCGAAGCGCAGCCCCACGATGGCCTGCAGGTAGCGCGAAAGCTCAAGCTGGTCCTGCACGTAGACGCCCGCGACCGTGGCCGTGGCCTGGTTGTCCGCGTCCGAGGCGCTCTGCCGGAAGGTGATCGGCGTGTTCACCGTCGGGGTGCCGAACGGTGCGGTGATGGAGGTCGTCGCGTCGTTGTAGTAGCCGGTATTGCGATAGTTCTCCGTCTCCTGCCGGCCGATCTCCGCCCCCGCCAGCAGCGTGTGGCGCACGCCGCCCGTGTTCACCGCCCAGGTGAGGTCCGTCTGGTTGAACAGGTTGCTGCGGTCGGTGGCGTTGCTGTAGGCGCTCAGCGTGACCGTGGAGCCGTCCGCGCCCACGGCGCCGGGAAAGCTGTTCTGGTAGAACTTGTCGTAGCTGGCCCAGCGGCTGCGGTTGCGGATGGTCAGGCCGCCGATGCCGTGCTCCACGTACGCGCTGGCGGCGTGCAGCTCCAGTGTGGAGTTGCTCAGCGCCGGGTTGCCGAAGAAGGTGTGGATGGCCGCGTTCGACGGGCGCCCCTGGAACGAGGGAATGCCACGGTCCACCGTGCGGTCGTCGCTGAAGTACTCGTACCCGGCGCGCACCGTGGTCCGCGAGCCCAGCGCGACGGCCAGCGTGGGGTTGAGCCCGTAGCGGCGCAGGCCGAACTCGTCGCGAAAGCCGCGCGAGTCCTCGAACACGCCGTTGAAGCGCGCGGCCACGCTCCCGCCCAGCCCCTGCCCCAGGTCGATGGTGCCGCGGCGGTGCTCGTACGATCCCGTCTCCAGGGTAAAGGCGCGCGTGGGCGCCCACTGGGCCTCCTTGCTGACGCGGTTGATCACCCCACCGCCGCCGCCCCGCCCGAAGATCATGGCGTTGGAGCCCTTGAGCGCCTCCACGCGGTCGGCGTTGTACAGGTCGCGCAGGTACTGGGCGTCGTCGCGCACGCCGTCCACGAAGAAGTCGGCGGTGGAGCTGTTGCCGCGGATGGTGGGCGCGTCGCGGTGCCCCTCGCCCTGCCCCATGGTGACGCCGGGGACGTAGCGCACCACGTCCGCCATGGACTGCATGGCCTGGTCGGCAATCAACTCGCCCGTCACCACGCTCACCGACTGCGGCGTGTCGCGCAGCGGCGTGTCCGTCCTGGTGGCCGTGGTGGTGCGGCGCGCCGCGTACCCCACGCTCCGCGAGCCCACCACGGTGAGCGGCGTGAGGGTGTAGGCGCCGCCCAGGCGGTCGTCGCCGCGGGCCACCAGCGCCGTCTCGGCGTCGGCGAACTGCGCGGAAAGCCCGGTGCCGGCCAGCAGCTGCCGCAGCGCCTCCGGCGCCGTGAGCGCGCCCGACACCGCGTGCGACTGCACGCCGGCCGCCGCGGCCACGTCCAGCTGCACGCGCACCGCCGCCTGCCGGCTGAACGCCCGCAGCGCGCCGGATAGCGGCTGGGCCGGGATGTCGAAGCGGATGGACGCGGTGGTGTCGCCCGGCAGCGGCGCCGTGGCGGCCGCGAAGAGCATCGTGGAACGGGGTGCCTGGGCCGCGGCCTGCGTGCCGCAGAGAAGGCATCCGGCGCCGAGTAGAGCAATCAGTCGCATGAGCGAGCAGGATCAGCAGGTACGATGGATGAGAACGATTCTCAACATCATACAGGCTGCTCCTGCACCCCGCAAGAGCCGATGACGGGCTGGATGATGATCGTTCGATGACACGCCGATCGTCATCGAGCCCAACACGTTTCGACCCAACGACTTGAAGCCCCGTCCGGTGCGCGTGGGCGCGTCGGGCGGGGCTTCTAGTCGTGGGACTCGATGTGCAGCCGCTCAGGGCGGGGGGCGGGATGCGGAGGGCTCCGACGTCAGCGGCTCGGCGATTCCGACGGCCCAGCCGGCGTCGTGCGCGCGGCGGCCCTCGGGCTCGTAGCGCGCCAGGCGAAAGCCGGCCTCGCGCATCTCCGCCTCGATCTCCGCCTCGTGAAAGCGGTGGACGTAGACGGGAATCAGGTCGTCGCCCAGCTCCGGCGGCTCGCGGCGCAGCAGGCGGCGGATGACGCGCGCCACCCGGTACTCCACCTTGAGCCGCAGGAGCACGTCTGGCTTGGTGAAGAAGGAGAGGAGCAGCGGCGCGCCGTCCGGCACCAGCGCGCGCAGGCGGCGCAGCAGGTGGATGCGGCGCGCCCGCCCGGCGATGAGCATGTACGAGCCCCATCCCATGATGAGGCCGTCGTATCCGCCCTCCGCCGGCGTGGTGTCGCGCGGGAGCAGGCGCACGGTGCCGGCCGCGCCGTGGCGCGGCAGGAACCCGCCGGCGAACTCCACCAGCGCGGGGTTGCACTCGAAGCCGTCCACCCGAAAGCCGCGGCGCTCCAGCGCCAGCACCTCGCGCCCGCCCCCCGCCCCCAGCACCACCAGCCGCGTGCGCCCGCCGAAGAACCCGCTGATCGCGGTCTCTTCCCAGTCCATCAGCCCGCGCAGGTTGTGCGGCTCGCCGTTGTACGTCTCGCTGCCGTGGTAGTGCAGCTCGTCCACCGCCTCGAAGTGGTCGCGCGACAGCAGCCCCAGCCAGATCCCCGCCTGCAGGCCGTCCAGCGCGCGCATGACCTGCATCCACCGCCGCCCCTGCCACAGGTAGAAGCGGACGAGCGGCGAGCGGATGGTGGGCTTCATGCGGCTGGACGGCGGTGGATGGGGATCGCGACGGTGCGCTCACAGTCGGGGGAGTATCCGAGCACAAGCGGCGGATGTCAACGTAAAGGATTGCTATTTTATTCGATTTTGAATAGTGTAGCTCCGAAGGTAACCCGAAACTCGCCGAATGAGGCCGAAATGCGGCTACAAAGCAAGATCGAATGGACGGACGCGACTTGGAATCCCGTTACGGGATGTACTAAGGTGAGCTCTGGCTGCGATCATTGCTATGCGCATACACTTGCTCATGGGCGACTCACGACAGCCTATCTTCGGAAATTGCCAGTTTTCCAGAATGACCGTAACCTCCGTGATCCGTTCGCTGTGCGCCTCTGGCCTGAGCGGCTCACAGCACCGGGGAAGTGGAAGGAAGCGCGCATGGTTTTCGTCAATTCGATGTCAGACCTCTTCCATGTACAGGTGCCGGACGAGTATGTCCGACGGGTTTTCGAAGTTATGATCAAATTTGATCACCACGTCTATCAAGTTCTTACGAAGCGTCCAACAAGAGCCGTGAGATTTTTTGAGCAGAACCGAGATCTATTTCCATCGGGAATCATTCCTAACCATATCTGGATGGGTACGAGCGTAGAAGACCAGTCCGTCGTTTACCGTGTCGATCACATCAGACTATTACCGGCCGAAGTGCGGTTTTTGTCGTGCGAGCCCTTACTGGGTGCGATTCATCTGGACTTAGCGGGTATCCATTGGGTGATCGTTGGTGGGGAAAGCGGTGTTGGGTGCCGTCCCATGAATGGCGAGTGGGCCATCGAGATACGTAAGCAATGCCAGCAAGCGGAGGTAGCTTTCTTCTTCAAACAGTGGGGTGGTAGAACTCCTAAGTCCGGTGGTCGACAGTTGGAAGGTCGAACGTGGAATGAGCTTCCGGGGTCTAAATCCATCCTGGCCGAGCCAGTCGCGTTTCCGTGATTCGCTGGACATTCGAATGGGAGTTGAGGTGCGGCAGTTTCCTCGTTGCCCAGTTGAGCTCGACTGGGACATAACCTTAACGTCTGTCAGTTATGACTCGGAATGCTGCGCATTTTTCGGTGTTCCAGCCTCACACGCTCCTCAAACATGCCATCTTCCGCGAGTACTTTCAGCGGTGGGGACGCATTTTGCTACTGGGAGGCTCAAGTCGAAAGTTGGTGCGCGTTGTTGACGCCTGTGCTGGACGAGGGAGAGATAGTGCAGGAAGTCCTGGGTCTCCACTGATCGCAATCCGCGAGGCAGCCGCGGCCGCCGACCAAGTAAGCCAAATTCGGGGCGAGCGGGTCGAGATTGAAGTGGTTGCTGTTGAAAAGCGAGCTGGGTCATTTCGAGCACTTCAGTCTGCTGTCTCTGAGGCCGCGACTGGCCACCCTGTTCGGCTGCACCACGGAACTCTTGCTGACATCATGGCCCGCCTTGAGAAGGATTTTGGAGAGGTCCCAACTTTCTTTTTCATCGATCCGTTTGGAATGGAGGCATTGCCGGCTGATGTGATCCGGCGTGCTCTTCGAGGTAGAAAGAACGAGGTGCTCCTACTCTACGCCGGACAGGCAGCGCTTCGCCACGCGGGTGCCGTTCAAGCAGGTGAGCGGGTGCTTGACCCAGAGCCGACGCTGTTTGATCAAGTGGCTGATACTCAGCACTTAGAGCAGGATGAAACGGATACACAACGCCTAGAAGGTGCTGAACGTTCCAAGCGCATTCTAGACGCGGCATTCGATGGATTTGACTGGCGTTCGGTCATTGCCCAAACCCGCCGCGGTTCGGAGAGACGAGAAGCGCTCCTAGCCCTATATCGGAAAAGCCTTGAAGGTCTCGGGGCGAGCCAAATTCTGAGAATTCCGATCCTGAACACGAGAGCGCACTTGAAGTATGACCTAATCCATGCCAGCCACTCGCCTATCGCAGCAGGAGTGATGAAAGAGGCGGCGCATTCCGCCTGGGGAAAAGCCGAGGTCGGTGGGTCTGCTGTGACTTTATCGCGTGAGGTTGTCTCGGGGAGTGCCATTCGCAACGGAGTGAATGAGATCCAACGGCAGTTTGCAGGTATGGAAGTGCCTTGGCAAACACCCTCACGGGTGGTTCCGAGCGTCCGCCGGTATGCACTTGAACAAACCTCACTTTGGCCACACAACTTTGACGATCTGCGTAAAGCCCTCAAACAGTATGAGTTCAAGCGAGGACACTACAAATTTCCGCCTGTGTAACGACCATAGCCCATGGACACGTTCGTAAAGCACAGCGGTATCCGGTAACATTTCTATCCCGCGTCCCCGGGAAGGCGGAGGGTGAAGGTGCTTCCCTGGCCGGGGGTGCTGCGCAGGGTGAGGTCGCCGCCCATCAGGCGGGCGAACTCGCGGCTCAGGGCCAGCCCCAGCCCCACACCCCCCTCGCGCCGGGTGGTGGACGGGTCCACCTGGAAGAAGGGCTCGAAGACGCGGTCGTGCAGCTCCGGCGGAATGCCGGGGCCCGTGTCCGTCACCTCCAGCACCACGTCGCCGCCGGACTGGTGCAGGTGCACGGTGATGCCGCCGCGCTCGCTGAACTTGACGGCGTTGCCCACCAGGTTGGTCAGGATCTGCCGCACCATCCCGGGGTCCGTCTGCACGCGCAGCTCGTCCGGCGTGCGCACCTCCAGCGACAGCCCGCGCGCGTCCGCCGCGCCGCGCAGCGACTCACAGACATCGCGCACCAGCGCGGCCAGGGCGACCGGCTCCCGCCGCGCGTGCCGCGTCCCCGCCTCCACCCGCGCCACGTCCAGCACCTGGTCGATGAGCGTCACCAGGTGCTCGCGGGCGCCCCGCATCCGCCCGAGCACCTCCCGCTGCTGCGGGTTGATCTCGCCGTAGATCCCCTCCTCCAGCAGGCTGCTGAACCCCGCCAGCGCGTTGAGCGGCGTGCGCAGCTCGTGGCTCATCATCGCCAGAAAGTCGCTCTTGGCGCGGCTGGCGGCCTGCGCGCGCTCGTACAGCCGCGCGTTGCGCACGGCCACCGCCGCCTGCCCGCCCAGCAGCGCCAGCGTGGACAGCTCCTCGCGGGTAAAGGGCGGGCTCTCGGGCCCGCGCACCAGGCCCAGCATCCCCAGCCGCTCGTCGCCCGCGCGCAGGGGGATGACGGCGTAGTGCTCCACCCCCGCGCGCCGCATCCACACCATGGTGGGGTGCGCGTCGTCGTCCGAGGCGGAAAAGACGCTGGGGCCCCCGGAGCGGAACGCCTCGTCCGTCAGGCTTCCCTCCGAGGGGCCGCCCATCCCGCGCAGCGGCTCCAGCATCCCGGACGCCACCGCCATCCGCAGCTCCTCCCCCCGCTCGCCGGCGAGCAGGGTGAGTCCCGCGCCGTCCGCGCCCACCAGCTCGCCGGCCAGCGACACCATCCGCTCCATCACCTCCGCCGGGTCCAGCGTGGACGACAGCACCTCCGCCGCGCGCAGCAGGGCGCGGTTCACCTCGGCGCGCTCGCGCTCGCCGGCGTACAGGCGCGCGTTGTGGACGGCCAGCGCGGCGGAGTCGGCGAACGCCTCCAGCAGCCGCGCGTCGTCCCTGCCAAAGCCGCCGCCGCGGTCCACCACGCCCAGCACGCCCAGCGCCTCGCCGTAGGCGCGGACGGGGACCAGGAGCAGGTTGCGGGCGCCCACGCGGTGCATCATGGGGAGCAGGGGGCTGGCGGCGGGGAGCAGCTCCAGCGCGTTGAACGTCTGCGTCCCCTCGCGCAGGGCGATCTCCGCCGCGGACCCGTGCAGCGGCGTGCGCATCCCCTCCATCTCCGCCAGCAGCCCCAGCGCGGGAGATACGCGGATCTCGTCCGACCCCGGCACCTGCGCGGCGAAAAAGCTGCCGCGCGCGCCCAGCAGCTCCATGGCGTTCTGCCCCGCCAGCCGCAGCACGTCCTCCGGCTCCAGCGACGAGACCAGGGCGCGCCCCATCTCGCGCAGGGCGCGGCTCTCCTCCTCGCGCAGGGCGGCGTTGGCGGCGGCGTGCTCGGCCTCCCTGGTCCGCTCGATGAGGGCGCGCTCCAGCGCGAGGCGCTCGGTGATGTCGTAGAACGCCACCATCCCGCGCTCCACCCGCCCCGCCGCGTCGCGCAGGGGCACGCCGGACGCCAGCACCGTGCGCTCGGAGTCGTCCGGCAGCCGCAGCACCAGCTCCACCTCGCGCGTCGCCTCGCCGGCCAGGGCGCGGGCCAGCGGCAGCTCGCGCGTGGCGAACGCCTCGCCGGTGGGGCGAAAGACCTGCCAGCGCGCCCCGTACTCGCGCACGTCCGCGGCCGACAGCTCGTCCGGCCCGCGGCCGCTCAGGGCCGCGGCGGTGGGGTTGATGTAGGTGATGCGGCCGGACGGCGCCTCGGCCACCACCACGCCCATGGGGAGGGTGTTCAGCACGTCGTACAGCGCCCGCCGCTCCGCCTCCACGCGGTGCCGGCCCTGGACCAGCGAGGTGACCTCGACGGCCAGGATCAGCAGGTAGCGGACGCCCTCGCCGTCGTCGCCGGCGATGGGCTTGATGGTCAGCCGGAACCAGGCGGGGCCGCGGTCGAAGCCGTGGTACTCGAACTGGTCGCTCTCGAACGGGCGGCCGGTGTCGCGCACCCGCTCCAGCATGCTCCCCACCCCGCTGGCTTCGTACGCGGGAAGGATCTCGGCCATGGCGTGGCCCACGATGGCGCCGGGGCCGCTCCACGGCTCGTCCAGCAGCCCTCCGTACGCCTCGTTCGCCTCCAGCACCACCATGGTCCGCGCGTCCACAAGGGCCAGCGCGACGGGCGCGCCGGAGACGATCTCCACCAGCCGCCGTTCGCGCTCCGCCAGCGTGCTGTGCACCTCGAGGACGCGTCGCTCCAGCTCTTCCAGCTTCGCCTGCGCGGTCACGTTGCGCAGGCGCACGCGCAGGTCGCCGCCGTCCAGCGGCTGGGCGGCCACCTCCCACACGTGCGGCACCTGCGGCCGCCGGTCGAAGCGGAAGAGGATGGGGATGCGCGCTTCCATGGCCCGCCGCAGCTCGCCCGCCTCGGGCACCCGGTCCCACCCCGGGATGGCGTCCCAGAAGGTCTCCACGCCGTCGCGCCCGCCCAGCAGGTTCAGGATCTCCAGCATCGAGGCGTTCGCGTACAGAAACCGCCAGTCCGGCGAGAGCACGGCCACGCCGTCGCGGGCGCGTCCGAACTGTTCGTCGTGGTCGCGGTTGCGTGCCTCGGGGGTCGGGCTCACGGGCGCTTGCCGGGGGTGCGGGACGGGCGTGTTTCGCGGCGGATTCGGCCGGCAAGATCACGGCCAGAGGGGGGTGGGGTGAACGGGTGAACGGGTGAACGGGTGAACGGGTGAACGGGTGAACGGGAAGGTTCGGGCTGCGTCCGCGGGGGCCCTCACCCGCTCGCTTAGGCTCGCACCCTCTCCCGCAAGCGGGAGAGGGTATAAACGTCGCGAACGCCTGCGGTGCGTTTCCGCTGGTGTGGACCTGACGGCGCGCTTGGCCCGCCACGCGCGCCGGCCCCCGCTGGCCCGAGAAGGTGAAGCCCCGCCTGGCGAGCTTTGCGAGCCTTGGGCGGGGCTTGTGGCCGTTCTAGCCGCGGGTTTCCAACCCGTGGTGGCCCGACGGCGATGACCATTCGATGCGACCCGGTGCGTGGCCCGACCCGTGGCGACCCGCGCGCCGGACGATCCCGCCCGCATCCAACGAAAACCGCCCTCCGTATGGTCGGGAGGGCGGTGGATTCGCGGGTCGGTCGATGTGGATCAGTGCCGCAGCGTCAGGCCTATGCTCAGGCTGCCGCCCGGCGCGGGCGCGACCGTGATGGGCGCGGGCTCCGTGCGCGGACGGGGGGGGCTGGAGAGCAGTCCGTAGATTGCGCCGATCCCCGCGCCGACCATCGCGCCCGCGACGCCGTGGATGGCGACCTCCTCCTCCCAGCCCAGGATGCACCAGCTCTCGTCCGGCTGGCACCCATCCGTCGTGATTGCGCCGACCAGGAGCCCCGCGCCCGCGCCCGCCAGCGTTCCGATCCCCGCGCTCACGAACACCCGCCGCGCGGAGATGCGCGCCGTCGCCTCGCCCGCGGCAGGCTGTGTGTCCGGGGTCAGCGAGGCCGGCAGCGGCGTCATGGCCAGCGCGCCGGCCGGCCGCGGATCCGCCTCCACCTGCGCGGCCGCGCTCATCGCGTGGAGAGCCGTGACGACCAGAGTCGCCGCGATGCTGATCTTGAGTCGCATGTTGTCGATCGATCGGGTGGCACGTTATTCGTTGGAACTGCCGGGAGATTTCCTCTACACGAAACCTCCCCTGGCGGTTTCGGGCCGTTTCGGGGGAGGTGGGCGAGGTTTACGAGCCCGGAGGGGGCGGGCTCGGAGCCGTCGGAGCGCCTCCTACTGCGCCGCCGCCAGCAGCTCGCCAACGGGAAAGAGAGTGTGCACCGCGTATCCGCGCGCCTCGATGGCCTCGCGGCCGCCGCCCTCGCGGTCCACCAGCGCGATCACCCCCAGCACGGCGCCGCCCTCCGCCTCCACGGCGTCGCACGCCTGCAGCGCACTCTTGCCGCTGGTGATCACGTCCTCCACCACCACCACCCGCGAGCCCGATTGAAAGCACCCCTCCACGCGCTTGCCGGTGCCGTGGTCCTTGGGCTGCTTGCGGACGGAGAACGCGTGCACCGGCGCCCCCGCCAGCCACGACGCGTGCGCCATGGCGTACGCCACCGGGTCCGCCCCCATCGTCAGCCCCCCGACGGCGTCGGGTGCCAGGCCGGCGGTGCGCAGCAGCTCCAGCCCCAGGCGGCCCACCAGCGCCTGTCCTTCGGCGTGCGTGGTGGTGGTGCGGCAGTCGATGTAGTACTGGCTGCGCGCGCCGGAGGCCAGGACAAAGTCGCCGGTGCGGAACGAGCGCTCCAGCAGCAGGGCGCGCAGGCGGTCTCGGTCGCTCATGGCTCCAGGGGCGGCGGCGTGGGGAGCGCCACCCACTCCTCCAGCGTGCGCGGCGTGGGATAGGGCTCGCCGAACTTCTCGTGCAGCGCCTGGATGGCGGCCACCACCGTCACGTCGCTGCGCACGTCGCTGTCCGCGCCGAACTCCAGGAACTCGATGTACGTGTCGCGGTGGTCCGCCGACGCGAACGCCCACGCGTGCGCGCCGCGCGCGGCCGCCGCGTGGTGCAGCGCCGCGTACAGCTCCGCGTACTCCGGAATGCGGTCGTCCGGAACGTGCCGGCGAATGGTCACCAGCCTGCGCGGTTTTGTCTCCATCGGAAAACCGACCATCGATCGTTGGTGGATTGAGATTGCCTCGGTGCCAGCCCGGCCGGATGCGGGTGGTGGGGACGATGACGACGGTCCGCTGTGCTCACCACGCCCCTCCCGCGCGTTCTCCGGTCGATGCCAAACTTCGGCGGCGGGGGCCATCCGCCGCAAGTGCGCCGTGCCGGGGCGGACCTTTCGCGCCGGGGAGCAGGTATCCGCGCTTGCCGTGCGCGCGGGCGGCCGGTCTCTTGCCCTGCATCCGCCGCTCCACGGGCCGGCGTTCGATCCCCATCGAAGGATTCTACTTCCTTTGCGTATTCTCGCGTTTCCTTTCGTCTCCACCCGCCGCCTCGCACGGCTCGCGCTGGCGTGCGCCGCGCTGGCCAGCGCGCTCGTGCCGGGGCGCGCGCATGCGCAGGACGCCGCCACCGTCTCCGGCCGGGTGCTGAACCCGGCGGGCGAGCCGGTGGAGGGCGCCGCCGTCACCGCAACGCCGCAGGCCGGCGGCCGCGCGCGCCGCGCCACCTCCGGCCAGGACGGCGCCTACCGGGTGACGGGGCTGGCGCCCGGCGCGTGGACGCTGCGCGCCACGCGGCTGGGCTACGCCGCCGCCGTGGAGCAGGTGGCCGTCCGCGCGGGCGACCAGCGCGTTGACCTGCGCCTGGCCGACCAGGCGCTGGTGCTGGACCCGGTGGAGGTGCGCAGCCGGCGCGACAGCGATCGCGAGCGCACGCGCTTCGAGACGGAGGCCGGCGTCACCACGCGCGTCATCACCGGCGACGAGATCAAGATGCTCCCGGGGCTGGGCGAGGCGGACGTGCTGCGCGCCGTGGAGGTCCTTCCCGGCGTCGTCACCACCTCCGACTTCTCCAGCGCCTTCAACGTGCGCGGCGGGTCGTCGGATCAGAACCTGATCCTGCTGGACGGCTTCACCATCTTCAACCCCTTTCACCTGGGCGGCCTGTTCAGCGTCTTCAACTCCGACGTGATCGCCCGCGCGGAGCTGCTGTCTGGCGGGTTCGGCGCGGAGTACGGCGGGCGCGTGTCTTCCGTGCTCACCGTGGAGAGCGACGCGGGCGACGGGGAGCTCGGGGTGGACATGGGCGTGTCGGTGCTGGCCAGCCGCATCGCGCTGCACTCCGCGCTGCCGGGTGCCGTCGTCCGCGGGCTGGGCGGAGAGCGGGGGAGCTGGTACCTCTCCGGCCGCCGCTCGTACTTCGACGCGCTGCTGCGGCCGGTGACGGACTTTCCCTATCACCTTACGGACGTGCAGGCGGGCGCCACGGTGGAGACGGGCGGCGGCGGGCGGCTGCAGCTCGTCGGCTACCTGGGCGAGGACGTGCTGGACCTGTCGGACTTCGACCCGCCGGGGGATGACGAGGACGAGGGAAGCATTCTGAAGGTGCGGTGGAACTGGGGGAACGACGTGGCCGGCGTGCGCTGGACGCAGCCGCTGGGCTCGCGCTGGGTGAGCGAGACGCGCCTCGGCTTTTCGCGCTACGCCGAGGCGCTGACCTTTCCGGATTTCGACGATACGCGGTTCGCCTCCAGCATCACCGAGGCGGCGCTGCGGCAGGACTTCACCCGCCAGGTGAGCGGCGCCCTCACCGCGCAGGCCGGCGGCGAGGTGACGCGGATGGAGTACGAGAACCGCGCCGAAGCCGGCGGAACCACGTTCTTCGCCAACGGGCGCCACGGGATCTTTGGCGCGGCGTACGGGCAGGTGCGCTGGCAGCCCTCTCCGGCGTGGATCGTGGAGCCGGGGGTGCGGATGGACGTGGCACGCAGCAGCGTCGGCGCCTGCGCGTCCGGGGGCGGCGGTTCGGTGGATGGGGACGGGGCGGCGGAGCGCACCTGCGTGCTGCTGTCGCCGCGGCTGGCGGTCAAGCGCTTTCTGGGCCCGCGGCGCGACGCGGCGGTCAAGGTGGCCGTCGGACGCTACGTGCAGTTTCTGCACTCCCTTCGCGACGAGGCGCTCCCCGTCAGCAACGACCGCTGGGTGCTGGCCGACCGCAACGTGCCCCCCGTGGTGAGCGACCAGGTGCAGGTGGGGCTGGAGAAGTACTGGGGCGACGCGTGGTACGCATCCGCCGAGGCCTACTACCGCACCTACGACGGGGTGACGGACTTCAACGTGGCGGACGATCCCAACCTGACCAGCGACGACCTGCTGCAGGGGGAAGGCGATTCGTACGGGCTGGACCTGCTGGTGCGCCGCAACGCCGGCCGGCTGACGGGATGGACGACGATCAGCCTGCTGCGCGCGGAGCGCACCTTTCCCGACCCGCTGGCCCAGGGGATCGACGGCGTGCCGCAGACGATCACCTTCTCGCCCGTCTTCGACCGGCGGGTGGACGTCGACCTGGTGCTGCAGTACACGCTGCCGGGCGCGCTGGAGACGGGGCTGCGGTGGAACTACGGCTCCGGCACGCCGTACACGCGCCCCGCGGCGCAGGTCGTGGGCTTCGAGACGGACGTGGCCGACGGAGGCTATCGCCTTCCGCGCCCCCAGGTCGAGGATCCCAGCGTGCCCTACTACGTGGTCCCCGGCGACCGCAACCGCGAGCGCTACCCCGCTTACCACCGCCTGGACCTGACGGTGCGGCGCCCGTACGTGCGCCGCTGGGGCACCTTCACGCCCTACTTGCAGGTGCTGAACGTCTACAACCAGCGCAACGTGCTGTTCTACTTCTTCAACTACGACCGCACCCCGCCCACCCGCAGTGGCATAAGCATGTTCCCGCTGCTGCCGTCCATCGGCGTGGAGGCGAGCTTCTGATGAAGGGAATGATTGCGACGGCTGCCGCGCTCGCCGCGGCGATGCTCCTGCCCGCCTGCACCATCGCGGACGTGACGGTGGCGCCGGGGGACGACCGGCTGGTGGTGGAGGGGGTGCTGCGGACGGACGCGCGCGCGCAGTTCATCCTGCTGCACCGGGCGCTGCAGTCCGGCGTGGCGGCGGGCGTGCCGGGGGCGGAGGTGGTGGTCACGCGCGGCGACGGAGTGAGCATCCCCTTCCAGGAGACGCCGCTGGCGTGCTACTCCATCGATCCGGCGTACCTTGACTCCGACACGCCGGTCGAGATCCGCGGCACCTGCTACGCATCGCCGAACAACGCGGGGCGCTGGGTGAACCCGGGCGCCACCTACGACCTCAGCGTCCGCACCCCGCGCGGCGAAGAGGCGCGCGGCCGCACCACGGTGCCGGGCAGCTTCACCATCGTCGGAGTGCCGGTGTCGCGCTTCAACGAGCAGTCGCCGGTGCCGTGCACGCTGGCGCCGGCGACGCCGCTGGCGCTCACCTGGACGCAGGCGGAGGGCGCGTGGGGGTACATTGCTCCGCTGCGCATCGCCGGGCTGCGCACGGTGCTGCCGGACAGCTTCAACGCGCCGGACCCGCTGGAGCTGGTGGGCGTCTCGGTGTCGTCCGCGGACACGTCGCTGGTGCTGCCGGGCGAGTTCGGCGTGTTCGACCGCGCCAACTTCAACCAGAACCTGCTGCGGCTGCTGCAGACGGGGCTGCCGGGCAGCACCTCCGCGCGGGTGGTGGTGGCGGCGGCGGACCGCAACTACATCAACGGCGTGCGCGGCGGATCGTTCAACCCGTCGGGCCCGGTGCGCATCTCCAGCGTGGTGGGCGACGGCGTGGGCGTGTTCGGCTCGCTGGCGCCGCTGCACGCGTCCATCGTCGTGGGCCCGCCGTCCGACGGCCGGCCCTCCTGCGCGGGGTGAGAAAGAGGAATGTCATATTCTCATCCTACGGAATCCTGAAAAAGAATGGGTTCACGCGGCGGACGCGGAGGAACAAAGAGAGGACGCGGATGAAGGCTTCATCCGCGTCCCCTCGTTTACTCCGCGTCCTCCGCGTGAACGTTTTCCCTGCTTTTCCTGCCGCGGCTCACCGGCTACATGGAGTTGCTGAAGGCGTAGACGATCAGCACGGTGGCGCGGACGGTCTGCTCGCCGGGGTTGATGGGGGTGGGCGCGGCCTGCTGCATGTCGGCCGCTCCTTCGCGCGCCATCATCATCACCGGCCCGCCGTAGCCCACCTCCAGGGTGGACGCCTCGCGCACCATCCCCAGCTGCAGCCCCATGGCGCCGGCCAGCGCCTCGGCGTCGGCGCGGGCGCGGCGGGTGGCCTCGGCGATGGCCTGCGCGCGGAAGCGCTGCGGGTCGCGCAGCGAAAAGCGCACGCCGTGCACGCGGTTGGCCCCCGCCGCCAGCGCCGCGTCGATGATGCCACCCACGCGGGTGATGTCGGCGGTGGTGGCGGACACGGTGTTCATCACCCGGTAGCCCCGGATGCGCGGCTCGCCGCCCTGCTCCATGGGCCGCTGGTCGTAGTCGGGAAACACGTTGTAGTCGCGCGTCTCGATGCGCTCGCGCGGCACGCCGGCGCGCACCAGCGCCGCGATCACGCGGTCCATCTGCTGCGCGTTGGCGGCCGCCGCCTCCTGCGCGTTGCTGGCCGTGGTCTCCACGGCGAAGTCGGCGGTGGCCTGGTCCGGCGCGGCGCGCACCTCGCCGGTGCCCGTTACGCGGATGGAGGGCTGCGCCGTCTGCATGTGCATCTGCACCGGCGCCTGCGCGGCGGCCGGAGCCCCGAAAGCCAGCACCGCGGCGGCCGCGGCGATCGTCGTCCTGATCCTCATCTGAACTCCCCGTCTGTGGTGTGCCTGCGTACCGCCCCGGTGGCGGCTCGTGCTGGGTACCCGCCGCCCCGCGCGCAGGTTGCGCGCCGCGGGGGAAAAGAGGAGGGCCCGGAGCGGGGAGGCTCCGGGCCCTTTGGGGGGGTGGACCAGCGTCGGACGGCGTGGAGGGCGGGTGCTGCGGTCGACGAGGCGGGAGGGGTGGTGCGGATGCTCTGAAAAAGATCGGGCCACCGTGCGCTGACCCCCCAGGTCAGTTGCTCAGCCTTCGAGCGCTTGCGGCATCCCTAAGGGCAAGCGGGGGGCCATGGTGCCACAGCGTAGAACTGTGTTGATATATAAGCACTTAGCGAAAAAATGCCGCTGGCACGGCGGATTTTCGTGGGGAGATCATGACACGATATGAGACGTTGATGTCCCACGTGCCATTCCATCGGTATACAGTACGCGACGAGAGGTGGGAATTCCGGGATTGCCTTCGTTCACCGTAGGACGGAATCCGGGAGTCCGCACGCGCAGGATTGTCGTTCCGGGGTGGCGGAGGCCGATCGGGTCCTTGTGCAAACCTTTCAGAATGACGAGGGCGCCGATCCCCGGTTTCCGCGTTCTCGCCGCCCTTCGCACGGCCGGCGACGCGAGAAGGGGCGGCGGCGGGGCAGGGGTGCCGCGACGGGGCGGCAGGTGGTAAGTTTGTGCACGGGCGGCGGATGCGCGCCCGGTCATCGATTCACGGGGACAGGCGGATGGCGGCCAGGAAGTACGGGATCCGGGAGGTTTTCGCGACGCTGCAGGGCGAGGGCGCGCAGGCGGGCACGCCCGCCGTGTTCCTTCGCTTCGCGGGGTGCAACCTGGGCTACGACGTGTGCCCCTGGTGCGACACCGACTGGGTGAAAGCCGCGTATACGCTGGACGTGGACGACACGCTGGACCTGGTCCGCCGCACCGCGGAGGAGGGCTTCGGCGGGGAGAAGCCGGGGCTGCTGCTGGTGGCCACCGGCGGCGAGCCCAGCCTGCAGTTCGACCGGCCGCTGTCCGACGCGCTCCGGGCGCGCGGCTACCGCATCACCATGGAAAGCAACGGCTCGCGCCCCGTGGACCGCTCGCTGGTGGACTGGCTCACCATCTCGCCCAAGCAGCCGGAGTTCGCCCAGAAAGAGGGGGACGAGCTCAAGCTCCTCTTCACCGGATCGTCCGCACCGGGGATCACGCCGGACGTGGAGGCGGTGCGGAGGATCGCGGACGGCACGCGCTTCGGACAGTACTTTCTTCAGCCGGTGGACGTCCCCGTGCTGGGCGGGCCAAACTACGCGGAGACCATCGCGGCGGTGATGGAGCTGGGGCCGCCCTGGCGGATGTCGGTGCAGACGCACAAGGTGGCCGGGATTCCGTGATCCGCGCCGCGTTCCGGGGCTGACGGGTGCGCGCCTTCTACACCGACCGCTACGTCCTGCCGCTGCCGGTGGGACACCGTTTCCCGATGATAAAGTACGCCCGCCTGCGTGAGCGCTGCCTGGCCGAGGGCGTGCTGCGTCCGGGCGAGTTGGCCGAGCCGCCCGTGGCGGCGTGGGACGAGCTGGCGCTGGTGCACGAGCCGGCGTACCTGGCCGCCGCCCGCGACGGCACGCTGACCGCGCTGGAGCGGCGGATCGGCTTTCCGTGGAGCCCGCAGATGGTAGAGCGCTCCCGCCGCAGCGCCGGCGCCACCCTCGCCGCCGCGCGCACGGCGCTGGACGAGGCGGCGGCGAGGGGCTGGGGTGTCGCCGTGAACCTGGCGGGCGGCACGCACCACGCCTGTCCCGACCACGGCGAGGGCTTCTGCGTCTTCAACGACGCGGCCGTCGCCATCCGCGTGCTGCAGCGCGAGGGGCGCATCCGCCGCGCCGTGGTCCTGGACTGCGACGTGCACCAGGGCAACGGCACCGCCGCCGCCTTCCGCGCCGATCCCTCCGTCTTCACCTTCTCCATCCACGGCGCCCGGAACTTCCCCTTCCGCAAGGAGCGCAGCTCGCTGGACGTGGAGCTCCCCGACGGCGCCGGCGACGACGTATTCCTGGCCGCGGTGGAGCTGCACGTCCCGCAGATCCTGGACGACTTTCGCCCCGACTTGGCCGTCTACCTGGCGGGCGCGGACCCGTGGCGCGAGGACCGGTTCGGGCGGCTGGGGATGAGCAAGGAGGGGTTGATGGAGCGCGACCGGCTCGTCCTCGGCGCCTGCCGCGACGCCGGCGTCCCCGTCGCCGTGGCGATGGCCGGCGGCTACGCGCGCGACACGGAAGACACCGTCGACATCCACGTGCGCACCATCGCCCTCTGCGCGCGCATATGGATGGATTCGGTGTGTACGGCCTGATCCTGATGCCGTGTCCGCTAAAAGAATAAGCCTCACACAGAGTTAGCAGAGTCAACAGAGTTTTCTCGTGCCGCGCGATGTACTCCGCGATTCATCCGATCGCTGGTAAACGATCGATGCGGCACGAAGGGCGGTCATCTCGACGAGGCTTCACTCTGTTGACTCTGTTGACTCTGTTGACTCTGTGTGATACCAGATCCGGGAAAAGAATGTGACTTCCTGAGGGAGCGCACGCGCAGATCCCGCCGCCTGCACTGACTCCTGCGCGCGACCGAAGGACCTCCTCTCGGTTGCGCAGGGACCGGCTCAGGACGCGGAACCAGCCCCTTCGTTCTGCTGGCGAGGTCCTTCGGTCGGCGCGCCGGGTCCCCGGTTTATATGAGACCCAGTCTTTTTGCGGGTTCGGTATGAGGTGACGTGGAGGAACGGAGTGAGGACGCGGAGAAAGCCATCCTCCGCGTCCTCGCTCCGTTCCTCCGCGTCTTCCGCGTGATCCTTCCGGCGGAGCCCGTCACCGCGACGCGTTGACCCGGCGGGCGATGCGCGCGGCCACGCCCGGCGGCAGCATCCGCCCGAAGACGGTCGACACGCGGTTGGCGAAGCCGGGCGCCACGTGCGTCCTTTCCGCGTCCAGCGCCGCCAGTGCCGCATCCACCACCTGGTCCGCCCGCAGCACCCCCACCTGCCCCTCGCGCACCCGCGTCCCCGCCACCGCCTGAAAGCCCGTCGGGGTCGGCCCCGGCGAGACGCAGAGGATGCGCACGCCGGAGCCGCGGTTCTCCTCCACCAGCGCCTGCGTCAGCGAAAGGACGAACGCCTTGGTGGCCGCGTACACCGCCTTCATGGGCACCGGCTGAAAGGCGGCCACGGAGCCCACGTTCACCAGGGCGCCGGACCCGTGCGGCCGCATGGCCCCCAGCGCCAGGTGGGCCAGCTCCAGCAGCGCCGTGCAGTTGAGGGCCACCATCTCCGCCTGCCGGTCCGCCGGCAGCTGGTCGAAGCGGCCGTACAGCCCGAAGCCGGCGTTGTTCACCAGCAGGTGGATGACGCGCCTCTGGCTCGCCTCGGCCCACGCGCGTGCCGCCGCCCCCGGCTGCGCCAGGTCCGCCGCGACCACGGCCGCGCGCACGCCGTGCTCCGCCTCGATCTCCCGCGCGAGCGCCGCCAGTCGGTCCGCGGACCGCGCGCAGAGCACCACGTTCATCCCCCGCGCCGCCAGCGCCCGCGCGAACGCCTCGCCGATCCCCATCGACGCGCCCGTCACCAGCGCCCACCGCCCGCGGTACTCCAACCGCTCGCTCATCGTCAACGCATCCCGTTGATGTGCCCGCCCCGCCGCGGACTTCGCGCACGGAAGCTCCGGAGAACGTTGCACGCGGAGGACGCGGAGGCAAACGGAAAGGACGCAGAGAACGACGAAGCGCCTCTGCGTCCTTCCTTCCATCCTCCGCGTCCCGCGCGTGAAACGCCGTCCGGAAGTCCGTCTAGAACGCTACCAGCTGGGATCGGTCGCGAACAGCGTCTCGATCTCTTCCGCCGCCACCGGACGGGAGAAGAAGAAGCCCTGGCCGTACTCGCAGCGCAGCGTCCGCAGCTCGTCCAGCAGCTCGGCCGTCTCGATCCCCTCGCTCACCACCGCGACGCCCAGCGCCTGCGCCATCGCCACGATGGTGCGCACGATCTGCAGGCTCCCGGCGTCGGCGCCGCTCACGAACGAGCGGTCGATCTTGAGCGCGTCCAGCGGCAGCCGGTGCAGGTAGCTGAGCGACGAATAGCCCGTGCCGAAGTCGTCCACGTGCAGCTGCACCCCCATCTCCTTCATCCGCCGCAGCGTGTCCATCACCGAGGTGGAGTGCTGCAGGATCACGCTCTCGGTGATCTCCAGCTCCAGCGTGTGGGGCGACACGCCGGTGCGGCGCAGAATGCGCTTTACCCGCTCCACCAGGTCCGGCTGAGAGAACTGACGCGCGGAAAGGTTGACGGCCATCTTGAGCGCCTCGCCCCCCGGGCGGTCCTGCCAGCGGCGCAGCGTGCGGCACGCCTCCTCCAGCACCCACAGGCCGATGGGCAGGATGAGCCCCGTCTCCTCGGCCATGGGGATGAAGTCGTCGGGCATGATGAGCCCGCGCTCCGGGTGCTGCCAGCGGGCCAGCGCCTCGAACCCCGTGATGCGCCCCGTCTGCAGGTGCACGATGGGCTGGTAGAAGACGCGCAGCTCGCCACGCTCCAGCGCCCGGCGCAGGTCCGTCTCCAGCTGCAGCCGCGCCATGGCCTCGGCGTGCATGGCCGGGTCGAACACGTGGTACTGCCCGTGCGCCGCCGACCGCGCGCGGATCATGGCGATGGCCGCGTCGCGCAGCACGTCCTCCGCGTGCTCGTAGCCCGGCCCGCTCAGCACGATGCCCACGCTGGCGCCGCTGAACACCTCGCGCCCGGCCGCGCGCAGCGGCTGCGCCAGCATCTGGTGCACGCAGGTGGCCACCCGCGTGGCGTCGCCCACGCCCGTCACGTCGTCCAGCAGGATGGCGAACTGGTCGCCGCCCAAATGCGCCACCATGGCCTCCGGCGGCGCGCACTCGCGCAGCCGCGCCGCCGCGCCGGCCAGCAGCTCGTCGCCCGCGGCGCGGCCCAGGCTGTCGTGCACCAGCTGAATGCGGTCCAGCTCGATGGCCAGCACCGCGAACCGGTGCCCCTCGCGCCGCGCGACGTCCAGCGCCAGGTCCAGCCGGTGGTTCAGCAGCCCGCGGTTGGGAAGCCCGGTGACCGGGTCGTAGAAGGCGTTGCGCAGCAGCTCGCGCTCCAGCCGCTTGCGGTGCGTAAGGTCCTCGCAGCAGGTCACCAGCGCCACCGGGCGCCCCGCGGCGTCGCGCACCACGTCCGAGCGCAGCAGGACGGGGAAGGACGATCCGTCCTTGCGCACGTTCACCGTCTCGCGGCTCCAGCTGGCCACGTCGTTCATCCCCCCGGCGTCCAGCGGCCGGGCGTGCTCCACGGGGGCGAACACGCGCGCGTGCGCCCCCACCAGCTCGTCGGGCGTGTAGCCGTGCATCCGCGCGTCGGCGGGGTTGCTGTACAGAATGCGGCCGCGCGTGTCGGTGATGGTGACGCCCATCTGCATGGTCTCCACCGCCTTGCGCAGCATCCGCAGGTTCACGCTGCCGCTGGCGCTCTGCGCCGCCTGGGCCAGCGCCTGCTGCATGGCCGGCGTGCCGTCGTTCTGCAAGACCAGCAGCGCGGCAAAGCGGGCCAGCGACGCCAGCAGGTCCACCTCTTCGGCCGTCCACTCGCGGGGCCGCCCGTCCGCCACGCACAGCGCGCCCGCCACCCGCCCGTCCGCGTGGCGAAACGGGATCCCCGCGTACCCCACCTCGCCCAGCCACACGGCCGGGTTGCGGCGCACCGCGGGGTGATCGCGCGCGTCGTTCAGGACCAGCGGCTCGCCGCTGCTCACCGCCACGCCGCACAGCGAGCGGGCCAGCGGCGCCTCGCGGCGCATGCGCCACGCGTCGCCGGGCTCGCCCGCGCTGTAGGGGCGGTCGGTGCCGACCAGGGAGATCACGGAGACGGGGACCTGCAGCAGCCGCGCGGCAAACGACGCCAGCCGCTCGAAGCCGGCTTCGGGCGTGTCGTTTTCGGACAGCAGCGTAGCGAGCTCTGCGCCGTGAGGCGCATGCAGCAGCATCACGAGAGTGCCTGGGAACCTGGGGGGACCCGGAATCCCGCGGCGTTCGCACCGGTCCCGCGCGCGTCGGCCGAAAGGGATGGCAAAGATTGGACGGGGATGATGACGAACAAGTATAACCTGTGGTCACAACCGGCGGAATGGGATCGGTAAACAGAATGATCAGCACGACCCCTCAGGGATGCGGATCGTCCCTATTCGCACTATTTCCTGCGGATTCGCCGCGGCGGATGCCCGGAGTGAACGGCGTCCACCGGGATCGCCGGCCCAACGAAATGGCCTACCTCGCACGATCGATGCAAGAACACGGGTGTCCCGGGGTCCCCACCGGGGCAAAAATGGCCCGCCCAAATTCCCGAAGTTCTTGGATCGTCCCCGCAGCCGTCACGGATCATCATGAACAACCCGGCCCCCTTCTGCGCCCCGGGAGTGCACCTGGTGACGCTCGGAACCCCCGCCCTGGTGGAGCACGGCACGGCCATCCCCCTGCGCAAGAAGGACTTGGCGCTCCTGGTGTACCTGCGCCTGGAGGGGCGGCACGGCCACTCCCGCTGCGCGCTGGCCGGGCTGCTGTGGGGAAGCAGCCCCGAAGAGAACGCCCGCCATTCGCTCACGCAGGCGCTCGGCCGGCTGCGCGCGCGGCTGGGAAAGATGCTGGAAGTGGGACATGATCGGGTCGGATGCAGCGCCACACTCGCCTGCGACGCGGCCTCGCTGCTGCAGGCCGCCGCGGCGCCGCACGTGGACGGCGAGGTGCTGGCGCTGTGCGCGGGCGAGTTCCTGGCCGGCTTTCACCCCGGGCCGGGCGCGGAAGCGTTCGAGAGCTGGGCGGACGGCCGCCGCGCGCACCTGCGCACCGTCGCCGTCACCGCGCTGGACCGGCTGGGCGCGGACGCGGAGGCGCGCGGCGACTGGGAGGGCGCGCTGGCCGCCGGGCAGCGCGCGGCGGAGCTGGACCCCGCGTCGGAGCCGGGGCACCGCCGCATCATGCGCGCGTGGAGCGCCCGGGGGCACCGCGTGCGCGCCCTGCAGCACTACGACCGCCTGGCCGCCTGGCTGGCCGCCGAGTTCGAGACCGGCGCGGAGCCGGAGACCGCGCTGCTCGCCGAACAGCTGCGCAGCCGCGCCGCGCCGCCGCCCCGCGGCCAGCCGGACCCCGCCGTGCGCCCTCCCCGCCCGCTTTTGCGGATGGAATCGCCTGCTCCGCCACCCAGCCGCAGCCGGCTGCACATGGCGTGGGGCGCCGTGGCCGGCCTGGCGGTGCTGCTGGCGCTGCTGTGGAACAGCGGCGTGCTGCTGGGCCTGGGGTGGACGCCGGAGCCGGCCCCGGCGGAGCCGCCGCCGGCGCTGCACCCGCCCCTGGCGCCCGCCGGGTCTCCCGCCACGCGGCTGGAGGACTGGCTGCGCACCGATGGGCGGTGGATCTACTACCGCTACGAGCTGTGGATTCCCGGCGCCTGCGACCACCCCACCCGCGCGGTGGGCAACTGGGGCCAGGACGGCTGGGGCGTGGGGAGCGCCGTACACTGCGTGGACGGCGCGTGGCTGGCGGTGGACGTGGAGCGGCTGGGCGAACGCTTTCCCCTGGGGCCGGAGACCACCTACTGCATCAACTTCGTGTACGTGACCAGCAACACCAGCCACTGGGCCCGGCACGGCTCCGGGCGCGCGCCCGGACTGGACTCCATCCGCGTGGTGGCCCCCAACGGCGGCGACAACATCGGCTTCGCCATCGTGCGCGAGGGCCCCGGCCAGCGCCGCGTGGAGCTCACCAACGCCTATCCCGGCCCCCGCTGCTGATCGGGCGCTGCCTTTTCATATCCAGATCCGGCAATAGAGTGCATGGCTTCCTGAGCCTGAGAGGGTGTTGCTAAACCTCTGGACTTTGCAACACGAGCGTTGACTTCCTGAGGGAGGCGCTGCTCCATAGCCTGCTGGTACGAAATGCCTTGGCGCCGACTGAAGGACCTCGTCAGCAGAACTGTGGGGCCGGATT
>DASUVG010000105.1:0-2661 GCA_036379135.1 Longimicrobium sp.
CGCGCATCGGGTGAAGCCGGAATGGTGGGCTGCGGGGCGCTGCGGCGGGAAAGGTGTTCCAGAGAAAAATGCGGATGGCTCCCTGCCGGGCGTCCATCTGCCTGCAGTTCCCGACGTCCTCAGGGAAGCCCGGTGTGCCCCGCTCCTGCCGACGCGCAGGACGCGGTGGCCGCGCAGGGTGAACCCGCCACCGCTTCCCGCCAGGCGTGGCATGCAACGAAATCCGCGATGAACCAGAAAAGGAAGCGGGGCGCCTCCGTGCTGGAGGCGCCCCGCGATCTTGATCGAACCCGGCCCGTGGCTCAGCGGGCGACGCGGCGCTCGCGGATGCGGGCCGCCTTGCCGCGCAGAACGCGCAGGTAGTACAGCTTGGCGCGGCGCACGCGGCCGTAGCGCACGACCTCGATGCTCCCCACCATGGGGGAGTGCAGCGGGAAGGTGCGCTCCACGCCCACGCCGCCCGACAGCTTGCGGACCTTGAAGGTCTCCTGGATGCCGCCGTGCTTGCGGGCGATGCAGACGCCCTCGAACGCCTGGATGCGCTCCTTCTCGCCCTCGCGAACGCGCACGTTCACGCGGACGGTGTCGCCGGGGCGA
This sequence comes from Longimicrobium sp., assembly GCA_036379135.1. Classification (GTDB taxonomy): domain Bacteria; phylum Gemmatimonadota; class Gemmatimonadetes; order Longimicrobiales; family Longimicrobiaceae; genus Longimicrobium. Next base: position 598 of record DASUVG010000105.1, read on the forward strand.
AACTCCGGAATGTCGCTCCGGAGGTATTCCTTCTGGGTCTCGATGAACGGATGCATGGGCTCTCGTGTCCTTTCAAGTCTACGCAGTGGAGAGGTCGGGCCGGCCGCCCGCACCGGGCGGCAGACGAGCACCGACGTCTACTCGTGATCCGGATGCTCCAGGAGCTCCGGTCGCCGCTCGCGCGTCAGGCCCTCGGCCTGCTCGCGCCGCCAGGCGGCGATCCTGGCATGGTCTCCCGAGAGCAGAATCTCGGGAACCCGGTGGCCGCGGTACTCCGCGGGCCGGGTGTACGACGGCGCGCTGAGCGTGCCGTCGTAATGGCTGTCCGTGGACGCGCTCTCGTGGTCCGAGATGGCGCCCGGGAGCAGCCGGACCGTCGCGTCCAGCATGGCCAGCGCGGGGATCTCTCCGCCGGAGACGATGAAGTCGCCCAGCGACAGCTCCTCGGTGGCCAGGTGCTCCGCGACGCGGTGGTCCACGTCCTTGTAGTGCCCGCAGAGAAAGGTGATCTCTTCCTGCAGGCTGAGCCGGACCGCGTCCTCGTGTCCGAAACGCCTTCCCCGCGCCGACATGAGGAGGATCGGCCCCTTCGGCCGCTCCGCCCCCGCCGGCGCCAGCGACTCCACCGCCTCCCAGAAGGGATCCGGCTTCATCACCATCCCCGCGCCGCCGCCGTAGGGCAGGTCGTCCACCGTCTGGTGGCGGTCGTGGGTAAAGTCGCGCAGCTGCACCAGGTTGTACGTCACCAGCCCCGCCGCCGCCGCCCGCGCCGGAATGCTCAGCCCCAGCGGCCCCCGAAAGAAGTCGGGGAACAGGGTGACGACGTTGATGCGCAGCGTCACAGCTCCAGCAGCCCCGCGGGCAGGTCCAGCTCCAGAATCTTCTCCGCCACGTCCACCCGGCGCACCATCTGCCGGGCGAAGGGGATCAGCAGCTCCCTGGCGCCTTCGCGGCGTACGCTGAGCATGGGCCCCGCCGGCGCGTCGTACACCTCGTCGATGACGCCCACCTGGCCCTCCGCGGCCGTCACCACCTTCATCCCCAGCAGGTCGTGGTAGAACACCTCGTCCTCCCCGGGCGGGGCGGCCTGGTCGCGGGGGATGAGGAGCGTGCGGCCGCGCAGCTCCTCCAGCTCCGGCGTGCGGGCGCCGTGGCCCTCCGCCTTCACCAGCATCCCGCCCTTGAAGGCGCGGGCCCGCTCCACCGTCAGCACCGCGTCGGTGGGGCGTCCCTCGCCGTCGCCCAGCACCAGGGCGCGCCCGGTGGAAAAGACCGCGTCGGGGCGGTCCGTCTCCAGCCGGACGAACAGCTCGCCCTTGATGCCGTGCGGCTTCTGGACCGTTCCGACGATCAGGTACTCGGGCGATTCCGCCATCCGCCGGTCGGGCCGATCAGGCCTGCGGCTCGTCCGCCGCGGGCTCGGTGGCCTCGGCGTCCGTGGCCACCGGCGTGTCGGTGGCCGGGGCCTCGTCGGCGCCCGCCGGGGCGGTGGCCTCGGCCGTGGGCTCCGTCGCCTCGGCCTCCACCGCCACCACCTCATCCGCCGAAGCGGTCTCGGTCTCCGCCGCGGCCAGGGTCGCCTCCGCCGCCGGGGCGGCCTCGTCGGCGCCGCCGGTCACGCGCTCGGTCACCGTCTCCACCACGTCGCGCGCCGCCTCGGCCACGGCCGAAGCAGCCGACGCCACGGCGCCGCGCACGGCCGAATCCGCGACCGCCGACGCCGCCGAAGCCGCGGAATCCGCCACCGCCGAGGCGGCCGACGCCACGGCGCCCGCCACGGCAGACGCCGCGCCCGCCGCCGCCTTGCCGGCCTTCTTCGCCACGCCGGTCACCGCCGTCGCGGCCTCAGCCACGACCGTGGGCGCGTCGGTGTACACGCCCGCCTTGCGAAAGAGCGACTGCACGGTGTCGGTGGGCATGGCACCCTTGGCCATCCACTGGAGCGCCTTGTCCCGGTCCACGACGAGCGTAGCGGGCTGGGTGGTGGGGTTGTAGTGGCCCACCTTGGCCACGAAGCGGCCGTCGCGGGGCATGGCGCTCTCGGCGACGACGATGCGGTAGTGC
>DASUVG010000106.1:0-15835 GCA_036379135.1 Longimicrobium sp.
CGCGCATCGGGTGAAGCCGGAATGGTGGGCTGCGGGGCGCTGCGGCGGGAAAGGTGTTCCAGAGAAAAATGCGGATGGCTCCCTGCCGGGCGTCCATCTGCCTGCAGTTCCCGACGTCCTCAGGGAAGCCCGGTGTGCCCCCGCCCCTGCCGACGCGCAGGACACGGTGGTCGCGCATGGTGAACCCGCCACCGCTTCCCGCCAGGCGTGGCGTGCAACGAAATCCGCGATGAACCTTTTTTTGGCGACGGCCCACTCTGTACCAGCCGTGAGCATGACAAGCACAGGCACCTGGCAGCCGGCGCCCGGGACGCGGAGCATCACTCGCAGTCCGCAGAGTCCAGGGCAATGCCTTCGTTTCAGGTCCCGTCAACACCGACGCATTGCTGACTCAACGGTACGCGGACGGACTGTGGCACCATTACGAGCCGGCATCGAGCTACACGTTCGGCCCCGTGGATCGACGCAGCCCTGAAGAGTGGTAAGACAGCGCGCTATCGGTATGGACACCTGCCGCTCGATCAACCGTGTCCGGCCGCAGACCTGGCATCCTGAACAGGTTTGCCACGAGCCATCCACTCTCCCGACGGCCATTTTCGATGAGCGCCCAACCTGTAACCGACACCGCGATTGGCGGTGAACCACGCCGTCGCCGGCTTACCGTCTCGATCGACGGAGACACCGTGGCGGATCTTGCCCGCGGCCTCCGCGAAGCAACCATCCGTCTCGAAGCGAACGAACGCTGGGGAAGCGCTGCCGACGCCGGATGCTGGTGCGATGGACAACGAATGTATGATTCCGAAAACTAAACGTTTCCCCCCGCGCCGACGCGCCCTTGAAGAGAGAAATCGGGACCTTCCCAGTGAAGTAGAATTCGTAATACCGCCCAAAGACTTCGGGCTCCGTTGTGACTCTTTTGCCAGACGGCAAAGGCCCCGCAACGTAACCGTTGCGGGGCCTTTGTCTTACGCCAGTAGCAGGGGGGGGACTCGAACCCCCGACCTTACGATTATGAGTCGTACGCTCTAACCAGCTGAGCTACCCTGCCGACCTCCGACTGAAACCGGGCCGGCCCTTGCGAGCCGGCCCGGACACATAGCGGGGGCGGGATTCGAACCCGCGACCTTCGGGTTATGAGCCCGACGAGCTACCAGGCTGCTCCACCCCGCGACGTTGAGCCACTAATGTATTGAAATAACGGCACTCCGTCAACCCTTGGCCGGGCATCGCGGCCTCGCGCAGAAAGCCGCCGAAGCCGCCACCAAGACCCCGCAAAGTCCCCGGACGCGGACCTTGGCGTGTGGGCGGCGATGGTGCGGCCACGCCTGCACCCTTCGAGGGCACGCGGCGCAGAAAGGCGCGCGGCAGGTGTCGGCGACCTCTGGGCGCAGCCGCATTGCCAGGGACTGATCCAGCAAGGCCGAGCCCGGTGGATCTGCTGAGACGTGTCTCGAAGCGGCGGAGAGGCACCGCAGTGTCGGGAGCCGAGGCGCACGGGGTCGCGACACGCTGCAGGCGAAGCCGCGGGAACGGACGAGGGACAGAGGCGCGGCAGGATGCCATGAGAATTTTTTTGAGGGGAACCGCAGTCCTGGGCTGCAGCGCGCCGCATCCAGCGGCCACCATCACCCGATGCGCGATCTGGCAAACCGTCCGACTCCACGACGGCGGCGGTTTCGCGCCGGAGCCACGGAACTGCGATCGCGGGGCTCCGGGGGCCGATGAATTCGCGGCCGTAAACGCGGAAAGCCCCGCAAACCGTGCGGGGCTTCACCTGCGAAACACCTTTCGCCAAACGCCTCCGGCTCGATCCCGCTCCCCCTGCTTACTCCTCCACCGCGCCGCCGGAATCCACCGGGACGAACCGGTACAGCAGCTCGCCGTCCCGGATCATCCCGAAGCGCTCGCGGGCGATGCGCTCCACCTCGGCATCGTCGCGCTCCAGCTTGCCGGCCAGCGTCCGGAGCGAGTCCACCTGCGCGCGCGTCTGCGCCAGGCGCGCGTCGGCCTCGCGACGCTCGCGCTTCAGGCGCAGCAGGTGAAAGGCGGAGTACTCCCCGCCCCACAGGGCCATGTAGCCGGCGAAAGCCAGCGCCCCGCCCGCCAGCAGGCGGCGCCCGGTGCCGGGCTTCAGCGCCACCGCGACCGCCCGGGGTACCGGGCGCCGTCGCCCAGGTGCTCCTCGATGCGCAGGAGCTGGTTGTACTTGGCCACGCGGTCCGTGCGGCTGGCGCTCCCCGTCTTGATCTGCCCCACGCCCGTGGCCACGGCCAGGTCGGCGATGAAGGTGTCCTCCGTCTCGCCGGAGCGGTGCGACATCACGGCGTTGAACCCCGCGCGGCGCGCCATGTCGATGGCCTCCAGCGTCTCGGTGAGCGTGCCGATCTGGTTGACCTTGATGAGGATGGCGTTGCCGATCCCCTCGGCGATGCCGCGCGACAGCCGCTCGGTGTTGGTGACGAACAGGTCGTCGCCCACCAGCTGCACCGTGGAGCCGATCTCCTGCGTCAGCTGCTTCCAGCCGTCCCAGTCGTTCTCCGCCATGCCGTCCTCGATGGAGCGGATGGGGTACTTCCTGGACCACTCGGCGTAGAACTGCACCATCTCGGCCGGCGTCTTCTTTTCCTGCGTGCTCTTGTAGAAGACGTAGCCTTTCTCCTTCCACATCTCCGACGAGGCCACGTCCAGCGCCAGCACCAGGTCCTCGCCCGCGCGGTAGCCGGCCTGCTCGATGGCCTGCAGGATGACGGCGAGCGCCTCCTCGTTGTCCTTGAGGTCCGGCGCAAAGCCGCCCTCGTCGCCCACCGCCGTGTTCTTGCCGGCCTTGGTGAGCACCTTCTTGAGCGAGTGGAACACCTCCGTGCCCATCCGCAGCCCCTCGCTGAACGACTCGGCGCCCACCGGCATCACCATGAACTCCTGAAAGTCCACGTTGTTGCTGGCGTGGGCGCCGCCGTTCAGGATGTTCATCATGGGCACCGGCAGCACGCTGGCCATGGCGCCGCCCAGGTAGCGGTACAGCGGCAGACCGGCGTCCTCGGCGGCGGCGCGGGCGGTGGCCAGCGACACGGCCAGGATGGCGTTGGCGCCCAGGCGCGCCTTGTTGGGCGTGCCGTCGATCTCGATCATCGCCCGGTCCACGGCGCCCTGGTCGTAGGGATCGTAGCCGATGAGCTCGCCGGCGATCTCCACCTCCACGTTCTCGACCGCCTTGCGAACGCCCTTGCCCAGGTACCGGTCCTTTTCGCCGTCGCGCAGCTCCACGGCCTCGTGCTCGCCGGTGGACGCGCCGCTGGGCACCGCGGCCCGTCCGACGGCGCCGCTGGAAAGCAGCACGTCGGCCTCCACGGTGGGGTTGCCGCGCGAATCGAGAATCTCGCGAGCCCGGATCTCCTGGATGATCGCCATGTAATCGGGTGTTTGTGGATCGCGTGGTAAAGTCGTGCAGTGACGCCGCGGAACGTAGGTTCGGGGCGGCGGACTGTCAACGTTCCCGTAGGCGGCCGAGCATCGTTAGATTGCGATCGTGAACGGCGAATTCGAATTCCTGCGGCCCCGCCGGACGTCCATCACGCACAGGGATCGGTTGATGATGAGAATCGCGATCCCCGTCCTGCTCGTCACCCTTGCCGCATCCTCGCTGGGCGCCCAGACCGGCGCCGCGGCTTCGAGCGGCGGGGTCCACCCCTCGTCCGCCCGCACGCTGCCGGCGCCGGTGCCGGACCCCAGGCTGCTCGTGGAGGCCGCGGAGGCGGAGGATGCCGCCCGCCCGGGCGAGTCCGAAGCCTGGCGGCGCGCCGTCACCCGCCCGCGATGGCACTATCCGGCGATCGACGCCGGAATCGGTGTGGCGGCCGGCGTCATCCACGCGAACGCCATCACTCAGGGCGACTACGTCGGCCTCCCCATGGAGCCGATGATTCTTCTCCCTGTGGCTTACGGCGCCGTCGGCGCCTTTCTCGGCCTCCTGATCGACTCGTCGGAGCGGGAGCGCGCGGCGCGGCGGTAAAGCTGCCAGCCCGCCTCAATTCGGAAAGCGCTCCACCCAGAAGCGCCGTTCATCCAGCCGCAGAATGCCGTACTCCAGCGCGTGCGGGGTCCATGAGTCGTCGCCGTAAATGGGACGTGAGAACATGAACGTCCCGGGATGCTCGGCGGCGTATCGCTCCATCTTGCGATAGCGCCGCCCTTCGTGGGAGTGGCCGCGGTTCACGTCCGAGCGCTGCGGAAAGATGTTGATGTCCAGCGCGCCGCCGGCCGTGTGTGCCATCAGGGTGCCCCTTGTCCATCGACCCGCGCGACCGGTTGCCGATCTTGCCGAACCCGCGGATGCGCGACGCGTCCCGCTTCTCCTCCGTCGTCTTCGATCGCCCGTACGCGGCCACCACCCGGTCGTCGGGGCGGTCGGGATCGTTCTTGTCGTAGCTGGCCAGCGTGAGGTCGAACAGGAAGTTGAATCCGCGGTCCGGGACGTCGAGGATGTACGGCCTGTGATCGACCATGTCCCAGTAGTCGTCGATCCAGCAGTCGATGAGGATCGGTGTGACGCAGGCGATCAGTGCATCCCCCTCCAGACCCGCAGCCTCCCGCAGGATGCCCTCGTAGTCGATGGGGAAGTCATTGAGCGGATCCATGATGGTGTCGCTGGATGGATGAAGGATCTGGGGAGGATGATCGGCGGGACGGGTGGCAGGGATCGGTGAAGCGCAGTCGCTCCGCGGCTGCAGAGCGAGATCGTCCGGCCCTGCGAAGAGCACGGCGAGCGCGGATCCAGCGCCGCCGGGCCTGATGATGACCGCTGGGGGAGATCAGCGCGCCGGCGGCAGATCCAGCACGATCCCCGGCAGACCAAGCGCGCTCTCCGGTGCCGGAACCTCCAGCAGCGCCGCGGGGAGCGCGTCGGCGACGTCGCGGGGGAGCAGGCCCCTGCCCCGCCCCGCCAGCTCCGCCGCGCGCCCGGCGAACCAGAGCGCCGCGCCCGCGGCGTCGGACGGCTCCATCCCCCGCGCCAGAAAGGCGCCCACCACCCCCGACAGCACGTCGCCGTTGCCGCCGGTGGCCAGGCCGGAGTGCCCGCCGACGCTCACCCGCGTCGCCCGCCCGGGCGTGGCGGCCAGCGAGGGCGCGCCCTTCAGCAGCACGGTGCAGGTGAACCGCTCCGCCGCCCGCGCCGCCGCGCCGAAGGGATCGGCGGTCACCTCGTCGACGGGGATCGACAGCAGGCGGCTCATCTCCCCCGGATGCGGCGTCAGCACCAGCGGGCGGTCACCGATCGCGTCGCGCAGGTCGGAGTGGGCGGCCAGGAGCGTGACCGCGTCCGCATCCAGCACGAGCGGGACGCCGCTCTCCCTGGCGATGGCGCGCAGCAGGTCCAGCGCCTCGCCGTCCGTCCCCATCCCCGGACCCACGACGGCGGACTTCGATCCCGCCAGGAAGCCGGGCTCCACGTTGTCGCGGTCCACGTAGAGCGCTTCGGGGAGCGCCGTCTGCAGGATCTCGCGGTTGGCGGCGGGGGAGACGAGCGAGGCCATCCCCGCCCCCGCCCGCAGCGCCCCCAGCCCCGCCAGCACCGCCGCCCCCGCCATCCCCCGCCGCCCCGCGACGACCGAGACCTTCCCCATCGTCCCCTTGTGCGCGTTCGCGGGGACGGGCGGAAGGATGGAGTGCGCCCAGGCGCTGGTGATCAGCCGCGCGGATGCGCCGTCCTCCGCCAGCCGCGGAAAGCCGATCTCCACCGCGACGATCCGCCCCGCGAGCCCGCGCCCGGGAAAGAGCAGCAGCCCCCGCTTGGGCGCGCCGAAGGTGACCGTCACCTCCGCGCGGACGGCACCCCCCGGCGCGGCGCCCGTGGTCAGGTCCACGCCAGAGGGGCCGTCCAGCGCAACGACGGGGCAGCCGGCGCCGTTCATCGCGGCGATGGCGTCCGCGTACGCGCCCGAGGGCGCGCCCGACGCGCCGGTGCCCAGCAGCCCGTCAATCAGGACGGCCGCGCCGGGAAAGGCGTCCGCCGCCTGCGCCGGCTTCATCTCCCACCCGTGCAGGAGCGCGCCATCCAGCGGGCGCGAGCCCACGTGCACCACGGCCACCTCGCGCCCCCACATCCACAGCGTGCGCGCGGCGACCAGCGCGTCGCCCCCGTTGTTGCCGCTCCCGGTGACCGCCACCACCCGGCCGGATGGATACAGCCGCTGGACCACCGCGGCCGCCGCGCGCCCGGCGGACTCCATCAGCACCCGCTCGGGAACACCGCGGGCCTCGATCGCCTGCTGGTCCCACGCGCGCATCTCCGCGGCGGTCAACACGGGCACGCGCGCGGCGGCGAAGAAGGGCGGATCGAGCGGATCGGGCGGATCGGTCATGGACGCGGGATGGAGGCGGACGGCCGAATGCCCACGGCGCGCGGGGCGCCGTGGGCATTCATCTCAGGAACCGGCGGTCACTTGAAGCTCTGGCCGATGGTGCGGCCAAAGCTGATCTCGCCGTTGTCGATGCGGATGTTGAAGCCGCAGTCCGGGTTGGTGCACACCCACGCCTTGTAGGTGATGGGCGCCCCCTCGCGGCCGTAGTCCGAGAGCGGGACCAGAATGCCCTCGTTGCACTTCTTGCACTGCGGGAACTCGCGCTCGTCCGGCATGACCGCCTCCCCATCCCCTGAAGTTTCCTCACCGGGCGCGCGGACGCACCCCACACACGCGGACGGTGGAAAAATCGCCGCAAGGCGCGTTCCATGTACGCGCGGAAAAGGCTCGCGGGCGGAGCGGCAGTGGGAGCGGCGGGGGTGGGATTCGGGTCAGTGCTGGGGCTGGCCGGTGCCGCACCAGGGATAGTTGGCCTCGAAGACCTGCTCGAAGCAGAATACGCCCTCGAAGTCGCTCACGCAGTCGCCGTCCTGCTTTACCAGGACGCCGCACTCCACCAGCGCAAAGACGATCTCGCCCAGGTCGCGCGTGCTGTGGATGCCCCAGTACTCCAGGACGGAGCGGGCCATCAGCCCAAAGCGCTCGATCGCCAGGTCGCGGCATCCTTCGGCCAGCTCGCGGCCGGTGATGTGCCGCGCCTCGCCCACGCGCTCGATGGTAAAGTGCAGGGCGGCGAGGATGAAGAGGTAGGCGGTCTCGCTGTACGCCGGGTGGCGTTTTCTCAGCCGTTCCATGATGGGATCGGCGAGCACGGCTCCATCCATCCGTGGGTCTCCTTCAGGACTTCCGGCAGTGCGGACCGGCCGCGGGAGAACGGCCGGGGGGATCGGTGGTCGGCACGCGGGAGGTGATCCCGCGGCGTGGCTGCGTAGGAATACGCCGATCAGGAATTCGCGTTCCGATAAAGTACGCGATCGCCCTTTCGCTCCGGCGCCACCGCCCCCGCCGTCCCCTCCCTCAGCTCGTCCGCCAGCGCATCCACCGTGCCCGCGGGCGCGGAGAATTCCACGATTCCGGCGTCCCCTGACGGGGCGTATCCGTGCTCTACCTCCTCCGCCCCGGCGCGCTCCATCGCCCGCATCACCGCGGCCGTGTGGGCGTACGGGTACCGGATGGAAAGCCGCGCCGCCTCCACCCCCGTGCGCCGCGGCGCGGCCTCCAGCGCGCGCGCCGCCGCGTCGCCGTACGCGCGCACCAGCCCGCCCACGCCCAGCTTCGTCCCCCCGTACCACCGCGTGACGATGACGATGCAGTCCGTGATCCCCGCCCCGTCGATCGCCGCCAGGATCGGCGCGCCCGCGCTCCCCGACGGCTCGCCCGCGTCGTTGGCCCGCCGCACCCCGGACCGCAGCGACCACGCGGAGCAGTTGTGGGTCGCGTCCCAGTGCAGCCGCTCGCGCTCCGCCAGCACGGCCCGCGCCTCCGCCTCCGTCGCCACCGGCGCCGCGTAGGCCAGGAACACGGACGCCTTTTCGCGAATCTGCGCTTCGGCCGGGGCGGACAGGGTGGTGAAGGACAAAGTGCGTGAGTGCGTGAGTGCGTGAGTGCGTGAGTGCGGGAGTGCGGGAGTGCGGGAGTGCGTGAGTGCGTGAGTGCGGGAGTGCGTGAGTACGATTCGGGGATACACTCCACCCGTGTCGGTGTGCGGGCAAGTCATACGTAGAGGCGCAGAGAGAACCACGGCCTCTCTCTGCGCCTTGGCGTGGCTTGCGTGCGCTCCGTCAGCCTACGGCTTGGGGCTTCGGGGCGGCGAGATCGCGACCTGGGTGAAGTCCGCGTTCGCCCAGCTGATGCCGAACACTTCCTCCAGTATGGCCTGGCCCGCCGCGCCGCTGGTGCCGAACGCGACCGAGATGTCTATTTCGCTGGGCGAGGCGTTGTTGAACACCACCAGGATTTGCGCTGGAGTGGTGCCGGTGTTCTGGATGTAGTGGAACCATCCCTGCGGCAGGAACCCCACCATCCCTTCCTTGAGCGCGAACGACATGTCCTTGCCCGCCCTGGTCTTGTGGGCCGTCGTCATCAATCCCACGAACACCTCGCCGCTCAGCACGTAGTCCAGCTCCGCCGCGTCGGGGTGCCAGTGGGGGACCAGGGATGCACCGGGCTCCAGCGTCAGCAGGAACAGTGAAATTCCCTCCAGCTTCTTGAACGTCATGTCGATCGCCAGCCGCGCCGTGCCCCCGCCGGGAACGTCCACGATCGGGGCCTGTCCGCCCAGGTCGAAGCCGAAGATCGATTGTGGTGGCGGAGTCACGCCGCCCGGGGTGCCGGGGACGTTCCAGATCCGTTTGTGGTTCGCGCCCTTGAGCGAGATCCCGAAGACCTGCTCCATCACCCGGGTCCCGTCCCGCCCGCCGATCGCGAGGGCCCACGACACGTCCACGTCGTCCGGTGACTCGTTGTTGAAGAAGATCATCAGCACCGCCGGCTCGCTGCCGTTGTTCTGGATGTAGTGGTGCCACCCCTGCGGGATGAACCCCACCCACCCCGGCGCCTGCAGCGTATACGACACCTCCTGCCCCGCCACGGGGCCGTCGTTGGGCGGCATGAGCCCCACCTGCACGTTGGAGCCGCTCACCAGGTACTGCATCTCCACGGCATCCGGGTGCCAGTGCGGGATGCGTACCCCGCCCGGCTCCAGCGTCAGGATGTACGCCGAGAGTCCCTTGAGCGCGGGAAAGGTGTCCGCGTTGGCCTCCCGGATGGTGCCGCCGGGCACGTTCACCGGCGCCTTCTGCCCCGCGAGGTCGAATGAGAACGACTGGCCCATTGATGCGTCTCCAGATGAAAAGATGAATGACGGAACTGCGGGATGTCCCAATCTTCACGGATTGTCGCGAAAGAGCAACAATCCCGAATGCGGAAAGATCAGGATGCGGCGAGTCGATCCCGTGAAGCCGGCCGCCAGGCCGGGCCAGCTGCGCGTACCCGCTTTCGGTGCGGCGTCACCTCTCCCCGGCGCAGTTTGCGGGGGGAGAGGCCGGGAGCGGGGGGACGCCCGCGGACACGGTTCGAACCCTCTGCCCAGCGAAAAGGCCCGGCCTCCACGCGGGAAGCCGGGCCCATCCTGCTCTCCTACTTTCGCACCTTCGCACTTTCGCACTTTCGCACTTTCGCACTTTCGCACTTTCGCACTTTCGCACTTTCGCACTTTCGCACTTTCGCACTTTCGCACTTTCGCACTCACGCACTCACGCACTCACGCACTCACGCACTCACGCACTTCTTCACACCCCGGCCATCGACTCCGTCTCTTCCAGGTAGTAGTCCAGGCCCAGGTGGGTGATCTGGTCCTCGCCCATCATCCAGCGAAGCGTGTTCTTGAGCTTCATCTGCTGGATGAACAGGTCGTGCTCGGGGTACAGCCCCTCGCCGAACATGGGGCTCTTGAAGTAGAAGGAGAGCCATTCCTGGATCCCGCTCATCCCCGACCGCGACGCCAGGTCCAGGAAAAGCGCCAGGTCCAGCACCAGCGGCGCGGCCAGGATGCTGTCGCGGCAGAGGAAGTCGACCTTGATCTGCATCGGGTAGTCCAGCCACCCGCGGATGTCGATGTTGTCCCACCCCTCCTTGGCGTCACCGCGCGGCGGATAGTAGTTGATCCGCACCACGTGGGCGAACTTGCCGTACAGCTCGGGATAGGTGACGGGCTGAAGGATGTGCTCCAGCACCGACAGCTTGCTCTCCTCCTTGGTCTTGAACGACTGCGGGTCGTCCAGCACCTCGCCGTCGCGGTTGCCCAGGATGTTGGTGGAGAACCACCCGTCCAGCCCCAGCATGCGCGCCTTGAGCCCCGGCGCGATGATGGTCTTCATCAGCGTCTGGCCCGTCTTGAAGTCCTTGCCGGCGATCGGCACGCCCTGCTGGTCGGCCAGCTCCAGCAGCGCGGGAACGTCCACCGACAGGTTGGGCGCGCCGTTGGCGTAGGGCACGCCCTCCATAAGCGCCGCGTAGGCGTACAGCATGGACGGCGGGATGTCGGGATGGTTCTCGTCGATGCCGCGCTCGAACGTCTCCAGCGTCTGGTGCACGGCGCCGGGGCGGATGAAGATCTCCGTGGATCCGCACCAGACCATCACCAGCCGGTCGCAGCGGTGGCGGGCCTTGAAGGCGCGGATGTCGTCGCGCAGCGACTCGGCCCACTGCCGCTTGCTGGTGCCGGGCTTGATGTGGGTGCCGTCCAGCCGCTTTACGTAGTCCTGGTCGAACACCGCCTGCATGGGCTCGATGCCCATCAGAAAGTCGGCGATGGGCTCCACGTGCGCGTGGCGGTCCAGCACGCCGCTCACCAGCGCGCTCTCGTACGCGTTGGCGGGGAACGGGTCCCACGCGCCGAACACCAGGTCGTCCAGCCCGGCCAGCGGCACGAACTCCTTGATGGCCGGCACCCGGTTCTCGGTGCGCTTGCCCAGGCGAATGGTGCCCATCTGCGTAAGGCTGCCGATGGGGCGGGCCATCCCCCGCCGCACCAGCTCCACGCCGGCGATGAAGGTGGTGGACACCGCCCCCAGCCCCGGGAGCAGAATGCCCAGGCGCCCCTCGGCGGGGCGCGGCACGTAACTGTCGCTGCGCACGGTGTGTCTTACCTTTTGACTGGTGTTCTGGCCGCACGGCGCGCGGGCCCCGCGGGGGCAGGGGCGGCCGGCGTGCGCGTATGTCGGTAAACCCAGTGAATGCGGTACAGCAGCGTGAGGTTGGTGAGCACCGCCATCAGCAGCATCACCCAGGTAAGCACCAGCCCCTCGCGCCACGAACCGAAGAAGAGCGTCGCGATCCCCAGCAGCAGCACCCGCTCCGCCCGCTGCATGAGGCCCACGCGGCACTCGATGCCCATTCCCTCGGCGCGGGCGCGGGTGTAGGAGACCAGCAGCGAGCCGGCCAGCGCCAGCGCCACCACGTACACCATCCACGGCTCGCCGATGTTGGGCTCGTTGCCGTTGTACAGGCTGAACACGCCCAGAAAGACCACCACCTCGCTGATGCGGTCCAGCGTGCTGTCGTAGAAGGAGCCGAACTTGGTCACGCGCCCCGTCTGCCGCGCCACGTAGCCGTCCACCACGTCGAAAAAGCCGCCCAGCAGCACCAGCGCTCCGCCGATCTGCAGGTTGCCGTAGAAGAACGCCAGCCCCGCCGACATCGTCACCAGGAACCCGAAGGTGGTGACGGCGTTGGGCGACACCCCGCTGCGGACGAACAGGTCCAGCACGGGGGTGAACAGCTTCGTCCCCTGCTCGCGGAAGTCGCTGGGCAGCTTGAACATGCGCGTGCCGTCAGGGCGCCAGGATGATGCGGCTCTGCTCGCCGGACTCGATCCCCTTGGCGATCTCCTCGTTCACGCGCAGCATCAGCCGGTCAAAGCTGCTCTGCGCGGCGGCCAGCGCCTGGTAGCCGGGCATCACCTGCACCTCGCCCACCAGCCGCTCGTACTCCTGCTGCTCGTCTTCCGGCGGCTCCTGCCCCTGCTGCATGAGCTGCGTAAAGCTCTCCTCCAGCGCCTGCAGGCGGTTGAGCCGGGTCACGGCCTCGCGGTCGTTGCTCAGCCCCTGGCTGGCGCGCTTGAACGCCTGGTACTCGCTGCTCTGCGCGATCTGCCGTCCCACCTCGCGCGCCTTTTCCGAAATCTGGTCCATCCGAATCCCCCGCTCCGATTCTAAAGTCGTTCGGCGAGCACGATGCGGTCGCGCCCCGCCAGGTCCGGCCGCACCCGCGGCGCGCCGAACGCACTGGTTTCCTCGATCACCCGCGACACCGCCTGGCCCTGCGCCGCGCCGATCTCCATCGCCAGCAGCCCGCCGGGCCGGAGCGCCTCGGCGGACTGCGGGACCAGGCGGCGGATGACGTCCATTCCGCCGGCCCCCGCGAACAGCGCGGTGCGCGGCTCCCAGTCGCGCACCTCGGGGTCCAGCGCGCCCTCTTCCTCGTCGCCCACGTACGGCGGGTTGGAGACCACCACGTCGAAGGTCTCGCCGCGCACGGGCGCCAGCAGGTCCCCGTGGCGAAACTCCACCGGCGCGCCGGGCGCGGCCAGGGCGTGGTTCTCCCTGGCCGCGGCCAGCGCCTCCGCCTGCGCGTCCGTGGCCACCACGCGCGAGAACGGCCCCTCGGTCGCCAGGGCCAGCGCGATGGCGCCGGAGCCGGTGCCTACGTCCACGGCGGAGAGGTCGTGGCGGCCGGCGGCCCAGTCCAGCACCTCCTGCACCAGCCGCTCCGTCTCCGGCCGGGGGATGAGGACCCGGCGGTCCACCCGCAGCACAAGGTCACGAAAGGCGGCCGTTCCGTCAATGTACTGCAACGGTTCGCGCCGCGCACGCCTTCGCAGGCGGTCCTTGTACTCGGCCAGCTCTTCGGGGAGGAGGGGTCGGTCGAACTGAAGGTACAGGTCCAGGCGCTTGAGCCCCAGCACGCCCGCCAGCAGCAGCTCCGCGTTCAGGCGGGCGTTGTGCACGTTGCGGGCGCCCAGGTAGTCCGCCGTCCAGCGGATCATCTCGACGACGGTCCAGACCCGGGTCTCTGTCGACAAGTGCGTCGGTGCGTGGGTGGATGGATGATGCAAAGGCCGGTTCGGGGCCTGGCACAAAGGCGGAGGCGCCACACCTTTGACCGACATCGAGCTGCGTCCGCGGGGGGCCCCTCCCCCGGCCCCTCCCCGCTCGTTCCTCGCGGAGAGGGGAGAGTAGCTGCCGCCGAGTCCGGGGCTCGTCGACGTCAATCGAGCTGGCGCCCGACGCGGCCCCCTCTCCCCCGGCCCCTCTCCCCCGCTGCGCGGGAGAAAGGGGAGAATTCGATCCCGCTGCGACGGGCTTCTGCCGTTCTCCCTACCCCGCGCGGTTTGCGGGGGAGGCGTGGACGGGCCTGCGCCGTGCCCACCGAAGCGCTCCGCGACCCCGGTGCGTCGTTTATCCCCCCTCCCGCGCTGTTTGCGGGAGGGGGTGGCGCGCTCTCAGGCGCCGCCGGGGGAGGGGCCTGCGCCGTGCCCACCGAAGCACGCCGCGACCCGGTGCGTCGTTTATCCCCCCTCCCGCGCTGTTTGCGGGAGGGGGTGGCGCGCCCTCAGGCGTCGCCGGGGGAGGGGCTTACGCCGCCCGCTCCGCCTGGCTGGCCAGCTTCAGCCGCTCGATCAGCTCGTCCAGGCCGCCGTCCAGCACCTGCTGCATGGCGTGCGTGGTGTAGCCGATGCGGTGGTCCGTCACGCGGCTCTGCGGAAAGTTGTACGTGCGGATCTTGGCCGAGCGGTCGCCGGTGCCCACCTGCGCCTTGCGGTCGCGCGCGCGCTCGGCCTCCTGCTCGGCGATGCGCGCGTCCAGCAGGCGCGAGCGCAGCACGCCCATGGCCTTGTCCTTGTTCTTGTGCTGCGACTTCTCGTCCTGGCAGGTCACCACCAGCCCCGTGGGCAGGTGGGTGATGCGCACGGCGGAGTCCGTCGTGTTCACCGACTGCCCGCCAGGGCCGGAGCTGCGGTAGACGTCGATCTTGAGCTCGTTGGGGTTGATCTGCACGTCCACCTCTTCCGCCTCGGGAAGCACCGCGACCGTGGCGGCGGAGGTGTGGATGCGCCCCTGCGTCTCGGTGGCGGGAACGCGCTGCACGCGGTGCACGCCGCTCTCGTAGCGCAGGTCGCCGTACGCGTTGGCGCCGCGGACCACGAACACGGCCTCCTTGTAGCCGCCGGCCGTCCCCTCGGAGACGCTGACGACCTCCACCTTCCACCCGTGCCGGTCGGCGAAGCGGCTGTACATGCGGAACAGGTCGCCCGCGAACAGCGCCGCCTCGTCGCCGCCGGTGCCGGCGCGCACCTCGACCACGGCGTCGCGGTCGTCCAGCGGGTCGCGCGGAATCAGCAGCAGCTTGAGCTCGTCCTCCAGCCGCTCCACGTCGGCCGTGAGCCGCTGCGCCTCGTCGCGCGCCATGGCGGCCATCTCCACGTCGTCGGCGCCCTCGGCCAGCATCTCCTGCGCGCCCTCCAGCTCCACGCGCGCGCGGTCCAGCCGCGCCGCGGCCTCCACGATCTGCGCCAGCCGCGCGTGCTCGCGCGAGATCTCGCGCATCCGCTTGGGATCCGCGTGGATGTTGGGGTCGGCGAGCTGGACGGACAGGTCCTCGTAGCGGGCCCGGCTCTCGGCGATGCGGTCGTTCATGAACGGATGTGCGAGTGCGAAGGTGCGAGCGTGCGAAAGTATCACCTACGAGAACAGCCCGCACGTGTCGACACGGGCAGGGCTGCTCTCTGGTTCCAGTGTTTCCGGCCTGGATGAAGAAGGAGCCGGGGTTCTTGGCCCCGGCTCCTTCGCTCGTCCTTACTTGGCGGCGTACCGCTGCCGGAACCGCTCCACGCGGCCGGCGGTGTCCATCAGCTTCTGCTTGCCGGTGTAGTACGGATGGCAGTTGCTGCAGACTTCGACGCCGATGTCGCCCTTGGTGGTACGCGTCTGGAACGTATTGCCGCAGGCGCAGTGCACCGTCGCGGTCTGATAGTTCGGATGGATGTCGGCCTTCATCTATGCACCACCTTGAGCTGAGCTTGAGTACGGCCCCTTCAGACCATCCCCGCGGGATTATGCGCACGGGCGGTCAGGGAATCGTCGAATCTAACCAATTCCCCCATTCCGGGCAACCGGTTCCACCAGCCTGGCAGGTCCAGGTGGGCCCACTTGTGGCGCTCGCGCCGGCCTGGATGAAAAACCAGCAGCGGGACTGCCCCCGCTGTGCCGTTTAGAAGGGGAACTCGTCGACCTCTTTCACGAACAGGATCGTCACCTCGCCGGGATCAACGGCGTAGAACACCTTGATCGGCGGTATACCCCCACCCGGAGCCAGGAATACAACGCGCACGTTCAGGTCCTGGGTGCCGCCGCGCCCCACCTCCCCCGGCCCACGCGAAAGGAACCAGTGCAGGTTGTTGATGACGGCCGACTAATCATAGCCTTCCGCGATCTCCTCTAACTGAATCCTGAACCGGGGGCTCTCCGTCACATTCCAGCGACGCGCCATCTACCGCGCCTCAACCGCAATCTCGCGTTCGGCCGCGAGTTCACGCGCAAGATCCCAATCCTCTGGTGTCGGCTCCCCATCTGACAGCAGCGCCGTGAAATAAGGGATCTCCTCTCCGTCCTCTGCGAGTTGCCAAGCCTCGAAACGATGCGAAAGATCGCTGACCTCCGTCGCGGACTTCCCCTCCAGCTGAGACAGGACGTAATCAACCATCGCGATTTCTTCGCCGCTGAAGGCTGAAAGGTCGGGCTGCCGAATGGCGATCGGCCGCTTCTGCGGATAGCCTAGTGTAGTGCCTTCAAAGTCTCGTTCGCTTTGGTCACTTTCTCCAGGATGTGCTGCACGGAAGCGGTCCAGGTGAAGGGCTTGGGATCAGAGTTGCGCCGATCGATGTAGGCGGTGATGGCCTCGATCAGCTCGGCCAC